>JBMHBX010000032.1:0-124771 GCA_049890215.1 Puniceispirillaceae bacterium (SeqCode) | reverse complement strand
ACACCAAGCTGATGGGCTGCTATCACCTTATCACCTACCTGCATTTCGCCTTCATAGACAAACACCATCACATTATGGCCTTCCGGGATATCATGCACAAATTGCGCGCCGGGCTTTGCCATCACATCCATATATTCAACTGGCCATAATGTCTGAGAGGCGCCGTCTGTGCCCTGATAATGCCCTGCCATAATGCGCACATGTAACTCATCTGTAATGACCTCAGGGATACCATCTTTTTGGATATCCTGATAACGAGGCGGCACCATTTTATGCTCTGCCGGCAGATTCACCCATAGCTGATATCCCCATAATAGGCCTTCTGTTTGTTGCGGCATTTCTGAATGGATGATCCCGCGCCCGGCTGTCATCCATTGCACGCCGCCATCATGAATGATCCCCTCATTACCCGCAGAATCTCTGTGCTTCATAGCGCCTTGTTTCATATAAGACACAGTCTCAAACCCACGGTGAGGATGTTCAGGGAAACCTGCCACATAAGCGCCGGGGTCATCATTTTTGAATTCATCCAACATTAAAAAGGGGTCAAGATAATCTATTTGCGGCGTCCCCACCACACGCAGTAAAGAGACCCCTGCGCCATCTGATGTTGGCATACCATTGACCACCCCAAGTAAGTCGCGCGTCTGTGATTGTTCTTCGCTTGCCATATCTGCCCTTGCCATATCTACCTTTGTCATTTTTACTTTATGAATTTCTTATATATTTATATGTGAGGCCTTTTCCGCCATTTTCAAGCGCCCAAATCAGGGTGAAATGAAAAAAGAGGCTTTTCATTTTCCCTATCTGGCTTATGTAAAGACTATGAGAAATAGATATCGCTCTTTCATGATGATTGCCTGCCTCAGCCTGACGCTTGGGATATCAGCCCCTATGGCTGATAGTCGTGATATTGTGCTTGATGGCTTATTTACCTCATTACAGGAAACAAATGATGCAGGCGATGCGATGCGTCTTGTCTCTGAGATATGGAGCAGATGGGCAACACACCCCACAGATGACAGCCTGACAAATCGTCTTGGACGTGGCATTGAAATGATGAATCAGGGCGACTTTGTCCATGCAGAAGCCATTTTCACAGATATCATCACAGAAGATCCGAATTTTGCCGAAGCCTGGAACCGGCGCGCAACCTTATATTACATTCAAGGTGAGTTATCAAAATCGCGCGCTGATATCGCCAACACACTTGCCCTTGAGCCACGCCATTTTGGCGCGCTATCTGGTCTTGGCATGATTGAATATGCGCTTGGCAATTATGAAGGGGCGCTGCGCGCCTATGAACAGGCGGTTGAGGTTAACCCGCATATGGCGCGCGCTGATCAGATGATAAAAGATTTATCTGAAAAATTACGCGGCATGGCGCTTTAGGCTATCTGTTAATTGGCAAGAAATGATAAAGGCCCAATCTGCGCCTCATCAGAAGGTGTTGCCTCAATCGCAGCAATTGGCTGAGCGCCCTCTTCTGCGTCTGCTGCCTCTTCTTCGTCAGCCTCACCATCTGCCTCAGGTAACTCATCTGCCAGATTATCATCACCCTCAGCAGGTGTCTGAATAAGTGGCAGGCCGATTTGGATAATGTCTGACACATCCACCTGCACCACCCCTGTGGCAGACGTTTCTCTTACCCCAAAGGTCGAAGCAAGCTCATTTGCCACAGCCTCATCACTCACCCCAAGGGCGACAGCATCACGGCTAATCACGATTTGTGGCGCCTCACCTTGCGCGATAAGACGCTGTGTTCTGTCTGTTGTCACAAGCGCTTGTTCAAGACGCACAGAGGAAACCGGGTTAATTTCAATCGCATTATTCACACGCGCTGATTCAATGTAATTGCCAAGTTGTTGTTCAATTGACTGAACAGGAACCTGCAGGACATATGGCAGACGATAATAAGTCAGGACACCAGAACAATTGACTACCGGATTATCATAATTAAATGTCATATTCAGCACAGCGTTGCCATTACCAATAAATGACGGTGTGCCGGTACAGCGATAATCTTCTTCTCTCTGGCCTGTGGCAAGCGCCCCATTTTCAAAGAAATTATCATCAAGGCTTGATAACAACCATTCATTTGGATCCAAATTATTATCTAACAAGCGGCCGATACGAGCATCAAAAGAACCGATAGACAGATATAAATCATCACGAAGACGCCCGTCCGTGATGACAAGCTCCTCAGTGACCGGCGCATAAACAGCGCCGCTATTTGCGATAAATTTGGTAAATTCAATCCCTGCTTCGGCATCTATCCCAAGCATAGACCCTGCAATTCTGGCATCTTCATTTTTGCCTTGCACCTCAATGCGCAGCGTCTCAGAACCATTATAATCAATCTTGTTCAAATTCGCATATTTATGCGCATTTAATCTGATTTCACCATTACCATTTAGCTCAATATCATCATTGCTATCGCCGCCATCATTGATGGAATTGGCCAGAACAGTCACCGCACAACCTTGCTGGCCATCTGCACAGGCATCATTATTGCTTGTCACAATACCTGTCAGGCGCACCGCATCAGAGGCTTCAATGCGCAAATTGCCACTACCCAAATTGACCACTGCGCCATCTTCGAATGTCACATTCTGATTCAACAGCCCGTCTGCATCAATAAAGATATTACCACCAGAGGTGCTAATCGCAGCATCTGCGGCAAAAGTCGTATTATCAGCAGATGTCGTTCTGATATCACCACCCCCTGTAGAGACATCACCCATCACAGTCAGATTTGAGCCTGCAATCATACGTAATAATGAGCCGTTCGTATTAATACCGCCCACACCTTCTAAGACGAGGCTTTCATAGGAACGGAAGGTCACATTGTCATTACCTGCGCCTGTGTTAAAGCTGCCTGTGGCACGCAAGTTTGAGCCAACCGCCACATCCAAAGGCCCTTCAAGAGTCGCACCAGTCATACGCAAAGACTGGCCAAGAGGCCCATAGAGCCAGGCACCATCAGTGGCGCTTGTTACAACAAAGGTTGAATTATCATAATTGACTGACGCCACATCAAGCGCCTTGCCTTTTGAGACGGCAATGCTGTCACCTGCGGCCGGCTGAATACCAATAGACCCGTTGGCGGTTAATGTCACATTATCACCCTTAATATCCATTATCGAATCTTCTTGCGCATCAAGTATCTGATCAGGTGAGGTCAAAGAGATAGTCGTTGGTGAATAGATCTGAGAGACATTAATATCATCACTTGCTTCTGTCAGCCAAATGCCATCCATAGCGCGCGCCGTCAGCTTGTTCGATGCGCCCAAATCAATGACAAATGCCTTATCTTCGGCGCCAATCTGGCCTTGCGCAGATTCAATCACAGCATCAGCGCCTGTCAGAGCGGCATTATTATCACTGCGCACATTCAAAATATCGCCATTGACTTTCAGGCGTACTTCACCAGCTGCATTCAGCGTATCAATATTCAAGTCACTCTCACCACCTAAGAAGGCATAACCTGATTGCGCATTAATGGTCACAACAGACCCTTCTGCGATGGTTTCAATATCCAGATCTTCTCTTTGGGTCAAAGTGACAATATTGGTTAGCTCATCAAGTTCAACATCATCTGATTCAGCCGCAGCCAATTTGATCTTTGATACATTATCAAGCGTGCCGTCAGAGATTGATTGCAAGGTGAAATTATCAACATCACTAAAGGTGCCGATATTACCAGTGGTCACGGTCAGCGTGATGTTATCTGCTGTGATATTCGCTGTTTCAATATAAGCCGTGGTATCTGTTGTCTCCTTAAATGCCTCATTTGGCAATGGCGCATCAAGATAGTCCTGCTCCCACTCATAACCAGCTGAGAATTTGGCAATCTCCGTGCTATTGGCAACATAGCTGTAATTGTCACTATACAGAAGACCGCCAAATTTCTCATGACCTAGCTGATAGCGTGCCTGCTGATCATTCTCATAAGAGGCAATACGTGCCGCATCATTGCCAAGCATCTCTTCTTCTGCTTCGCTTGCCTCATAAGAAAAATTCGGATCATACGCATCATAAACATAGCCATCATCCGTCTCATCCACATTACGTAAATTCCAATAATCAACATAAAGCTGAGTCATGGTATCTTCATAAGTATCAATCTGGTTGGTCTTCTTCGTCTCTGCATAGGAGCCTGTAAGTTGCAATTCATCCCATAGCGCCAACAACGCAGCTTGTGTCTGTGTATCATCAACCTGCTCTAAATTACCATCCAGCAAGTCACCATTATCCACTGTCAAATTCAGATTACCTGAAATATCAATGACACCAACACGCATATCACCGCTTATCTCACGCATAGCCAGATCACCAATGCGTGAATAGGCAGACACCGACCCGTTATCTGCGCCATCCAGCAAGTCAAAACGTAACTCACCGCCCGCCGCATCTCTGATTTCGCCAAAGGCGGCCTTCAAGGAAATATTATCCCCAACAAGCGCATTTGTGGCTGTTGTGACAATCAGATCCTGACCTGCTGACAAATCAATACTGCCATCTGTGTTCACAAGCCTGTCAATCTTCAGATTGCCTGTGGCGGTCTTCATGTAAACGCCATTTCCTGAATCGATATTGATAGAAGAATTATTATCCTGAACCAATACAAACGGGTTTGCCAATGTGCCAACCGACCCGGAAGCATTAAAGGTGATATTATCAACTGACAAAGAATTAGTAGACGCGCTTGACAGAATATCACCACCTGTTGACGTCAGGCTCATGGTCGAACCTTTGGCATCCACAGACGCAACCTCAATACTGCCTGCTGAATTGACTGTAATACTACCTTGATCAGAGCCAATGAATTTAATGTCAATCTGCCTGTCAGCGCGGACATCCTGCATATAATACAGGCTGCCTTCATGAGTGGTATCTGTCAGCACATACCATGTACATTTTTTATAGATAACAATATCCCAACAATTCATAGAGCCCTGCTCTTCATAAGTGTTGGAATAGGTCTGCTGTGTCGTATCACGCAACCGGAAACGGTAATCTTGTGTAACAGACGGCTCTCTTGTTGCAAAATCAGCTGACGGCAGCTCATTCACCGGTATGGTGGCGCCTGTGAAATCAGTTGAAGGCGGACGGAAATCAGCTGTATCTGACCAGGTAATAATCCCTGTTGTTTCTTTTTTACGGAAGGTTCTGTAGCGTCTGTCTAATTGAACAGACTCGCCCTGAATATAATAATAACGCATCCCGTCACGCGGATCATAGCTTGTTGTGCGCCCTGACTGGTTATTCAGACCAGACACATTGACCGTTGGCTTTGATAGTGAAGAGCCATTATTATCAACCACCTTAATGGTATCACCGATACGCGTATATTGGGTAATGCGCGGCATAGAGCCATCTGAGCCATCATCATAGCTATTATCTACGATTGTGACTTTGCCTTCGACTTCGCGGTTGGTTATGCCTGCTAGACGAACCTTTTTGGTTGAATTATTATTGATGGTAAAGGTGCCATAGCCATCAAGCACATTGATCTGGCCTTTGCCTGTTGAGATGACTTTACCAACAAGTGTTACCTCACCACCTTTGGCCTCCAGACCAGAGACCTCAATCACATCATCTGCTGCGTTATAATAACCATAAACACCGTCAATCCCTTCACGAGATGCGCCTGATCCTGTCATGGTGATATTATCAAGCGCAATCCCATAAGTGCTTGAGCCGTCATTATTGGTGAACTCATCATGATTGGCGTTAATGGTAAGTGTCTTATTGGCGATACCAGACTGAATCAAGCCGTTCACATTAATGGTATTGGCCATGATATAGACCACATCACCTGCGATAGATGATGAATTATCCCAGGCTTGTGTGGCGGTTGCTTCATTACAATTGACGTTATTATTCACATCCAGATGCACCATATTGCCGGTACAACCACCCACATCATTATCTGTTGAATCACCAACACCATCAAGACGGCTAGACGCTGTGTTAAAGAAACCGCCAGGTGATTCAGGATGCGGGCCAATATTGTAAATGCCAGGCGTTTTATCATTCACAAAGAACGCACCACCAGAGGTCAAAGAGATAGAAGACGCATTAATTGATGCCTCATTGAAAATAGACCCGTGCAGATTATTGACATTCACAACACCGCCGCGGTTATTAATCTCACCTGTCAGGATCAATTCTGGCGCTCTGATATCCACACCGCCAGGATTATAGCTTGTCACATTCGGATCATAGCGACTTGAGATATCAAGGCTCGAATTCAGACCAGATGAATCAGACACCATGCCAAAACCGATGGTCGCTGATTTATCTTTATTATAACGCTGAATATCGGCGCTGTTTGCCACAAGCTGTGTGTTAAAGATGATCGAGCCTGCAGGCGCATTTGGTATTTCAATCTCACCAAGCTTCATTGGCGAGGAAGAATCATTGCGGATGGTCACAGACACATCATTGCGCGAAGTAATCTGGCCTGTTGAGGCGCCTTGCAGGGTATCAGCCTCAAAGATCACATTACCGGTGGCTGCATAAATATCATCTACCTTAATGACATCAACCTGACCTGTATTCATCTGAGAGCGCATGGCCGTCAAAAACGCAATCTCAGCATCAATCTGAGTGGCCAGAGTTGGATCACCGCTATTGCCAAGCGCATTCAGCTCATTTTGGAGCGCTGTCTTTTCCGTTTGAATCGCTGCCAGTGTCACAGAATAATCTTCTGGCGGATCAAAGGTATAATTATCTGACTGCATCACTGCCAGAGCCGCGGTCAGATTATCGCGCTTCTCGCGCAATAACGGCTTATCAGACTCAGGTGTGCTGTTATCAGCCAGCAAGGTATTAATCGCGGTGATATTATCCTGAACCGCATTGATTTCACATTGCGCTGTTGCACAATCACCGTCACTTTGGTTGTTATAGAACGCAGTCTGGTTATCAAGGGCGGCGATACGCTGCTGAAGACGCGCTGCTTGCTGGGCATCATTTGTTGCCGCTTTGGTCGCTGTCAGATTATCAATCTGGCTTTGAATATCATTTGAAAAACTCTGATTTGTTTCAAATTCAAAGCCCAGATGATCATGTGATTTCGCTGACAAGGCTGCATCACCTGTCAAATTATCAATCGTCAGACGCGCCACAGTGTTATTATCTGTATAAACCCATTGTGAGCCAATTTTCGAAATAGGGCGCCTGATAACACCAGAGGCATTATCAGGATCCTGAATAAAGGTACCAAAATCACGCCCAAAGGTCAGATATTGTGTTGAAAACACCCCTGTTTCCACAGAGCCGTCCAAGGTAATCTTTTTGGTGGTTGTGCCTGTCTCTCTGCCAAAAGAACCATTCAAAGGCACAACTGCAATACCAACATATTGCAACCATGTCTTCTCACCCTTACCTGCAACATTGCGTGTGCCGTCACTTGCTTTGACAGATAAATCTCTGGCAGATTGCAGCTTGGCGCCTTCTCTGATGTGGATATGGGTATTGTGGCTTAAATGTGCATTTGCCTTTTCACCAAAAATGCCGGCAATCAGCGTGTTGTTATAGATATTCGTCTTGGCAATCACATCCATGCGCTCAAGAGACTCATTGGTTGTAACAGACACCGCACCATTACCTGTGACAATGGAATCAGTCCCAAAATCAATGATATTTGATGAGGTCAGAGACGCATCAGATTTACCAGTGGCACCGACCCCTGCCAGACCCCAGACAGATGTCTTGGCACTTGCCTCAATATCACTAACCAGTTTTGCAGAAATAGCGACATCACCTCTGGCAGTCGTCAAACTGGCGCCCTGGCCAATGACCATATTATTGCTTGCACTTGCCGTGATCGCTGTATCTGATACCGGCACACCCACAAGCGCACCTGTATTGAGGACCATTTCATCATTGGCAGTGACATCTGTATGAGCGTTCAGGCTTAACTTGCCTTGTGCAAGACCTGTGCCGCGAAGCGCGATTGATGAATTATCACCTGTATCAAAGCGGTTTGTCTGTGCTTGTGTTGTGCGTGAATCACCCACTGTCACAGAAATACCGCCGCCGCCATCAAATCTGAAATTCTCATTCAGCCCTGTTTTGGCAAGATCATTTTGTGTTGTGGCGGTAAAATTATGCGCGCCAACATCTGCAAAATCACCTAAATCAATTTCGGTAACAGCAACACCATTATTGCGTAATTTGGCACCAGTGGCACCGGCAACCGCCACCGCGCCTGCATCAAGAGATCCATCATAAATATCTTCATTGCGCGCTGTCATTGTGATGTTATCAGTGATGGTCATAGAAGCGCCATTGCCAGCTGAGCTGCCATTATCAAACAGAATGCGCGCTGCCGAATTATGCGAGATGATCCCCTCACCGGCTGTCACCGCCCCAAGGCCGCCTGCACCGGCAACAGAGACTGATTGTGTGTTTCTGTCTGATAAGGCCAGATAATCAATATTGCCTCTCACATCAACAGAAGCATTTTGCCCTGATTTAATAAGCGCGCCACCTGTTTGTGTTGTGCGTGTCACATGCCCGCCAATGGCCACGGCCCCAATGGCAATCGCATTAGATTCATTACGCACATTGGCATAGTTAGTCGCTGAAATCAGGCTGTCAGCAGCTGTTTGCAACCCGCCACTATATTGATTTGCATATAGCTGGCTGTCATCACCAAAGATGACTTTTGTATCAGCATCATTGGTGATGATACTCTCAGAGCCTGTGGCACCAACCAACAAGCCGCCGCCTGCACCAACCACATCTGACTTCGCCATATTCTGGCCAAGTTCACCAATAGATGATGAAATCGCAAGCCCGTTACCGCGCAAAGTGACATTATCACCAACTTGTGTGACCGCGTCACGCGAGACACTGACTTTTGATGATATGATTGACAGACCAACACCGCCAGACACCGCGACACCAACTGCCTCACTATCATTGCGCGCTCTGTCATCAGAGGCGATGGTCAAAATACCATTACTGTTAATGGCACTGTCATCACCAATAATGACTTTGGTATCGCCACTGTCATTTAATTTCACAACCGCCCCGACAATTGCGCCATAAGCCCCCAGACCTGCTGAGACACCGCGGGCTTTTTGCGTTGACAGGTTGCGTGCCTTGATGGTGGTTGTCCCAAAACGATTTGTATTTGTGCCAAAGCTGACATCATCACCAAGGATAGCGCGTGAATTCCCTGTTGCTGTGATTCCGGCATAAGACACACCCGCCGCCGCGATACCACCTGCCACACCAAGCACATTGACCTCAGCATCGACATCTCTTAGCGCTTCGACTTTTACCGTGCCTGTATCATTACCGGCTGTGATGGTGACATTATCTCCTATCTCAGCGGTGGCATTTTCGGCCAAATTCACCTGCGATACAGAGGCCGCCAGACCAACCAGACCAACAGAGGCGCCAATCACGGTTGAATTCACACCTTTAACAGTAAGGTTTGATCCATCAGGTAGTGTAATGATTTTATTCGCGCCGCTATCGAGAGTCGCTGTGACAGATAAAGAGGAAATATTATCAATCACGCTATTATCGCCAATGCGCGCTGTCACAGAGCCTGCATAATCAGCGACCGCAACAAAGCCGCCCACACCAACCGCACCACCAGAAGCGCCGCCTGAAATCTGAGATAATTTTAAGGTCTCTTCTGCTTCAACTGCCAATTTGCCATTGGCTGTGATCGTGGCAGAGTTACCAATCTCAGCCAGTGTTGAATCAGCGCCTGAGCCATTAATATCATTATCAATGCCGCTTGTTTGTGCCGCAACAAGGCTAAGCGTCTCATTATCATCAGCCTCTGTATAAGCTGCCGTGTTGCTCTTGGCTGAATCATTATCATAAGTGCCGCGATTTTCACCAGCATCACTTGCCGCCTCTGCGACCATATCACCATTGTCATTTGACAGATTCTCAGACGCATTATCTGACATACTGCCACCAATCAAGGTCAGGGCCATAGAGCCGGCCGCCCCAAGGCCAAGACCGCCTGCCGCTGCGATCCCCTGATTGGAGATATCTTTGGTACTATCAGCGCGCACCGTCACATTATTTTGCGCTGTTGCAACCAGATTCTCACCAATGCGCGCTTTCACCGTATTGCGTGTCACAGTGGCAACAACGCCAATGCCAACACCGCCTGCCCCTGCAAATGCCGCCGCCCCTGCTGCGCCTTGTGTGCTGACACTATCATTGGCAATGACAGAAATGCTTTGTGAGCTGTTATCATTATAAGAAGCAACCTGGTTAATCTGCGCATCATCCCCAATCTCAGCCACAGTGCTTGTCTTCAGGATATTGATCCCAAGAGAGCCTGAAATCGCAAGCGTTGGGTCACCGGCAAAACCGATGATATTCTGATTGAGATTGGTATCTGTATTCGCAGACACAACAAGCTGATTGCGGACAGCGATATCAGCATTATCGCCAATACGCGCTGTATTTGATGATTTAGCGACCAGCACACCAAGTGATGTTCCGATACCGGCCCCACCAAAGCCGACACTCACATTACCGGCTGTCTGTACCAAATGCATTTCCTGATCAGACTTCACCGTCAGATTATCACCTGCACGAATTATCGCATCATCTCCGATCGTGGCGCGCACATCATCTGCAATCACAGACACACCAACGATACCACCAACCGCATTAGCACCGCCTGCAACAGACACCATTGTCTGATAAATTCTGTCAACGCTATTGGCCTCAACATCAATATTCTGATTGGCCTTTAAGGTGACATTATCACCCACCACAGATTCAACAGTCTTGGTAAAGACTTGTGTATCAATATCAAGCGAGACCGCCACCCCGCCTGCTGAAATACCAGATGAGATATTATTCAATAAGGTATTTGATTTTGCGAACATGCGCACATCTTGATCAGACGCCGCGCTTGCCAGATCATTATTGATGATCGTGTTATCACCAATTTTGGTTCTGGTCGTTGAATTGGCCACTGTCGTTGCCACCACACCTGCGACACCCACTGCCCCGAAACCAAGACCAACAGGCGCAAAATTCACATCTTCATTTGTGATAGCCGCGATACTAAGGCCATTGACAGTATCATTATCAAATTGTGTATCAACAACTGTGAAATTATCTGTTGTCTCTTCACCTGCTTGATTGCGTGTTTGCTTTGCTGTCACCGAAGATGAATTATTATCAATCACCCCAGAAGCAGCGTCCATACCACTACCTTGTGCCAGAGCTGTCACTCTCGCATCTGAGCCGATAATCGCCTCAGTCTTTGATTTGAAAATATACGTCCCAAAGGCACCAGATACACCTACCGCACCACCGGCACCGGCAAGGACAATCGCATCTATTTCAGTATCATCTTTTGCCTCAAGACGAATAGAATCTGTGGCATGAATAATCGCATTATTACCGATTTGCGCTTGTGTTCTGTTTTTGGCAACCACAATACCGGCAGCGCCTGTTACCCCGACAAGCCCGCCATTAATCGACAAAGCGACCTGAATAATATCTGTTTCAGCATCTGCATCTACGGCAATATCACCACCTGATGAGACGCGCGCATTATTACCAATATAGGCCTTGGTCTCTTTATCAAGGACCACCGCATCCCCTGTGATACCGACGCCAACAAGCGCCCCGCCGCCAGAACCAGAGACGGATACCAAATCAGTATCACTTTCTGCCATCACAGCGACTTCCTGAGTTGAAGATGAGTTATCAGTCTGATTCACATTGGCATTATCATCAATAAAGGCATGTGTCTTTGACGTAGTGACCTGTGCCATCACCACCCCTTGGACAGAGGTAATACCCGCGCCGCCTGCTGACAATGCACCAGAGCCGACATTCTCAGATGTACGTGCCCGCACAAGGGTTTTACCGCTTGCATTGACGGTGGCGCCATTTCCGATATAGGCCTGCGCCGTGTTATTGACGAGCAAGACACCAACTGTCACACCCACACCCACAACACCAGCCCCGCCAATGGCGCCTGCGGTAAAGACTGTCTTTGTGGTATCTTCTGCCTCAACGCTCAGATCACCACCTGCCTCTACCACTGCACTAGAGGTAATAAAGGCCTTTGTCCTGTTAAGCGAAGTTGTGTTGTCAAAATTATTAAATTTGGTCCCGATAAAGGTTTCGGTTTGCTTGGCATCAATCGCAGTGGCCACATCACTAAAGGCTGTGCCTGTGCGCGAATAGTCACCATCAGATTTGTTATCATTAATGATATCAGAGACCACAAGTGAGTTATTCCGGCTATCAGCTTCATCAGCCAGATTATTGTCACCAGAGCCTGTCATCTGCTTGTCAGTTTCCTCATCAGCCTGCGCACCAACAAGCAAGACCGCCACATTACCTGCCACAGACACAGTGCCGCCTGCTGCACCGGCAAGGGTGAAATTCTTAGTCGATTTTTCTGAAATGGCTTCAACGTCAATATCACGCTCAGCACGCACCAGACCTTCAATAGAGGCTTGCGCCTTATTATGAACCACAAGCGCATTCAAAGACACACCAACACCCACAGTGCCGCCGCCGCCAATACCGCCAATCACATCAATGGTTGTAACGCGGTTTGTGGCTCTGACTGCCACATCCTGATTGAGATAGCTTGCATTATCAAAACGCTGATTGACGCCGCCCAGAATTTGCGCCGTGGTGGTTGAATCATGAACCTTGATACCGGCAGAGACAGACACGCCAACCGTACCACCAATACCGCCTGCCAAGACCGCTGCCACGGAATTTTCGGTCGCATCTGCTGTTACGGCTGTTGTGCCAATCGCATCTACTTGCGCCGTATTGCCTATGATGGCTCTGGTCTCACCTTTGACCACGGCGATCCCGAATGAGGCACCAATACCCGCTGTGCCACCGCCGCCAACGGCACCTGCAATCTGAATAAGCTCAGAAGTGCCGTCAGCATCAACACTGACATTATCATTGGCTTTGACATCACCATCAATCTTTGCCTCTGTATCATTGACGATCACCGCCACCGAGGCTGTACCTGCCACACCTGCAGTAGACCCTACACCGATGGTTGCCGCAGAATTAATAACCTTATCTCTGGCAGCTGCCTGAACCTCCACATTGCGGTTTGCTTTGACAACGGCATTTTGCGCGATAAAGGCATCTGTTTCTTTGACCTGCACAACCACATCAGCGCCAACACCAACACCTGCTGAGCCGGTACCAACACCAAGCGCCGCTGATAAATCCACCCAATAGGTATCCGAGATAGCTCTGACAGTCACATCCTGGTCACTATGCGCTAGTGTGATATCCGGATTGATTGTCGCGCCATTGCCGATACTGGCTTCTGTCTCATTAATCCCAACCCCTGCTGACAGGGAAATCGCTATCGCCGTATCAGAAGACACCGCACCAGAGGCCGCGATTGAGATCACATCCTGATCAGATACAGCAGATACAGACACGCCGCGTTTTGTTTGCGTATCTCTTGTCTCTGTTAAGAACAAATCCTTAATATTATCAAAGGTGAAATTATCATTGAAATCACCAAGCGCGTTACGTGTCTCATTATCACCACCGCCAAAGATATTGGCTAAAAGAGGTGATGATGTCTGTGTGCTGTCAATTTCGACTTCCATGGTTGAATTACCATAGGCAGTCACAGTCGCATTGCTAAGGATACGTGCCTTTGTCTCACCATCAAACACAGCAGCCCCAACAGCACCGGCAAGCGCAGTGCCCCCGGATGAGAAGCTTGCTGCCGGCTCAAGCATAAAGATATCTGTATCATCACCTGCATGCACACCAACAGAGCCGGCTGTTGTGATAACCGCATCAGATCCTATCTCTGCATATGTTTTTGATTGCACCAAACCAACTGAGACAGACCCTGCGCCGGAAAAACCACCTGTTGACGCAGCAATACCCACAGTGGTCGCTGTCAGATTTTGTACTGTTTCTGCTGTCACCATGACATTTTCATCTGCATTGACCACAGAATTAATGCCTGCCTTGACATCTTTTAACATCACATTGCCAGCCAGAGCCACACCAACAGAATTAGAGCTGGACGCTGCCAGCGTGCCGGTTAAATCTGTCAGAGTTGTATTATCCTTGGCTGTGACAGACACGGCCTGTGTGCTTGAAGACACAGAGCTATCCGTGTTCACATCAGCGCCCTTTTGTATCAGCGCATGGCTTTCACCTTTGATAATATTGGCAGATAAAGCGCCTGAGACCGCATTGCTTGACGTAGACACAGAAGCTGAAATCACACCATTCATAATTTCCTGCTTGGCTGTCACCCCGACATTCACATCATCAGCCGCGCTTATCGCTATGTTATTATCAACAGTGTCATTATCCCCGATGATGGCTTTTTTATCTGTCAGGAATAAATTCAGCGCCAAAGTACCACCCACTGAATTTGACCCGCCAGAGCCGGCAACTGCCACAGCGAAATTTTGAATATCTGTCAGGCTTGTGGCATTCACTGAAACAGATCCACCGCTAGAGGTCACAGTCGTATTCTGGCGAATACGCGCCTCAACATCTGTATCAAGAACATTAAATCCAAACGCACCGGCAAGCGCCAAATCATTTGAAGACACACCACCCGCAGCCATAATGGTTAGCGCATTTTGATCAGCCGTTGCTGCCACATTCATATCACCTGATATGGAGACAGTCACATTATCAGCATTTGTCCCGTCACTATTCTGGGCGACAATGGCAGCGACATTTTCACGCAAATAGATCCCTGAGATAGAGGCGCCAATCGCTTTTTTATCTGCCAGAGCGACTGCGCCAACCACATGGCGCGCATCTGATGAATTATAGGCTGTGACATTAAAATTATCACCGCCAATTTGAACACCTTCACCAACAAGCGCCTGTGTCTTGCCAACTGAGACAGTCACCGCAAGAGACCCTGTGCCGGCATTACCATTTTGCGCCGCCCCGCCTGCAATGGCCTCTGCATAATAAGATGAATTCTGCAAAGTAGCGGTATAATTTGCCTGCAAATAGGATTCTGTATCTGTGTTCTCATCCTCAGGATCAAGCAGGAACACAGCATTAGATGGCTTCAGATCTTCTGCCTGCACGCTCACATTATCTGTCACCGCGCTCAAATCGACATTTTCACCAATCTCAGCCGAATTATTATCAATCACCACATTGACAGCGATAGACGCGCCAACAGCTGTTTTATCACCGCTAGAGCTGCCGCAATTACCAGGATCATCACAAGTCGCATCAGATGCAAGGGCCATCGCCCAGGCTCTGGTCACAATCTTGTTTGTTGCGCGCGAGACAATGCCCACATTCGCCGCAGAAGAGATGGTGGTATTTTTGCGAATACGTGCCAATTGACGATCATAAGACACCGTCAGCGCCAAAGACCCGGCCACACCAAGCTCACCACCACCGGCGCCGGCAATCCCCTCAGCAGAGGCATAGCCACCAAAACTCAAAGAGCTGTTATCAGGATCATATCCCTGATTTTCAGAACTAATCGCTCTGACATTCACATCACTGGTACCGGCATTAATCGTGACATTCTCACCAATCTCAGCCTCAGTCGCCTGTCCTGTCTTTAGCAGGCCAACCCCAACCCCGATTGATTTGTCAGCAAAGACCGACATGCCAGACCCTCTGGTGCGGTAATTTGCATCATTGGTCGCCTCAACCAAAACATCTCCGGCGGTTGTGATAGACAAATTATCAGAAATAAATGACCGCGACAGGTGATCAGCCCAATTTGCCGCAACAGAGGCCGCGATATTAATTGAGCCTGATTGCTTTGATTCACCACCTTCATTATTTGGCGTATTGGTATTTGAGCCGGTTGTATCAAAATCAGCGCCGTCACCACCTGTGAAATCACCATTCAAAGCAGACATAGAAGTTGGTGTGCCGCCATCTGATGATCCTGCCCGTGTTGTGCCAAGCAAATCACCTTTTGTAACGCCAAGCTTATTTGAATATTTATCAAGCGCCGCACCGGCCGCAGTCGCATCTGCCAATACAATATCTGTGGCATTTGTATCTGCCTGCACCCTGAGGCCGCCACCTGAGGCCAGATTCAAATCTGAATTCAAAACCGCTTCATTTGTCTCAAGCACAACGCCAACCGCAACAGACGCACCAACCGCCGTGCTAGAGGCAGACACCTCTCCTTTGGCAGTTGCCTTAGAGACAGTATTTGCAGTTGATATCACATCAACATTACCATCTGTCTGCGCGGTTGAATCACTGCCGAAATAGCCATCCACATCTTTGATCAGAACACCCACTGATACCGCCGCATCAAGCGATGTTTTCGCCGCCGGATCATTACCGGACCCCGGCTTTGCACCGGCAAAGGCATCTGTCTTGATATCCGTAGACGAAGTCGCAGCCACGCGAATACCGCTCATACGACCGGCGCCTGTAAATGTCACATTATCTTCAACAACGGCTTTTGTTTCATCTTCGATAATGGCATTGATCGAAATACCGGCGCCAAGGCCAAAACCACCTTCATCTCCGCCGCCGCTATCATCATCTCCGCCGCCGCCTTCAGAATCCTGGAACAAGGTGCCTTCTGATTAAGCCTTATTCACAGCAGAGGTGGTCAAATTCGTGAAATTCTTTGAAATCGCAGATGTCCAGACAGTGATATCCTGCAATCCTGAAAGCGCAGCATCAATGCCGGCAAACAGACCTGCCTCTTTGCCAACCGTTGCCTTAGACGCAGCGTCATAAGAGGTGGTGGCGGTTGATTCAACCACCAAATCACCACCTGCCAGACGCAAAGTGGCATTATCAGCGATCCGCGCTGTTGCATTATTCTCAAGCACCACATTCAGCGCCACCGCACCAGCAATGGCAACTTCACCTGTCCCTGAGCCAGATGTTGCAGAGGCGGCGATCACATTGGTCACATCTGATGAATTATCATCTGCTAATTGGGCGCGCATGCCGGCCGTCACTGACAAGCCAGAGGCTGAGACAGACACACCCTCACCCACAAGGGCCGTATTGTTATTCTTGGCAATATTCAGGCCGACACCACCACCGACATTATAATCAGAGCCACCAGTAGACGCATCACCCGTAGAGGTCATATCCGTATTTTTGAGTGATGAAATTGTCACATTATCAGAGCCGGTATTCACAGCGACATTTGCTGAAATCTCTGCAACGGCCTCAGATTCAGCATAGGTCACACCAAACGCGCCTGCAATGGCAACCGCCTTACCATCATCTCCGCCAGAAGACGGCCCCCCTGCCGGTGTATCACCACCAGACACATTCGAGAAATTCGTATTCAGCTTATTCTTAATAGCATCTGCATTCACCACCTTGCCAGATTGCCCGTTGGTTGTGCCAAGCAAGCTGTCAACGGTATCAGTGGTCGAATTATTTGACGCATTATCAGCGGTATTTTCTTCAGTTTCTTCCGGCTCATCAGCATCTTCAATCAATTCAGGGTCGACTTTTTCTGCAGATGACTGGGCACCTGACTGAATATCATGACTTGTCAGGGCCGCTATCTCAAGCCCGCCTGAAGATGTCAAATTGCGTGATAAGCGCGCGGTATTATTATCAAAGCTGACAGAAATACCTGCCGACAAACCAACCGCCACCTGCAGAGATGAATCCCCGCCAGTCGCCGCCGCCCCGTTACCAACTGAAGAAGTGGTTACATCCTGAGATGATGAGATAGTTGTCTTATCAGACAGGCTCAGCGCACTATCGCCACTGTCAATCAAAGCAAGCGCGTTATTGCGCGCCACCGAAATCGCCGCTACAGGTACAAGCGCAATGCCGCCATTACCAGATGATCGCGCCTCTGATTGTGTGGTTGAAATCTGATCAGCGCTCACTGTCAGATTATCAGTGCCAGTGAAAAGCGCACCGCCATCAACCCGGGCAATCACATCATTTTCCGTAATCGCAAAAGCAAAAGAGGCACCAATGCCAAGCTTGCCGGAAACAGAATTGGTTTTGACCACCTGCTCAGATGGTGTGTTATCATCTAACACGGCAAAAAACTCATCTGAGGCTGCCTGTGCGCCTTTTGACCCGTCTGCTTTGACTTTGATTTCGGTATTATTCGAAGCGGTGACCAGAACGCCATCATCTACGCCAACACTGACATTATCGCCAATCTCAGCAGTCACATCATTGATATTTGAGATCTGAACAGCAATCGCGCCTGCAATGCCAACCTCATCTGAATCACCATCATTACCAACACCTGATGAAGCAAAAATATTATATTTATTCGTGTCAGTTACATTATCTTCATAAGCTTGCGTCAGAGCCGCGACCGTCAGATTATCACTTGTCAGATTGACATTGGCGCTGTCTGTGCCTTCTGCGATGGCAGACAGGCGGTTTTCAATCAGCTGTATCGCAATACCGGCAGAGCCGCCAACAGATCCGTTATCTGTCCGCCCGGAGGCAAAGCCCTGCGCTTGTGTGATAGCACGCGCCTTGATATCAATCGCACCATTTGAGGCCGTTAAAGACGGGGCTTGCGCGCCGTTGCCTTTCACAAAAGCATGCGTATCATTTTTCACATCCGAAAATGTCAGCGCACCTGAGAGCTGAATCCCACCGCCACTTTGCTCACTGGCATCCATCTGGCTCGTGACTTCGGTGATTTGTGATATCACTTCACTTTTCAAAAAGCTTGCCAGATTCACGCCAAGGAAATCCTGATTTAACTCAGGGGTATCATCAATACCTGCGTTAAATTTTGACTGAACTGTTGCGGTAAAATTATCATCATTGGCAGCGCGCGCTGCGAACACTGTCTGAGACTGACTATCAGCAAGCACAGCAATATCACCGGCAGATGATGTGATAGAGGCGCTGTCACCTATCAGTGTTGTGGTATTATCGCGCACCACGCCAACACCTATGGCAATCGCACCTGACAAGCTTGCAATAGAGCCTGCAGACGCATCAGCTATCGCTGTGACTTGTGTCTTACCTTTGGTCTTTAGTGTGACACCATCTGCACCTGACAAGCTCGCATTATCGGCAATTTCCAAAGTCGCCCTGTTCTCAGTCGCAGAAACAGCCGCCACCAAAGACGCACCTGCTGAGTTGGATTGTGATAAAATCGTGCTTTGCGTCAGCGCATCTGCATTCACAGATAATGTACCAGAAGCGGTAATATTACTTGCCCCGTCAATCAGAATATCAGAGGTGGAATAAGTCACCGCCACAGACACATTCAAAGGCAGCAAACTTGCAAGAGATGACCAGCCTGTTGGTGACATATCTGTCTGAATCACCGAAGCAGACCCGATTGTGATATCATCTGAAGCTGTTAATGTCGCGCCGCGCAAATCAATGGCGCTTGACGCACGTCTTGCATCAAACTGCACCAATACACCGCCGGAATAAGCATGTCTGTTTTGCGTGGCATCTGCTGTGATGGTGATATTATCACTGGCAATAATCTCTGCCGCATTGGTCAGGATCACTTCTGCATTGGCCTTGGCAGTCGGGTCATCATAGACCCCGCCAGGCGTAAAGCTGGCATCTGCATCTAAGGTCACATTGCCGCCTGAAATGGTCGCACCGCTCAAGGTGATTGACGCATTATCTCTGTCATCCACATCAATCAGAACAGCGCCTGCTGCCCCGGACCCGCTATTGCTGGCATCAATTTCGGCGCCTGACTGAACCTCTACAATGCGCCCGTCAAGGGTGATATCACCTGCCGCAAAACTACCTGTTGCTTTGGCAGTAATCACGGCATTTGCCCCAATAGAGATATTATCAGATTGCAGAATAATCGCACCTGAATCATCTACAGAATTGGCAGTGCGATGGGCTGAGGCATCACTGGCAGCGCTGACACGTCTGCTTGAAATGGTGATATTATCATTGACGGTAATGCTGTTGGCAGCCTGCAATGTCAGGGCGCCGGCATTCCAGCTTGTGTTATTGTCAGCATCACCTGTGCCACCATTCAAAGAGGTATCACGAAGCAAATCAGCGGAAATCACAATATCATCAGGATCAATCAGCACCGCACCATCAGTGCCGTCCATCGCCGCTGCTGATAAACGACCACCTGCAAGCTCAACAAGACGAATGGCCGAAAATTCCACAAACCCGCCATCACCAGATGTGCCGCCATCTGCAGACAGGCGCGCACCTTGGCCTAAGACAGCTGCATCATCCGCAAAGACAATCACTGTGCCACCATCGCTGTTGGCACCCTGCCCGTCAGCAGACAGATCAGCGCCTGCCTGAACAAAAATATCATCACCGGCACGCACATCAATCGCGCCAGCCGCCTGATTGGTGGCGCCATCTGCGCCAAGCCGCCCGGCAAGCGTGACATCATCATTTGCAAAAACAGAGATACCCGCCTCAACATCAGATAAATCAACCATCGCGCCACCATCAAAGGCGCTTGCACCCAGATTGACCAGATTATCAATGGCAACAACTGCCTGACTGCCTGTTTCAATGGTGCCTGTCACGCTCACATCTTCTGCTGATATCTTGGCGCCACCAGTCGCATTCACACTGCCGCGCACAGAAATCAGCCCAAGAGGTGATAAGGGGACCTGGCTGTCTTTGACAAGCGTGACTTGTGGTGCGCTTATCATCCCGTTAGCGCCAAACATATTGGCCATAAAATCCTGCGTAGGGGTGACAAGCTGGACAGAGCCCACATTCATCACACCCGTATTGGACACAATCACCCCATGCGGATTGAGGAAATAGACATCACCGCCAATTTTGCCGTCCTTATAGGCATTCAGATAACCATCAATAACAGTTTGCTGATCATGCACCATATTCATCAGGGCGCTTGCCCCGTCAGGCAGATACAGATTGACCTCATTACCCTCATAAACATTAAATACTGAAAATGAGTTAAAGCCCGTATTGCCAAGCACGGTAGATGTATAAACATCTGTGACATTCTGATTGATAATAAGCTGAGTAGAGGTTCGGCCATCAAGCACAATTTGAGGCTCACCGCTTTGCGCAATCGCATAGGGCGGAAACGCAAATTGCAACATACCTGTCAGATATGTTGCAAATTTGAATCCCTTTGATTTTCGCAAGCGACCAAACATCATGACCGCTCTATCCGCAGATGACTACCATGATGGGCATTACCCTCTGTTCTCATCAACAGCCGCCGCCTCATCAGCGCCCGGCTGAGATAAGGTCTGCAGACATTGCACATTAATCAGATCAACACGCCTTCCATCATATTGGATGAAGACTGTGTTACATTCATCATTGGCAGCTTTATTGATGATATCATTATAGATTTGACCGGACGCCTGAGAGGCGCCGCTCTCAAGGCCATTTCTGAGGCCGGATTCATACACGCTATTTTGCAAATAAGACCATCCGATGAGCAGAAAACCCATTAATGAAAGCACGAACCATCCAACTAATAACGCTGAAATGAGATTAAACCCTTCACGGAACATTGCGCTGATCCTTTTTTATTCAAATAAAACTAATGTTTAGTACCATATTTTAATAGCGAATCGCAAGTTTTCATCGTCCTCGCTATTCGATACGGAATCTGGCTGATAATGAGAATTGGAACATTTCATCATCATAGAATTCTTTTTCTTCTTCATGAATGTCACCATCAAGCGCCTCAGACCAATAGACATCGAATGTTAACAGATTGAAAATGCTTGGAATTTGAAAACCCACACCATAGCCTGACCAATAATCAGCTCTGCTTCTGACATTATATTGTGACTGTGCCATCATATGGTCTAAGAAAAAGTAAGTCTGCGCTGACGGCATGAAATCAGGCATTGTGATATCTTCCCAATTTGCCAGATCGGTGCGCAATTCCCCTGAGACAAAATACCCCTGATAACCAGATGATTCAGCTGGCTGATAGGCACGCACAGATGACGGGCCACCTACAGACAGGATCTCAGAAGGCATATTTATCATATCACGCGCTCTTGTATAAAGCAGCTTGCCCCGCCCGTTCAGAGTCCATTTATCAGATAAAAAATGAGAGGCGCTCAGATCAACATTGACCTTTTGCATCCATTTTTCACGCTCCGGAATTTTGGTCGTGACATTCAAAACATGCCATGATGGCGCCACCGAAAAGGCGGTTGTCCCGTTATTATAGCTATACGGCATGGCAAGTGAGTATTTTCGCACTTCACTTTTCGATAACATAGCCCCTGTCACCGGCTGAATAAGGTCACTTTTACTCACCCCATAGGTGCCTGACAGATAAACCGAATATTCATCCCCCAGCACGACCGGCTTTGACAAGGTGCTAGCAAAAGAACTGGCAGAGCCACGATAACCCACAGTCTCTTCTGAGCCTGCCACAATCTTGGTATCTGAACTTGATAACGCCACAGATAGATTCATCCCCTGATTATCAAGCGGCGCAGAAAAGCTGCCTGACATAGAAGTCGAGCCTTTGGAATCTGAATAAGACAAGGCTGTTTCATCATCGATACCTGCCAGATTATTCATCGTGATCGACAAGGCATTTTGGCGCCAGTCAGAGGTCTGGTTGGCATAATTATCAATAGACACAGATGGCAATTCGACCTTATCCGGCTCTGCCACTTCAACAAACACATCTGTCTGCCCAAAAGCTTCACCAGGCGCTAATTCTGTTGCAAGCTTACTCTTATTCGACAGATTATAAGAACGGATAGAGCGCTCCAGCTCTTTCAGAGAAATAAAATCACCTTCCTTAGATGACAGATGCTCGCGGATAAATTCCTCTTTGAGATGTTTGCGGTTTTCAATGGTGATTTTGCCAATTGTTGCCTCAACCAGCTGAATTGTCACAATGCCGTCTGTCACAACCTGCTCTGGTAACAGGGCTCTGGATAACTCAAACCCTTTTTCAAGATAAAGCGCGTTAATCTCATCAAGAATTGTTTTAATCGCCTCAAGCGTAATAGGCGTCCCTTTCACTGCCTTGCGTGAGCGTTTTAACTCAAACTCACGCAAAATCGCACTTGGCGTAAAGGCAATATCCGTAAAAGTCTTTGGTGAAGTTGCCGCGATTTCAAAGCCTTCTGTTAAAATCGTTGGCGGCGGTGCCGGCTCTGATAAAAGCTCAGGCTCTGTTTCAGTCTCTTTTGTGTCTGCCTTTTCTGCAATTTTGTCATCATCCCTGATACGCGCCGCCTCATCTTCCTCATCCAGAATAAGGGCAGGCTCATCTGCCGCCGCAGGCAGCTCAGGACGCTTTGTTGGCTTTGCGATAGTGGCAATTTTAGCGATTTCATCTGCCAGCTTCTCAGCATCTAACGTTTTTTGCTCATCATCAATAATGATATTTTCAACAACAGCCTCATCAGCTATCACAGGCCTTGGGCGCACAATCTTTGCAAGGCTGGCACTTCGCGCCTGCCCTGTCTGGCCATCGCTTGAACGCGGCTCAACACGAACGGTAATTTGCTTGCCAATATCACCTGCGCCAAGCACATAGCTAGGCCCGGTCGCCTCTGCAATCGCCAGATTATCTCTCAGCCAGATATAGCGCGTTCCCTGTTCTGTATCACCCTCATTCTCATCGATAAACTGATAACGCGCTGTCAGCGTCTGGCCTGTCTCTGCCACGCCGTCAATCGTTAAATTTTCAATAGATGGCGGATAATTCGCAGCTAAAATCGGCGTTGTGACAACAGCCTGACGCCTGTCCTCAAGACTCGCCATATCACTGGCATAAGTCAGCTTTGCCGTAATGGTTGCGCCCACATCTTCTTTTTGCAGCTGGTACCGGCTTTTATTGGCACCCGAAATAACCACATCATCACGCAGCCACTCAATTGATAACTGCCCCCCGCCTTTTTGATAGGCGCTCTCATTCACGGTATAGCGCGCTATCAGCTCATCACCTTCTTGCGCAGACCCGATGATTTCTAATGAGGTGATAACCGCCTGACTTGGCGGCGATATCAAAGGCAACAAGACTGTCAATCCGGGGCGACCATCTTCTAAGGCAGCCTCATTATCTGTCATCACCTTCAAGGTGATAACCGCCTCATCATCAGATGGGATCACAGATATTTGCCTGATGACCACATTCTCGTCACGCAAACTGCGCGCTACCTGAGATGTCAGCTTATCAAGATAGGCATTTGTCGGGCAGCCGGATTCAAGCTGATTGGCCAGTTTTGCCTGTGATGTCTCTGACCATGAAAACCCATAGGAAATCTGCAAAAAGCGCGGATGACTGTCACAAGACGCTGCCGCATTACCCGCTGATGGCACGACAACAGCCGCCATACAGGCAACACCAAATGCCAGAGCGCTTGTCCTTACTCTCTCAAAATGACGCAATTTATTCAATATTTTCAAAGCTTTGAGAAATTCCCTGCCAAGACAAGACTGATAATCGCAACCACTATTATCGCCGCATCATCACTTATTAATTAGTTTATGCTAAAATTTGACAAATTACACAAGATCCGACAATAAAAGTGGCATAATTCTTTTTTGCGACCAGACGGCAAGCAGGTCTGCTTTGCAAAATAAGACAATCTTAACTGCAATGGATATCACATGTCAGACGCGCACGAATTGCCAGACGAAGATCAGAGCCAGGTCTTACAGACCACCGGCGCTGCCATCTGTCCGTCATGCGGTGCCTTTTGTGAATTTGAATTGCCGGATATCACCGGCAGTTTTGACATTGCATGCTATGAATGCGCCCATATTTATGAGATCACGGCAGAAAGCGCCACACAAATGGCAGTCATGCGCGCCGATGATCACGCCGCCGATGATCACGCCATTGTAAATGAAGATGACCTTCATAGTGGGGACATGCCCACAGATAACACATCAACAGATGATACATTATCATCTGTTGAGCTCATCAAATGTCTTGAATGTGGCGGCGCAATAGAGGTCACACAAAAAGAGCTTGATGATCCGTCATTTGTGCCAAACTGCCCTCATTGTAGTGATGAGATTGACTTCAACGCACCAACACGTTTTGATCTGCCGCCGGCCCTGCCATCATCATCTCGCCAGCGTACCGGCATTATCTTAGCCTCTATCTTATCATTCGGCCTGATTTTGACAGCCTCATTTGTGGCTCTTGGCCTGTATTTTCTGTCACAACGCGCTGATTCATCTGTCACACGTTTTATTGAGACCAATATCCTGCAACTTGCACCTGCCAAATTCGAAGTGCAATCTGCCTCTTATGAGGTAAGCGAGACTGATCTTGGCACCTCTTTACTGGTAACCATCACCATCAGTAATACAGGCGAAACACAAGGCACCCCCGAAGAGATGAAGGTGGTGTTAACAGATGCGCAAAATGCGCCTCTTGTCACATGGCCTCTTGATACCGCCGGCCAGATCATCAACCCTGGCCAGACAACACAGCTTTATACAAGATTATTTGAGCCGCCTGCTGATTTTGCGCAATTGCGTGTGCTTGTACGCTGATAATCACCGCGCCTGTTATTCAGCACAATAAAGAGGGTTACACACAAGATGAGACTGCCATCTTGTGCTGCCGCGCAAATGGGCAATCGCCTGCGCCTGACTTGCCAGCCTGGCAGCTCTTGCCTCATCAGGCGGATGGGTGGCGGTAAATAAATTATATTTCGGGCGATGCTGAATCTCACTTAATGTTTGCCAGATTTCAGGTGCTTTTCGCCCGTCATATCCTGCCAGAACCGCATATAGCAATCCCACCATATCAGCCTCATATTCTGATTCAATCGCCTTAAATCCTGACAGACGGCCATCATGGCTATGAGACAAATTCACAACATCACGGCTAACAGCCTCAACAGCATGAGATGTCGCAATATGCGCCATTTCATGGCCAATGATAATGGCAAGCCCGTCATCAGACAGGCTTTGCGTCAACCCTGTATAAAAAACGATTTCAAGCCCGCCCATGGTATAGGCCTGAAACACATCCTTTTCCACCAGAACAGGCCGAAGTGCCATTGACGCAAGATGCGATCTCTGATGCACTTTATCAAAGATGGTTTGCAATCTCTCAGCCCGCGCATCATCTAAAGACACAACCTGATGACCACGCAGCTCATAAAAAGCGAGCTTCTCAGCCAGTGCTTGTTCAGCAAGCTTATTCTGCGTGAGTTGATCACGCAAATGTAGCACAGACTCACTTGTCACCCGATCACGGCTCAACGGCACTGCCTCAGCAGCTTTCACAGGGCTTGGTGCCACGCCGACCGGCTCTATCTTAATGCCTGACTGACACGCGCCAAGGCCTGTCAACATCACGCACCCCATCACCATCGGTGCGACCCATTTTTGAACAGATGAAATCATAAAATGCCTAATATAACTTTTACAAATCAACCACACGCATTGAATTTGTTGTGCCTGCCTTGCCAAAGGGGATACCGGCAACAACAATAATCTGTTGTCCTCTTTTACCGATATTTTCAGACAAAGTCAGCTTTCGCGCTTCTTCGACCGCTGTTTCATAATCAGTCTCATCTTGCATATAGCATCGTGCGCCCCATAACATTGAAAGCCGGCGCTGCACATTCTCATCAGGTGTCATCACTATCAAAGGCAGTTGCGGGCGCTCACGTGCCACGCGCACTGCCGTATTACCAGTCGCACTAAAGACGACCAGAGCCGCTGCCTCAATATCATCTGCCAGTTTCACAGCTGATTGCGCCACCGCATGATAGACAGAAGGCTCAACCTGAAGCTGGCTTGGCCCGTCTTGCGGATGGCTGGCGATATGCGCCTCTGTGTTGCGTAAAATACGCTGCATGATAGACACCGCCTCAACAGGGTAATCACCTGCCGCTGTTTCTGCTGATAACATCACCGTATCAGCGCCATCAAAAACAGCATTTGCCACATCAGTTGCCTCAGCTCTTGTCGGGGTGGGGCTTGTGATCATTGATTCAAGCATTTGTGTTGCCACAACCACAGGCTTGCCAACCTGACGGCATTTACGAAGTAATCTTTTTTGCACAGACGGCACTTGTTCTGCCGGCAATTCCACGCCCAGATCACCACGCGCGATCATAATCGCATCACTTGCCTGAATAATATCATCTATCTCATCAAGCGCTGCCGGCTTTTCGATTTTGGACAAAATAAAGGCCCGCCCTTTGATAAGCGCTTTTGCCTCAATCACATCAGAGGCTCTTTGCACAAAGGACAAAGCCACACCATCAACCCCCTGCTCTAAGGCAAAGGCAAGATCTGAGAGATCTTTATCTGTCAGAGGTTTGGTATCAAGAACCACATCAGGCACATTTACGCCCTTTCGGCTACGCAATGGGCCTCCTGTCTCAACAAGCGCTGTAAATTCTCTGTCCTGCAGGCTTTTGACCTTCAAACGCAGCTTGCCATCATCCATCAAAATAGTGGTATTTGGCAAAAGAGCCTTAAAAATATCTTCATGCGGCAAATGCACTTTATGCGCATCACCTGTCACCTCATCAAGACAAAACGTTACTTCTGCCCCCTCTGCCAGAAAGACATCATCTTTCATGACACCGATACGATATTTTGGCCCCTGCAAATCAGCCAGAATACCGACCCGCCTGCCGGTTTTGTCTTCGACTTTGCGAATAGCGCGAATCCGCGCAGCATGTTCTTCTTGTGTGCCGTGACTAAAATTAAGGCGCACCATGGTCACGCCAGCGTCAAACAGCGCTTCCAGCATCTCTTCTGTGCCTGTTTTATCACCAATTGTCGCCAGAATTTTTGTGGCCGGTATCATCGCGCCCTCGCTTTGTGTCTTATGTCAATAATCATGCGCGCAATTGTGACGCAAAACGCATGAAAAAGGAATAAGTGAGAGCAAAAAAGACAAAGATTATTTTACCTCTTGAACATGCCCTGACGCACAAAATACGTCATCAGCAAGCCAAAAGAGCGAAAAACCGCCATTTTCTTGCTAGATTTGACCGCAATAATGCGTTGTTTTCTCACCTTTTGCATTATAAACTTGAGCTCAGAGCATTTAGTTTACTGAAATGCATGAATCCTATTGGGAGAGGAAAATGAAAAACAACCAAATGATGGTCGTCATTGCGGCTATTGTCGGTCTTGGCATTGGTTACCTTTTAGGCTCAGGCCAGAAGGAAATCGTTGAAGTAGAAAAGATCGTCGAAGTTGAAAAAATCGTTGAAGTACCTGTAGCCAAAGCAGAAGACGTAAAAATCGGCGTATTCTTAGGCTTCACAGGCCCGATTGAATCAATTGTTGCCAATATGGGCCCTGCGGCCGAAATGGCGATTAACGAAGTCTCTGAAAGCGGTGCGCTTTTAGGTGGCATTAAGGTATCAGCTGTTCGTGGTGATACAACATGTGTGGATGCCGCAGCGGCAACCGCAACAGCAGAACGTCTTATCACAACAGATGGCGTTGCTGCGATTGTTGGCGGTGACTGTTCAGGCGTCACAGGTGCAACATTGCAGAATGTCGCACGTCCAAATGGTATTGTGATGATTTCACCATCAGCCACATCACCAGCTTTATCAACAGCAGAAGATGATGGTCTGTTCTTCCGTACAGCCCCGTCAGATGCACGTCAGGGTCAAATTGTTGCCGATATTCTCAAAGAAAAGAATGTTAGCTCAATTGCTTTGACATACACAAATAACGACTATGGTAAGGGTCTTGCTGATTCTATCCAGATGAACTTTGAAAAGCAGGGTGGCACAGTCACCATTTCTGCCGCTCACGAAGATGGCAAAGGCGACTACTCAGCTGAAGTTGGTGCTTTGGCACAAGCTGGCGGCGATGTTCTTGTCGTAGCAGGCTATCTTGACCAGGGTGGTAAGGGCATCATCCAGGGCGCACTTGATACAGGCGCTTTTGATACCTTCTATCTGCCAGATGGCATGGTCGGCGACTCACTTCCTGCGGCAATTGGCGCAGATTTGAACGGCTCATATGGCGCAAACCCTGGCACAGACAGCCCGGGCGCAGCGAAATTTGCGTCAATGGCAGATGGCTTTGACGGCACATCAGCTTTCGCAGCAGAATCATATGACGCCGCTGCTTTGATCATGTTGGCCATGCAGGCTGCAGGCTCAACAGACTCATCTGCTCTAAAAGACAAGGTCTTTGACGTGGCAAACGCACCGGGCGAAAAAATCTTCCCGGGTGAATTGGCCAAAGCGCTAAAGATCATCGCAGATGGTGGTGATGTTGACTATGTTGGTGCGTCAGCGGTTGAACTTATCGGCCCTGGTGAATCAGCTGGTAATTATCGCCAGATTGAGATCAAAGACCAGGCTATCTCAGTGGTCGGTTACCGCTAAGATATCAGGGATAACATACTATCAGACAGCCCGGTTCGTTCCGGGCTGTTTTGTGATGTTTTTATGATTTTTTAACAAAGATAATCTGATCCAAATCCAAATAGGATCATGAATGTGAAGGGGCAATCTTATGATTGTGGTTGAGGATATTCACAAACATTTTGGCGGTTTGCGCGCGGTTGACGGCGCCTCTCTTACCATTGAGACAGGGGCTATTACAGGGCTTATCGGCCCTAATGGCGCAGGCAAGACCACCTTATTTAACGTGATTGCAGGTCATTATCGCCCCACTTCCGGGCGGGTCTTACTTGATGGTGAAGATATTTCCGGCCTGCCACCTCATACATTATTTGCCAAAGGTTTGTTACGCACCTTCCAGATTGCGCATGAATTTTCAACCCTGAGTGTGCGTGAAAATCTGATGATGGTCCCCGCAAGCCAGTCAGGCGAATCTCTGATAGCCACATGGCTGTCACCAAAAAAGGTAGCCGAAGAAGAAGAGCGCGTCAGAGCCAAAGCTGATGAGGTGATTGCCTTTCTTGAAATTGGCCATGTGGCAGATGAATTGGCAGGCAACTTATCTGGCGGACAGAAAAAATTGCTTGAATTGGGCCGCACCATGATGGTTGATGCCAAAATCGTCTTCTTAGACGAAGTCGGCGCCGGCGTAAACCGCACCTTGCTGAACACCATTGGTGATGCGATTTTGCGCTTAAATAAAGAGCGCGGTTATACATTTTGCATGATTGAACATGATATGGAATTCATCTCGCGCTTATGTGATCCTGTCATTTGCATGGCAGAAGGGCGCGTTCTGGCACAAGGCACCGCCGAGGAAGTCAAAAATAACGAAGAGGTCATCGAAGCCTATCTTGGCACGGGTCTCAAACATAAAACCGCAGCGCAAGGACCAAAATAATGGCATTTTTAATTGGTCAGAATATGACAGGCGGCTATGGCGGCGCTGATATTCTTCATGATTGCACCATCGGTGTGGAAAAAGGCGAAATCGCCGTTGTTGTTGGCCCGAATGGCGCCGGCAAATCAACGGCCATGAAGGCGGTATTTGGCATGCTAGATATCCGCGAAGGTCAGGTGTTAATGGATGGTGAGGATATCACATCATTAACCCCGCAGGCACGTGTGACCAAAGGCATGGGATTTGTTCCGCAAAATGCCAATGTCTTCACCTCTATGACAGTTCAGGAAAATTTAGAGATGGGCGCCTTCATCCGCGAAGATGATTATCACGATACCATGGAACAGGTTTTTGATTTATTCCCCATCTTAAGAGAAAAGCGCCGTCAGGCTGCCGGTGAATTATCAGGTGGCCAGCGCCAGCAAGTGGCTGTGGGGCGCGCTTTGATGACCAAACCAAAAGTGCTTATGCTTGATGAGCCAACCGCCGGTGTCTCACCGATTGTGATGGATGAATTATTTGACAGAATTATCGAAATTGCGCGAACAGGCATTGCAATTTTGATGGTTGAACAAAATGCAAAACAAGCGCTGAATATCGCTGATAAAGGCTATGTTCTTGTTCAGGGGCGCAACCGTTACACAGATACAGGCGCAGCGCTTATGGCTGATAAAGACGTGCGCAAAGCGTTTCTGGGAGGCTAAGGATTATGGAAAGTATCAACGCCTTTATCTTACTTGCTAATTTCGTACTGATACCGGGCATCACCTATGGTTGCCAGCTTGCCCTTGGGGCATTGGGTGTGACACTGATTTATGCGATTTTGCGCTTTTCGAATTTCGCCCATGGCGAGGCAATGTCCTTTGGCACCATGTCTGTCATTTTATTCACATGGGCATTGCAAAATTGGGGCATTTCACTTGGCCCTTTGCCAACCGCGCTTCTGGCAATTCCGGTCGGCATTATCGCCTCAATTATGCTTCTTCTTGCCACTGATAAGGTGGTTTATCGCTTTCACAGATCAGTCAAAGCCACACCGGTGATTTTGATGATTGCCTCACTTGGTGTGATGTTTTTCTATAATGGCCTGATTCGTTTTATCATCGGGCCCAAAGATCGCAATTTCACAGACGGGGATCGCTTTATCTTTTCAGCCAGAGAATTCAAAGAAGCCACAGGCTTTGAACAAGGCATGGCGCTCAAGATGACACAAGGCATTACCGTTATCATCACCATTATTTGTGTTGCCGCCCTTTTCTGGTTTTTGAATAAAACACGCACAGGCAAATCAATGCGTGCTTATTCTGATAATGAAAATCTGGCGCTGTTATCAGGCATTAATCCCGGCCGTGTTGTCATGATCACCTGGATCCTTGTCGGCGCACTTGTGACCATTGCCGGCACATTATATGGGCTTGATAAAAGCTATAAGCCTTTTACATATCTGCAATTATTATTGCCGATTTTTGCGGCTGCCATTGTCGGGGGGCTTGGCTCACCTCTTGGCGCCATTGCCGGCGGGTTTGTTATCGCTCTCTCAGAGGTGCTTATGACATTTGCCTATAAACGCTTTTTTGGCTATTTGCTGCCAGAAGACTGGCAAATGAGTGGTCTGGTTCAGCTCTTATCAACTGATTATAAATTCGCTGTGTCATTTACCGTTCTTGTGATTGTGCTGCTTGTCAGACCAACAGGTATTTTTAAGGGGCAAACGCTATGAATTTTCAGAACAGAGATGTGCTTTTATTCGGTGGCATGGCCCTGTTATTTATCGCGGTCGGCCTGCTGCAAAGTTGGAATCTGTCACTTGCGATCCTCAATCTTGGCCTGATTTCAGCTGTCATGGCTCTTGGGGTGAATATCCAATGGGGCTATGCCGGCCTGTTAAATGTGGGCGTCATGGGCTTTGCTGCCCTTGGCGGGCTTGCTGCGATTTTGGTATCAGCCCCGCCTGTTCAGGAAGCATGGGCGGCAGGCGGCTCTGGCATCATTGTCACTCTTATGGTTGTTGTGGCGACCATCATCGCCATTATCTTTGCCTATCACCGCACGACTGGCACAAAACGGCGCCTTATCATCACACTTCTTGGCATTATCGGCTATTTTCTGGCACGCTATTTCTTTGTGCCTGCCACTGATGCCATTGAACAGGTCAATCCAGCCACCTCTGGCTTTTTGGGCGGTTTTGGCATGCCTATTCTTGTCTCATGGCTTGTTGGCGGCTTGTTTGCAGCAGGCGCTGCATGGGTTGTTGGCAAGGTCGCTCTTGGTCTGCGCTCAGATTATCTTGCCATTGCCACTCTTGGCATATCAGAGATCATTATCGCGATCCTGAAATTCGAAGATTGGATGACAAGAGGTGTCAAAAATGTCATCGGCCTGCCGCGTCCTGTGCCTTATGAAATTGACATTCAAAATTCTGCTTTTTTTCAGGAACTGGCTGCCTCAGCTAATATACCTCTTGTTGAATTCTCCTCTATAATTGTCAAATTATGCTATGCGGGTTTATTTGGTATCGTCTTACTTGGCCTGTTATATCTCTCAGAAAAAGCCCTGAATTCACCATGGGGCCGCATGATGCGTGCCATCCGTGATAATGAAACCGCAGCCGAGGCCATGGGCAAGGATGTCACAGGCCGCCACCTTCAGGTCTTTATCCTTGGCTCTGCTGTTATCGGTGTTGCAGGCGCTATGCTGACGACAATTGACGGCCAGTTCACCCCTGCTTCTTATCAGCCTTTGCGCTTTACCTTTTTGATTTGGGTCATGGTGATTGTGGGTGGCTCAGGCAATAACAGAGGCGCTGTCTTAGGCGGGTTTTTGATCTGGTTTGCCTGGGTAGAAGCAGAGCCGATTGGCCTGTGGCTCATTGACCTTCTGACATCTTCTATGGCTGATGATAACGCGCTTCGCGTGCATCTTCTGGCAAGCGCTGCACATATGCGTCTGATGACAATGGGGCTTATCCTGCTTCTGGTTTTACGCTTTGCCCCCAAAGGGCTTTTGCCTGAAAAAACACGCTAATATCACAGATGAAGGCGGCATGATATGCCGCCATCTGACCCCTTACCCCATCTGACCCCTTACCAATGCCAGATTATCTGGCCTGGCACCCCGCAGGCTGAGCAGTCTAATTCGTAATGCTGCGCACTTGTTTTGCAATGATGGCATTGCCACAGACCGGCACGCGGTGCATCAGCTGCCATTTGCAGGGCATGATGATGGCCCTCACTATCCTCCAGACCTTTGGCAATATCTGCCTCAACCAGATAATAGTGATTATGGCGATGATAGCCTTCTGAAATATGGCTCAATGCCTGTGAAGCTGACGCCCAGATCCCAACAGAAATGGCAAATTGTGCCACTGCCAGATAGGCATCATCAGGCCGCGCGGTTGATGGCGCTACTTTCATCACATGGCTGATAAACTGGCCGTCATTATCGCGGCGCGTCTGCCTCATAAGCGTCAAACTACTTAAATGGGGAAATTTATGAAAGGCCGCCAGAGCTTGTTTTTGGGCGCCGCGCTTATCACCTTTTTTGATCAGCAACGCCACAAGCCGCTCAGCTGCCGGTGCAAAATCACCTCTCAGCTTCAAAGCTTGTTCACAATACATAATGGCCTGTTTGTTATCATCACTGTCATAAGCCATCTGAAGAGATAATCTGGCATAGAGATCCTCAGCGCGCGCAATTTCAGCCTCAGACTGACCACCTGACTGATTAAGATAAAGTGTCAGGCAATCCATAGCCTTGCCCCAGTCACGCTCCTCCAGGGCTTTACGCAAGATGATTTGCGCTGCTTCAACTGAAGTAGGATCAAGCACAAATGCTTTTTGCGCCGCCTGATAAGCAAGCTGAGAGACATCAACTGACTGATCATGTTGGTGCAGGCGCATCAGGCCAAGCTGGCCAAAATAGGCTGTCTGCTCTTCTTTTGCCAATTTTTTGAAATACCGGCCTGCCGCTTTATGATCGCCGCTTGCATAGCTTGATTGCGCGACCAGTAAATCTGTTAATATCCCTTTATCGAGCAGTTTTTCAGCCCGTCTTGCCTGTTTGGCCGCCGCTCTGTTATCACCTGCAGCCAGCGCGACAAATCCCAAAGACAAAGCAAGCTCACCTTTGCGGCGGCGTCTTGCCTGCCATCCGGCAGAGACATAAGAAGGCCATCTGAAAAGCGCCCGCACTAATCTGTCGACCATGACAACAGTCAGACAAAACCCAACAATAATCACCACCAGTAAAGAGCTGCTAATTTCCGCCTGATAGCCAAGCCAGGTAATAAGGGTGGTGCCGTCCTGACGAGACAGCCATGATGCGGCAAAGGCGGTAAAAAGCGCAATGACAACAAATAACAGAACTCTGAACATCATGGCGTGTTACGCTCTCTTGCCAATATATCTATCACAATCATCTGTATCTCATCTGCCAGAGACAAGCGCGCTTTCGCCCGCCCTACCCAGTCTGTCACTGTGGCACGCTCATCTGCCTCAAGCAAGCTTACAAATGCTGACAGATCTTCTGAGACCGCCCTTTGCACAGTCTCTGATGTATTTTCTGGCATATTTTCTGGCATATTTTCTGGTGCCAGACTCTTATCAGATGAGGCGGTTTTATCAGCCTGTCTGACAGGCCGCAAATTCACCGAACGCGACAGCCAGCCTTGCATGCGGGATAATAATCCTGACTGTTCTGCCTCTTGTGCTGAAGGCTGATATGCGATCGCGCTCTGGCTTGCGGTAAAAATGCGTGCCTCGCTGATAAGGTCTTGTATCTGATGAGAGGCGGCAAATGTAATGATATCTGATAATCTGTCCTTTGCCTCAGATGGTGCCAGCGCCGCCACCAGAGGCGCCATCTTCATAAGCTTATCATCATCTGCAATCAGCCACATCAAAAGGCCGATTTCAAAAGTGCGATCTTGTGATGGCAATAAAGGCTGAACAGCCGCTTTTTGTGCCGTCTCCAATGCCGTTTCCAATGCCGTTTCTAAGGCGGCTATCTGACGGCTTTGTGCCTCATTTGCACGCTCTAATGCAGACATCGCCTGCAGCATATCTTTTATCTGCTCTTCTTGCCCTGCCTTGTTAACTACCTGCTCTATATCCGTAATCGCAAGCTTCATCTGTTTGATGGTCTGATAATGAATAACGCCAAGGCCAAGCGATATCCCTGCTATGATGAAGACCACAGCCCCAAAGACCGCACCACCAGAGCCCGCACCACCAGAGACCGAACCAGTAGCGCGACCGGCCTTTCGGCTTTCTTTGGTTGTTGTCTCAACAGACGCCTTATCAGGCGATATCACATCCGCAGTGCCTTCGATGATATCAGCCTCTTCCAGCTCATCTGATGGTGCGGTTTGTTGTTTTTTGGCCACCTGACTCACTCCTTAGATGAACGCTTATGACGATAATCACAAATCACACAAGCTTGCACTGACAAAGCTCTTTTACGTCTTGCCACAGTGATGTTTCGCCAGCCTTGCTCATGTGCAAACGCGCCCACTGCCTCAGATACACAATATAACATAACCTCTTCTTTAAGGTGCCATAACGCATAGTGGTCAAGCAATCGCTGTGCGGCTGATAACTGGGATTTGGATAAGGCCATAATGGCTGAGATGTCGCCAGACCGGCAGGCGGCAACCACCTTGTCAGGCATATGTGTCTGCGCTGCCATCTCATAGACAATATGCTCATCAACTGTGAAATCACAAAGGCGCAAGGCAGAAGCGATATCAAAGCTGATAGCCTTTGCCCGCAACCAGCATAAGCGCAGCTTTGCACTGTCTTTATCATCTTGTATCATTCTGGCAAGAGCGGCCCCGTCAGATGGCCCCCATCTGACCCTTTCATAGCCTCTTTGTCTGGCAGAGGCCGCGCTTGCTCTGCCAACAGTAAAGACAGGCCTGTTCTTACCTGTCTCAGGCAAGGCATAGGCGGCCTGCTGACTTGTCAGAATAAATCCCTCAGCGCCAGAGACGCTCTGCTCATCAAATGGCAATTTTACAAGCTGGTGAGACGGGCTTGCCAAAGCAGGCACCCCTTTGGCGAAAAGACGTGCACAATCACTGGCGGCAAGGTCATCATCTCGAAGTGATAAAATCATGCAGACTGCCTTTTCAGATATATGTGCACAATCATGGCTAGGCCAAAAATGACCGTCCCCCACATTGTGACAATAACATGTCTGCGACCTGAATGCCTAATGCGGCCGCCTGTTCCTGAGAGGCGGTTGCTTCTGCCTCAAATTTCTGCGCCCCGTCTGCGCTCAGCACAACTGCGCGAAGCCTCACCATACCATCATCTTGCAAGGTACCCATCGCCCCGATTGGTGTCCGGCAAGACCCGTCAAGATGCGCCAGCAAAGACCGCTCTGCCATGGTCACAATTTCTGTCTTTTTGCAATGAAGGGGCGCAAAGACAGCGCGCATTGCCTCAGCTCTGTTCACATCAGATGTGGCAATTTGCACCGCAATCACCCCTTGTGAGGCAGATGGCATCATTACCTTATCATCAAGAGGGTGACCTCGCTCTTCAAGCCCAAGCCTTGTCAGCCCTGCCATAGCCAGAATAATGGCATCAAACGCGCCTTGGTCTAATTTTTCAAGCCGCCTTTGCACATTCCCGCGCAGGAGTTCAACCTTAAGATCAGGCCTACTATGCCGCAAAATCGCTGATCGGCGCACTGATGAGGTACCAATCACTGCCCCTTCTGGCAGGGACTCAATGCTTTTATAAGGACCAACAAGCGCATCACGCCAGTCAGCACGCGGCAAAACAGCACAAAGGCTTGTATCAGGCGCAAGGACCGTTTCCATATCCTTGAAAGAATGAACAGCCGCATCTGCCTGACCTTGCACCATCATATGCTCAAGCGCTTTGATAAAGACGCCTTTGCCACCAATTTCAACCAATGGCCTGTCCAAAATCTCGTCACCAGATGTGGACATAGCGGTGACCTCAACAGGGATTTGTGGCAGTTGCGCAGTGACAATGTCTGTTTGCGCCATCGCCAGCTTTGACTGTCTTGTGACAATCCGCAAAGGTTTTTCTGCAAAGAGTTCGTGATATGACTTCATGCCTTCTGTCTAATGATGTATGACTATGATGCAAAGGAAAAAATGAGCATGACGCCTCAAATTGACAAAAAGACATCTGCAAAAACGAGCCCTGTCATACTTGGCATAGAAAGCTCATGTGATGAGACAGCCGCCGCGATTGTCTCAGCTGATCATCAGATCCTATCAAATATCATTGCCTCATCTTCTGCCATCCACGCACAACATGGCGGTGTTGTACCAGAGATTGCCGCACGTGCCCATCTTGACACTCTTGGCCCTGTCATCACCAAAGCGCTTGCAAGTGCCAATATGTCCATCGAAGAGATTGACGGCATCGCTGCTACAGGCGGCCCCGGCCTAATAGGCGGCGTCTTGGTTGGCACAGTGGCTGCCAAAGCCATCGCCCAATTTCATGACAAGCCTTATTTTGCCATTAATCATCTTGAAGGCCATGCCCTGACCGCGCGTCTGACAGATAAAGTGGATTTTCCATATCTATTATTACTTGTCTCTGGCGGTCACAGCCAGATTTTGCTTGTCAGGGATGTTGGCGACTATCAGCGTCTTGGCACCACCATGGATGACGCCGCAGGTGAATTATTTGATAAATCTGCCAAAGTTCTGGGGCTTGGCTATCCGGGCGGACCTGCCATTGAACAAGCAGCCAGAGACGGCAATGCCAAAGCCATATCACTGCCACGCCCTCTCAAAGGCGCTGATCATTGTCACTTTTCTTTTTCCGGGCTCAAGACAGCTTTGGCACAATCTTTTGAAAAATATGGTGATCAATACAGCTTGTCAGATTATGCGGCAAGCCTGCAATCTGCCATCACTGATTGTATGGCAGATCGTGTTGAAAATGCCTTAACCAAGGCATTGCAACATGATGATTTTGCCGCCAATCGTACATTGGTTGTTGCCGGCGGCGTTGCGGCGAACAAAGCCATCTCAGAAAAATTGCAGGAGATCACGTCACGCTATGATGTACGCCTGATTGTGCCACCTGCCGCTTTATGCACTGATAATGCCGCAATGATTGCATGGGCAGGTGTTGAATATTTTCAGCGCCAACAACCCTCTTCACTGGCATTTGCCCCGCGTCCGCGATGGCCGCTTGATGATACAGCGCCCCCGCCACCAGGGCGCGGCGTGCGGCCCTGATAAACCCCAGTTAAACTCATGATCAGATGATGACCAGATAATGATCAAAATATAATAAGATAAAACACTATATGACAAGCAAAGCTCAGCACATCACAATCATTGGCGGCGGCGCATGGGGCGCCGCAATGGCAAGCGCCCTGCAGAGAAACAAAGCGCTGACAATAACCTGCCTTGTGCGCGATAAATCCACCCAAACAGCCCTGCAAAAAGGCCTCTGCCCGCGATTGCCGGAATGCCCGTTACCAGAGCCACTCGCCGCGACCACAAATCCGGAGATCTTATCAAAAACAGATGCGATTTATCTGGTACTGCCTGCCTCAGCAACCATCGAGGCTTTGGCGCAAATCGCGCATTATGCGCGCACCGACTGCCCTGTTATTTTCTGTGCCAAAGGCCTGATTGAAACAGATGATGGCATGATGTTCCTGCCTGAATATAGCAAACAGCAAGACCCGCACAGACCTTTTGCCATCTTATCCGGCCCCTCATTTGCAGATGAGGTGATACAAGGCTTACCAGCCGCCCTTGTCGCAGCCTCATGGAACGCTGCGTTATCTGCGCTTATCATAAACCATCTGGAGCCGTCTCATTTACGCATTTATAGCAGTGATGATCCTCTTGGTGTGGCCATTGGCGGCGCTGTGAAAAATGTGATTGCACTCAGCGTTGGTATTTGTGACGGGCTTGGTCTTGGTGATAATGCCAAAGCAGCCTTACTGACAAGAGGTCTTGCTGAGACACAAAGACTCATTTTACATATGGGCGGACAGGCAAAAACCATTTCAGGTCTTGCCGGCATAGGCGATTTGGCCCTGACAGCAAGCGGGCCGCATTCACGTAATATGTCTTATGGTCTGGCTCTTGGCAAAGGAGAGGCACTTCCCACAGCGCTTGCCGAAGGGGCACGCTCTGCCCCCTTATTATCAGCGCGCGCACAAGCCTCAGCTATTGATATGCCTATTACAACAGCTGTTACCAAAGCCCTGCAAGGGGCAGATTTAGATGCGCTGATAACAGATCTCTTGGCAAGACCTGCCGTAAAAGAATAAACTACTAAAACCTGTCTTAAGCAATAAAGGGGCCTGTCATGGCATATTGGCTATTCAAATCTGAACCATCCACCTGGTCTTGGCAAAATCAGCTTGATAAAGGTGATGAGGGCGAAGGATGGGACGGCGTACGCAATTATCAGGCCTCAAATAACATGAAGGCAATGGCTGTTGGTGATTTGGGATTCTTCTATCATTCAGTCAATGAAAAACAGATTGTTGGTATTGTTGAGGTCATTCAAACCTACCACCCTGATCCGACTGATGCCTCAGGTCGTTTTGGCATGGTGACTGTCAAAGCTGTTTGCTCTGTGACAAACCCTGTGACACTTGCCCAGATGAAAGCCGCACCAGAGTTAGAAGACTTCGCCCTGATACGCCAGTCACGGCTATCTGTTGTCCCTGTCAGTGATGATCAATGGGCCTTTATCCTGAATATGGCAGACACAAATTTATGATATGTCTAGCTATCGGCTGACTGCCCGGATGGGCGCAGGATAAAATATAAATTGCGGGCATAAATAAACAGACCAAGGCCCTGACCGCACATAATCACCGGATCCTGGCGCCAAATGGCATAGAGCAATAACACCGCACCGCCACCGATGGAAAAATACCAGAAAGCAACAGGGATCACAGATTTCTTGGCGCCTTCTGATTTCAGCCATTGGATGATAAACCGGCTTGCAAATAACGCCTGACCACCAAAGCCAACAATGATCATTATCTGCTCAGGCTGTGTGCCAAGAGAGGCAGGCAAAAACGGAAATAACGCCACCAGTAACGATCCCACAAATAAGGCACCTGCCCCAATGGCATCTGATAATACCGCTATCATGATGTTGTCCTTTTCTTAGCCGCCGCTTTTTTCATACCTTTTTTTGCAGGCTTTTTGACTGCTTTTTTCGCACCGCTTTTGGTAACTTGTTTTGCTTTTGGCTTTGCTGATGATGTTATCGTATCTGTCAGATCTTGCACAGATACAGATTTATCAGCTCTGCCAAGAAGCCAGATAACACCTAAAATATCAATGATACCGACAAGCGCGCGATTCAAATTTGTATATTTCGAAGCGCCTGCCCCTCTGGCGCGATGGGACACAGGCACCGCCAGAACCGTGCCACCTGCACGCCTCACCAGACTTGGCATAAAGCGGTGCATATGATTGAAAAATGGCAGTTGCAAAAAGATATCTCTGTCCACCACCTTAATGCCGCACCCAGAATCAGGATGGCTGTCACGCAGCAGCGTTTTGCGAATATAGCGTGCCAGTAATGAGGCCTGAAGACGCATAAAGCTATCTTTACGTTTTGTGCGCACCCCGCCTGCCATACCTGTTGCAGGGCGGATGGCCTCAAGTTGTGATATCAAATCCGGCAGATCAGACGGGACATTTTGCCCGTCACCATCAAGCACACAAATTAACTGGCCACGGGCACGCAACAAACCGGAGCGGATGGCCGCAGACTGGCCTGCACGCACCTGATGACGAAGCACACGCAATTGCGCAATCTGTGCCGCCGCCTCTGCTAACTCAGCCGCAGACCCGTCATCAGAGCCATCATCAACATAGATAATTTCATAATCACGCCCGGCCAACGCCTCACAAATCTCATCAATCAGAGGACGAATATTGCCCTGTTCATTCATCACAGGCACGATCACAGAAATCTCACATGATTGTGTTGCAATCGAAACAGACGCATTTGACTGGCCCAAATCAGCGTCAGTCTTGCTAAAAGAGGAATAAGTCGTCATGAAGTTACCGGTCGCATTCCAAAGAAAAAATCATCATCTCAGTTTGTTAAGCTTGTAACCATTAAGCTGTCAGGCGTCAAATAACGATTCAAAGGTGCCTGATATGCCCTAAAAAAAGGGGTTATTTCTTACGTTGATATAATAATAGCGTGATATCCTGACCTTTGGAAATGTTAAAACCATCCACACGTCCTGCCTGTTCAACATCAAGGCGCAATGTGGCCACAGTCTCAAGAAAAACAGGTTGTTTACGCGCTTCGATGATCACAAGACCATTTGGCGCCTCTTCCAGCAATAAAGCTGCCTCTGTCTCTTCGACAAGCAGCACATCCTTGCCAAGCAAAAACACCATAGATGGCTCATGATAGCCCGCCGCCGCTATGATATCAGGTTGGTGAGGCAATGCCGCAACCTCATTGGCAAGCGCTGTAGAAGGGTGAATGGCACGCGCATTTGCCACTACCCCGCCTATGACAATCATATGAATAAACGCCCCAAATAGCGCAATTGCCGCCATCAGAGCAGATTGCGGCTGACGCAGCCAACGCCAGAAAAGATACAATAAAAACGAGGTGGCAATAATCACCAAAAGAGCGAGGAAAAACGAAACACCAGATCCTGTCCCGCCATACACAAGAGCTAGCCAGCCAAGCAATAACGCAAACGCTATCCCGCTAAACGCCGCTGCCGCTATCAGCGCATAGCTAAGGCGGATGCGCCATTTACGCGGCTCTGCCGGATAGGCAAAACAAAGCAACACCAACAGCCACAAAGCAGGCAGGGCAGGCAAAATATAATGCGGCAATTTTGTAGGCGTCAGCTCTATCAGCAGCCAATATCCGATCAGCCATGCGATGACAAACCGCCCTTTATCACGCTTGAAAATATCTTTTCCCACCATCGCCAATTGCCCCAAAAACAAAGAGCTTGGAAATGCCAGAAGAGGTAATAGCGCAAGATAAATCCCAAAAGGGGCACCGTGAGATTCTTGTGCTGATTGCACCTTGGCAAGAAAGTCACCTTTGATCGCGATATCAAGAAACGCGCCTTGTGTGGCAATTTGCACTGATACAGCCCAGGGGGCCACAATCACAGCCACAATCAGAAGACCACGCAAAACCCTTATGCGTGACAACAAAATCATAGATCGGTCAAAGACCATCAAAAGCCCGATAGTCGCCGCCGCCACAACAGGCCCAATCGGCCCTTTGATAAGTATCGCAAGCGCAAAAGCTATCCAAAATTGTGTAACTCTGGCGCCTGCCTGTCCTTGGTCACGGCGCCTGTAAATATCAAATAGCGCCATTTGCTGCCATAAAATAAGCGCAAGCAAAATCGAATCTGTCTTTGCCAGATGCGCTTCGGCAAAGACAATGAAACTAGCCCCTAATAACAGCGCCCCCATAAGAGGCGCAAGCCCGCCCCATCCGGTCAGATTCATCATTCTGGCCAGCGCAAATATCAGCACAAAGCTCATCACATAGCCTGCCAGACTTGGCAGACGGTAATTGGCGATATCATCTGTGCCAAACATCGCCGCTGAAAGCGCCTGAAGCCAGTAAATACCGGCCGGTTTTTTCGCCCGATACTCATCCTGAAACTTGATTGTCACAAAGTCCTTAGACGCCACCATCTGCTTACTTGCCTGGCTAAAGCGCGCTTCATCACGGTCAATAGGCGCCAATGTCTGATGCCCGACCATCACAAGGCACGACAACAGGATCATCACAAGCCATATAGCTGATTTCAGCCGCAAGAAGGCAGCAAAATTCATCGCGAATTTTTGCCAGTTCAGTGATGGCGGTGCCAGTTGCATAAAAGCCTGTTCCCAAACATGTTTCTAAAGGCCAAATCTGGGCATACTGTAAAGCAAGCATGGCCCTGATTTCAATCAGAATCACAGCAAAGAACAAAACAGCAAAACCAATCTGCGCACCCCTCATTTTGCCCTGCCAGCTATTTTGACCTGTCAGGCAAGATATCACTGGCACAAGTCACAAGGCCGCGTCATAATCCTGCCTATCATGACAAAACAGCCCCTATCTCAGACATCCTGGCGCCGCATTTGGCAATTATCATGGCCAATTATGATCGCTAATTTATCACAGCCTCTTGTTGGGGCGGCTGATACGGCGATGATGGGTCATTTATCAGATCCTGCCCTGATTGGCGGTGTTGCGCTTGGCACGGTGATGATTCATTTTCTGCTGATGCTATTTGGCTTTTTGCGCATGAGCACCACCGCTCTTACCGCACAGGCATTTGGCTCAACAGACAAAGACGCTATTCAGATCCCGTTGCAAAGAGGCCTCATCATAGCCGTCACATTTGGCCTTTTATTTCTAATGCTCTCACCTGTGCTGATAAGCTCAGCTACCATCATCATGCCAGCCTCTTCTGCGGTCGAAGGCTATATGGCAGATTATATGGCGATTCAGCTTTTTGCCATGCCAGCCTTATTGATGAATGCCGCGCTTCTTGGCTGGTTATATGGGTTGCAATCAATGCGCATAGGCATGTTTCAGCTATTGCTGATTAACGGGCTGAATATCGCGTTAAATTTTGTATTTGTGCTTGGATTTGACGGCGGTATCAAAGGCGTAGCCCTTGCCTCAGTGATTGCAAATTGGATAGGATTTGCCTTTGTCATCTTAATGATCAGGCGCTCATTTGCCTCTTATCTTGACAGGATCACCTCTTATCGCAAAGCCTTATCCTTGTCTGGTTGGTCAGCTTATGGTGCCTTGTCGCGTGATATCATCATCCGTACGATTTTATTATATTTTGTGGAACTCACCTTGCTTTATGCAGGCGGCCGTGAAGGTGATATACCGCTTGCCTCCTTACAGATCATTATCGTGCTTTTCGGTCTGATATCTTATTCACTAGATGGGTTTGCCCATGCAGGTGAGGCTCTTGTCGGCGCTGCGATTGGCGGCAAAAAACCATCTGATCTGCGGCTGATTATCATACGCTCTACCTGTCTTGCCGGCGCTTTTTCTCTGTTTGTCAGTACCTTATTATGGTTATGCGCAACCCCTTTATTATCTGTCCTAACATCACATCAGCCCGTGATCAGTCAGACAATATCTTATTGGGGCTATGTGCTGTGCCTTGCCCCTGCGGCTTTTCTGGCATTTCAGATGGATGGCATTTTTATCGGGGCCGCAAATGGGCGCGCTTTGCGTAATGGCATGATCATATCTTTTAGCCTGTTTGCCATTTGTTTATGGCTGTTTGACAAAACCACCTTTCTATCAGGCCTTGACGGTGTGCTTGTTGCCTTTATTCTTTATCTTATGGCACGCGGGCTGACCCTTGCTCTGCGCTTGCCGCGCCTTTTATCAACCACCAATATCAAAGGAACCTGACAGACATGACTGCCAAGACATATGCTGATTTTGCCTATCCTTCACCAGACGAGGCTACGCCTGATGATACGCTATTGGTGATCATCAACGCTAATGAGGCTGATAACTGGCGCGGTGGTCTGCCTTCTTATCAACAAGCCTATCTTTCCACAACAGGCGCAAAGATGACCCCCGGCAGTCATGGCCTCTTATTAAGCCCGGACGGGTTGCTTGAATCTGCCTATCTTATCATCTCAGATGATATCATGTGGCAGGCTGCCTCTGCTGCCAAACATCTGCCAGCAGGACGCTACAAACTGGATGAAAGCGCGCATGATGATAACATCATATCCTCAGTGTTTCTTGGTTTTTATCTGGCGCGTTATCGCCCTCATCTTCTTGATGATGAAGCACCGCAACCTGCCATAGCAACCTGTCATCTAAGCCGCCCGCAACCCCGCGCAAAGGCGCTTGGGCGGGCTACTATCTTATGCCGTGATCTGATCAACGCTCCTTCGAACATGATGACACCCAAGGCGCTTGCCGATGAAGCGCGCGCTCTGGCAACACAATTTAATGCCACCATCAAAGTGACAAGCGGCGATGATTTGGCAGATAAGTTTCCGGCCATTCACACAGTCGGACGCGCTGCTGAAGTACCACCCTGCCTTATTGATATGACATGGGGGAAAAAAGGCCCGCAAATCACCCTTATTGGCAAAGGTGTCACATTTGATTCAGGCGGTCTTGATTTGAAACCATCCAAAGCGATGGAGATCATGAAAAAAGATATGGGCGGCTCAGCGCATGTTCTTGGTCTTGCGATGGCGATCATGATGGCTGACTTGCCGGTGCGCCTGCGCGTTCTGATTGGCGCAGCTGAAAACGCTGTCTCGGAAAAATCAATGCGCCCGCTAGATGTCATTAACACCAGAGCGGGGATAAAGGTTGAAGTCGGCAATACAGATGCCGAAGGCCGTCTGGTTCTGGCTGATGCCATCTCATTGGCGCTCGAAGACAAACCTGATTTTATGGTTGATTTTGCCACTTTAACAGGCGCAGCACGCGTGGCACTTGGCACCCAATGCCCCGCCTTATTTTGTAATGATGATGCCACCGCAAGGGCCATCATGAAAGCAGGTCAGGCAGAGGGTGACCCCTTATGGCAATTACCTCTTTTTGAGCCTTATGATTCCCAATTAGATGCAGGCCATATGGCTTTATCAAGCACTGGCAGTTCAGGCTATGGCGGAGCCATCACCGCTGCCTTATTCCTGCGCCGCTTTGCAGGCAAACAGGTAAATTGGGCGCATATTGACGTGATGGCATGGAACTTATCATCAAGGCCTGGCAGACCAAAAGGCGGCGAGGCGATGGGCCTTCGCGCACTTTATCACTTCATTGAACAATTATGCGCTTAAACGCTAATAGCCTTTTGCCTTATCAACCAAATTGGCAGGTTGCCTGTCCTGATGAAACGCAAACAAAGCCTCTGCCACCTGCTTTGCGGCTGTCTGCGGGTTTGTCTGTGCTGCCACATGAGGCCAGATGGTAATATGCGGATGATCCCAAAAGGGATGGTCAGATGGCAGAGGCTCTGTTTCAAACACATCCAGACTAGCGCCTGATAAATGCCCCTGATTTATGGCCTCTAATAAATCTGCCTCTATCACATGGCCGCCTCTGCCGGCATTGATGAAATAAGCGCCGATTTTCATAAGAGAAAAAACAGACTTATTAAAAAAGCCTCTTGTCTCATCTGTCAAAGGCATAAGGCACACATGCATATCCATATGCGCTAACATATAGGCCAGCCCCTCTTTGCCATGATAAAAGGCTATTTTATCATTATCTCTCTTAACATTATCTCTGGGGCTTCTGGCATAGCCGGATACATCAAAGCCAAGCGCCAGCAACTGGCGCACAACTTCCTGACCAATGGCGCCCACCCCATAAACACCAATCTTTAATGCGCGGGCATCTTCTTGTGGTAATGGTCTGAATTCCCGCCTGTCAGCAAGCACTCTATAATCAGTTGCCTTTCGGCATTTTTCCAGGACCGCAAGACAGACCCAATGGCCAAGCGCCACACTCATATCATGATCAACAAGCCTGACCACCGGCAAAGAATGAGGAATGGTCTCATCACGAAATATATGATCCACACCCTGACCAAGCGATATAATCCCTTTGAGATTTGGCATTTTGGCAATCTGGCCAACAGGCGGTTTCCACACAGTAACAGCCGTTGCCTCCTGACCAGCCTCAGAACATAAAGGGACTAATTTTGCCCCCGGCAGATAAGGTTGCAGACGTGCCTGCCAGGCCTCAAGGCGGCTTGGATCCGCTGCATCATCATAATAGCCAACAATCAAATTATCATGGCAAAGCACACTCATGAACACATCACCTTCAGAACAGACTCATGCAGCCTCTTGCTTGCACATGCGATAATTGCCTCTGTTTCACCAAGGCGTACAGGCCCGCCCTGCCAGTCAGTGACAATGCCCCCTGCCTGTTCAATCACAGGCACAAGGGCCATGATATCATGGCTCGCCAGCTGATGTTCAATCACAATATCAATATGGCCTGCTGCCAATAGGGCATAATTATAACAATCACCGCCCCAATGAGAGCTTCGACATGTTTTTGACAGGCCAAGATAGCGTTGCAATGCGCCCTCATCCAGCGCCTCTGGCGCGGTCGATGCAATGCGCGCCTGCGCAATCTCTGTAATGCCAGAGGTGGAGATTGCCTCACCATTTAGCGTTGTCTGCCTGTCTGGCACAGCGATAAACATCTCATCCATCACAGGCATATCAATCACAGATGCGACAGGACGCCTTTGATCACATAGCGCTATCAATGTTCCGAAAGTGGGCTTGCCTGCAATAAAAGCTCTGGTGCCGTCAATCGGGTCAATCACCCAGTCAAATCCACCAGAGACCACCCCGCCTTGTTCTTCACCCACAATATTATGATCAGGATATGCCTGTGACAGCAGGCCTCGAATCGCAGCCTCTGCTTGTTTATCTGCAATGGTCACAGGGCTGTTATCAGCCTTATCTTCAATGGTGATATCTTGCCTGAAATAACGGTTTATGACAGGACGAGAGGCAAAACAAAAGCCAGCAAGATCTCTTGCTAGCTTTTGGCTGTCAAATAGCTGACCTGTAGTGCCCATCTCAAGGACGCTTAAGGCTTACTGACCCTCAGATGCGATTTCGGCATCTGTTGGCAAAGCTGCCGGCGCAGAAGACAAGCTGCGAAGATAGGCAATCATATTGGCTCTGTCTTTTGGCTTTTTCAAACCGGCGAAATTCATCTTTGTGCCTTCAATATACGCCTTTGGCTTATATAAAAACGCATTCAAAGCACCATAATCCCACGCGCCGCCAAAACCGGCAAGCGCTGCAGAATACCCAAATCCGTCAATAGCGCCTTTATCAGCATTAACGATGTTCCAGAAAGCAGGGCCTACCTTATTAGCGCCGCCTTCTTCAAAAACGTGGCAGGCTGTACATTTCTTCGCAAGCTTCATACCAGCTGCGATATCAGCATCTGCCAAAAGCGCCAGAATAGGCTCAGGGCCTTTTGGCGCCTCAACCGCGCCTGCCTCTGCAACCTCAGTCACTTCAATCGGATAGGCATGTTTTGCCTGTTCACCACCATGACCATGACCACTATGAGATGGCACAAGGATCTGACCTGCTTTGATACCAGCCATCAACAAAAGACCGGCTAGCAATATACCTGCAAAAATTTTATTAAATTTGAGTTCATCCATAACGTGATGTCCCCCGAACATCTGGTCATTTTCACCTGCAACAAGACTGTTGCCAAAATTCTTCCCCTTCATATCTGAAGATCACCAAATTCTCAAGTCATCACATGCTTGTTTTGTGTTTTCTTTTGCATGATTTTTTAATTTGTGGAACAAAAAGGCCATGATGAGCCGTGATAACAAGATTTTACACCCGCAAGATGACCTGATCATTCTGATACCCGCCAGAATGGCAGCAAGCCGTCTGCCAGGTAAACCAATGGCAGATATTGCAGGCAAACCGCTCATAGAGCATGTATGGGCAGGCGCTGTATCTGCCTCAATTGCCCCTGTCTTTGTCGCAACTGACCATGAGGCTATCTATGATCATATCACCTCTTGTGGTGGTCAGGCAGTGATGACAAAAGACACACACCCTTCCGGTTCTGACCGCATATATGAAGCGATCATGAAAATTGACCCTTCAGGCCGCTATCAAAAACTAATTAATCTGCAAGGTGATTTGCCAACCATCACCACCAAGGCTATCAGAGCCCTTGCGCATTTACTGTCACTTGGGCGGTGCGATCTTGCGACTTTGGTTGCCAAAGCCACGACAGATGAAATATCAAAACCGCAGGTGGTCAAAGCGGTGATGAGCTGGGACAAAGATGGTCTCATAGGCCGCGCCCATTATTTCTCGCGGCAAGCTGTGCCTCATAATGCCACAGATTATTGGCATCATATCGGCCTTTACGGATGGCAAAGACAGGCACTTGAACGCTTTGTCAGCCTGCCGCCATCGCCACTTGAACAAACAGAAAAACTTGAACAATTGCGTGCTCTGGAAGCAGGGATGATGATCGAAGCTTGTGTGATTGACGAAGCGCCGGGTGGCGTGGATACTATGGCAGATCTAAACGCTGTCAGAGCGCATTTTACACCGTGATAGCTTTGCCTGTCATTTATGCCACTTAGTTGATGTTGAAAAGAGCTTACAGATGACGAAACCAATTGTCGCCTTTCAGGGTGTTTTAGGTGCCTATTCCCATATGGCAGCGCAAGCGACCTTGCCTGATCATGATGTCCTGCCATGCAGCTCATTTTCAGAGATGATGCATATTGTTCGCCAGGGGGAGGCGCAAATTGCCATGGTCCCTGTTGAAAATTCCACCGCAGGGCGTGTGGCTGACATTCATCATTTGTTGCCAAAATCAGGGCTTCGGATCAAAGGGGAACATTTTCAGCCTGTCAATCATCAGCTTTTTGGTATCAAAGGCGCAAAGCTGACAGATATCACCCATGCGCACAGCCATGAACAGGCCTTGGCCCAATGTCGTGACTCTTTGGAATCGCACAACATCCAGCCTGTCACACATGCTGATACCGCAGGCGCTGCCAAGGATATTGCCGCTATGGGTAATCCTGCTCATGCCGCGATTGCCTCACATTTGGCAGGCGAGATTTACGATCTTGAACTCTTGCAGAAAAATTTCGAAGATGTGCCATCTAATACCACCCGCTTTTTGCTGATGGCGCCTGATGCACCTGATGCACGCTACGTTCAGGGACAGAACTATGTCACCACCATGGTGTTGCGTCTGCGCTCTCATCCGGCCGCGCTTTATAAAGCGCTTGGCGGCTTTGCCACCAATGGGATTAATCTGACCAAGCTTGAAAGCTATATGTCTGGTGGTGGTTTTTCATCTGTGCAATTCTATATTGACTGCGAATCTCACTGCGAAGACCCGGCGATGAAACTGGCATTAGAAGAACTTGCCTTTTATTGCTCAGATAACGGGATTCAGATGCTTGGCTCTTACCCTGCCTCTTCTTATCGCGCAGCGCAGCGCTAGCCAAAAGCACGCTATTTTGCATAAGCTGTGTGACTAAAAGACTTGTTTTAGCGCCCAACTTCCCCCATATTGCAAGACAGGAAGGCAGATGGGCGTTTGTCCTGTTTACCAGGCCAGGTCCGAAAGGAAGCAACCGCAGCAGATTTTTAACGGGTCATCTGTCTTCCGCCGTCTTTAAGAAACAGAAAAAAGCGTCTTATCCGTCTGATCGTCACAGCGCTTTATCTGGAACGTAATTTTGCTGGATATGATGTATGTCTGACCAGACTCCTTCTGCTTACCGGGTTCTTGCGCGCAAATATCGCCCTGATAATTTTTCAGGCCTTATTGGTCAGGATGCACTTGTCAGAACACTTCAAAATGCGATCACGCATGGCCGGCTGGCACATGCTTTTGTGCTGACAGGCGTGCGCGGGGTTGGCAAGACGTCAACTGCCCGCATATTGGCCAAAGGCTTAAATTGCATTGGCCTAGATGGCACCTCTGGCCCGACTCTTGATCCGTGCGGGACTTGTGAGCCTTGCCAAGCCATCAGTGCAGGCCGTCATGTCGATGTGCTAGAGATGGATGCTGCCTCTAATACCGGGGTAGATGATGTCCGCGATATCATTGAAGGCGCCAGTTACCGCCCTGTCTCAGCCCGCTTTAAGATCTATATCATTGATGAAGTGCATATGTTATCCAAAAGCGCCTTTAATGCTTTGCTAAAGACGCTTGAAGAGCCGCCAGAGGCTGTGAAATTCATCTTCGCCACCACTGAAATTCGCAAAGTACCTGTGACCATTTTGTCACGTTGTCAGCGGTTTGATTTGCGCCGCGTCTCAGTGGAACTTCTCAGCAAACATCTGCAATCCATCACCCAAAAAGAAGACATCAAAGCAGATGATGACGCTCTTTATCTGATTGCCAGAGCTGCAGAAGGCTCTGTGCGTGATTCTTTATCATTGCTTGATCAGGCCGCTGCCATGACAGCTGATACCATTACCTCTCAAGGTGTCTCAGCCATGTTAGGTCATGCAGGTGATGGAGATATTGGTGACATTCTGATATCCTGTCTTGCCGGTGATGCCAAATCAGCCCTTGCTTGTTATCACAAGGCAGATGAGCGTGGATCAGAGCCGGAGAAAATCTTATCAGATATGCTTGATTTAACGCATTATGCCTCTTTGCAAGCTGCCGGCGCCGGCCTGTCAGATCTGCCGGAGGCGACCATATCTGTTACCTCGAAGCTTCAGGCTGAGGGGATTGGCCGCCTTGGCCGTGCCTGGCAAATCCTGCTCAAAGGCCATGGTGAGGTAAAAACAGCCCCAAATGCCAGAGCAAGCGCGCAGATGGTCATCATCCGCCTTGCCCATAGCGCCCCTATGCCAACACCGGCAGAAATCATTAAAAAATTACCAACAGCGCCTGATACGCCGCCTGGCAAAGCGCCGTCTTCTGCCGCGCCAGTGACAAGCGCCCCCCAAGAGAGCGCCCCCCAAGACAGCACCCCTCAGGATAGCGCCCCCTCATCACAAACACCCCTGTCCCCAAGACAGGCAGATATAGATGAGGCAAACACAGATGCGGCACAGGTAACGCACACAAATTTGCGTCATATCCAACAACAAGACACCTGTCCTGCCCCGCAGTCAGCCCCACAATCAGCCCCGGAATCGGCCCCGGAATCGGCCCCGGAAACAGATAATGCGCCTTCTGAAGCGATATCCATCACCAGTCTGGCAGATGTGGCGCAATTGCTTGAGCAAAATGGTGAGATGATCATCGCAGCCCAATTACGAAATTATGTTCGCCCCATCAGCTTTCAAAAAGGTCATATGGAAATCTTCTTAGACTCACAGGCGCCACAAGATTTGGGGGCAAAACTGGCAAAGCAGCTATCTGCCTGTCTTGGCCAGCCTTTTCTTGTATCAGTGGGCCATGATGCCACAGGCAAGACCTTGGGTGAACAAGAACAAGCCGCAGAACAAGCCAAATTTGCCTCCATGGCAGAAGACCCGCTTGTCAAAGCTGTGCTTGACACCTTCTCAGGCGCCGAAGTTACAAATGTTACCACCCCTCAGGACAATCAGGCGCTTGATGACACTGATATCCTGCCACAAGAGGAAGAACTCTGATGCGCAATATGGCCTCTATGATGCAAAAGCTCTCTGGTCTGCAGGAAAAAATGCAGGCCATGCAAGACGAATTATCTCATATGCGCTTTGAGGCAAATGCCGCAGGCGGGCAGGTGCGCGCCGCGGTTAATGGTAAAAAACAGGTTGTGATGATCGAAATCGATCCTGCTTTAATGGTTCCTGACGAAGCTGATTTAGTGGCTGATCTTGTCAAACTGGCAATATCAAATGCGATGGATATGGCAGAAGCTGAACAGGCACGCCGGCTCTCAGATCTCACAGGCGGGCTTCCATTGCCCCCTGGTATGAGTTTGCCTTTCTAGAGATGATGATGGACACACCTCTTGATCAGCTTATCAAACGATTATCGCGCCTGCCCGGCATGGGGCCGCGTTCAGCCCGCCGCGCTGCCTTGCATTTGCTGAAAAACAAACAGACCATGATGATTCCTCTGGCTGAAGAGATGGCGCAAGTCGCACATAAGGTCAAAACATGTGTTGAGTGCGGCAATCTTGATCTTCATGATAAATGCGCCATTTGCCTTGATCATAAAAGAGATACAACAAGATTATGTATCCTTGAAGATGTCGCTGATCTATGGGCGATGGAACGTGCCGGCGTCTTTTCCGGCCAGTATCATGTGCTTGGTGGCACGTTAAGCGCTCTTGACGGGCGCGGGCCGTCTGAACTTGGCATTGACAGGCTTTTATTACGCATTAGCGCCATCGGGATAACAGAGGTGATTTTAGCAACCTCAGCGACTGTTGATGGCCAGACAACCGCTCATTATATCGCAGAGCGCCTTGCCGGCCAGAATGTCACAATCACACGCCTTGCCCATGGCCTGCCGGTGGGAGGGGAGCTCAACTTCCTGGATGAAGGCACATTGGCACAAGCCATGCGTGCCAGATCAAAATTATAGGCACCCTGCCAGACCTATAACAAATCCACCTTTGGGGCAGGCGCCTCTTCGATGACGTCAAATTCGCCAATCCGCTCGCCTCTTTTGGTGATCTTACCTGTTGAGGTGCGAATATCAGACACATCTTTTGTAGCTTGCGCAAAATGCTTATCAAGTGATTCGACACGTTTATCAAGACGCACCACATCTTCGATTAATTTCAAAATTTCCTTTTGTATCAGGGCTGTTTGTTCCCGCATTCTGGCATCACGCAAAATCGCTCTTACCGTATTCAAAGTGGCCATCATTGTAGTCGGCGAGACAATCCACACACGAGAGCGATAGCTGTCTTCGATGACAGATTGCAAATTGGCATGCAACTCAGCATAGACAGATTCAGATGGCAGAAACAAACAGGCTGATTCAGCCGTCTCACCTGCCAGAATATATTTATCAGCAATATCCTTCACATGGCCTTTGACCGCCAGGCCAAGCGCTTTGCGCGCCTCTTGCATCTCTGCATTTGTGGTTGCCTCTTGTAATTTTTGCCATGCCTCCAGAGGGAATTTTGCGTCAATGACAATATCACCCGGCGGATTTGGCAGACGAAGCACACAATCAGCACGTTTGCCATTACTTAACTGGTGCTGAAATTCATAAGCATTCGGCGGCAGGACTGTGCGCACCAAATTCTCAAGCTGCACCTCACCAAAAGCGCCTCTTTCGGTTTTATTTGATAGAATATTCTGCAAACTGGACACTTGTGTTGTCAGATCCGTAATTTGCTTGCTTGCAGCATCTATAACGGCAAGCCGTTCTGCCAGTGAGGTCAGATTCTTATGCGTGCTTTGAGTCTGCTTTTGCAGAGTCTCACTCATCCTTTGACCCATAGTGCCAAGCTTCTCATCAAGCTGTTTTGCTAAAAAGACTTCCTGCTGACGCATATGGTCAGACATCTGCGCTTGCGAGCTTGCCGCTTGTTGGGCAAGCACCTCAAGCTGTGCTTTCAGTGATATCATCTCATCAGACGCAGATTGCGAGGGCTCTGCTTGCCTTGATGACAAAAGGCCTTTTTGACCCAGAAAAAAACAGGCTATGGCGATGATAATTGCCAATAATGCAAAAACAGTGAAATCCATCATAGTCTATTATACCCCGCCTCTGATCAAGAAAACAGCCCTTTGATCACGTCTTGACGCCTTTGAATAACAAAGGCTAAAAACGAAACACGAAATATATCAGTGATAAAGCCTGTCAATCAAAAGGGAAATCTGTAAACCAATGGCGTTATTACCAATTATCCATGTCCCGGATGACGTGCTTCGCAAACCAGCACAACCAGTCACAACCATTACCAAAGACACGCGCACTTTGCTAGATAATATGGCAGAGACGATGTATGACGCCCCCGGTATCGGGCTTGCCGCCAATCAGGTCGGTTCACTTGACAGGCTGATTGTGATGGATTGTGGCAGTGATGAGGCACCAGAATTATGGCAGATGATCAATCCAAAAATTATCTGGTCATCTGAAGAGACTTCAAAACTGGAAGAAGGCTGTTTGTCAATCCCCGGCCATAATGCCGAGGTGACAAGACCTGCAATGGTGCGCGCACGCTATCTTGATGTTGATGGTAATGATAAAGAAATGGAGGCAGACGGTCTTCTGGCTGCCTGCCTTCAGCATGAAATAGACCATCTCAACGGGGTGTTATTCATCGATCATTTATCCAGACTGAAAAAATCAATGATCTGGAAACGTGTGTTAAAATCGGCACGTGGCTGATGAGAGGATAAAGACAATGCCGGCAAAGGGGCTGAAAATCATATTCATGGGAAGCCCTGACTTTGCCTGTCCGACTCTGGAAGCACTTTTGCAATCAGACCATGATATCTCCCATGTATTAACACAGCCCCCGCGCGCTGCAGGCCGCGGCATGGCTGAGACAAAGACACCTGTTGCCACCTGTGCGATGGACCATAATATCCCGACAAGCTGGCCAGAATCTCTCTCAGGAGATGAGGTAAAAAACCATCTGGCAGCTCTTAGACCAGATTTATTTGTGGTGGTTGCCTATGGCCTTATTCTGCCAGGTGACATCTTATCCATACCACCTTATGGCTCTGTCAACGGGCATGCCTCTTTATTGCCGCGATGGCGCGGCGCAGCGCCTATCCAACGCGCCATTGAATCAGGTGATCCTGTAACAGGTACCTGTGCAATGATGATGGAAAAAGGTCTTGATACCGGACCTGTCATAGAAAAAATGCAAACAAATATCAGCCCGCAGGATACAGCCCAAACACTGCATGATCGCCTTGCAATGATGACTGCTAAAACGCTTTTGTTGGCGATTGATAAAATCGCTGATGGCACAGCCGTGCCTGTGCCGCAAAGTGAAAATGGCATCACCTATGCTGCCAAAATTCACAAATCAGAAGCCGCCCTTGATTTGGCGCGCCCTGCACAGGCGCTAAAACAACAAATTCACGCATTCTCACCTTTCCCGGGCAGCTTTATCAAAGGACAATCAGGCGCAAGACTAAAATGCCTGACAGCCAGCATTAGCGCGATGACACATGACAAGAAGGCAGGCACTTATCTAGGCACAGATGATGACAATGCCTTATTATTAGCATGCGGCGATGGCACTGTTCTTGGCATTCATACCCTGCAACCATCTGGCAAAAAACCGATGACATCTGCTGAATTTCTAAGGGGCAGGACACTGACCATCAATATATCTTTGGACTCTCAAATCTGATGAAGCGCTTTTTTATCACCATTGAATATGACGGCACAGACCTTGTTGGCTGGCAACGCCAGGATAATGGCCACTCTGTGCAAGGCTTTCTTGAACAGGCCGCAAGAGAGCTGACAGGACAAGATATCGCGATTCAAGGCTCAGGGCGCACAGATGCCGGTGTTCATGCATATGGTCAGGTCGCTCACCTTGATGTAGCTGATAAATTTGATGAAAAGGCCATTATGCTTGGCCTGAATGCAAAGTTAAAAACAGATCAAATCAGGATTCTGGCCGCCAGTCACGTCTGTGATGACATGCATGCCAGATTTTCAGCAACAAAGCGCGCTTATATTTATCGCATTCTCAATCGTAAAATTGGCACAGCCCTTCATCGTGATTTTATGTGGCATGTACCTTATCCTCTCGACATTGCATCTATGCAGGAAGCTGCCAATCATCTGATAGGCTTGCATGATTTCACAAGCTTTCGTGCCACCGCCTGTCAGGCAAAATCACCTGTGCGCACCCTTGATAAGCTCACCGTGACCCGCACAGGGGATGAGGTGCAAATTCACGCCTCAGCGCTTTCTTTCCTGCATAATCAAATCCGCAATATCACGGGAACACTGGCACAGGTCGGGCGCGGCAAATGGCAGCCTGATGATGTCAAAGAGGCACTTGAAGCAAAAGACAGGCGCAAAGCAGGGCCGGCAGCACCGCCTCATGGCCTTTATCTGTCACAAATCTGTTTTTAGCGCTCACAGCCTATGAGACAGGCGCAGCAACGCCTGTGGCAAAATTGACAAATCCGTCAAGAATAATACGCGCCAGAATAAAACCAACCGCAAGCCCGCCTGAAATGCCAATCACATCTCTTGCCAGTCGCCACATGCGGAAAATCATCCAAATCACCACCGGTATCACTGCCAGATGCAATTGTAATTGCGGCGCCGCTATGACGCTCAGCGCAATAGAGCCAAATAATATCGCCTGCAAAGCTGTTAGCCATTGATAGGGGATGATGAAATCTAAAAATGCCTCAGTTTTACCAATCCGGCTAAGCAGGAAATGCACAAGCCAGATATAAGCTAATGAGGAAATAAGCGAAATTAAAGACAGGCGCAGAAATAAAACTGTCCCGAAAATGGAACTTGCAAATGAGGTCGCCAGCACATGCAAAATCCATACACCCCACACTGATTGCCAGAATGCGTCACGCGAAGAGGAAAACAAATCCTGCGGCTTGCCTCTGCCAAGAGCAAGGCGCCATGCTGCGGCCACTGAGCGAAATAAGGTACCAGGTGACAAATTCAACATAAAACCCTTTATCCTTTCACAGCATTTCGCGCCAAAAAGGCAGCATAAATGGCAGCAAGGCTATCAATATCATCTAGTGCCACATGTTCATTGATTTTATGCATTGTCTGGCCCACAAGACCAAATTCTGCCACAGGGCAAAGATGGCATAAAAACCGCGCATCAGACGTGCCACCAGATGTGGATAACGCAGCCCGCCTGCCTGTAATGTCCGCTATCGCGTCCTGCAAATCAGAAATCATGTCGCTTGGTTCTGTCACAAAAGGATGAGCGTTACATTGCCATTCAACCTCAAAAGAAACACGTGCCTCATCTGCTACTCTGGTGAAATGCTCAGACAGCCACCCCATTAAGCTATCCTGGCTATGTTCTGTGTTAAAGCGGATATTAAATTGGCCAAAAGCCTTATTCGCAATCACATTTCCAGCTGCATCCGGGATAGACAGATCAACAATTTCAGCAGTAGACGGGTCAAAATAGTCATTCCCGCCATCAAGCTTGGCAGAATTAACAGGCGCCAGCATCGCCACCAAAGCAGGCACAGGGTTATTGGCCAAATGCGGATAAGCCACATGACCTTGCGTGCCTGTCACCATCAGCTTTCCTGTCAGTGACCCGCGCCTGCCATTTTTAATGGTCTCACCCATAACGCCCGGGTTTGTTGGCTCTCCTACGATACAAAAATCAGGCGTAATATGCTTCTCTTTCAGCCATTCAACCATTTTGACAGTGCCATTTTGTGCAACGCCTTCCTCATCACCTGTGATGATAAGGCTGAGTGTTGCCTGGCTGAGCCCTGCCTCATCACTTGCTTTGACAGCTGCGATAAAGGCAGCGATACCACCTTTCATATCAGCAGCGCCACGCCCGTATAATTTGCCATCTTCGATATCACCTGCAAAAGGCGCATGAGACCAGGCAGCTTCATCACCAACCGGCACCACATCTGTATGGCCGGCAAAGGCGATATGAGGCGCCCCGTCAGCTCCTTTTCTGAGAGCAAACAGATTATCTATGGCCTCATCACCAGCGCCAAAGACAAGCCTGTTTGTGGTAAAACCAAGGCCTGCCAGCTCATCTTGCAGCAAATCAAGCGCGCCCCCTTCGGCAGGGGTGACAGACGGGCATCTGATAAGCCGCCTTGCCAGATCCACGCCATATGATAAAGAGGCACTCATAACGCTGTTAATCCCTTAGCAAATCATTCACAGATGTTTTAGCTCTGGTGCGCTCATCCACCTGTTTGATAATCACTGCACAAGATAGTGACGGTCCGGCAGAGCCATCTTGCAATGGCTTTCCTGGCAAGGTGCCTGGCACAACCACTGAATAGGCAGGCACCCGCCCCATATGAATTTCACCAGTTATGCGATTCACGATCTTTGTGGATGCACCGATAAACACACCCATAGACAACACAGCGCCTTCTTCAACAACCACACCTTCGACCACTTCAGACCGGGCGCCGATAAAGCAGTTATCTTCGATGATAACAGGGCCTGCCTGCAATGGCTCAAGCACCCCGCCAATACCTGCGCCGCCGGATAAATGCACATTTTTGCCAATTTGCGCGCATGATCCAACAGTTGCCCATGTATCCACCATAGTTCCTTCGCCGACATAAGCGCCCAGATTGACAAAGCTTGGCATCAGCACCACAGATGGCGCAATAAAGGCAGAATGACGGACAATCGCGCCTGGCACGGCACGAAACGCGGCAGCACGAAAGCGTGCTTCATCCCATCCTGAAAATTTAGACGGCACCTTATCCCACCAGACAGACGGGCCGGCCTCAGGGTGACCTGCACCGCCATCCATAATTTGCATATCATTCAGGCGAAATGACAATAGCACAGCTTTTTTTAACCATTGATTGACCTGCCATTGATGATCACCTGTTGGTTCTGCGACTCGTGCCTGCCCGTTATCAAGCATGGCAAGCGCTGCATTGACCCCATCGCGAATATCGCCTTGCGTATCAAATCCGATCGCATCTCTGTCATCGAAGGCAGTGTTGATTAGTGTTTCTAAAGCTTTGATATCCATCTTTATATCTCACATTTTCTGTTTTTTATGGTGATCATCATTGTGTCTGGGAGAGGCCCAAAATATCTGCCAGGCACGATTTCAGATCGCTTGATTGATATTCAACATAGGCTTCCTGGCTTCCTTCGCGTGCCCATTCATGGTCATGCTCAATCCAAATAGTCTTCATGCCCAACGCATAAGGTGCCTTCAGATTGACAGCCATATCTTCAAACATAGCCGCAGTCTCAGGGTTAATACCAGAGCTTTGCAAAAATAACTCATAAGGGCGCATTGCCGGTTTTGGTTCATGATCAGCTGCCACAATATCAAAAATCACATCAAAATGATCACGCACACCAAAGGCGCCTAAAATATTCTCAGCATGAGCTACTGTGCCATTGGTAAAAATATGTTTGCGGCCCGGCAATTGGCCAAGCAAGCTGTCTAGTTCGGTATCAGGGCTGATATCTGACAAATCAATATCATGCACAAAGGACAGAAATTTATCTGACTCCATACCATATTCTTGCATCAGCCCATGCATGGTTGTGCCATATTGTCTGAACAGCCTTGTTTTCAGCGCCGCTGCATCTTCTTCATCAAGTGAAAATTCCTGCATTAAGAATTCAGTCATTTTCGCTGCCACACGGGCAAATAAATTCGATTTTGCAGGATAGATCGTATTATCAAGGTCAAAAACCCAATTTTCAATTCCCGCATCGCGCAGCCCGCTAAGAAGGGCTGTCATCTTTGTCGTTGCCTGTACCATCATAGACCTTGTGCATTGTGCGTTTTGTTATGAGACTCTCATAATCATGATTTAGTCTTTTGCAATCATGGTGCCAATCCCATGCTCGGTAAATAATTCAACCAACACGGCATGAGGCGTGCGCCCATCCATAATCACCGCAGCCTCAGCCCCGTCTTCCACAGCTTGTATACAGGTTTCCAATTTTGGAATCATACCACCTGTCACCGTGCCATCTGCAATAAGAGCGCGTGCCTCATTGAGATTCACACGTTCAATTAACTGCCCGTTTTTATCCTGTATGCCTGCCACATCAGACAGCATCAATAAACGGCTGGCCCCAATAGCACCTGCCACTGCCCCTGCCGCGGTATCAGCATTGATATTATAAGTCATACCATCATCACCAAGACCGGTCGGCGCCACCACAGGCATCATATCATGGCTCATCAGCGCTTCTATGACCTGAATATCAATGGCAGCTGGTGTGCCCACAAAACCAAGTGCCCCGTCATCAAGCTTGGTTGCACGAATAAGATTGCCATCTTTACCGGAAATCCCAACAGCTTTGCCACCTGCCTTGGCAATCGCTGCAACAAGTGATTTGTTAATGCCGCCTGCCAGTACCATTTCAACAACAGAAATTGTTGCCTCATCTGTCACACGCAGGCCATCAACAAAATTTGATTCAATCTCAAGGCGCGATAACATTGCCCCAATTTGCGGCCCGCCACCATGAACAATAAGCGGGTTTGTGCCAACCTGACGCAACAACACCATATCAGAGGCAAAACTATCAACAAATGCCTGCTCTCCCATGGCATGGCCGCCAAATTTCACGACAATCGCTTTGCCTGCATAGCGGCGCATATAAGGCAATGCCTCAACAAGAAGCCCTGCTTTTTCCAGCCATTGATCAGACATATCGTCTTTGTCTTTCGCTATATTTGTCATAATTATCCCCTGCCTTAAGAGGTTTCACTCATTATTTCATGCCGCATCCTGCCCGGACACAGCTTACTTGTGGTGCGCCTGCCAAAAGGCCTCATCACACAGATCATGAGGACAGATGTTTGACCGCAGGCGAGGCCAGTCTTGCCAAATGCGCTCTTAATTCCGCAATGCCTCTGCCGTCACGGCTTGAGGTTAAAAACACATGCGGAAAGGCAGCAACATGACGTTTTGTCTCTGCTTGTGCCTGCGCATAGGCTTTGGCTACTTCCTCTGCTTTTAACTTATCAGCCTTTGTCATCACCAGTGCCCACGAAACAGCCGCCTCATCAAGCAAATCCATAATCAGCTTATCTGCTTTGCCTATGCCGCGCCGACAATCCACCAACAGCATCACACGCTGCAAGGTTTGTCTGCCTGCCAGATATTTGCGTGTCAGCTTTGACCAGGCCTCAATATCCGCCTTTGGTGCTGAGGCATAGCCATAGCCTGGCAAATCAACCAAATCCAGACGATTTGCCAGATTAAAGAAAATCAACTGCCTCGTGCGACCCGGCGTTTGCGAAGTGCGCGCAAGCGTTTTCCGGCCTGTCAGAGCATTCACCAGAGATGATTTGCCAACATTTGACCGCCCCGCAAAAGCCACTTCATCACGTGCCATAGGCGCCAGATTGCTCATCGAATTAGACGCAGCCACAAAGCTGCATTCTCCGGCAAATAATAACCTGCCTGCTTCGATATCAGCCTCGGTCAGCCGATCGAACTCTGCGGCCTCTTCTGAGGGGGTCCATGTCACGATATCATCCCCATTTTCTATTTTGCCTTCATGGATTTTTCAATCTGCCTTGTGATCCACCATTGCTGAATAACAGATAATGTATTGTTCCATGTCCAGTAAATCACCAAACCTGCCGGGAAACCTGCCAACAAGAAGGTAAAGAAAATCGGCATCCACTGGAAAATTTTGGCTTGGATAGGATCAGGTGGCGGCGGGTTCAAACGCTGCTGAATATACATAGACAGCCCCATGGCAATCGGCCAAATACCAATATTCAAAAAGTCCGGTATCATCGCGGTTGAATAAGGCAATAACCCGAACAGATTGAAAATCGAAGTTGGATCAACTTCTGATAAATCATGAATCCAGCCAAAAAATGGTGCATGACGCATTTCAATAGAGACATAAAGCACCTTATAAAGCGCAAAAAACACAGGTATCTGAAGCAAAATAGGCAAACAACCTGCGGCAGGATTCACTTTCTCCTGCTTATATAATGCCATCATTTCCTGATTAAGCTTTTGTCTGTCATCTTTATGTTGCTCACGCATCTTTGTCAGCCTTGGTGACAAAGCGCGCATCTTTGCCATAGACCGATAAGATTTATCAGCAAGCGGATACAGCACAAGACGAATCAAAACTGTAAAGGCCAAAATCGCCACACCGAAATTACCAAGCAAACCATTCAGCCAGTTAATCGCATAGAAAAACGGCTTGGTCAGGAAGTAAAACCAGCCAAAATCAATAGCCAAATCAAAATTCGGTATATTCAGCTCATCACTATAAGCATCAATCATCGTCAACACTTTGGCGCCGGCGAAAAACCGTGTTTGATAACGAATTGTCTCACCTTGCGATAACACAAGCGCAGTTCCCAGATAATCAGTCTGATATCTGTCTTCACTACCCGAAAGAGCCCGCATTGAAAAATTCGACTTTACTGTCTGATCAGGCACAAGCGCTGTCAGCCAATATTTATCTGTAAAGCCTATCCAGCCGCCATTTTCCTCTGTCTTATAATCAATGACGCCATCACGTAAATCACCATAGCTGTTTTCTTTCAGCGTGGTATCCACCACCCCAATCGGCCCTTCATGCAAAATATAAATGCCTGTGGTCTCAGGTGTGCCAAAACGTCTGATCAGCCCATAAGGCAGCAAGCGCAAATCTTCATCTACTGTGCTTGCCACCTCATCTGTGATCGTGATCATATATTGATCATCAATGGCAAGTGTGCGCGTAAAGACAAGCCCCTCGCCATTATCCCACATAAGTGAAACATCATTATCTGGTGTCAGACTATCTGATGACGCTGTCCAGATCGTTTGCGCATCTGGCAGGCTGACATCCTGATTATCACCAATCCATCCAAATTCTGCAAAATAAGGTTGTTGATCCGAAATCTTGCGCAACAAGGTGATATCATCTGCATCTTCATCCAGACTTTCGCGATAGGCTGTCAGCACAACATCATCAATACGCGCCCCTTTTGTTGTCAGAGACCCTGTGATGAGAGGCGTTGTAATTGCCACGCGTCTGGCATCATCGGCGATACGCTTTTTTTCAAGCCCCGGGGCAACTTGTGCCTGACCTGTAGCCGCCCCACCAGATTCTGGCGCAGAAGATGGCAGATCATTGGCTGTCTGCTCAGCGTTATAAGCATCACGTTGCGCCTCTAAATCAGGCTCAACAAAATAAAGCTGCCAGCCAACCAGAACAGCCATAGATAAAGAGGCGGCTGCGATCAAATTTCGTGTATCAGGTGTCATAATTTCACAATGGTCCACTTAACTGTCATTGGACAAAACCACATTTGGCTTTGCCATTATCTTATTTATCGTCATCTTTGGCCGAATTCCTATCAAAATCAGGCACTGGATCATAACCATGACCGCCCCAAGGATGACAACGTCCCATACGTTTAACCGTTAATAGGCCGCCACGCAATGCCCCAAATCTTTGAAATGCCTCAATTGCATAGGCAGAACAGCTTGGCTGATACCGGCAATTCACACCAAGCAGAGGTGATATGAAATAACGATACCCATAGATCAAAGCTAAAAAAGGCAAAATTGTAAGATATTTTAGCATTTATCAAACCCTATTCATCTGAGGAATAAGAGACCATATCTACCGTAAAACTGCCTGACTATGAATTGCCTTTGTCGCAGCGATAAAAGCAGCTTGCACCTTATCAAAAGGCGCATCTGCCATATCATAACGGGCAATCAGCCCATAATCCCACCCTTGCTGCGCCACTGGCGCCAAATGCACACGGACCAAAGCGCGCAGGCGCCGGCGCGCTCTGTTACGGCGCACCGCATTGCCAATTTTCTTTGACGCGGTCAGACCATAAAGCGCGCAGCCATCATCAGCCCTGTCAAAAGCCTGAAGGATGAAATAGCGTGTCACCTGCTTTTGCCCCTTATCGCGAAGACGCAAAAAAGCATATCGCTGTTTGATGGTTTTTAATGTGACACTTGTCATTATCTATGCCCTGGATATTTGCCCCGGATATGTGCCCTGAAATTGCCGCCTGTGCCATCGGGTCATAAAGATCTAAACTATCCTCTTTCCTCTTACTTTTGAGGACAATGCCCATAAAAAAAGGGCACCTATCTTTTTTTACAAGATAATGCCCTATTTTTCTGTCATTGACAAAAGAGCATCTGATGACAGAGCTCTTATATCTATACTGACCTTGCGCGTCTTTACGCAGACAGCTTTGCTCTGCCTTTCGCGCGGCGTGCGCGGATAACGCGGCGACCGCCGACTGTGGCCATGCGTGAACGGAACCCATGGCGGCGTTTGCGGACAAGAACACTTGGTTGGTAGGTGCGTTTCATTGTCACGCTCCTTTCGCAAAAATAAGTTACAAATTAAATTCGTGTCAGGTTGTTTAAGCCTCTGATGGTTATGTGTCAATTGCTTTTACATCATAGCCACGCTTTTTTTGACCATGCGACCCCCGGTTTTAACCATGCGACCCCCGGTTTTGACCATGTGAACCGGGTATTGACTATGGGACCCGGGCCGCCCTGCCATCTGGCTGTCACCCAATCCTGAGACAAATAATTAAAATTAACAATTCTTTAATACTTTAGTATTATCTAATCAGATAAGGAAAATGACCATAAAACAAGCATGGTAAGCCTGTTTGAACGGCCTGTCAAAATGGGCAAAAGACCAAAAAATATGACAAAAACAAAGCTCACAAGACAAATAGTAACCTCGTAGCTTTATGCCTGATTGTCGCTGAAATCGTGATTTTCCTGCCATCTGCGGCACAATTCCAATATCGGTGGTTTGAAACGCAATGGCAGCATTTTGTTATCCAATTTGAAAAGAGTGGTGAAACAGATTTCTCGGCCTTATCAATTGCTTATGAGAATAGTAGCAACCGCTCAATGACCCCATTTCATAGACCGGAATTTATTTGCTTCCGCGATTCTGATGGCACAGAAATCAGATTTGGTGTGCAAGAGACACAAGGAACGGATTTTGATTTGGCCAGAGCACCCCTATGGCATATTGGACTTACCTTTGCCATCATTAATGGTGGTGGTCCAGACCATGTTATGGTGTTTGATTCAAGGCGTGACAGCTCGTTTAAAGCCTCTTGGTCAACAGAGCTTATTCGTGATGAACTCCAGAGTTTTGCACTGCGCATATTAGCTCTGACACTCATCATTGCGCTTTTGATCATTGCACCTCTTTACTTGTTTTTGCGCCAAAAATTCGTGAAACCGCTGACACAAATTACAGCTCGAATTGAGGAATTCGCCGCTGATCCAACAATTATCATGGAACCTGTGGAAACATCAGATTCGGTGGGGGAAATTCATGAAATTGCCAAGGCATTTACAAGCCTGACAGAAGATGTCCGCCGCGCCTTGCGTCATAAAGAGCGCCTTGCAGATATCGGGGAGGCAACTGCCAAAATCAATCATGATTTACGTAACATCTTGGTCAGCGCCACACTCGTTACAGACCGGCTCAGCGCCTCTGATGATCCAAAAATCAAACGTATAGCGCCTCATATTGAACGTGCTATCTCTGATGCTGCGTCCATGACGCAGAATATGATGGATTATCTTACTGAGGCCAAAACAGAAAACCGCATGATATTTCTGCTAACAGAAATGGCAGATAATCTTGCGCATGATACAAAATTAGAAATTGCTATCCAAGGGGCAGACACAATCAATGGTATGCCAAATACCCTTTATCGGCTTTTGTTGAATCTGGCACGCAATGCTAAAAGTGCCGGCGCCTCTGCCATGACAATCGATATCTGGCGTGCCGGCCATTTGGGCGTAATCGATATCTCCGACAATGGTCCTGGCATTGATAAGATGCTAAAGCCACACCTATTTTCAGCATTTTATTCAGGGCACAAAAGCAACACTGGCCTGGGGTTGGCTATCGCCAAAGATCTCGCCTTGGCGATGGGTGGCGATTTAAGACTATCGCGCACATCTGAACATGGCTCTGAGTTCCGTCTGTCTGTGCCTGTTGATTGGATAAACCAGTCTGGCTAGGCTTTCTGCGTTGCGATTGGTTGTGATGGTTGCAAATCCAAATCCCAGGGAAAATAAATCCAGGTATCTTGTGAGACCTCTGTTACAAATGTATCAACAAGCGGTCTTCCTGCCGGCTTTGCATAAACGGTGGCAAAATGTGCCTTTGGCATCATGCGGCGTAACTCACGCGCTGTATCACCGGTATCGACCAAATCATCAATGATGAGCCACCCGCTGCCATCTTTGGCCATGTCAGCTGGTTTTAGGATTTGCACATTTCCCTTGTCTTTATTGTGGTAGCTGGCAAGACATGCTGTTTCAATCACACGTACCTCAAGTTCACGGGCAACAATCGCAGCAGGTACAAGCCCGCCTCTCGTCACCGCAACAATCCCATCAAAAGGCCCTAATTCAGACAAACGCCATGCCAATGCCTTAGACGTTCTGTGAAGCTCTTCCCATCCTACGGGGAATGATTTGCTGTTAGCGCTCATTATTTGTGACACCCTATCGCATAAATGACTAATTCATTCAGTTATTATAGCAATCAATGCATCCTGTCACCATTGCTATGATCCTCAACGTCACTTGTCCAATTTTCATAAACCCGAAAATGGCTTGAAAAAGAGGCTAGACAAGAAGCTATCAATCCTCTAATGTCCGCCAAGATTTTGACGTTATACAGCATTTTCCGTCACTATTACGCGCTCGTAGCTCAGCTGGATAGAGCACCAGACTACGAATCTGGGGGTCGGGAGTTCGAATCTTCCCGAGCGCGCCACTTCTTCAAGATACTTTATAGTAAGTTAAGCGCCTGTAACACATGGCCTTCTTTATCCATGCTACGCATTAAATTTTTTTTCTTTGAAAAAATACACAATCTTCGATTTTTTCGACTACTTTGAAACCTGCGGAGATAAATCTTTTCATAATTTCATTCTGCATTTCAATACCATAGATTTTTGGGTGCAACTCCATCATAACACTTTGAATGCCTGTTAATTCAGCTGGTGTAATGAAATCAGCTTCAGCACCTTCAATATCACATATCAATACATTTGGTTTATACTCATGAATGATGTTGGATATTGAGGTCGTCTCAACAATCACAGCAACATGGGGAACATCCGCAGCGGGCGGAGTGAAACTACTTTTTACATAGTCTTTACACTGATAGAATTTTGTTGTCTGCCCACTACCCAGCGCCTTTCCCACGGTGGCTATTTCTAAGTTGTTAAATTGAAATAGCTCCTCACAATATTCTCTGGCTAATGGATTGACTTCGAAACAAATATGGAATTCTGGGTTTTTTGCTCTGTTAATGATGCTTGCCGCTATACCCAAACCTGAACCAATTTCAACAATTCTGCTGTTTGTTTTGAGGTGCTTCATACATAGCTTTATTTCTTCTTTCTCAACATTCCCTGCAGAGAGATTTAATAGGAATTTCCTATCCATGAAACTGTTGTTTCTAGGAAACAGAATTTGGCCAGCAAAGATGGAATCACATGCGTCAATTCCGAACCATTTGATCAACAGGTTTTTCAGACCGGGGAATAATTTATAGAGTGCTTGCTGAAATAAAGATAACTCTATGGTTTTAACGAAAGGGCTCATTCCAGCTTTCCAGATCATTATTTAATAACTAATTTAGATAGCTAGTCTCTATCAGGAAACTATCTCAATGCATATACCCCTTGATAGAAAAGTCTTACCAGGGGCAATAATGGCACCTGTTATGCCATGCCGGCTCACAGCCCCTTTTTTGCTAGACAAGCCCACTGCCTTTTTGAAAAGCTAGCAATATAATTTTCAAAGAACGGGGGGAATGGCAAGATGAGAGATATGGCAAAGTTAATTGACCTTGGTCGCTATCCCATTGACCAAGAAGGGCCAGAAAAACAAGCTCTTATCGCAGATATTCAAGCCCAGCTTGATGATGTGGGGTGCGCTGTATTAAAAGGTTTTTTAACACCGCATGCCATCTCCCTGCTCACAAAAGAAGCTGATAATGTTGCGCATCTAGCGCACCGATCTTTTAGTCGCACCACCCCCTATTTTACAAAAGATGACCCCACCTTGCCTGTGGATGATCCAAGGCGACAATTTTTTGACAGATCAAACGCCTTTATCCCCGCAGATCATTTTCAAAAGTCAGGCACATTACGCACTATTCATGATTTTCCGGCGTTTGACCCCTTTATTAAAACCTGCTTATGCCAAGAGAAATTCTATCGCTATGCAGATCCGCTCGCAGATGTGATAGTGAATACTGCGGATGAGGGAGAAGGCTTTCCATGGCATTATGATACCAATAATTTTACCATCACTCTGGCGATACAAAATGCAGATGAAGGTGGCATATTTGAATATGCCCCAAATATCCGGCGTGGGGGTGAGAATTTTGATGAGGTGAAAAAGGTACTGGCAGGCACATCTGATAAAATCCACCGCCTTGCGCTAGAGGCAGGGGATTTGCAATTATTCAAAGGGCGATATTCGCTGCATCGTGTCTCGCCTTTACGTGGCAAAACACCGCGCCATGTGGCTATTTTCTCATATGTCGAAGAGCCTGATATGGTGGGCTCACCAGAGCGCACAAAACAGCTTTATGGCCGTGTCCTGCCTGTTCACCTTCAAAGAGCTGGCTTGCGCGCTGATAATTACATTGATTAATGTTTCGCTGCCTAAATACGCCCTTGTTTCAACTATCAGCGTTCGGCGCAGTTTGGACGTCTCGATAACCCTTACTGTCTATATTCGTCATCAGCTCACGAAGAGCATAATCGAGTGGTCAGACACATTGAAGTCCAAAATTTTACCTTAGTAAGGCAAAGTGCTCTTTTAAGACAACTGGCACAAGCATAACATCCTCATAGGTGGTATCGAATTGACCAATTTGAATGCGGATGATTTTTTGTCCCTGAAATGCGCCTTGCGTAACATATAGCCTGCCATCATCATTGATTGCATCTACAAGGCGCTGCTGCGTGTCGTCATCGCCTTCACAACGGAAAGAAAACAGGCTCAACATCGGTGCGCTTGAGATGTGAAAGCCATCCATTTGGCCTATGATCTCAGATAATTCTTCGGCCCATTTTACATGATTGCGGATCCGGTTTTGTAACTCGTCCAAACCATAAGCGCGCAGCAAAATCCATATTTTCAACGCCCGAAATCGCCGCCCTAAGGAAATGGTCCATTCAGAGAAATTTGTGAAACTGTCACCTGTGGTTTTCAAATATTCTGGTTCAATTTTCAGCGCGTTTAATTGTGGCTCTGCTGAGGCCAGGAATTGGACAGAGCAGTCCAATTGTGCGCCAAGCCATTTATGAGGGTTAAACACAATGCTATCAAAGCCATCAACGCCTTGCCAAAAGCGCTCTCTATATTCGGGGCATATCATAGCAGACCCTGCCCATGCGGCATCAAGATGAGTGTAAAGTCCATATTTTTTGGCCACTTCCACAACAGAGGCTAAATCATCACACGCCCCGATAGTGGTGCCGCCGGTAATGGCAACAATGCCAGCGGGCTTGTGGCCATTTGCTATATCATCGATGATTGCTTGTTCAAGGGCGCCGCTATCCATTGCGTAATCCCGTCCAGATACAGGGATTTTGATAAGATTATTTTGCCCTATGCCAGCGACCCAACAAGCTCTGTCAATCGAAGAGTGCATCTGTTCTGAGCCGTAAATTCGTATGTTTCCCTTTTCTGAGAGACCATCACTATTACCAGTATAATTTATGGCACGCTCGCGCATCGTTAATATGGCAGACAAGGTAGCAGAGGAGGCTGAATCTTGAATGACGCCTGTAAAGCCTTCCTTTAGGCCAAGCGCTTGACGAAGCCAATCAATCATAACTTCTTCTAACTCTGTTGCGGCCGGTGATGTTTGCCATAACATGCATTGTGCGGCAACGGTGTTGGTAAGCTGTTCTGCCAACATGGAGGGTGGCGTAGCATTGGCAGGGAAATAAGCAAAAAAGCGCGGATGTTGCCAATGGGTCATGCCAGGCATAATTATTTGTTCAAAATCGCGCATAATATCAGCCATATTATGAGGCGTCGTAGGTGGAGACGGGGCAATCTGTGCGGCGATCATGCCCTTTTTGGTTTGCGCTCTGACAGGTAAATCACGAATGGTTTTATGATAGGTGGCGCCCCAATCTGCGATTACCTTGCTCCATACAGCAAATTCATCCCACTTCATGATGCCCTCCATTATTTAATTTATTTATCTATGGTTCCGTCTGCGCACCAACTGTCAAATATCTCTAAAGCTTTGTCTGCAAACGCAGAGTCATTTATATGGCAATCAAGATAATGCGCCTCAACATTATCTGGTAGCGCTAATGTTATCTCGTCAATAAATCGCGCAAGGCGTTCTGAATTGTGCAAATCCGCTCCTTCGCGATCCCATTCGCCTAAACCATGCGTAGGCAATAACAGACTGACCGGTCCGGTTGCTTTGGCAAGTTGGTCACAATGCGCTTTGGCAATAAGGGGCATATCATCACTTTCCAAAACAATGGAAGTGATAAGGCGATTATGGGCATGGGTTAGATGATTAGTCCATTTTTCATCAATTGGCTGCCATCCTACAACATCCACCAGATCATAACAGCCAGGCGCAACTATTTGAGGCGTGCCATTTAACCCTGCATTCGTAAGCCGGTCTGCACCGGCAGTTATATTTGAGCCATTCACATGATTGCCTAACTCCTGAGTGCAGAAGTCAAAAACGCAGGCAAAAGCACCTTGCCTTGCAAGGCTTTCAAATGCGCGTCCTCCCATCCCTGTTGCATGAAAAACCGCCACTTCAAACCCCCGTTTTTCTAGCGCTGGCTTCAGGGGAACAACATATTTTAATGCTGACGTACCAAGAGACATCATACCAATAATGGGCCTATCTCTGTCCGGCTTTTGGACAGCGCGCGCTGCGCCCAAAACCGCGCCGGCAGCTTGTGATAAGGAGGCCTTACAGATGGCATTCAAACCGTAAAGACCACCAGCCCATAAAATCATCTGTGTATCAGCAGGCAGTCTGTCAGCTGGAATAAGTGGTGAAAAGGACACTGTTGAGACAATATATTTTGGCACCCCAAGTGGCAGAGCCGAGGCAACATCAAGTGCCAAATCAGTACCCATTGTGCCGCCAAGCGCAATCATGCCATCAAACGCATTTTCAAGATATATTTCTGACGCAAGCAAGCTTGCACCACGCGCCATAATTTGCATGGCTTGGTTTTCATCACCCGCAGAACGCGCCAATTCGATCGAACTGCCGGCTTTCGAGGCAACATCTGCTTTTGAATAATTAGTTGGCCGCGATGGATTGCCAAGCACAGATACATCCATTGTGATAACGCCGCCGCCTTGCCCGGTGATTACCTGTTCAAGAAAGGCTAGTTCATCATCTTTGGTATCGTAGGTGCCAATGATCAGAATTGTCTTTTTCACCAGTTTAGCCCTCTTACAATTTGATCCAAGCCGTTTTCAAATTCACGTATTTTTCGATAGCATGAAGTGATTTATCTGACCCATTGCCAGATTGTCCGACCCCACCAAGTGGCACAGTACCATCGGCCCCGCCATAGGTATTGATATGCATAACCCCTGTGCGCACTGATTTAACCATGCGATGAGCACGGCCCAAATTCGCTGTCCATGCGGCGCCGGCAAGCCCATATATCGTGGAATTGGCAAGTGATATCGCCTCTGATTCAGTGGTAAAGGGCGTGACTGCCAACACAGGGCCAAAGACTTCCTTTTGAGATAGGCTTGCCTCGCGCGCCACGTTGGTAACAATGGTTGGCGACATATAATAACCGCCTGTGTCTTTCAAAATACGCTCTCCACCAGTCACTATATGACCGCCTTCTGCTATGGCATCTGTGACAAAGCCTAGATTGGCCTGTAATTGTGTCTCAGAATTTATCGCACCAATATGATTGTCTAATTTTAGGGGATCTCCAACAGACAAGGCTTCTGCCTGTTTCGTGACAGCGGCAACAAACTCATCATGAATAGAGGCTTCGACAAGCAATCGTGAGCCTGCTACGCAAACCTGCCCAGAGTTTCGGAAGATGCCAAGCGCAGCCACTTTGGCAGCCTCATCCAAATTTGGCGCATCAGCAAAGACGATATTCGGGGATTTGCCGCCAAGCTCCAGATAGACGCGCTTCATGTTTGAACGTGCAGCGTAATCTAGCAGGCGGCGCCCTGTTACCCCTGAGCCCGTAAAGACAAGAACATCAACATCCATTGATAACCCTAAGGCCTCGCCGACCACAGAGCCCTTGCCAGTGACCGCATTTAAGACGCCAGATGGCAGGCCTGCTTCATGGGCCAATTCAACCATACGCATTAAGGAGAGTGAGGCAGTTTCAGACGGTTTTACAACTACAGAATTGCCCATCGCCAAAGCAGGCGCTAATTTCCATGCACCAATCATCATGGGGAAATTCCAGGGTATAATGGCTCCAACAACACCTACAGGCTCTTTGTGGACCATTCCTAAAATGCTATCTGATGTTGGTGCAATTTCACCGTAAATCTTATCCAAAGCTTCGGCATAATAGCGAATTGTATTTGCTGCTGAACCAGGCTCTGCATTGATTGCCATGCCAATTTCAGTGCCATTATCACGCACACCCAAAACAGCTAACTCCAGGGCATGTTTTTCAATTAACTCAGCCCATTTCAGCAATGTTTTTTTACGTATGGCGGGCGGCTGATTTGCCCAACGACCATCATCAAAAGCCCTGCGCGCAGACGAAATCGCAGCTTCCATATCAGCCACTGTACCAGCGGCAGTACTTGTAAAAACAGACCCATCGATGGGAGAGATAATATCCATCAGTGCGCCATCAGACGAAGGGATATGCTGTCCGTCAATCAGATGCAATACAGGTGCAATGGACTTGTCCCTTAACGCGTCAATTTTTGACTGTTCCATCTGTTATGCCTCTTCAGTTTTATCTTGATTTTCCGGTTTCTCACATTTCAAAAAATCTTGCCTTACGGTCTATGATTCGTCAAACTATTATCAAAAGATAAAACACTGTAAAGGTTAGTGTTAGAGCCTTTTTTAAGGAAGATATAGGGACACATTATGCGTGATTCTAACTTTTTGAAGGAACAAAATGGGCGCTTGATGTGGCACCCAATGACATCACCACAAGATAGTCTTGATCAGCCGCCGAAAATCATCACAAATGCGGATGGTGTATCAATCACTGACATTGACGGGCACCGCGTCATTGATGGTGTTGGAGGACTGTGGAATGTGAATCTTGGCTATTCCTGTCAACCTGTCAAAGAGGCCATTGCCAAACAGCTTGACATCCTGCCTTACTATTCGACATTCCGTGGCACAACCAATGATGCCGCAATTGAGCTATCCTACGAATTACAAGCTTTTTTTGAACCAGACGGCCTTTCTCGCGCCTTTTTTACATCGGGGGGATCTGACTCTATTGAGACAGCGTTGCGCCTGGCACGCCAATATCACAAATTACGTGGTGAGGCAGGCAGGACAAAATTCTTGAGCCTGAAAAAAGGCTATCATGGCACACATATTGGTGGTGCATCTGTGAACGGTAATGCAAATTTCCGCGCGGCCTATGAGCCATTACTGCCAGGTTGTTATCATATCCCTTCACCCTATCTGTTCCGCAATCCGTTCAATGAGACAGACCCTGAAAAGCTATCCCAACTTTGTTTGCAGGCTCTGGAAGATGAAATCGCTTTCCAAGGCCCGCAGACAATTGCAGCCATGGTGATGGAGCCCATTTTAGGGGCAGGCGGCGTCATACCACCGCACCCCTCTTTCGCACCTGCAGTGCAGGAAATCTGTAACCGCAATGGTATATTGCTAATATTTGATGAGGTGATCACAGCCTATGGCCGCACAGGTGCTTGGTCTGGTGCGCGATTGTGGGGCGTTCAGCCTGATATGATGGCAACTGCTAAAGCGATCACAAATGGCTATTTTCCGTTTGGCGCTGTCATGCTAGGCGCACGTATGGTTGAGGTATTCGAAAATAACCCTGATGCGCGAATCGGTCATGGCTATACTTACTCAGGTCATCCGGTGGGTGCAGCCGCTGCTTTGGCATGTCTTGCTGAAACAAAGAGATTGCATGTCATAGACAATGCTGCTGCCAGAGGCACACAGCTATATGAGGGCTGTAAGGCGTTGATGGAAAAGCATGAACTTATCGGTGATGTGCGTGGTGGCTATGGGTTGATGACAGCAATTGAAATGGTCAATGACCGCGCCAGCAAACAGCCTGTTGATGCTCCTATTGCCGGCATTGTGCAGGATGTGGCTTATGAAAATGGCGCCATGGTGCGTATTTCAGGCCCCAATCTAATCTTGTCACCGTCTCTTATACTTTCAAAAAATGATGCGACAATTATTCTTGAGGCGATAGATAAAGCGATGACTGCCGCAGATGAGGCACGATAATGAGTGATGATCATGTTGTATTGCTAGGCACAAAGGGAGGACCTGCGGTTCGTCCCGGCTCTTCTTTGCCGACTTCAAATTTAATTTGTCTAAATGGACAAAAGATCATTCTTGATTGCGCTCTTGGTGTTACCAAAGGGCTGATTGATCAAAATATCCAATTACGTGATATTTCGCTGATTTTCATCACCCATTTGCATTCAGATCATTATCTTGAATTAGGACCATTATTGCATACGGCATGGACCGCAGGCCTGAAAAGCACTGTTACCATCTATGGCCCGGATGGCCTTATGCGTTATTGGGACGGCTTTTTGGCCTCTATGAAAGATGATATTGATCTGCGTATCATGGATGAAGGCAGACCTGATTTGCGATCTCTTGTAACCATTCATGTGATAGATGAAGGCGATATCATGACCCATCAGGGGATTAAGGTATCAGCTATCAGAAATCAGCATCCACCATTGGTTGACACATTTGCCATCTCATTCAAAACCGATAGACGACATATTGTATTTTCTGGAGATACCGCGCCTATCTCAGAAATTGAGACCTTTGCCAAAGGAGCGGATTTACTGGTACATGAAGCGATGTTAGAGGCAGCGTTACCTGCTTTAATGGCACGTATTGGTAATGGAACTGACAAATTGATGGCACATTGGCTACGTTCCCACAGCTTTGCCCATGATGCCGCAAAGATTGCCACCAAAGCAGGTGTTGGTCATCTTGCGCTGTCGCACCTGATACCGGCAGATGATCCTGATTATGGTGTGGAGGATTGGCAACAAGCAGTGGCAGGTTTCTGGGATGGCCCATTAACTGTTGGGCATGATGGGGTAAAAATTACGTTCGCTGATTAGCGGCGGCCTATTTTTTATCTTAGATGAAGGGGATATAAAAATCCCTGATATCATCCTTGCTAGAGCCTGCCAAGCGAGAGACCTCATCACGCTTTAACACAAGATGTGCTTCGACCAGTAAGGGGCCGATTGCCTCAATCAGCACTCTGTCTTTTTCAAGTGCATTCAAGGCTCTGGTCAAAGATGATGGGGCATGACGCGTTGCACGGATATTTTCTAACCCATCTAAATCTTCTGGCTTTGGCAACGGCATTTTATGCTTTACCCCTTGCAAAGCCGCCTGCAAGACAGTGGCAACAGCAATGTAAGGATTCGCAGAACTATCTGACATACGATGTTCAAGGCGTGCTGATTTGGCAGAGGCAGTGGATGTGCGCACTGTGACAAGACGATGATCTTCTGCCCAATTTGCCCAATAGCCTGCAAGGCTGGCCGGGCTTAACCTGTCATAGCTATTAACGGTTGGCGCCAATAAGCCGGCCATCGCCTCATGATGATGTAATAACCCTGCAACAGCATTGCCAGCCAACTCTGATAATGCGCCGTCTTTAGCAATCACATTATTTCCTGAATTATCAGTAAAGCTGAAATTTATATGCAATCCTGAACCGCCGCGCTCTGGAATAGGCTTTGGCATAAAGGTCAACAGATACCCTTTTTCAAAAGCAAGTTCGCGTGCCATTAAGCGGAATAAAAAGGCATCATCGCATGCCTTTAGGGCATCATCGAAGCATAATGTCATCTCGAACTGGCCATTATCATATTCACCATTCACAGATTCCAGTGGCAAATCAAGTGCCTCTGCACGCGCCCAAATCGCATCCATCAGCCCGGCAGGATCATTTTCGGGCCCTGTACCATAAGCAAAAGCGCCCGGTGTATCATAAGGCCGATAGGTTCCGTCTGCATCTTTTTGGAATATAAATGCCTCAAGTTCCAACCCAACCATAGGCGTTAGCCCGATCGCCTGCCAGTCAGCGATTGCTTTTTTAAGTGTGTGGCGCGGACATAGCGCAAATGGCGCCCCATCAGCATAGAGATCACCAAGTGCTATTTCTGTCTTATCCTGCCAGCTTTTTTGACGTGCTTTATCCAAATGCAAATGCATATCGGGCAAACCATCATAAGTGCCTGTTCCTGGCACAGATAAGAGGTCGCGATCGTAACTAACGGCAAAGGCGCCTCTGGCAAAACCAACAACACCATCATCCGCTATCTTTTGGGGGACGTATTTTCCACGTGGCAAGTTCAGTAAATCACTGAATAACACTCTGGTGCGAGAGGCATCCCTTGTTTGTCTTTTCTGGCTCATTTCACACTTACCTTTACTGGCAGGGATTTGACACCACAGATAAAATTTGATCTTGTCCAACGTGGTTCATCTTGTGCCTCAATGCTATTCAGCCTGCTTGCAAGCGTTTGCAAAACCACTTTGACCTCGAGGCGGGCAAGCCACATGCCAAGACAAAAATGGGGACCGCCCTGACCAAAGGCCACATTCTGATTGGGCTTGCGATCAAGTTTTGGTTCATGTGGGTTTGCAAATACAGATTCATCGCGATTTCCTGAAACAAACCATAATACGACTTTATCGCCCTTTTTAATCTGCTTGCCACCAAGTTCAGTATCAGATGTGGCGGTGCGCCTGAAATGCATGGTTGGTGAGGCCAGTCTGATACATTCATCGGCAGCTGTTTCGTCCACAGTCCCTGATTGAAGCTGAGATAGCAAATGAGGGTGACGGGTCAAAAGGAAGATAGCCATCGCAATCGAATAGCGCGTGGTATCATTGCCAGCTGCGATTAAAAGGCAGAAGAAATTCTTAAATTCCGATAAATCAAGACCACCATCTTGTGAGATAACATGTGATAGCACCCCGTCTTTATCAATCGCTTTATCGCCGCGATATACCTGCTCTGCATAATCATATAACTCAACGCCGGCCGGTGAGCGAAATGGCATGAAACGATAGGCATCACTGTTAATTTTATCGATTACATGGTCAGTAAAATCAGGATCTGTATTACCGATTAACGCATCTCCTTTTTCAACCAACCATGATAAATCATGATCCGGAAGACCCAAAATGCGCCCTAGCATCATCATCGGCAATTGTTTGGCAATATGCTCTACCGCGTCAAATTCCCCCAGAGATACAGCCTTATCAATGATGTTGCTCGCAAGGTCTCTTATCATCGATTCATAGCCCACCATAGCCGGGCGGGAGAAAGCCGGATTCACCATTTTGCGTGTCAGGCGGTGCTCGGGCGGGTCCGTTTCCTGGAATGTACGGCGTGCCATATATTCTTCATGACTTTGATCTTCAATTCTAATCCCTTGTGCAGATGAGAATAGTTCAGGCTGACTATTGGCTGTTAGAATGTCAGCGTGACGTGTAATTGACCAAAAGCTTTTCATGCCATCTGTCGGGGTTGTCCAATGGACAGGATCCTCGGCGCGAAGGCGCGCAAAAGTTTTGTGAGGTACACCATGAATATAACTATCGTGGTCAGCAATATTCAAAAAGCCATCATCTATCTTGGTCATCATTAACTCGCTCTTCGCATTATTGCTTGATGTATGAAGGCATCGCACCATTGTGCAAAGACTGGCCCGTCAGTTGGCGTGTAAAGTGAGGCAAGTGCCGCGCTATGTATTTCAGATGGCATGTGAGTTTTGGTATAGGCTAACAAAGCTCTCATAAAGGCATCGTGAAACTCCGGATGAGATTGAATGGCAAAAATATGATTACCTTTCACAAAGCTGGCAATCATACAGCTATGCGATGAGCCAACAAGACGGCACCCTTTTGGCAGGCTAACAACTTCATCTTCGTGAAACATATAAAAGGCGAGGCTGTCAGTTGCCGGCACCATAAATTCTGGCATGTCAGCGAAGGTTACTTGTTCAATGCCAACATTATAGCCGCCATCTCGTGTGCCTACACTCCCACCAAGCGCCATAGCAATAGCTTGATGGCCAAAACAGGCGCCAATTAACGGCTTTCTAGCATCATCACATTTGCGAATAAAATCAAATAAATCATCGCGCCATGTCAGCGTATCATCCAAAACACTGAGAGGAGAGCCTGTGATAAGATAGGCATCTTGCTCCTCAATATCAGACGGCAGCTCACCGCCTATAGTCATATAAACACGATAAGAAAAACGCGTATCAAGCTCATCAAACAAATCACGAAAGCGATGAGAATCATCGGGAAAATGATCCCCTATTTCTTTGCTTTTATCATGATTAACTTGCAGAATGCCAAGCTTGATGCGTGCCATAAATCAGTCCTTAAAAAATAAGTAAGGGAGCTGGTAAAACCCAGCTCCCTCATAATCAGATTAGTTATTTATGATAGCTGAAATTTCAGCTGACTTTTTACGGTCAGTTTCAATACGAGCCATTGATTCAGACATACCCTGCCAATAGACACGCGCGCCTGTCTCTTTCATCAGTTGCTGTGCCTCAGCGCTTGCCATTGTGGCTTCGCCAATTTCAGCAAGCTTATCGATAACAGCCTGTGGCGTGCCCTTTGTGACAAACAAGCCATTCCATAACTCAACATCGTTGATACCTGATTGAGAAGCCAGTGTTTGAACGCCATTTAGCTTTTCGATTGGCTCTGAGCCGATATTTGCCAACACTTTAATGTCGCCAAGACATGGTTCAATCAAGGCTAAAGTTGTGTTGATCACATCAGCATCGCCAGATGTCAAAGTGTTACAATCTAGCATATCAAAGGCACTGTCGTCGGCAAATTCAAAGCCCATCTTTTTGGCAGCTGCCATACTCGCTTGTGTTGGTGTAAGGCCGGCACCGAAATGGCCTAATACAACATCATTTGATTTCGCATGAGCTGCCAATTCTGCCATATTGCTATAAGGTGCATCTGCACCTGCGGCCAATACGAAAGGATAGGTTAGGAAAATACCGACTGGCACAAAGCTATCTTCTTCGATACCTACACCAATTTTTGGACCAACAATTGGCACACCAATCACAAATGAGCCAACAACAGAGCCGTCATTTGGGGCATTCAATACTTCTAACGCACCTGGGAACGGGCCATCGCCACCACCTGGGCGGTTTACAACACTTGCCGCAACGCCAGTGGAATCTTGCATGTTTTTGGCAATCATTCTGGTTAGAATATCTTCAAAATCACCAGGAGGCCATGGCACAATAAATTGCACTGGTCCATCTGGATAATCTGCTTTAGCAATGCCAGAGAAGCCGAGGCTTATAATTGCGGCCATCGCCATGGTTAAAAGTTTCTTCATAGTTTCCTCCTTTTCATTGGGGTCTTTACGCCCCTTTCCTCAAAGACGTCTTTTGCGTCTTGCTATTCCGGCTATCATAAATCCACTTATGGTGACCAAAATAATTACGGCAAGCAACCCTGAAACCGGTCTGTTGACCAGATCAGCTGCTGATGTGATTTGGCTTGCGCCTGCTGTCAGACGCTCAACCATGATTGATCCAAGCACAAGGCCCAATACCACTGGTACCAATGGCCAATCGAGCCTGCGTAAAATAAATCCAAAAAACCCAAAGAGACTGGCAAAGATGCAATCAATGAATGAGTTGCGGATAGAAAACACACCAACAAATGACAGCATCAAAATAAGTCCCCCTAGAAAACGATTAGGGATATAAACCATTTTTGCAACATATTTCGTGCTAAAGATGAGCGTTATAACGACCAAAATATTGATTAAAAGCAATGCTATAAACAAGCTAAACAGGAAATCGCTGCTATTTTCAAAAATATCTGGGCCCGGTTTGATGCCTGCGTCAAAAAACACGACCATCATCATAGCCGTTAATGCCTCACCAGGCACACCCAATGCCAAGAGAGGTATCATCGCCGCCGCCGGTACAGCGTTATTAGATGTCTCTGAGGCGATTAAGCCTTCTGGCGCGCCATGCCCAAATTGTGATGGGGTCTTTGATAAAAAGCGCGCAGTAGAATAGCTGAAAAATTGGGCAACAAATTCGCCAACGCCCGGAATTATGCCCATCACGGTCCCATAGAAAGCGGAAATAGCCGCAATCAGCTTGTAACGACGCAACTCGCCAAGACCGCGAAATAAGCCTCCTTTCATGCGCGCTTCTGGTGGGTCAGCATCTTTTCCCGTTAATAAAAATAACGCTTGCGAAATGGCAAAAATGCCAACAATAACAACGATTAAGTTAAAACCAGCATAAAGATATTCCACATCGAACGTATACCGATCTATGCGTTTTAATGACTGTCTGCCAATGAGTGAAATCAGAAAGCCGACACCAAATAACAACGCTGCAATAACCATTGTTTGACGATGCGCTAAAATGAGCAGTACCGCACCTAGCAAGGCTGCCATGAAGATATCTCTTTGTCCGAATAGCGCCCCTAAGTCTTTTAGATAAGGGCCAAAAAGGATCAAAGATGATAAAGCGATTAGAATTGAAAAACACCCACCGAAAAAAGAGGCTGAATAGGCCAGAGACAGGCCACGACCTGCCTCGCCGCGCTGTGTCATCGCGTAGCCATCATAGGTTGTTAGCGCATTGACAGGCGTGCCGGGCGTGTTGATCAAAATTGCAGGTATTGCGCCACCATACATTGATGAGCCATAGACACCGAGCAATAAAACCAAAGAGACCAAATCGTCCAAAAAGACTGTTGCAGGCAATAAAATAGCGATGGCAATCGCAGGGCCAATACCGGGAATAGCGCCAATGACAAGCCCGCCAATCGCGCCAATCACCAACGCAATCATTACAGATGGCTGGGCAAGGTTTGACAGTCCAAGCAACAATGCTTCCATCTATTAGCCCTTCATTTTTTTGTTAAAACCATGTTTTCAAAAAAATCGCCAGATGCTCCGGCAATTGATTATAGAGCCAGATATTGACCGGTGTTTTTATCTGCAAGCCTGTGCGGAATAATAGTACAATGGCAAAACTGCTGAGTAAGGCAATCCCCGTCCAGCGCCATGTCCGATAGCCAAGGCGATAAGTCAAATAGGTCCCCATCAGCAATGTTGACAACAAATAGCCCAATAGTGGGACGCTAAGCGTGTAAAGAATAAAATAGCCGATAAATTCAAGCGCTCTTGCCCATTGTGCCATTTCATAACGCCAGCGAAGCGGCATTTGTTGACGCATTTTACGTTGTAGACTTATCACCGATAAGCGCAGATTTAACAGCACCGCCGGCACCAAAATAACTAGACAGAATAATGGCGCAACCCAGCCTTGTTTTAATATTTTACCAAAACGTGTAACGCGGCCTTCAGCTTCAATAATGCCAAGTTGATGTAACAGATAGTGCCCCATATCGTTTGGCAATTTGCGTATATCCCAGCCAGTTTCAGCAGGAAAGCGCCACACAAGAAACAGCACAAGACATAACATTACAAGAGAGAATGTCAGATCACCTCTTGTGCGTTTGAATTTAAATAAATCAGCTGTCTGAAAGCGCCTCTCTTTTGGCGTTTGCGTGCGAATTGGTGGCTGATCACTTGCTGACAGGGTAAATAGAGAGATCTCCAAATGAGAATCTTCTGATAGCACACTCATATCTTTGCCAGAATATGTATTGATGTCTTTATTCTGCATCACCAAGCCAACCAATTGCCATCTGTTCGAGCTTATAAGTGGAAAGCAGAAACACAAGACTGTCAATTATTATTAAAGTCCTGTGTGCAATCTATTTACCAAATATTATAAAACCAAATTGTAAGAAGATGACATCAGATAGCGACCAGACCCTATCTTTTTTACAACTTTACTTTACTGGTTTTGATGCGATACCATGCCACCATGAGACGCCCAATTTCAGATTTGATAGAAGACCGTACTCGATTATTGGGTCCAAATGTGCCAACCTTTTATGATGAGCCTGTTCATCTTATCAAAGGTGAAGGGGTATGGCTCTGGGATGCTGACGGTCGCAAATATCTTGATTGTTATAATAATGTGCCTCATGTGGGCCATTGTAATCCGCATGTGGTTGCGGCCATCACAGATCAAGCCTCACAATTAAATACGCATACACGGTATCTGCATGATACTATTCTTGATTATATTGAACGGCTGACATCTGTGATGGCAGAGCCGCTTAATACAGCCATAATGACCTGCACAGGGTCTGAGGCAAATGATATTGCATTACGAATGGCAGAGGCCATGACAGGCAAAAGAGGTATTATTTCAACAGATGCTACATATCATGGTAATACCTCGCTTGTTAGCCAGCTTAGCCAATCAAATGTGCCATCTGTGGGATTTGGGCTGGACCAATATTTTCGTTTTGTCACTGCGCCAGACAGCTACCGCACCCCTGATCCTGATGGTCGTATATTTGCCTCTCAGGTAGCAGAACAAATTGCGCGCCTAGAAAAAGAGGGCATAGGGTTTGGCGCGTTATTGATATGCCCATACTTCTTAAATGAAGGCTTTCCAGAACATCCTGACGGCTGGCTAAAACCTGTTGCAGAGGTTGTGCATCGCGCAAATGGCTTATTGATTTGTGATGAAGTGCAATCAGGCTTTGGCCGTGTGGGTAGTCATATGTGGGCCTATGAAAAGATGGGAATTACCCCTGATATTGTTGTGTTAGGAAAACCAATGGCCAATGGACACCCGGTGGGCGCCGTTGTGACAAACACCGATATTGTGGCAAAATTTCGCAAGGGCTATCGTTACTTCAACACTTTTGGCGGCAACCCGGTATCATGTGCTGCGGCACTAGCCACAATGGAAGAGCTAGAACGCAAGGGGCTGCAACAAAATGCTTATAATGTTGGTCGCTATGCAAAGGAGCGCTTAAAGTTGCTTGCCCAAAAATATGAGTGCATTGGCGATGTGCGCGGTTCCGGGCTGATTTTTGGCGCTGAAATTGTGGCAGATAGAGACACCAAAGAGCCAGCGACAAAATACACTGATATCATCATCAATAAAATGCGAGAGCGTGGTATTTTGCTGTCAAAATTAGGAAGACATAAAAACACGCTTAAAATACGCCCCCCAATGCCTTTTAGCCACGAACATGTGGACTTGTTATGTGATACGCTTGATGACGTGTTATCACTGACGCGGCCAGAAAAATGAGCCTGATAGATAAAGCGCTTGCCCTGTGGAACATTACTGAGGCAACAACAAGCCTGATTGCGGCGCGTGAAAACCATGTGTACCGGATTGACCATAGCGCCGGCACCTTAGCGCTTCGTATCCATCGTCAAAATTATCGGACAAACACACAGTTGCTAGCCGAACTTGATTGGATGGCATGGCTGGCAAAATCAGGTCTGTCGGTACCAACACCGCAATATAGCCATGACCAGAGCTATCTGCATATCATAGATGATGTGCAAGTTGATATGTTAACATGGCTACCAGGTGTCACGCTTGAGGAAATTTTACCCACCCTTCCTGCAGCAGAGCGTGCGTTATTATTTCATCGTATAGGAAGCGAAATGGCCAAATTACATCTGGCAAGTGCGTCCTGGCCTGATGAGAGGCAATGCCAGCGCCCTTTATGGGATGCAGATGGTTTGGCTGGCATTAACCCGTTATGGGATAAATTTTGGGAGAACCCTGCTTTAGACGACATGCAAAAAGACGTCCTTATCCGCTTTCGCGATATAGCGCATAAGTGCCTGAGTAAAATGTCAAAAACACAAGATTACGGTCTAATTCACGCTGACATGGTGCCTTCAAATATTCTGATTGAGCAAGATGAATTACATATCATTGACTTTGATGATGGCGGGTTTGGTTATTATATGTTTGATGTGGCAACAGCGTTATTGAAACATAGTGAGGCAGAAGATTTTTGTGCTTTGCAAAAGGCGTTTATCAAAGGGTATCTGTCGCAACGTGATATGGATATGGCACATCTTAATTTGTTTATGGCCCTGCGGGCGGTCACCTATTTAGGCTGGAACATCACCCGCATGGATGAAGACAGCACAGGCACACGAAACAAACGATTCATCAATCAGTCATTTAAGTGGGTAACTCTTTTTTCTGAAAAGATTTAGACCCACAAAAACGTCTATCTTATGACGCTAGAAAGCATCTATGGCGAAGGGCACGGGCCCTGCACCCTGGCTAGTGAGATTTGCAAATTGCCGGATATCTTCTTAGGGTGAGGCAGTAGACTATATTATCTAAAGGCCCTTTATGGAACATATTAAATTATTGAAATGGGCAAGTACGGCAGCGGTTTTATCGGGGATTATTTTGACGAATCTGAACATATTTCCCTTGAATATTATCATTCATGGTTCCGGTGCGTTAGGGTGGACAATTGCCGGCTATCTGACCCACGACAGAGCGTTATTAACAAATTTCTGCCTACAATTACCAATTTTTGCCTTTGGCATCGGGCGCTATTTAATGGCCGGATGAATTTTCGATAATGAATTCTTGCGTGCGTTGATTGACCGTCCAAAAGGCAGAGACCAATTATCACTTCAAAGTGGCCAAACGCGCAAACCATGCCTGCTTTTTTGCTGCCGCTTTGTTCTTATCATCATAAAAGGGCAAATATGAAACAGATACAATTTCTGTGTACAGGCAATTTGGCACACTCTCAGAGCTGGGAGTGGTCTGACCTGAAGGCTAGCGGGAAGATCGCTGATTAATCATCTGCGCTAAGAAGCCAATTTGCCACAATCATGGCCAATAAAGCGCCACCAATTTGCGCCATAATAAAATACGGCGTATCGGCATAGTGAATGCCGGAAAAACTATCTGTAAACGTTCTGGCAATCGTCACTGCCGGATTGGCAAAGCTGGTTGAGGCGGTAAACCAATAGGCCGCCGTGATGTAAAGGCCAACAAGGAGCGCAATTGCATCTTGGCGTACTTTGCGCGCAATCAAAATCACAAGTAATAAGCCAAAAGTAGCAACTATTTCTGCGCCATATTGTGGCAGGCCGCTTCTGTCTTTGACTGATAATTGAAACAGACTGGTATCAAACATGGCATGAGCTAGCCATGTACCAATCATGCCGCCTGTGATTTGGGCTATGATATAAAGTGCCGCAGCTTTTGGTCTCATTTCTTTTTGACATGCCATGACCATGGTGACGACCGGATTGAAATGAGCGCCTGAAAGAGGGCCAAATAAGGTGATAAGAACCACCAGAATCGCGCCTGTGGCAATGGTGTTGCCAAGTAAGGCGATTCCCTCATTGCCGGCGGAGAGGGAGTCAGCCATTATGCCGGATCCTACCACAGTACAAACCAATAATAAGGTGCCTATACATTCGCTGGCATATTGCTGACGGCTCATAATATGTGCCTTTCGGGTCAAAAAATTATCTGCCTTTTCTTCATAGCAAAATACCAGATGTCATTTGCCTGAAAATTTCAAAATTTTTTGATTTTTTTTTCATAATGTCAAAATTTTTTATACCAATAGCCAGAGTGGTTTTTGGCTGTTTTTCGGGGGATTCAGTAAATACTAAATCTTTAATAAAGTTTTAATTTTGGTCTTTTCAGACAAAAATCACGCTTTGGTCACACCCCGTTCGTAAAAATGACTGAGCTTATGAGGCAAAAGAGGGAGCAGGAGCGAAAGATGGGGCAGGAGATGTTCGAAGAGGTTTTCATAGAGTCTGAAGAGGCGCTTTATGAATGGCTTTCAGTCAATCACAATTCAGCGCGATCTTATTTACTGGTCACATGGAAAAAAGCAGATCGCGCGCGTTATATCAGCCGCGATACAGTACTGGATGCGCTGATTGCCTATGGGTGGATTGACGGGCGGCGTTTTGCGCGCGCTGATGACAAAACAAGCCAGCTTATCTGTCAGAGGCAACAGCAAAAATGGGCAAAATCCTATCGTGAGCGTTATGAGCGTCTGGCAGCGCAAAACCGCCTTCATGAGGCCGGTATGGCAGCGGCGGCGCGCGCCAAAAAAGCTGGCACATGGCTTGTTGATGAAGATGTCGATGCGCTTATCCTGCCAGATGATTTGCGTGACTGTCTGATAGCAGAAGGCGGCCTGTCCTGGTGGCAGTCATCTGCACCTTCTTATCAGCGCAATTTATTGCGTCATCTTCGCTCTGCAAAAACAGATAAGACACGTCAAAAGCGGCTTTATCAAATCGCTGAGGCCTGCGCTTCGGGGCGCAAGATCCCTCATTTTTAAGGGCTTTGTATCTGTTGTGCCGGCGCCAGGCTATCAGCCAAAGACCACCTGATTCATCACCCGCCCCGGCAATAAGGTAAAAAAGCCTGTGAGGATAAGCGCGAATATATAGAGCGCGATCATCACCTGCTTATGGCGCTTTATATTGCCAATACGCACATAATAAAGCGCCAGTGCGACTGAAAAAATGGTCCAGAGGCTTAACAGATGGATTGGGCTAAATCGGCCCCATAATTGAATTTCATGAATGAAAAATGAGGAAAAAGACACAATCAGCATCAACCCAACCCACAGGCGGCCAAAGGTTTTGTGATATACACCACCTTTTGGCATATAAAGCTGCACACCGCCGATAATGATTGCAATCATCGCTGCTATCGCGTGTAATGGTATTGGTTGTGACTGCGCTAGTAAATAAGACATTTTTATCCGGACCCGTCCATTATGCGTTCTTTCACTTATAGTATTTGTGCGATATTTGCGTCAATTTTTGTGTCATCATCTGTGATGGCAGGCAGTTTAACGGTTGAAGTCACCAATATTGAAAAAGCAGGTGAGATGCATCTTGCCATCTATGATAAGGCATCTGTTTTTGAAAATGATACAGGTGAAAAAGGGGGCGCCGCTGACGGGATTATCGAAGGGGTGATTGAACCGGTCTCAGCCGGATCAGTTGTTTATGAGTTTGATATTCCGGACGGGACTTATGCTATTGGGATTTTTATTGATGTTAATGGCAATAACAAAATGGATAAAAATTTCCTTGGCATACCAAAAGAACAATATGGCTTTAGTCAAAATGCCAAAGGCAGCTTTGGCCCGCCTTCATTTGAAGACGCATCTTTTACGATAAAAGGCGCACATAAGCTGTCTATCACTTTATAAAACACCTGCGAATCAGAAAAAAAAATCGCCTGCCTCTTACCAAGGCAGGCAATTAAGAAGAGGTCAGTATCATTTGCGTTCATTATTTTATCATGAAACAGGCGCCTTATCGCAAAGTGAGATTGACGATATCAGACAGGCAGCCAAATCATTGCCATCACAAGAAGGGCGTATTTTTTCAACAGACCCTGATCAGCAAGATATGCGTCACTGCATCATCAAATGGGTGCGTGACAGCTTTATTCAAAATCAGCTTTATGAATTTGTGCAAAAAGCCAATGATCAATGCTTTGGATGTGATGTTATCAATCAGGCTGATATGCAATATGTGATTTATGATGGCAAGACAGGCGGGCATTATGACTGGCATCATGATGTGCATTTCTCATCACAAGATGAGCTTGATCGCAAATTATCTGTGACTGTTCCTTTGTCAGATCCGGCAGATTATGAAGGCGGTCTGTTTGAATTTGATGAGGTCTCAACAAACGCTGATTTCAGGGCAGCGGGAAGTGTTCTTATCTTTCCGTCTTATCTACGTCATAAGGTCAATCGCGTGACAAAAGGTGAGCGTCATGCGCTTGTCGCCTGGTTTTTCGGGCCAAGATGGCGCTAGAGGCTACTAAGGCTGCTTCCTTCGCTTATTTCAGCCTGTCTGCGTGCCATTGCAAATGGTCGTCAATGAAGCTTGCGACAAAATAATAGCTGTGATCATATCCTGGCTGTAGGCGCAATGTGACATCAACACCTGCTTTATTTGCTGCCTGTTCAAATAAATGTGGCAAAAGCTGATTATCCAAAAATGAATCTGCCTTGCCCACATCAATCAGGATATCACCATCATAGCCTTTGGTGGTGATGAGATGGCAGGCATCATAATCACTCCATAAGGTTTCATCCTCACCAAGATAAGCGGTAAAGATAGTGCGGCCCCATGGCACTTTGGTTGGCGCCACAATCGGAGAAAAGGCAGAAACTGAGCCAAATAAATCAGGACGCTTTATCGCCAAGGTCAGAGCGCCATGACCGCCCATTGAATGGCCTGTAATGCCACATTTCCCGTCAGCAACAGAAAAAGACTGGCGAATCAGGGGTAGCAGCTCATCACAAATATAGCTGTCCATGCGGTAATGACGTGCCCATGGTGATCTGGTAGCCGTCATATAAAAGCCGGCCCCCTGACCAAGGGCATAATCATCATCATCCGGCACATCATCTCCACGAGGTGAGGTATCAGGAAAGATCAGGATAAGACCAAGTTCATTTGCCAATTTTTGCGCCCCTGCCTTGGTCGCGGCATTTTCCCATGTGCAGGTCAGGCCGGATAAAAAGAAAAGAGCGCGGTGCGGGCCTGTTTTATCAGGCACAAAGACGGCACAATCCATCTGGCAACCTAGCCGGGCGCTTTGATGACGCATCAGATGGTGGGTGCCACCATGCATTTTTGCTGTCGATATCTGTTCCATCTTTTGAGCCTGCCTTGCTAAAAACCTGTCTTATATTTATTTGGGCGTCACTATTTTGAGGGCTAAAATTTAATGACAGTGCGAATAGACTCGCCCTTATGCATCAGATCAAAAGCATCATTAATCTGTTCAAGTGGCAGGATATGGGTGATCATAGGGTCTATTTCAATTTTGCCATTCATATACCAATCAACGATTTTCGGCACATCTGTGCGGCCTCTGGCACCGCCAAAAGCGGTCCCGCGCCAAGAGCGACCTGTGACAAGCTGAAAGGGGCGTGTGGCAATTTCCTGACCAGAGCCTGCCACGCCGATGATGATAGATTCGCCCCACCCTTTATGGGCTGATTCCAAAGCCACACGCATGACATCTGTATTGCCGATACATTCAAAGGTGTAATCTGCGCCGCCATTTGTTATGTCAATCAAATGCGCTGTCAGATCGCCTGTGACTTCGGACGGGTTCACAAAATCAGTCATGCCGAATTGTTCACCCCATTGTTTTTTATCATTATTGAGATCCACACCGACAATCTGGGCAGCGCCAATCATGCGCAGACCCTGAATCACATTCAGACCAATACCACCAAGGCCAAAAACAATGGCACGGCTGCCTGCTTCGACTTTGGCGGTATTAATGACAGCGCCTATGCCTGTGGTGACGCCGCAACCAATATAGCAAACTGATTCAAAAGGGGCATTTTGATCAATTTTCGCAAGTGCAATTTCAGGGACCACCGTATGATTCGCAAAAGTCGAGGTGCCCATATAATGATAAATTGGCTGGCCTTTATAAGAAAAACGGGTGGTGCCATCCGGCATCAGCCCCTGGCCTTGTGTGCTGCGGATTGACTGGCACAAATTGGTTTTGGGGTGCAGACAATAATCACATTCACGACATTCAGGCGTGTAAAGCGGTATGACATGATCCCCGGGCGCAAGAGTTGTGACACCTTCGCCTACTTCGCGCACAATGCCGGCGCCTTCATGGCCAAGAATTGCTGGAAACAAGCCTTCTGGATCAGCGCCTGAACGGGTGAATTCATCTGTATGACAGACACCTGTTGCGATGATTTCGACAAGGACTTCGCCTTTTTTGGGACCTTCTAGATCGACTTCGACTATTTCTAGTGGCTGACCTGCGGCAAAGGCGACTGCTGCGCGTGTTTTCATGACTCATTCCTCCCTGAAGCCTGATTAATCAACCATAAGGGAAGCGCTTTTCATGTGGCAAGTTTTTTAGGCAGCTGACTGATGATAATCCTGTTGCAAAGTAGCACCAAGCATAGCGGCAAGCCTGTCCATCGCGCTAAGGCCGGCGCGCATTTCTGCATCACTATTATAATTGGTGTTGGTATTAATATCATAGACAAAGGCATGACCATCTGCATCTGTGATAAATTCAAAGGCAGCCACATCAAGACCTTCATGCTCCATTACCTGCTTCATTTTTGGTAACAAAGAGGTGCCAAGGGCGCTTGTGGCAAAATCAGTATCTATTTCAAAGGCAAAGCGTGGCTGTGCATCTGCCATGCAGGTGCTTGCCTCAAGGGCGCAGACATCTGCCGGACATAATTCAAACCCGTTTGAGGTATCCACTTTGACAGCGTACATAAATTCACGGCCAATAAATTCAACTCTTGTGATCATCTGATCAGGGGAGGCGATATATTTCTGGATAAGAGTCACACCATCAACTGACGGCGCAAATTCCGGCCCTGTCACATAATCTTGTAAGGCATTGGCAGAGCGGAATAGCTGAACACCAAGACCTTTGCCTGCGCGGTTATGCTTGGTGATAACAGGCAGGCCGTCATGAGAGGCAAAAGCGGCAATGATATCATCTTCATCTGTGGCAGCGATTGTCTTTGGCACCTGAAGCCCTGCTTTTTGCAAAGCGGTATATTGAATCATCTTGGAAATTTCCAGATGAAGCGCTGAGCGGCCATTTAAGACATGACGACCCTGACTTTCAAGCCAGGACAGCACACCTGCCGTCATCTCCGGGGCATAGCGATGGCCGCGGCTGTGAGATGACGCACTCATGCGATTGTAAAAAATGCCCTCTGGCGCAGGCTGAGATAAATCAAGGCTTACTTGTGATAAATCCCAGTCAACATAAGGCAGAGACCGCGCTTCAAAAGCGGCAAATAAAGGCTTTGTCCACTCGCCATTTTCATGAATCACATAAATGGCAGGCGCTTTTTGAGTATCAGCATAAGTGATCGGCATTGAGATATTCCTTTTAATCTTCACGGCACGATGAATGCGCCTTATCTGATATAAAAAGTTTTCCTAAAAATGCCAGCTGTGCCTGATATGAGCGATATGAATTTTTTAATATCCTTATCTTTTAAGCACTTTTTTACCAAAATTGGCGCAGCTTTGAGAAAAGCCTGTCAATACCATTCAGCGTCTTTGGTCCATTTTGAGACAGCCTCTTCCCATGAAGGCAACTTGTCTGATTCAAATGAGATCGTGGCGCCTGTGGCGATTTTGGCAAATTGGCCCATGGCTTTGCGATGGGCGCCTGAGAGGACATAATGCTTCATATGTTTGCGACTGCGCCAGGCTGTCAGGGTATGTTGTACCCCATTTACCGTTCTGGTTTCACAAAATAAATTACCTTTGGCGGCTCTGGCCTGCCGGAAAGCTGGTATGGCAAGAAGCCAAAACCGCAGAGTGCTAAGTGGCCCCTTTGTCTTCAGGCCTGTCACTGAGATAATCATCAATTTGCGGCCTCTTCTTGTGAGGGGATATCCTGGAACTGGCCATTATAATCGCCTGCACCCTGCCATAATACCTTGCCTGAGGGGCTTAAGAGATAGGCGCGGACCTCAGAGATATCATCTATGCGCAGGCGCTTTTTGACCTTATCTGCATCGCCAAAATACGGCATTGTGCGCGCAAGACGCGGCTTGTCATCTTCGAGCTGATCACGCATGCCGCCTTTGATAAAAAACTTCACCATGCCATTCACATCACCAATCAGAGCGACCTCTATCATCTTTATGTCTGGCGGCAAATCGCCCCTGTTGGCAGCCCAGCCATCAAGCTGTGATTGCTGATCCTGATCAAACAACATCACCATCATCACTGGCTTGCCGTTAAAATCGCGCGGATAGACCACTTCGGTTTTATCAAGCATTTCGCCTTCCATTTTGGGGATAGAGGCCGCCATGGCAGGCAGCCACAATAAGGCTATCATAAGGCTAAATGCGGCTCTGGTCATTATCGGCATATGTCAGGGTCCCTTTATTCTTTTTGTCTTCTGGCTTTGTTTTTTACTGATATTTCAGACAAACGGATTGCCCCTGAGACAAGAGATGCCACAAAAGACATACCGCAAAAATGCCTCTTTTGCCCTGTCACCTGTCAGGCGGCATCTTGTATGGCCCTGCTTTCGGTCTATGATCGGCCTTAAGACACATGAAGACAGATACGCACATAAAGGAGAGTCACATGAAAAAAAAGCGCCTCATCATCAGCCTTGGTTCTGCGTGGCTTGTGTTTGCGCCGCCTGTGATGGCACAGGAATTGGGAGATGGTGTGTATCAGTGTCAGGGCGGGCTTACCACCTCTGTCAAAGCGCTTGACAGACAATGGACTCCAGTGGGCGCACCGCAAAAATCCTATGAGGTTATCATCTCAGGTGAGCGCAGCAAAGCCACGATCGCAGGGGTTGACTATGAGTGCCGCTTGCGCTTTTTCGAATTCCTTGGATGCAGTACCGGCTTTTATCACTTTGCGATGAATATCAATACAGGGCGTTTTACCCATGATGAGAGCTATGGCTTTATCCGCGGCGAGACACCAGGAGGAGATGCTGAGCCTGTGACAACCACCCTTGGATACTGCACCCCTTTGGAGGAAAGCTAATCACCATGGCGCAAGATAATCTCAGCCCGGATATCCATCATGTTATTGAGCTTGCCTGGCGTGATGAGGTGAGCTTTGATGATATCAAACTTCAGACTGGCCTTGGCGAAAAACAGGTAATCGCCATCATGCGCGGCCATATGAAACCATCTTCATTTCGCATGTGGCGAAAACGTGTGAGCGGACGCAAAACCAAGCACCAAAAAAGCATGGCACAATGGCGGCGTGATGATATCAAAGATGTATCAGATCTGGCTTAATCCTGCGGCAAGGATGGCAAGGCACGCGAGATGATAATGCCGGCACCGGCAATAAAGACAAAGCCAATGATGCTAGTCAGCGCCAATGTGTCACCAAATAAAAGATAGGTCCAAAAAGCAGCAAAAATAAGCAGGCTATATTCAAACACAGCCATATAGCTTGTTTCTGCGACCTGATAGCCCATGGTTAAAAAGGCAATCGCAATCAAAGACATAGCAGCCTGAATGATCATCCACCCCCAAACAGGCATATCCATCGGCTGCCAGCCCCGAAAGAAAAAGGGCGCTGCATCATAAATTGCGGCTGAGACAGGATAGATATCAAGCAAGGTTGTTGCCAATGCCCCTGTCAGCCCTATGACGACTAAAAAGGCTGTCACAATCGCAAGAGGCGGCTCATCTGCGCACCACCGCCTTGTGGTCATAGAGGCAAGCGCATAAAGCGCACCTGCGGCAACAGGCATTGTCTGGCTTATGTGAAAGCCTGCCTGATCAGGGCGAAGGACAAAAAACACGCCCAATGTGCCTATAGCTACGGCTGTAATACGCCTGATGCCAATGCGTTCTTTGTAAATAAGGCTTGTGAAAATCAGAACAAATATAGGAGAGGTGAACAAACCGGCGGCTGCCTCTGCCACAGACATCAAAGGCAGGGAGCCGAAATATAAAAACATGGATAAGGTCTGCAAAATTGTGCGCCCCAAAACAGGGCGCCATTTATGCGGCATTAAGCTTGTGCCCGTGATATAGGCAAATGGCAAAAGTAATATCACAGAGACAAATGAGCGTCCGGCGTGAAACTGGCCAAGACCCATATGAGGTTCAAGATAATAGAAAAAATTATCTGACAATCCCAAAATAGACATGGCCAATAAAATCAAAAGGCCACCATATAATTCAGGTGACAAGATGTTTTTTATGCGCATCATCATATGATCAAGCCTCTTTGACAGGGGCGCTTTGCAAGATATGTATCAAAGCGCTAACCTTATGCCCTACCTGTGATAGAACAGAAAAACAAGTAAATTTTATCTGAGATCAAATCCGTTTAGGATCGTGTGCCGCCGCCTGCCGGAGCAGAGACAGACACAGTCATCCATGAGCCGGCTTCATCGCCTGAGATCGCACGGCGGACCACCCATAAATAGACATAAGACTGCCCGTCACGACCTGTGATTTGCACCCGCATTTGCACAATATCTTCTGTTTCGGCAAGGCGTGTGATGTTACTGGTACTATGACCAAGTAAGGGGCGATAGGCAGGCAAATCAAACAAACGCGCAAAACGAGGCAATGGCCCTGTCATCGCTTTGTTAGAAGGGTGCGCAAAGGCCCAAACCTGTTGCATGGCGATTGAGCGGTAATCCCCATTTGTGGCCTGTAATCCAAGAAGCTGGATAGCGACAACATCTTCTGGCTCATAAGAGGGGGCCGGCATGATGATCTTATCTTCAGAGGCAGCCAAAGAAGGCGCTATGGCTGATGCGGTGATGCCAAAGACGGCCAGAAAAAGGGCTGTGATAATGACGTAGTATCGCTGTTTCATGTATTTGTTACGCATCAAAACCCATAAATGGATTAGCGGGTGACAGAGATGATGACAGATAACTGGTCAGATAAGCGATTTGGCAATGCGCAAAGCGGCATCCAGATCTGATACTTCATAATGCGGGGGATCACCAAGGCGTTCTGTTACCTGATTGGTGCGATTGACCCAGATGGTCTGATAGCCAAAATAGCGCGCGCCTGCGATATCCCACCCGTTAGATGAGAAAAATAACACCTCATCAGGTGATATGCCATAAGCATCACATCCCATCTGATAGACCGCAGGTGATGGTTTGAAAATACCAACATCTTCTACTGATAAAATCTTATCAAGATAAGATGACAGGCCGCTTGAGGTGACCGCCTGTTGCAACATGTCATGATTGCCATTTGATAAGATAGCGCATGGCACCTCATCAAGCTGTGCCAGAAGGCGGGTGGCATCTTCATAAGCGGCAATATCCCGATATAGCTGAAGCAGGCTTGTGCGCATCTCATCATCAGAGGCAAGGCCTGTCTGTTCAAGAGCAAAATCAAGCGCATCTTGTGTGCATTGCCAAAAAGGTACATAGGCACCCATGGTGGCGCGCAACCAGCTATAGTGAAGTTGTTTCAGGCGCCAGATATCTGATAATCTATCTGCTTTATCTGTCAGTTGAGGAAAACGGCCAGAGGCAACAAGCCTGTTTGTGGCAGATCCCACATCAAGCAATGTCCCGTAAGCATCAAAAAGAGCTGCTTTGATTGCCATAAAGCACCTGTTCTCTGGTTTGGTTTCTCAAGGCCCCTTAGTCAGCGCCGCGGCACCCGAATTCGGCAATTGCCCTGTCACCATCAAGTGCAATGTGAATCATATAGCTTGTATCATAGCCACGTGCCCGGCAGGCTGAGATAGCCTCAGTCTGAACAGAGACAGGCGGGGCGATTAAGGTAGAGCCTTTTAATTCCCAGTTAAAAAATAACGAGGGAAATTCCGGCTTTGCCTCAACTGGCTGAGCTGCCTCATCACCGGTATCTTGTGACAGATTCGCTGTTTGTGGCGCTGTATCCTGCATTTGTGTACAGCCTGCCATCATGAGGCTTATCGCTATCACACTTATTTTTGTTCCCAATGACATCATGGCTTAATACCCTGAAAGCTGACCTTGTCTTTATCCTATCAAAACCATAGAGCAACTATTCTGCTTTTGCCTAGTGTTTCTTTACTTATTTGAGGCAGTTTTTGCAGGTGACGGTTTTTGAGACGATAACAAGCCAATCATAATCAGAAGAAGAGCTATGATTTTTTCAAGGCTTATTGCCTCTCCCAGACCAACCGCGCCAATGATAAGCGCAATGCCGGGGATGAGATAACCAACATAAGAGGTAAAGCTGGCACCGGCGCGTTTTATCAAAATATAGCGAATGGAAAAGGCAAAGGCAGTTGGCATAAGGCCAAGCCATAAGATCATCTGCCATGCAAGCTGTGAATATGATTGCGGGTCAGATTCTTCAAAGAATAAGGCAAGAGGCCAGCTGATCAGGGCACAAAGCGTCATCGCAAAAGCTGAGATCGTCAAAGGCGGAACAGATGATAATTGTCTGACCATCAAATTGCCGCACGCATAACATAAAGCAGCCGCCACTGTGGCAAATTGGGCAATCAGATTGGCATGACCCATCGCGCTAAAGCCATCAGCGAACATCAGCAATGCGCCGCACAGACCTATGAGAATCCCAATTATGCGGCTTTTTGGTATATCTGTTTCAAGGCCAAAGGCCCATGCACCTGCCAAGGTGGCAAGAGGGCCAACAGACATCAGCAAGCCTGCCAGAGATGAATCAATACGTAATTCTGCCCATGGGATCAGCATGAAAGGAAGCGCCGTTCCAAGACCGCCTATGACAAAAAATTGTGGCAAATAATGCCATCCAATGCGCCAGTCCAGCGGCCCCTGAAGGCGCAGGACGCCAAGAAGGACAATCGCGGCTATGGAAGAGCGCAAAGCGGCAAGCGTGATCGGTCCTGTTTCAGAAACGGCCACTTTCATGGCCCCAAAGGCAGAGGCCCAGAGAAAGGCAATCAGCAATAACAACCCAATATTAGAGAGCCGTGTGAGTGATATTTGGGACATGAAACCTCAAATTTTTCGGGGGGCATCAGGGCATCAGGGTAGCAACAAATAGGAGCTTGTCACCACAAGAGCGGCGCCAATCCATGCCCCGGGCGGTGGCACCAATTTGGTTTGCCACCAGATAAAAGGCAAGACCATAACCGGACTGACAGAGGCAAGCAGGCTGACTTCGGCAACCGGGCCTGTTTCAAGCGCTTTGAGCATCAGAGCCACCCCAAAGCTGAGGCCAAAAAATCCGTTTCCTATGATAGACCAGCTGATATGACGGGCAGGCAATAAGGGCAATTGGCGCGCTTTTTTATCAAAAGGGAATGTTGCCCACAGGCATAGAGCTGCGATCAGAACGCGAAGAAGAGAGGCTGTCCATGGATTGACTCCCTCTGCCATGACAGGGCGCAAGATCAAGACACCTGCGGCCTGCCCAAAGGCGGCAAGAAGACCGGCACATAGCCCAATCCATAAAGGCTGCTTTATTTGTTCCCAGATATGAGTGGTCTGGCGCCGCTTGCCAAATAAAATGGCAAGGCAAATACCAGAAAAGCCAAGCAAAATAGCCATAATAAGCTGCAGGCTGAGAGCTTCTGATAAAAATAGCCACCCAAGCAAGGCCGCCAAAGGCGCGTTGGCGGCAAAAAGCACCCCTGTCAGGCGCGGGCCAAGACGCTGCATTGCGACAAATAAAAAATAATCCCCTAATACAATGCCAATAAGGCTGGAGGCAATGATCGGCAGTATATGAGGCTGTGCAATCTGCCATTGACCATCAGATAACATCACCATCGGTATCAGCCAGAGGCTGGCAATGATCATGCGTATGCGGTTAAAATGCAACGAGCCAAGCGCCATCACAGGGGCATGGCCAAGAAGACCTGACAATGTCCAGCTAAGGGCGGCGCCAAGCGCAAGAAGATGAGCAATTTCAAACATAAGCGCTTAGGGCAATTGTGCCAGAGAATCGCGCAAGTCAGCTATCAGATCTTCACAATCTTCCAGGCCAACAGATAAGCGGATATGGCCATCATTTATGCCAAGAATTGCCCTCTCATCAGCGCCAATATTCATATGAGTCGTACTGGCAGGATGGCAGGCAAGTGTTTTTGAATCCCCTAAATTATTTGATATATCAATCAGAGATAAGGCATTTAACATGGCAAAAGCGGCTGTCTTGCCCCCTTTGACTTCAAAAGCCATAAGAGAGCCAGGGCCTGTCATTTGTGATTGTGCAAGCGCATATTGCGGATGGCTTTTATGACCTGGATAGCTGACAGTCTCTATCTTTTCATGATCGGCCAGAAAAGAGGCAATCTTCATCGCTGACTGAGATTGGGCCTCAACACGCAAAGGCAATGTTTCAAGTGACTTTAGCAATACCCACGCATTAAAGGGGCTCATGGTGGCGCCTGTTTGACGATAAAAAGGCATCAGCTCATCATCTATGAAGGCGGCATCACCCAAAATCAGACCGCCCATCACACGCCCCTGACCATCAATATGTTTGGTCGCAGAATAACAGACAATATCAGCGCCAAGAGACAGAGGTTTTTGGTGAACAGGTGTGGCAAACACATTATCAACCACAACACGCGCCCCTGCCTTATGGGCCAGATCACAGACCTTTGCCAGATCAACAAGCTGCAAAGTGGGATTTGACGGGGTTTCCAGAAAGACAAGTTTGCAGGGCGTTTGCAATGCTGCCTGCCATGCGGTGATATCACGCCCGTCAAGCAAGGTGACTTCAATCCCCCATTTTGGCAGAATTTCGGTCAAAATCGCATGGCATGCCCCAAATAAAGCACGGCTTGCCACCACCTTGTCACCCTGATCTAACTGGCAAGCCATGGCGGCAAAAATCGCTGCCATGCCTGTGCCTGTTGCAAGACATCGCTCTGCGCCTTCAAGGGCGGCCATTTTATCCTGCAAAGCGCTTACTGTGGGATTGCCATAACGGCTATAAACATAGCGATCTTGGGTGCCGTTAAAGGCTGCTTCTGCCTGTTCTGCTGTCTTGTAAACATAGCCGGAGGTCAGATACAGGGCCTCGGCCGTCTCATCAAACTGAGAGCGCGCAATGCCGCTTTTGATTAGTTGTGTATTAGGACCATATGTCTTATCTGCCATAGAACAAGCTTCCCCGCTGATACCGTCACAAATTTCCGCCAGAACGCTTAAATTTACGTGCTAATGGCGACATGAAAAGGTGAGGCGTTCATATCTAGCCCAAATGGCAGGTAAAATCCAGAATGCTTTGCGGATTAGTTGTGAGGGGCGTGCTTTGCCAGAATGCGTTGCAAGGTGCGTCTGTGCATTTTCAGCCGCCGCGCTGTCTCAGAGACATTACGATCACATTGCTCAAACACACGCTGAATATGCTCCCATCTGACCCTGTCTGCACTCATCGGATCTTCGGGCGGGGGCGGCATCTCATCGCCATGCTGCAGTAAAGCTGCTACAATTTGATCAGGATTGGCAGGCTTTGGCAGATAATCAAGTGCCCCTGCTTTGACCGCTGCGACCGCTGTGGCGATATTGCCAAAGCCTGTCAAAATCACAATCCGGCAGGCAGGTTTGGCCGCCTGAAGCGCTTTGACAACATCAAGGCCACTGCCATCTTCAAGCTTCAGATCGATAATGGCAAAATCAGGCGCAAAACTTGTGGCTTTGTCTATGCCTTGTTTGACAGACTCTGCTGTATCTGTGGTGAAGCCGCGCTGTTCCATGGCACGCGACATGCGCTTGCGCAAAGGGGCATCATCATCAACAATTAGCAGTGTCTTGGTGTCCATACATCACCATCTCTTTTACCCTGATATCTCTAGATATAGGAACGCGGTATCGAAATGGCAACTCGTCCCCCGCCAAAAGGCAGATTCTCTATGCTCATCTTGCCTCCAGAATGTTCAATTAAGCTCATCGCCAGATACAGGCCAAGGCCGCGATGGCCGTCACGCCCTTTGCGAGAGCTGTTAAATGGCCGGCCGAAGCGGTTCAAAATTGATTGCTTAAAACCAAGACCATCATCATCTATGCGCAAAATAAGCGTGTCTTCATCCCAGTCAATCGCGAACTGAATCTCTGATTGGGCGAACCCGTCTGCATTATCCAAAATTGTCTCAAGCGCATATTTTAATTCAGGCCGGCCATACATCACAGGCTCATCAACGCCTTGTTTGCCTGAGATGTGCCAGTTTACCTTATGGGCCATTTCCCTGATTTTGGCCTCTGTTAGGGATTGCACAACCTCACCTGCCGGCAGGGCAAAGGCAATTCTGTCAGACGGCAAATTCGCATCTTTATCCAATTCCTGCAGGATGATACGACAGCGTTCCACCTCACGATTCAGAAGCTGGATGTCCTCTAATTGCGGGTCATCTTGCGCAAGCTCATGCAAGAGATCATGGCTTATCAAAGAGATGGTGTTGAGAGGCGATCCCAATTTATGCGCCGCCGCGGTCGCAAGGCGGCCAAGGGCAAGCCCCTCTCTTTCTGAGGCAAGGCGCAGCCGGGCTTTATTCAATGAATTGGCAAGCTCTCTTGTATTATTGGCAAGATACCAGGTGTAGAAAGCGATAAAAAGCGCTGAAATAATCAGCGCAACCAAAATGCCAAATAAAAATAATTGAGGCACCTCAAACTGGCTGTCCTGCCATGGCAAAGGCATATGATAAACAGATAATAATGAGGCGCATATGATGACAAGCATCACCAAAAATAAGGTCGCACGCAATTCCAGAATCGCAGCTGAGACCACAATGGGCGCCAAAAGCAGAATGAAAAAAGGATTTAATAAGCCGCCTGTTAGGTAAATCAGCCCTGCCAATTGCAAGACATCAAAAGACAGCGCCATCATCACTTCAAAAGGATGCACTAGGGTGACATGACGATTGCGCTGATCAATTGCCAGATTGACAAAAGCAGAGGTCACAATCACACCAAGCGCTGCCACAATGGGCACAGGAAACCCAAAGCCAAAATGTATCACAAGACATGCCAGAAGCTGTCCTGCCAGGGCAAGCCATCTGATTTTGACAAGATTTTGCGGATCAAACGGGCCTTTGCGCAGGGAGGTTAAATGCCAGTCATTTGTGACATCCAAGGACGCTGCAACAGAGGCAGGCGGAGACGCAGAAGATAGCGGGTCAGGCAAAGGTGCCTGTTTTGGCATCCTGACCATCGCTTAGCTACACATCCAGATGAGAGACTTTCAGCGCATTATCCTGAATAAAGGCACGTCTTTCTTCAACCGCCTCGCCCATCAGGGTCGAGAATGCGTTATCTGCTTCTTCTTCTTCTGTCACTTTGACCTGCAATAAAGAACGGGCATCCGGGTCCAAAGTGGTTTCCCATAATTGTTCCGGATTCATCTCACCAAGGCCTTTATAGCGTGCCACCTGCGCACCTTTACGGCCAAGCGCCATGACATGATCACTTAAATGAGACGGGCCGCTTAGCACTTGTATCTTTGAGGCAGCTTCAAAATTGACCGCTTTTTCAAAAACACGTTGCAAAGAGGCGGCCTGTTTATCAAGAGCGCGCGCTTCTGGCAGTGAGATAAGTTTATGGTCAATCACATGACGCTCTTCTATGCCTCTTAGCACACGGCTGACGACCAGTTGCGGGCCATTATCACCTGTCTCAATAGTGCCTTGCCAGCCACGTTCAATCTGGGGGGCCAGTGAATCAAGGCGGCGCGCCAGATAGCTTGCCGCTTCCTGATTGCCAATCATAGAGTCATTCAAAATGCCGGCAATCGCAGCCTGTTCAATCACAGATTTTGCCTGATCATTGCGTGCCATGGCAGAAATCATACGCGAGAGGCTGATCGCTTGTTCAACAATCTCTTTGAGTTCACTTCCCGCGACTTGCAAGCCTTGATCATTTGCCAGTCTGGCATCTTTCAGCCCTGCTTCTACCAGATAATTATCAAGCGCTTTTTGATCTTTGAGATAAACCTCAGATTGTCCTCTTTTGGCGCGGAATAAAGGCGGCTGTGCAATATATAAATAGCCCTTTTCAATCAAGGGGCGCATATGACGGAAGAAAAAGGTCAAAAGAAGTGTGCGGATATGAGAGCCATCCACATCAGCATCTGTCATGATCACAATTTTATGATAGCGGATTTTATCCACATCCATATCCGCATTGCCAACACCGGCGCCGATCGCTGTGATAAGTGTGCCAATTTCAGCAGATGATAACATTTTATCAAGACGGGCGCGTTCCACATTCAAAATTTTACCACGCAAAGGCAAAATTGCCTGATTGGCTCTGTCACGGCCTTGCTTGGCTGAACCGCCGGCTGAATCACCCTCAACCAGAAAGACTTCAGATTTGGCAGGGTCTTTTTCCTGACAATCTGCCAGCTTGCCTGGCAGGCTTGTGATATCACCGACTGATTTACGTCTTGTTAATTCACGCGCTTTGCGCGCCGCATCTCTGGCAGCGGCAGCTTCGAATGCTTTGGCGACCACTTTGCGTGCTTCTGCGGGATGTTCTTCGAACCATTGACCAAGCGCATCTGAGACAGCGCCTTCAACAATGGGTCGGACTTCTGATGAGACAAGCTTGTCTTTGGTTTGTGATGAGAATTTCGGATCAGGAACTTTGACAGAAATAATGGCTGTCATACCTTCGCGGCAATCTTCGCCAGATAGCTGTAATTTTTCACGTTTGGCAATGCCTGTCTCAGTCGCATATTGATTCACGACCCGCGTCAGTGCCCCTCTGAACCCTGCTAAATGGGTGCCGCCATCTCTTTGAGGAATGTTATTGGTGAAACAAAAACATGTTTCATGAAATGAATCTGTCCATCCAAGAGCGAGCTCCACTGTGATGTCATCTTTTTCAGACACGCTGTAGATAGGATCATGAAGCGCGGTGCGTGATCTGTTCAGATAATCAGCAAAGGCCAGAAGGCCGCCTTCATAGAAAAATTCTGATACACGCTCTTCGGCAGAGCGGTTATCTGTCAGCCTTATGCGCACACCTGAATTCAAAAATGATAATTCACGCAAACGATGTTCCAAAGTCGCAAAATCAAATTCAATTTTGGAAAACGTCTCTGTTGACGGCAGGAAGGTGACTTTGGTGCCGCTATAATCAGGAGACTCACCTGTCACTGCAAGCCTTTGTGTGGCATCACCATGCTCAAAGCGCATTTCATGACGTTTGCCATCACGGCAAATCTCAAGCAAAAGATAGCTTGATAAGGCATTCACCACAGACACACCCACCCCGTGAAGGCCGCCTGAGACTTTGTAGGAATTATTATCAAATTTCCCGCCGGCATGAAGCTGGGTCATAATCACTTCTGCGGCTGAGACACCTTCTTCTGAGTGAATTTCAACAGGTATGCCGCGCCCGTTATCTGAGACAGAGACAGAGCCATCTGCGTTTAATATCACCTGAACAATATCACAATGACCGGCAAGCGCTTCGTCAATGGCATTATCAACAACCTCATAGACCATATGGTGCAGGCCTGAGCCGTCATCTGTATCGCCAATATACATGCCAGGGCGTTTGCGTACCGCATCCAGACCACGCAAAACCTTAATGGAATCGGCGCCGTAATCAGCGTCTGGCTGTGGAGAGTGACCTTGCTCTGACTCATTCATCATGATTTTGACTTTCCTGTGATACCTGTCATCTTATGCCTTTTTGAGGCGCATGACCTTTATTGGTTTTAGTCTAGCTGATTTTGCCATCAACGACAGTTAAAAAGTGCGCAAAATTCTGCAATTTTGTGAAAGCATGCGCGTCTGTGCCACTATACCATATCTGGCCCTTTAATTCACTTGTTGCTGCAAATAAACAGGCACGTTTTGCCTCATCCAAATGGGCAGCAACATCATCAAGCAAAAGCAAGGGCGGGCGCGATAAGCGGCGGTCCTGTAAACGGGCATGTGCCAATATCGCCGCAATCATAAGAGATTTCTGCTCACCGGTAGAGGCAAGAGAGGCAGGCTGATTTTTGGCAAGGTGAAGTGTGTCCAAATCCTGTGCATGCGGGCCCATCATTGCGCCATCACCACGCAGGCGCCTTGCCGCGGCATCCTGGCAGATTTTATCTTCGACAATCGCTGCCGGTTCATGATCAAGCCATTGAGAGCCACCACCACGCATTGCCATATGCACACGCGGAAATCCGAAAGCCTCATCACCCTGATAGGTTGATTCTGACAAAGCGCGTACCAATGAGGCGCGCGCCGCCATAATCGCAACCCCGATTTCTGCGAGCTGGCACTCTGTTGCCTGAATCCAGCCTGTATCACCATCCAAGGTGAGTAATTTTTGCCGTTCACGGTAACATTTCTCATAGCGGGATAATCTGGCAGAATGGGCCGGATCAAAGGCGATCACAAGCCTGTCAATAAAGCGCCTGCGCGCTGAAGGAGAGCCAATAAATAAACCATCCATCTGAGGGGTCAGCCATGATAATGCCAGATGAGAGGCTATCTGGCCGGCAGATGATTTATCGCCATTGAGGCGAAAGACACGGGCGCCGTCAGGTTTATCAGGCAAAATGCCAGTGCTTGCCTGAAGGGGGCCAAGAGGTGTTTCAAACTCAGCAGATACGGCCCAGACAGGAGGTGAGGGCATGATCTCAGCTGATAGTTCGGACTGGCGACTGGCAGGCGCTGAGTGGAAATGCGGAAAATCGGCGCGGGCCGCCCGGCGCAGCCCCCTGCCGGGAGATAATAAGGATAACGCTTCAAGCAGATTTGTTTTGCCTGCACCATTTGGCCCAATAAGCACAACCGGCCTGCCGGCGCTATGTGAGACATCAAGGCGCGCCTGTTCATAATTGCGAAACCGGCTAAGTGTCAGGCGGCGCACAAATACATCACAATGATGATCAGACAAATGATCAGATAAAGGCATCTGCCCTTTGGTTACATCAAGCAGCGCACATACTCCTTAATCTGAAAGGCGGCGGCCTTTGTCTTTATGAAACGGCACGTCTCTAGACGCGCATAGGCATAAGAACAAAGACATTGGCCTCATCACCCGGCGCTTGTATCAGGCTTGGCGCGCCGGCATCTGCCAGTGACATTTGCATCACCTCACCTTGAATTTGCGCTGTGATTTCCATCAGATAACGCGCATTAAACCCAATTTCAATTGCCTCACCCTGATAGGTGACTTCCAGCTCTTCACTGGCAGAAGACGCATCCTGATTACTGGCTGATAAGGTGACTGTGCCATTATCAAGCGCCATTTTCACGGAACGTGTTTTATCTGAGGAAATGGTTGATACACGGTCAACCGCGGCCGCAAAAGATTCCTTATCAAGGGAAAGCACCTTATCATTGCCCTGCGGGATAACACGTGTGTAATCCGGAAATGAGCCGTCAATCAGCTTTGAGGTCAGCCTGACCACCCCAAATGAAAATTCTGCTCTGGTCTCTGACAGGCAGACTGTGACCTCGCCTTCTTGATCATCCAATAATTTGCGCAATTCACCAACCGCTTTGCGCGGCAAAATTACAGACGGCATCTCTGAGGCGCCTTGCGGCATTGTCATCTGGCTGAGGGCAAGGCGGTGACCATCTGTTGCAACAGCGCAAAACATATCATTTTGTGATTTATGAAAATAGATACCGTTCAAATAATAGCGTGTCTCTTCGGTAGAGATCGCAAAACGTGTTGTATCAATCATATCACGCAAATCAGCGGCGGTGAGTGTGAATTTATGGGGCAATTCTGTTGCTGAGATCGCAGGAAAATCTTCGACCGGCAATGTTGGCAGACGGAAGCTTGAGCGGCCGGCGCGGATCTGTGCATGGCCGTCACTCATCTCTATATCAACCTCTGAGCCTTCTGGTAATTTGCGCACAATATCATGAAGCATATGAGCAGAGACAGTACTTGCCCCCTCACTCATCACAGCGCATGTCACTTCTGTGACAATGTCCATATCCATATCTGTGCCTGTCAAAGACAAGTTCGCGCCATTGGTACGCAACACCATATTATTGAGAATCGGTATTGTATTGCGGCGTTCAACCACAGAGCTGACATGACCAAGAGGACGTAACAGACTCATTCTATCAATTGTAAATCTCATGACGAATCCCTACCAGATTTTGCAAATATTTTGACTTGTAAAGGGCGTGATAAAAGCCCCCTTATTTCTGACTGACAGTGTGGCATACATCATGCCCCATCACAATATCTAAAGGGCATTTGAAACAGATATTAAAAGCCTGTCGGGGCGTATGACTCTTCGCGATGATGGGTAAGATTTTAGGCGCCGTCAGATAACAGGCCGCGCAATAAATCTAGATCAGCTGATAAGCTGCTATCTTCGGCAATAAGCTGTTCAATCTTTTTCACGGCGTGCATGACAGTGGTATGATCGCGCCCGCCAAAAGACCGGCCAATGGCAGGATATGACAGGGATGTTAAATCTTTGGCAAGATACATCGCAATCTGGCGCGGGCGCGCTATGGAGGCTGCTCTGCGGCTTGAGAACATATCATTTGTTCTGATATTATAATGTGATGAGACATGACGCTGAATATCTTCGATTGAAATCAGCCTGTTACTTGCCCGCAATAGATCAGCCAGCACTTCACGCGCCATTTCCACTGTCACTGTGCGCCCCACAAGAGAGGCATGAGCCACAATCCTGTTAAGCGCACCTTCAAGTTCACGAATATTGGTTGTGATCTTGCGTGCCAGAAATTCAAGAACATCATCAGGGACATGAATATTGGCATCTATGCCTTCACGGCGTGACTGTAATATGCCAAGGCGAAGCTCATAATTGGTGGGGTGAATATCAGCAACCATGCCCCACCCCATGCGAGAGCGCAGCCTTTCTTTGACACCGTCCAAATCTGAGGGAGATTTATCTGCTGATAAAATCACCTGGCGGCCTTCTTCGACAATGGCGTTCAGAGTATGAAAAAATTCTTCCTGAATGGATTCTTTGCCAGACATGAACTGGACATCATCAACCATCAGCACATCTGCGGCGCGAAAGCGTTCTTTGAAACTCATCGTATCTTTACGGCGCAAGGCAGCGACAAACTGATTCATGAATTTTTCAGCTGTCAGATAAATCACATTGCGTTTGGGATCACGTTTATGGCTTTCCCACGCAATCGCATGCATCAGATGCGTTTTGCCAAGACCCACACCACCATATAAAAATAATGGGTTAAAAGACGGCGTCACGTCATCTGCTTCTGCCACACGTCTGGCAGCGGCATAGGCTAAATCATTTGGCTTGGCGACCACAAAATTATCAAAGGTAAAACGCGCATCAAACCCTTCAGGCCCAATCGCAATATCTGCATTGCGCCCCTCATTTGCCCCAAGCTTGTCACCATCGCCAAATGGCATTTCTGTCATGCGGGGCGGCACATTTGCGCGTTGTACAGACTGGCTTGTGCGCAAGATGACCTCAATATCCTGAACATCCATCGAAGAGACAGAGGCAATCATGCGAATCTTGTCCAGATATTGCGAGATAACACGCTCTCTTGTGAGCCTGCTTGAGGCGACCAATGTTAAGCGTCCATCTTCAAGAGCGCTTGCCTGAAGGGGCTTTATCCAGGAGCGCCACTGCGTCTCACCAAGATCAGATTTCAGGCGCGTTGTCATCGCTGCCCATAAATCCTGCACTTGTTGCATTGTCGCCTTTGCCATTACATGCCGCCACTAAACTTCGAATTTCATTCAACTGAGATGTGGCTTATGCTGACCTTGAGCCGGTCTTTCGCACAGGTGATAGCGCTATCTCACAGGCGATAATAGTAAGATAAAAAAACGAAAGATAGCAAGTGCCCAATAAGGCGATTCATGCAAATATTTTTGCAAATTATCACATCTTTTCGCTTGACATATTTTCGGTCAAAATCAGCTCTCCGGCACCTTTGAATAAGGCAAAAAGATAGCTCATCTCAAAAAAGGTGATTCGAATCGAAATGACCCCGTCCTGCGTTTGTGTGATTTTGAAAAGGATGAGGTGACGGCCATAAAAAAAGGCCGCCTGTTTCAGGCAGCCTTCATTTTAATGTCATATGACAGATGAGCGCTTGTGAGCGACTTTGTTAAGCAGAGACTGCTTTCACTCTGGCTGACAGGCGTGACATCTTTCTTGACGCTGTGTTTTTATGCAACACACCACGGCTGACGCCGCGCATGATTTCTGGCTGTGCTTCGCGCAGAGCTGTTTGTGCAGCGTCTTTGTCACCGGCAGAAATTGCTGATTCGACCTTTTTGATAAAGGTACGGATACGGCCAATGCGTGCGCCATTTACTTCAGCGCGTTTTGCGTTTCTGATGATACGCTTTTTTGCAGACTTATGATTTGCCATTGGTGGCCCTCATATATAATTTTCAAAACTTGAAGCGGTCTTATATGGCTATGCGTCACGCTAGTCAAGCGTTTTCGCCATTTTTAACAAGCATCAAGGCGGCTTATTCGCTTTGTTTTGGCCCAACGGTTACAAGATAGGCGTTGCGTGAGCCGTCACCTGCGCCTGACGGCAGAATTTGCAATGTTTCAGACCCGCGGTGAAAGGCTGTGCCATGGGACTGCCAGCCAAGCTCTGCTAGCCTGCCCTGATAAAATTGTGTGATGGCATCTTCTGATTTATCGCTATAGAAGGTAAAGCTGATAATCCGTCCTGAGGGCGAATCAAAATTGACGGCTGAAGTTGTCTCAATCAGGGCATCATCAGGCACTGGCAAATCGCCAACCCAGGCTGTTTCAGCCCTTGCCACTGACAAGCTTAACCACAAGGCCATGGTCGTCAGCCATATTGTGGCAGCCATCATACGCCCCAAAGATGTGATCGCCCGAAGAATTAGCCGCATCATATAACACCTGTCATCTGGATATCTCATCCGACAGCCTATCTATCTTTGACAGCGCGGGCAATAAAAACTACTGCGCCCTGACTGCTTTATGATGGCAATCGGGCTTTGGCAGTGATGGCAGGGGGCGCCCTGCCTGCCATAGACATCAAGAGACTGGACAAAATAGCCCAATTTACCATCTGGCTGTTTGTGATCACGAAGTGAGGTGCCACCTTGCAATATAGCATCATGCAGAACTGAGCCTATGGCTTCCATCAGGCGCTCTGTGCGTTTGCCTTTGATGGTATCTGATCTGCGGCGCGGCGATATGCCGGCACGATACAGCGCTTCGCACACATAGATATTGCCTAGCCCTGCGATTTTGCGCTGATCAAGCAAGGCAGATTTCACAGGCGCCCGGCAGGCTGACAGGCAGGTTTGCAAATGCGCCATATCGAGGGTGTGAAGATCAAGATATTGACCAAGTGCGGCGCTGTGCGAATCAGTGATGGCAACAGGTTCAGGGCCAAGCGCGCTCATGCTTGGATGGCGGCGCAAATCAGACAGGCTGACAAGGTCAACATAGCCGAATCGGCGCGGATCATGATAGGTGATATAATGGGTATCATCATCATTGTGACCATCATTGTGATCACTGGTGCCGGCACTCTTTATGGTTAATTCTATATGATCATGAGGTTTGCTGTTTGGCTTGTGGGCAGAGATTTGGATCGAGCCTGACATGCCCAAATGCCATAATAGGGCATAATCGCCAATGCCAATCACCATGCCCTTGGCACGGCGTGAAACAAATTTTATTGTCTGATTTGTGATTTTTGGCCCGAGATCTGCGGGTAATGGCCATCGAAGGTCAGGGCGTCTTATCTCTGCCTTTGTGATAACAGCGCTTGTCATCACTTCGGCTAAAGCTGTTCTGACTGTCTCAACCTCTGGCAATTCAGGCATGGAAGGCCGCCCTTTCCGCTAACTATTATGGCAAATTGTCTTTGCTTTCATTGCATTTAGACCATAGCTAGACTAAATCAATCTATGAGCCACGTTAAGTCATAAGCCTGGCCATGTCATGATGAGAGATGTTCATTATGAGTGACATGTAATCTTCATGACAAAATGTTAATGGCAAAATGTTTATGATAAATACTTTATGACAAGGTGGCGGCAGATGATAAAGCGCCGCAACAAAAGGCGCCGGAGCAAAAGACAATGACAGAGCAGGTAGATTTCGGATTTCAAAGCGTGCCAAAAGCGCAAAAAGAATCACTGGTCAAAGATGTGTTTTCGTCTGTTGCGAAAAATTACGATATCATGAATGATTTGATGTCGGTTGGTGTTCACCGTTTATGGAAAGAGAGCCTGATGGACTGGCTCGCCCCGCAACCTCAACAGTCATTGCTTGATTTAGCAGGAGGCACAGGTGATGTTGCGTTGCGCTTTTTGAAAAGAGGCGGCCATCAGGCAACCATTTGTGATATCAATGAAGATATGCTGGCAGCCGGACAAGACAGGCAGGTCATGCGCCCTTATGCAGACAGATTATCATGGGTTGTTGGCAATGCAGAGGCTTTGCCCTTTGATGATCAGTCTTTTGACAGGGTGACCATCGCCTTTGGTCTGCGCAATGTCACAAACCGGGATATCGCTTTGCAGGATATCTATCGCGTCCTGAAGCCGGGCGGGCGGTTCTGCTGTCTTGAATTCTCTCATGTGGAAAATGCGTTATTAGCAAAAATATATGATGAATGGTCATTCAAGGTATTGCCTCAGATGGGGCAGATAGTCGCAAAAGACAGAGAATCTTATCAATATCTGGTTGAATCCATCCGCCAGTTCCCTGATCAGTATCATTTGGCGGATATGATGAATTCAGCCGGCTTTGCGCAAGTGCGGTTTCGTAATTTGTCAGGAGGTATCGCTGCGATACATTCCGGCTGGAAATTAGACTGATGTTTGCGTCTGCCCTGCTTACGCTCAAGCTGATTGTCAGGCTGCCTGTTATCGGGTGGAATCTTGGCAGGGCAGGCGCGCTTCACCATCTGGCGCGAATCACGATTTTGCCGCCATGGCTGCGCCGTTTGTGCCTGATTGCTGATAAAGCCATCACCTTTGGCAGGATAGAGACAGATGCCGGTGTGGCCTTATGTAATGCACTGCAAAGATTAGGGCCTGGCTTTATCAAATTCGGGCAGGCTTTATCAACCAGAGCTGATTTGATTGGCCCTGAACTGGCGCTTGGCTTATCAGAATTACAAGACAGGCTGCCGCCTTTTTCTGCCAGACTGGCACGCCGGCAAATTGAGGCTGCCCTGCAAGCGCCTTTGGAGACTGTTTTTCCTGTGTTTGATGATGTGCCTGTGGCGGCGGCCTCGATCGCACAAGTGCACAAAGCCACCCTTGCCACTGGTGAGGTGGTGGCGGTGAAATTACTGCGCCCTGATATTGGCAGGCATATGCGCAAAGATATTGATTTCTTTTTGGGCATGGCTGAATTGGTCTCACGGCTGACACCTGCTCTGGCGCGTCTGCGGCTTGTTGAGGCTGTCCGTGAATTTGAGCAATTATGCGAAATTGAGCTTGATTTGCGCATGGAAGCAGCCGCAGGTGGCAGGCTGGCCGAAAATTTAGCACAAGATGAAGGCATTCGTATCCCGTCAATGTATCTTGAATATTGCACGCAAACGATGCTTGTCAGCCAATGGGTGGACGGGCTGAGGCTTGATGATATAGACGGGCTGGTGGCGCAAGGTCATGATATTGAACAATTAACCAAAGCAGCGGCGGCCAGTTTTTTTAATCAGGTGTTTCGTGACGGCTATTTTCACGCAGATATGCACCCCGGCAATGTGTTTGTTGATAAGGACGGGCTTCTTGTCCCTATCGATTTTGGGATTATGGGCCATCTGGCGCCGCAGGACAGGCTGTTTTTAGGCAGGTTAATGATCGCTATTTTAGACAGAGATTATGATGAGGTCGCCCGCCTTCATGCTGAGGCAGGTATGATTAGCCATGATGTGCCACTCCATCTGTTCTCGCAAAATATACGCGCTGTGATTGAGCCTTTATTAGGCAAGATGATAGGCGATGTGTCTCTTGGGCAGATAATGGGACAGATCTTAAAAATCTCCACACGCTTTGATATCGCAGTACAACCGCAATTTAACCTGTTGCAAAAGACCATTGTGATGGCAGAAGGGGTGGCGCGCCAGTTAAATCCGGCAGCTGATATGTGGGCCTTGTCACGCCCCTTTGCCGCTGACTGGATTAAAGCGCAAACAAATCCAGAAAAATTACTCAATGACGCCAGACACCAGATCATGCGCTTTGCGCGTCTTGTGCCTGTGATTCTTGACCGGCTTGAATCAGAAGAGGCAAAAGAGCAGCCTGTTTCACAAAAACCACAAAAATCACTGTCCTCATTCACAATGGGTGCGGTTTTTATTGCCATTTTGTGGATTATCGTTCACAATTATTCATAGGTTATGCATAAATTTCGCTAAATATCGTGGCATTTTCACAAATTTTTTGTGACACCTCTGATTTTTGTGAAATATGCGCCATATTATGAGATGTGAGCTGTGAGATGTCATTTGATCATGCTTTTGAAAAAATTCTGACTCTTTATGGCGGGCGGCGGGCGCTTGCACAGGCATTGGGTGTGGGGCCGTCTGCATTGTCAAATTATGTGGCAAGGCAGGCTATGCCTGTCAATAAACGCAGTTTGTTAGCAAGAGATCTGAGGCGGCGTGGTTATGTGCTTGATGATCACAGTTTTGAGATACAAAAAACAGATGATCATCATATTACCGGAAAAGACAGTCAGCATAAGCCAGTTTGTTTATTGATCATCACAGGTGGCATTGCGTGTTATAAATCGCTTGAGCTGGCGCGGCGTATGATGGATGCCGGATGGCAGGTGCGCGCCGTCATGACACAATCAGCACAGGAATTTATCACAGCTTTATCTGTGTCAGCTCTGACAGGTGAGAAAGTCTATACAGAACTGTTTTCGCTGACAGATGAGCAGGAGATGGGCCATATACGCCTTGCCAGAGAAGCTGATATTGTTCTGGTGGCGCCGGCAACAGGTAATTTTATCGCGAAAATTGCCACAGGTCTGGCAGATGATTTGGCAAGCACTTTATGTCTTGCCTCTGAGGCACCTTTATATTTTGTGCCGGCGATGAATCCTGTGATGTGGGCGCAGCCTGTCACACAGGAAAATTGCGCTAAATTACGCCACAGAGGCGCAAAGCAAATAGGCCCTGCGGTTGGTGATACAGCCTGTGGTGAAATTGGCGCAGGGCGCATGGCAGAGGTAGCAGATATTATCGCCCAACTGCCACAAACAGGCACGCCGCCGCCAAAGGGGCGCCTGCCTTTATCCGGCAGGCATATTATGGTGACAGCCGGCCCGACAAGAGAGCCTGTGGACGGGGTGCGCTATATTTCTAATCATTCATCCGGCAAGCAGGGATATGCCATTGCGGCGGCCTGTGCGGCGGCAGGAGCCGATGTGACGTTAATTTCCGGTCCGACTGAGCTTGAGGCGCCGCGTGATGTCAGCCTTGTTGACGTGATGACAGCACAGCAAATGTATGAGGCTGCCTTATCGTCTCTTCCTTGTGATGTGGCGATATGTACCGCTGCGGTGGCTGACTGGCATGTTGTTGGCGCCTCCCATCAAAAGCTGAAAAAAGCAGATAATCATGCACCGCCGCAATTAGAATTGGCTGAAAATCCTGATATCCTCAAAAGCTTGTCATTTTGTGATGAGCGGCCTTTGCTTGTGATTGGCTTTGCGGCAGAAACAGAGAATGTCATCAGCGCCGCCATTGCCAAACGCGCACGCAAAGGATGTGACTGGATGATGGTAAATGAAATCACCAAAGATAAGGCCGTCTTTGGCGCACAGGATAACCAGCTGACTTTGATTCGTGACGGCGAAGAGACAAGATGGGAGACGCAAAGCAAAGAGGCCTTGTCACAACGTCTTGTTGGTGAAATTATAAGCTTTTTTGAGACTGAAACAAAAAAAGAGCCTTGTTGAGATGACAATCATTTTGGATATTCCTATTTGCCAATTGCCTCATGGGCAGGATTTGCCTGTGCCGGCTTATCAGACAAAAGGGGCCGCCGGGATGGATATCATGGCAGCCAATGCACAAGATATTATCATTGAGCCGGGGTGTTTTGCCGCTGTGCCAACCGGCATTTGTATCGCTATGCCAGAGGGATATGAAGCACAGATACGCCCGCGATCAGGCCTTGCCTTTCGTGATGGTGTCACTGTCCTGAACAGCCCCGGGACCATTGACAGTGATTATCGCGGTGAAATCAAAATCGCCCTCATTAATCACGGGCCAGAGCGGGTTACCATCACCTATGGTATGCGCATCGCACAAATGGTCATCTCACAAGTCACACAAGCACAATTTGTTATCACAGACAGCCTTGATGAGACAGATCGTGGCACAGGAGGCTTTGGGTCAACCGGCCTTGAGGCAAAGGCACAAACGCCAAGATGACAGACAGGCTGAGTGATACAGAAATTGCGCGTTATGCCCGTCAGCTGATCCTGCCTGAAATTGGGGATGAGGGACAAGAGATATTGCGCCGCACAAAGCTTGGCATTATCGGTGCAGGCGGCCTTGGGGTGCCGGCCTTAATGATGGCGGCAGGCGCCGGTTTTGGGACCATCACCATCATAGATGATGATGTTGTGGATATGACCAATCTGAACAGGCAATTTATCTATGGGCCTGATGATATCGGCAAGCAAAAAGCACCTCTTGCCGCCTCCATCGCGGGCGCACAAAACCCTTATTGTGATATCAAAGCACAGACACAACGATTTGATCATGATAATGCAGACAATCTGATGGCAGATCATGATATCATCATTGATGCAAGTGATAATCCGCAAAGCCGTATCCTTGCAAGCCGTGCGGCCCTGCGCCATCAGACAAGCCTTATCTTTGTCAGCGCGATACGCTTTGAAGGACAATTAGCGCTTTTGGCACCGCATATAGGGGATGAAGAGGGGGCATGTTATGAATGCCTGTTCCCGGCGCAACCAGAGCCGGGGGATGTGCCAAATTGCGCAACTGTGGGTATCGCCGGGCCTGTGACGATGATGCTTGGTGCAAAGGCAGCTCTTGAGGCGATAAAATGGCAGACAAAAGCAGGGAAGAGCCTGCATAATCAGCTTTTGTTATTTGACGCACTTCATGGGGAATCACAGATAATCAAAGCCAGAAAGCAACCTGATTGCCCCGGATGTGGTGCATGATCATCTATCAGCCTTGAATCTGGCAGTCTTCAATCTATCCGTCTTCTGGGAGCGCGTGATTACAGCATTGCCTGAACAACACGATCAGGCGGGGTGTGGCCATCAATAAAGGTCTGGATATTGATAATCACTTTTTGGCCCATATCCTGGCGGCCTTCGATGGTGGCAGAGCCAATATGAGGCAGCAAAACCGTATTTTTGAGATGACGCAGACGCTCTGGAATATCAGGCTCATTCTGATAGACATCAAGACCAGCGCCTGCAATGCCGTTATTGGCAAGCAAATCAATCAGCGCCTCTTCGTCAATAACATCACCTCTGGCACAATTCACCAAATAAGCATGAGGCTGCAATAATGATAATCTGTCACGAGATAACAGATTTTGCGTGGCAGGCGTAGACGGGCAATTCACAGACACAATATCCATGCGTGGCAACATCTGATCAAGAGACTCCCAAAAAGTGGCTTCTAATTCTGATTCTAACTTAGGGTGAACAGGCTTACGGTTGTGATAATGGATAGACATGCCAAAGCCGCGCGCACGCCGTGCCACAGCCTCACCAATATTGCCCATGCCCACAATGCCAAGGCGTTTGCCGTTAATTCTGCGGCCAAGCATGCCTGTTGGTGACCAGCCTGTCCATTGACCGGAACGTGCGCGCACATCTCCTTCGGCAATACGCCGCGGCACTGATAAAATCAGGCTCATCACCACATCTGCGGTATCTTCTGTCAAAACCCCGGGTGTGTTTGTGACAGTAATGCCTTTTTCATGCGCCGCTGCCAGATCTATATGATCAACACCCACACCAAATGAGGCAATTAACTTTAATTTAGGACCGGCAGCCTCAATGATGTCTTTATCAATCACATCTGTGACTGTTGGCACCAAAACATCACAATTTTGCACAGCTTCGATAAGCTCATCTCTGGTAAATGCCTTGTCAGATTCATTTAACTGCGCATTAAACAGCTCTCTCATGCGGGTTTCAACAGAATCAGGCAGTTGCCTTGTTAAGATAATGATCGGTTTCATAATGACGGCTAACCTTTATGGATAAGTCTTTAGTCAGATGCATTCATAGTCATGAACAGAACAGTGATGTCACATTCTTTTTTCATCTGATTTTGCCTTCTTTTCGGTGATGATCCTACTGTTTTATCAGGTTTCAGTCTATTTTTTTGTTGCTCTTATCGTCCTAATCAGTTTTTTTAGAGCCATGCATTATTTTGATTGTGATACCATGACCAAATTCATACCAAAAGCGCTTCGCTCTGTATCATTGTCTGTATCATTCATGGCAGCCGTCCTGATGATGACAGGGCTTTTTGGTTCTTTTGCGCCTGAGGGGGCGATCATATCATCTGCAAAAGCACAAGAGACCAAATTGGTGGTTCAGGGGTCAGGTTTGCCCGTGCCGCGCTTTGTATCTTTGAAATCAGATGAGGTGAATATGCGGGTCGGCCCGGGGCGTGAATATCCGCTATCATGGGTCTATAAGCAAAAACATCTGCCTGTGAAAGTGATCGCAGAATTTGATATCTGGCGCAAAGTCATCGACCATGAAGGCACGACCGGCTGGGTTCACGGCCAGCTTGTCACCCTCAAGCGTTATGCGCTTATCCAGTCACGTTTGACAAAATTATATCGCAAGGCTGATTTTGACAGCCCTGTTGTAGCAGTCGCAGATAAAGGGGTGCTGGTTGAATTGCAGCTTTGTGAGCCGCAATGGTGCCGTGTGGCAACAGATGAGTTACGAGCCTTTGTCAGACGAGAAGATATCTGGGGTGTTCTTGACACAGAAACCTTAAATTAATCAAATTTTTGCCCTATTATGCTATTATAAGCATGTATCCTGATACGAAAAGTATCACCCAACCATCATTGAAAAAGGTCACCTGATTATGTCTCATACTCCGCAATCATCTTATAGCTATGATGATCTGATTTCCTGTGCCAAAGGGCAGATGTTTGGCCCTGGTAACCCGCAATTGCCACTGCCGCCAATGCTGATGTGTGACAGAATTACCTCTATCGCTGATACAGGCGGGGCCCATGATAAAGGGCATATCAGAGCCGAGTTTGATATCCATCCAGATTTATGGTTCTTCCCTTGTCATTTTGAAGGTGACCCTGTGATGCCTGGCTGTCTTGGTATGGATGCACTGTGGCAGCTTGTCGGATTTTATCTTGGCTGGGCAGGTGGCAAGGGGCGCGGGCGCGCTTTGTCAGTTGGTGAAGTCAAATTCACAGGTCAAATCCTGCCAAGTGCCAAGCTTGTAACTTTTGAGCTTGATATGAAACGTGTGATTATGCGCCGGCTTGTCATGGGAATCGCAGACGGGCGTGTGTTATGTGATGGTGAAGTGGTGTTTGAAGCCAATGATATTCGTGTTGGCCTGTTTGGCGCAGAAGGAGCTTAGGTGAAATGAGACGTGTGGTAATTACAGGCATTGGGATTGTCTCTTCGATTGGGAATAACGCTGATGAGGTGCGCGAATCTTTGATGACAGGACGCTCCGGCATTGTGGCGGCGCCTGATTATACAGAATTGGGTTTTAGGTCTCAGGTCAAAGGCAGTGTCAAATTAGACGTGGCTGATCATATTGACCGCAAACAATTGCGCTTTATGGGTGAGGGGGCTGCTTATGCGGTGATGGCAATGGATCAGGCGGTGGCTGATTCAGGATTAGAAGAAAGCGATATCTCTCATCCGCGCACTGGTCTGATTGCCGGATCTGGCGGCCCGTCCACTGCCAATATGCTGCAAGCTTTTGATACCACAAGAGAAAAAGGGCCAAAAAGAGTGGGGCCTTATATGGTGCCACGTTGTATGTCTTCGACTGTGTCTGCCTGTATTGCGACTTTTTACAAAATTAAAGGGGTGAATTATTCGATTTCATCTGCCTGCTCAACCTCAGCGCATTGTATTTCTGCCGGCGCAGATGCGATCCGCTATGGCATGCAGGATGTGGTGTTTGCAGGTGGCGGCGAAGAATTACACTGGACCTTATCAGTGCTGTTTGATGCTATGGGCGCTATGTCATCGAATTATAATGATGATCCGACCAAAGCGTCACGCGCCTATGATGCCAATCGTGACGGGTTTGTGATTGCAGGCGGCGGCGGCATGTTAGTGCTTGAAGATTATGAGCATGCCAAAGCAAGAGGCGCCAAAATCTATGCTGAGATCGTTGGCTATGGCGCGAATTCAGATGGCCATGATATGGTTGCCCCGTCAGGAGAAGGCGCGGTGCGTTGTATGGAGCTGGCACTTAGCGGATTTGACGGCAAGGGCCTTGGCGGGCCTGTCAATTATATCAATGCGCATGGGACCTCTACGCCTGTTGGTGATATGAAAGAGCTTGAGGCCGTCAGAGCTGTCTTTACCGATAAGCAGGATTTGCCAATTGTGACATCAACAAAGTCACTAACAGGTCATTCACTGGGCGCAACTGGCGTGCAGGAAGCCATTTATACCTTATTGATGATGAATAATGATTTTATTGCCGGGTCTGCCAATATTGAAACGCCAGATGAGGCAATTGGCAATATTCATATACCAACAAGCCGTCTTGATAATCAGGATGTGCAAATTGCCTTGTCAAACAGCTTTGGTTTTGGCGGCACCAATGGTTGTCTTGCGCTTGCCAAATATAGTGGCTAGGCACAATAGGACAGTATGATGGGCAGGAGAGTATGATGGGGTTGTTATCTGGCAAAAAAGGCCTGATTATGGGCGTTGCAAATGACCGGTCTGCGGCATGGGGTATTGCCAAAGCGGCCGCAGAGGCAGGCGCCGAGATTGCTTATAGCTATCAAGGTGAGGGTCTGAGGAGCCGTGTAGCAGCGCTGGCAGAACAAACAGGATCATCTTTGTTATTTGAATGTGATGCTTCGCGTGATGATGGTGTCTCTGATTGTTTTGCACAATTGCGCCAATCATGGGATGAGATTGATTTTGTGGTTCATGGGATCGCTTTTTCTGATAAGTCAGAATTAAAAGGCGCCTATGCCAATACAAGCCGTGCCAATTTCGCCCAGACAATGCGGATCTCTTGTTACTCTTTTACAGAAGTGGCACGTTATGCACAGGAGATGATGCCGCGCGGTGGGGCGCTATTGACTCTGTCTTATCTTGGCGGGGTGCGTATTACGCCGAATTATAATGTGATGGGCGTTGCCAAAGCAGGGCTTGAATCATCTGTGCGCTATCTGGCGGTGGATCTGGGTGGCCAGAATATCCGAGTCAATGGCCTGTCTGCCGGCCCGATGCGTACCTTATCAGGCGCCGCTATCACAGGGGCACGTCATATTTTCCGCCATTCAGAGGAAAATGCCCCTCTTGGCCGCAACCCTGATATTGATGAGGTTGGCAGATCGGCTTTATATCTGATTTCTGATTTATCATCAGGGGTAACAGGCGAAATTCATTATTGTGATGGTGGCTTTCACCATGTTGGTGTTGCACGAGAGCCGCAAGGCTGAGTGTGATATCATCATAGCTGATACTATATCAGGACATAAAAAAGCCCCTGCTATAAAAATGGCAGGGGCTTTTATGTTGGGTGTTTAAGGTTTATTCAGCGTCTTTGGCAGCTTCGAGATCTGCGCCTGTTTCCTGATCAACACGCTTCATAGATAATTTGACCTTGCCTCTGTCATCAAAACCGATGACTTTGACTTTGACCATATCACCTTCATTACAGACATCTGTTGTCTTTTCAACACGCCCTTCCTGCATTTCAGAGATATGCACAAGACCATCTTTCGGGCCAAGGAAGTTCACAAAGGCGCCAAAATCAACTGTTTTGACAACCTTACCATCATAGATAACCCCTAATTCAGGCTCTGCTACGATAGAGCGGATTTTGTTGTAAGCTGCTTCAGATGATTGTGTTGATACAGCGGCGATTTTAACAGTGCCGTCATCTTCAATATCGATCTTCGCACCTGTTTCTTCGCAGATTTCACGAATAATCTTGCCACCCGGGCCGATAATATCGCGGATTTTATCAACCGGAATAGAGATGGTTGTGATCTTTGGTGCTGATTCTGCCAAGGCATCTCTGGCTGAGGTCAGCGCCTTTGCCATCTCACTTAAGATGGTCAAACGGCCATCTTTGGCCTGGTCAAGAGCGATTTCCATAATCTGCGGTGTGATAGAAGTGATTTTAATATCCATCTGCAAAGATGTAATGCCTGATTCAGAACCTGCTACCTTGAAATCCATATCACCAAGATGATCTTCATCACCCAAAATATCAGACAGAACAGCGAATTCATCACCTTCTTTGATAAGACCCATAGCGATACCGGCAACAGGACGCTGTAAAGGCACGCCTGCATCCATCAGCGCAAGTGACGTCCCGCACACAGTCGCCATTGAAGATGAGCCATTTGATTCTGTCACTTCTGAGACAATGCGCATGGTATAAGGGAATTCATCTTTTGACGGCAAAAGAGGGTTAATGGCACGCCATGCAAGCTTGCCATGGCCAATTTCACGTCTGCCAGGTGATCCGACACGCCCTGCCTCACCAACTGAGAATGGCGGGAAGTTATAATGCAACATAAAGCGTGAACGACTTTCACCTTCAAGGGCGTCAATGATTTGTTCATCCTGACCTGTGCCCAAAGTCGCAACAGCCAGAGCCTGTGTTTCACCACGTGTGAACAAAGCTGAGCCATGTGTGCGCGGCAAAAGGCCAACTTCTGAGACAATGGCGCGGACTGTTTTGGTATCACGGCCATCAATACGCTTGCCTGTTTTCAGGATAGATGACCGTACCACATTTGCTTCAAGCTCTTTCATCAATGAGCCAACAAGAACAGAATCTGCCTCTTCACCGGCAAGATCTGAGGCTTTGGCGCGTACCTCGCCAATGGCTGACTGACGGGCTGTCTTGTCAGCGATGGCATAAGCGCTTTCAACATCAGCGCGCAATGATTCAAGTGATGAGGCAATGGCAGCTGCTTCTGGTGCATCTTCTGGTAAGTCGCGCGGGTCTTTGGCACATGCTTCGGCAAGTTCAATGATAGCATTGATCGCTGTCTGCATATTTTGATGACCAAAATTCACAGCGCCAAGCATGACCTCTTCTGAAAGTTCCTTGGCTTCTGATTCCACCATAAGCACACCTTCAGATGTACCGGCAACCACCAAATCCATCTGTGAGTTTTCCATATCTGCCAACGTAGGATTCAGGATATAATCACCATCTGCATAACCAACACGCACTGCGCCAATCGGGCCGAAAAAGGGCACGCCTGAGATCGTCAGGGCAGCAGAGGCACCAATCAGAGCAACAATGTCCGGATTGTTTTCCATATCATGTGACAACACAGTACAGATGACTTGTGTTTCGCATTTGAAATTCTTGGGGAAAAGAGGACGGATAGGACGATCAATCAGACGTGAGACAAGTGTCTCATTTTCTGAAGGACGGCCTTCGCGCTTGAAAAAGCCGCCCGGAATTTTACCGGCTGCAAAGGCTTTTTCCTGATAATTGACGGTTAAAGGAAAGAAATCCTGTCCTGGCTTTGCTGATTTTGCGGCAACAGCGGTACATAGCACAGATGTCTCGCCCATAGTTGCGATGACAGCGCCATCTGCCTGGCGTGCAATTTTACCAGTTTCAAGCGTCAAAGTGCGCCCGCCCCAGTCAATTTCTTTACGATAAATTTGAAACATATTTTCTTCTTTCTTCGGATAGGTGTCTTCACAAGACGTCATAACCAGTTTGCCCCACTCAAACGGGCAATAACCGGCACCAAAATCAGGCCAAATCATCAGCGGTTATTCATTTATGTAAGGGATATCAGGAAAATCATCTTAAGGCCTTTGAAAAGCCTGATGGCTGGTCCGTGTCCAGCGTATCATTCCAACCACCCCCAACAGGCAGTCGCCACCTCTTATTTTGTCTCTTTTTTGGTGGGTTGGTTGTATCATTAATGTGAAAGAAAAAGCAAGGAAACAAAAAAACCTGCCGACACAAGTCAGCAGGTTTGTTTTTTTTAGCAAAAAGCCGAAGGCGCGATGATTAGCGGCGCAGGCCTAGCTTTTCAATCAGTGCTTTATATTTGGCTTCGTCACCACGCTTGATATAGTCAAGCAGGTGGCGGCGCTGACCGACCATTGTCAAAAGGCCGCGGCGTGAGCCGAAATCTTTTTTATGTGTTTTCATATGTTCAGTCAGATTGCGGATACGTTCTGTTAAGATCGCGACCTGAACTGATGATGAGCCTGAATCTTGGGCATTTGCGCCAAATTCAGAAATAAGCTCAGCTTTTTTTTCTTTTGTAATCGACATCACATCTCTCCTATTGGTTAAATATGAAAAACCCGAACAGGCTTTATGCCGGTATCATGCGCTTTTATTAACGCAATCAAAGCCCCGTCACAAACCGCTTTATAAATGCTGTCTGTCATATCAGGGCGGACCGAAAGCAACTGGCCAAAGCGCAGCTTTTGAGCCTCCTCAGGTGTAATAGACAATGCCGGGATGTCGTCCAGCGCTGCCAAAACAGGCATCACATAAGGTGATGCGGCGGCACTATCGCGCAGATTTTCGAAAAAATCCAGCGAAATAGCATTTTTTAATGAAAATTGGCCTACTTTTGTGCGCCTGAGGGCACTGACATGGCCAACAGTGCCAAGAGAGAGCGCCATATCACGTGCCAGAGACCTGATATAGGTGCCCTTGCCGCATGTTGTGGCAAAGCGGGCCGAATCAGATGTGATATCAAGAAGGCGAAGCTCATCAATCTGTATTTGTCGCGGCGCCAGTTCAGGTGTCTCATCACTATGGCGGGCAATGGCATAAGCACGCCTGCCTTTGACTTTGACAGCTGAATAAGCAGGCGGAATTTGTTCTATAAGGCCTGTAAAATTAGGTAATATTGCGTCTATCTGTGCGGCGGTCGGGCGCTTGTCTGAGGTTGCGATCACCGCGCCTTCTGAATCATCTGTGGCGGTTTGCTGTCCCCATAACACTTCAAATTCATAGGATTTTTCAGCGCCCATCGCATAGGAAGTCGTCTTGGTCGCCTCGCCAAGTGCAATTGGCAAAATACCGCTTGCCAGAGGGTCGAGCGTGCCGCCATGACCTGCCTTTATCCCGCCAAAAGCGCGTTTGATAATGCCAACCGCAGCAGCAGAGCTTATGCCAACTGGTTTATCAAGCACAAGCCAACCATGTAAGGATTTATCGTGGTTTTGGGTCATCTCCCCCCCGGTTATGTTTGCAAGGGGGGGTGCAAGGGGGTGTGATTGTCCTGATCATCTTCGTCAGAGGCATCAGACAGCGCAGGCGGCAAATTCGCAATCAGAGATGACATTTTCTGGGCATTATCAAAAGAATGATCAGCCATGAATTTCAGGCGCGGCATGCGCCGTAAATGGATTTTTTGCGCAACCCAACTTTGCAGATCAGGGGCGATCACATTCAAAATCGCCACCACCTCTTCGATTGCCGTACCGCCAAGAGGTGTCACATAAACTCTGGCATTTGACATATCAGGGCTGACTGAGACCTCTGAGACTGTGACAGATATGCCTTCAAGCTCAGGGACATAAATATCACCGCGCATGAGCGCTGTTGATAAATGATGACGCAATTCTTCGCCAACACGCAACTGGCGCTGAGAGGGAGCCTTCGAAGGCGCTTTTGATTTTCTGCTCACCGTAAATCACCACTTACCAGATAAGACAAAAATGACAAAAACCTGTTCCGGTTAGTCAAGTGTACGTGCCACCTGTGTGACTTCGAAACATTCAATCATATCACTTTCCTGGATATCTGAATAATTCTCAAAAGCCATGCCACATTCAAATCCTTCACGTACCTCTTTGACCTCATCCTTAAAACGTTTGAGTGTCTTCAGGCTACCTTCGTGAATCACCACATTATCACGCAGCAAGCGGACCTTACAGCCACGTTTGATGATGCCTTCGGTAACAAAACAACCGGCAATCTTGCCCACTTTGGATACAGAGAAGACCTGTCTGATTTCAGCATAGCCGATAAAATCTTCTTGTGTATCAGGTGATAACAAGCCGCCCATGGCTGCTTTGACTTCGTCAATCAATTCATAAATGATGGAATGATAGCGGATTTCAACACCGTCACGCTTGGCCAAATCACGCGCCTGCGGAATCGCACGCACATTAAAGCCGATCACAAGCGCATTTGACGCTGCGGCCAGTGAAATATCTGATTCAGATAAGGCGCCAACGCCCCCTGCAAGGAACCTGACTTTTACCTGTTCTGTGCCGAGATTTTCCAAAGCAACTTTAATGGCTTCAAGAGAACCATGCACATCTGTTTTAATGACCACAGGCAATTCAGCAGCTTCGCCGGCGGCGATAGCTGATAGCATTTGTTCAACAGACCCACGTGCTGAGACAACAGCTTCTTTGTCACGGATGACACGTGTGCGATATTCAGCGATTTCACGTGCTCTTGCTTCTGTTTCAACAACGGTAAAGCTGTCACCTGCCATTGGTGTGCCATTAAGGCCCAAAATTTCAACAGGCATTGATGGTGTGGCTGTCTTTAATTGTTCGCCGCGTTCATTTAACAAAGCACGCACACGACCTGATTCTGCGCCAATTACAAAAATATCACCTACGGATAAGGTGCCGCGCTGAACAAGCACTGTTGCAACAGAGCCTCTGCCACGCTCTACCTTGGCTTCGATGACAGA
>JBMHBX010000031.1:0-77481 GCA_049890215.1 Puniceispirillaceae bacterium (SeqCode) | reverse complement strand
AAGCCGGATTATGTCATTTTCAGGTATCATCTGGCTGTCACTTTCATCTTGCGCTTTGCTCTGATTTTGCAAAACAGGCAATGGTGACATCATCAATCTGCTCATGTTGCTGTACGTCAAATATCAGCTGCTGAAGGCTGTTTGTGCCAAATTTGTGGTCAAGTGCGCACAGATAATTATGTGCTTCATCAGCGTCGTGAAAAGTTTCCGGGCCCCGCCCGAGATTAATGTCAATGATACCATCAGAAAACACATAAAGATGTGCGTCATCCATTTTTATCTGACGTGCGCTGATATCTTCGTAAAATATGGCAGGCAGAACACCGATGGCAGGACCATCAGCCGCGAAATCAGCAATGATCTTGCCATCTTGCACTAATAGCGCGTTGGGGTTGCCCAAATTGAGCAAATCTATCGTCTGTTTGTCAGGAGATTGTCTTACCAAAGTCAATGCCGCAAATAATCCGTCCGGAAACCTGTCTTCTAACACATCTACGATTTTGACAGCCAGTTGGCTCAGTGTTGGTAAGGTGTGAAAAGAACGAAAGGCTGTTAATGTCTGTGCGAGAATGATCGCTGCGTAAATGCCTTTTCCGGCAACATCGCCAGAGATAAAGGTTAAGGTGCCGTCATCATGCCGGGCGACCTCATGAAAATCTCCTGATAATTCGCGTAAAGGCAGGCAGTAAGAGATAAGGCCATCTGTAGCGATTGTGTCAGGCACAAGAAGCGCCTGAACGGTTCTGGCCTGTTCCAATTCATCTTTAATGCGCTTGCTCCAGATATTGAGCTGCTCTGTTTTTTCTTTGATTTCTTTATTTTGTTTTTCAATCAGGCGGCTATAGCTTTCCATCAGAGCTTCATTGCGGACCAGTTCAGACGCATCTGCCAGAAGCCCCAATAAATAGCCGTCACAGGCTTTAACTTCTACGATAAAGGCGTGTTTTTGATCCTGTGGGCTTTGAATCTGAAAGCGGTAATTCTGGCCGGATTCCAATCGGCGCTTGCTGCGGCGTTCATTGAAATCAGGACTTAGTGCGGTAACAGGTGTGCCTGTGATATCGCCGAAAATTGCCTGAAAGTGATCATTGAACTCTGTGATGTGAAACTGGCTATCAAGAAGGATAGCCGGCAATTCAAATTCAGAGACAAAATCAATATCAGGCTTCAACAATATCGCCTTTTAATGAAGCAAGGATCGCGATGATAGATGTGACATCTTCGTCTTCGACACCGTTATCTTCCAGAACAAATTGCACTGTTTTGGCGACTTCATTAAAGGCTTGTTCTGATATTTTGAGACCGGTATGTGCGGCATTCATGGCGCGGCCATCATATTGTTCAGGTCCGCCAAGAGCCTGTGACAGGAATTTGACCTGATGGTCCATCAATTTCTTGATATCAGATCTGTCGAAATAAGGGGCCGTAATCTCATTTTCGATCAATTCATCATAAAGCTCTGATACGAGTTTGCTTACCGTGGCAAATCCGCCGTATTTATCGAATAATGACATTATGTTTTCCCCAAAGCTCTGTTGCTGTTTTCCTCAAGTGTAAAGTTTCTGCTAATATAAAAGCAAGAGGTGTTTTCATCAGGCTGTCAGATTATTGGTTGGCGTGCCGGCGGCAAAAGCATCTATATGCCCTATGAGTTGTGTCCATAAAATCTGCATTGCTTCATCAGAGGCCCAGGCGGTATGGGGGGTCAAAATAAAGTTAGGGCGGTCCAGTTGTGTCATAAAAATATGATCATCGGCAGGTGGTTCTGTTGTCACCACATCAAATCCGGCACCGGCGATTTGCCCTTTATCCAGAGCTGTTATCAGATCAGTTTCATTGACAAGGCCGCCGCGCGATGTGTTGATCAGCAACGGTTTCTTTGCCATTTTGGCAAATTCCTTTGCGGCAATCAGGTCTTTGGTTTGCGGCGTCAACGGGCAATGCAGAGAGATAATATCAGATTCTGCCAAAAGCGTATCAAAGGCAACATAGCCATCTTGGATGGTATCATCATCTTTGCGTGCAGCTTTGATGATTTTCATACCAAAAGCCTCAGCGATTTTTTGAACGCGTGTGCCAATTGAGCCTGTGCCAATCAGGCCCAAAGTGGTGTTGTGAAGATCATGAATAGGATGAGAGAAAAAACAAAATTGCCCAGATGTTTGCCACATGCCATTTGCGACATCTGCGCTATATCCTTTGATGGCGCGGCGCAAAGACAATATGAGCGCAAAAGTATGTTCTGGCACGCTTTGTTTGGCATAGCCTGTGATGTTGGAGACCACAATTTGCCTGTCACGACAAGCGGCGATATCAATCTTATCAAAGCCTGTTGCTGAAATGGCAATCATCTTGAGATGAGGTAATTGCGCCAACATATCAGCTGTGATTGCAACTTTATTTAACACAGCAATATCGGCCTGCTTCAGGCGATCGATGACATCACTTGCACTGGTAGTATCATAGCTGACCCATTCATGTGCTGTGTTTGGTTTATCAAGGCTGATAGCGGGGCCAATCGTGGCTCTGTCTAAATGCACTATTTTAAGGTGGCTCATCTGTTATCATCCCTTTGCAAAAAGATGGTCTTTATGATAAAATGCACGCTTGATTTTGTTGCTTTGGCATTACCCTAATAAGCTGAAATGCAGAGGTCAATATGGCGCTTACGGCAGAACATCTGAACATTAACTGGCGGTGCCGCCATACATGGCGCACAGCAAGTTATAACACCATGTGGTGTTTGATTGGCTGTTCGATTGGCGATTTTGGCACCATTGCCTATTTTCAGATTATGGAGATTGACTGGCCTGTTTTGGCCATTATGTCATTGGCGATTTTCAATGGTCTGATGACCTCTATTGCACTTGAGACAGTAATATTATCGCGCCAGATGGCGTTGAAACTTGCCTTCAAAACAGCGATTGGCATGTCTTTGATTTCCATGATTTCTATGGAGGCGGCAATGAATATTACAGATGTGGTGCTGACAGGCGGGGCGGTTCTGACCTGGTGGGTTATTCCATTTATGTTATTTGCAGGCTATATTACGCCTTTGCCTTATAATTATTGGCGCCTGAAAGCTTTGGGGAAAGCCTGTCATTAGGGGTGAGCTATCAAATTTAGGCCCCCAAGATTAAGTTTGGCCAACCACAGGGCTGCGTCTTTCAAGCAAGATAACATCACGCCACCATCCGTTCATCTGGCCTATTTTTTCTCTTAATCCTACTTCGACAAAGCCATGCTTTGTATGTAACGCAAGGCTTGCCAGATTTTCCGGAAATATAGATGATTGCAAGGTCCAGATTCCGGCTTGTTCAGATTGCAATATGATCGCTTCCATCAAGGCATTGCCGACACCCTTGCCTCTGGCATTATCTGCGATATAGATACTAAGCTCTGTGACGCCGGCATAGACGGGTCTTGCGGATGTTGCAGACAGGGCGGCCCATCCTATGACTTGTTCATTATCAGTGGCAACAAGCCTGCAATGCGGCAGAAATGATTTGTTCCAGGCCTCATATGATTTAACTGACTGCTCAAAGGTGGCATGGCCATAGTCTATACCTTGCTGATAGATGGCCTGAATAGCAGGATAATGTTCCGGGGCAAAATTATGAATTTCCATGCCTGACAGCATACTAACAGAGCGCAGAAATGCAATGCGCTTCATAGGTGTTATCACCTAGGGTGATGGGGGGTTGTTCTTATCTAAAAAAATCTGGCAATGAGGTAATTTGGTAAAGCGGTAATCTGCAAACCAATTATAGCCTATAGAGGCAAGGTGCCTTATGAGTGGCAGACGCACAAAAAAGGCAAGAAGTGACCACCATCTTAATTGTTGCCAGATTAAGATAAACGCATTGACGCCAATATGTAAGGTGTCCTGGTTGTCTGTGGCATGAAGACGGCGCAATGCGGCCTCTTGCGAAATGCCATGCGTGGCTAGAGGCGCAGGAGAGGTTGCGATATCATGCCAGATAAACACACCGTCTGGTGCGATTTTTTGATAATAGCGAATCTCTTTACTGCATAAACCGCATTTGCCATCAAAATAGACTGTGATCATATCAAATCCCTTATGCGTTCTGAGCTAGGGCGTTTTATGAAAAAATCCATAGAGAGTGTTGGGCAGGCAGAGATTTATGTTGTGACAATGGCAATGCAAAAAAGTACCAGAATAAGCGCGCCACGTGAGATCATGGTAAGCCGTCTTATAAATGTTTGATTTGGCGGCCTGTTGGCTTTGCGGCTTTGCGATAAATGGATGTTAACCATGCAGACCGTCCCAAGTAAAAGGCTTGCGCCTAATAATTTTGCACCAAAAGCAAGGCTGAGTGGCATGTCCTGATATAGGGCATGATAAAGCCCAAGGCCGGTCACCCAAATCAGTAAAAGAGCCACAAGGCCAAGGCGTGCCAGGCGCATCATTGTCTGTTGTACCGGCGGGGCAGGCGGTGTGGCTGCTTTGGCATGGGCAGAGGCAAGCATGCCATTTGCAACACCAAGGCCGCCTGCCAGAAATAATGCCAGATAGTGAAAGAATTTTAAGGTGATAACCAAACTCACAGTTCGCGTCCTCATCATCGCTATGTCGCTTTTATCAAAGCTACTATTCCTATGGCAGATAGGTCAAATGCTGCTTTGTGATGATAGGGCCGTGAAAAGGGGGGTGATAATGGCAAAAGCGGCTGTCATTTCTGGTCTTTGAATGTTATGCATAATGCGTGATGAGAAAAAGTTTTAAGGCAATTTGATATGTTTGATATGGCGTTGCTTGGCTTTTTTTTGACGGGCGCTGTTTTGGGGTATTTTCGCGGCGCTTATGCCAGTGTGATTTTATTGCTGGCAAGCTATGTGCCCATGTTTTTATTTGTGTATTTTTATGATTTCATCACAGGCTTTGTGGCTGATATCTTTGCCAATTCAGGTGACGGGACAACCGCTGCGCTTGGCGGCATAGGGGCCTTTAGCGGTATCATTGCGCTGGTCGGGTTTTCAGGTGCGGTGTTTTTTGGCACAAGGCTGATGTTAAAAATAATGAAGGCAGAACAGCTTGATTTAGGGGATAAAATCGGTGGTTCTGTGGTTGGTTTCATCGGCCAGAATATCGCGGCAACACTCGCCTTTTTCCTGATTTATACAGCGATACCTGCCAAAACAGCACAATTTGTGGGCGATTCTGTTTGGGTCAGAGTGATGCGTCCTATCCATCTGGTCAGCTATCCTTATTATCTGTCATTTCTTGAGGCGCGTACGCAGAATTTATCTATATCTATTGCCCAAAATGGGGTGGCTGAGACCTTTATTGGCGGCATTAGCTTTCAGTCTTTGAATGATGAGCTGGGGTTTGATACACCATCATTATCGGCTGCCAGCTCTGCTTTGCAGGAGCTTAGCCGGAATATCAATATTGATGAAATCACAGATTTGGTTGAAACAGCGAAATCTCAGGATATCACGCCAGAAGAAATTGACCGGCGTATCAAAGCAGAACAATCCTCACGGCTGAAGGAAATTCAAAGGCAGTTGCAATAACAATTCTGCGTTGTGAATAAAGCTGATGATTGCAGAAGCATTATTGGCTTGCCAGTATTTGTCCAAATAGGCCATAACAGGGGCAGGTTTAGTGTCGTCTTTATTAGAGTGTTTATATGTTTGAAGTGCGCAGTGGCGAGGAGGCAACATATCTGATTTTATCAGGTGATGTTACAATCCATAATACGCCAGAGTTAAAAGTGGCTTTGACCAAATTAGATGCCAAAAAAGATCTGATCGTGGAAAGCGCTGACCTTGCCTATATCGACTCATCAGGTATTGCTTGTTTGATTCTGGCCTATAAAACATTGAAAGCAGGGGGCGGGCAATTGCGGTTGCATAAGCCTTCGCCAGCTCTTATCCATGTTTTGCAAACATTGAAATTTGATAGCCTGTTTCAAATCGACTAGCCGGATATCAGTATCACGCCATAGATGATCACACCATAGCGTGCCATTTTGGCAATGCTGACCAATAATAAAAATGTCATAAAAGGGGTGCGTAACAGACCTGCGGCCAGAGTGAGGGGATCTCCAATGATGGGCACCCAGCTTAGAAGCAAGCTCCATTTTCCGTATTTGTTAAACCATCTTGTGGCTGATTCCAGCCTTTGTTTGGCAATAAATCCGGGCGCCTTTCGGCCATAATGGGCCATGACAGAGCCAATCCCCCAATTCACAACAGACCCAAGAATATTACCAAGGCTTGCGATGAGGAACAACAAAAGGGCAGGATGTTTGCCCTGATAGATAAGGCCTGCCAAAGCCAATTCTGACTGGGCAGGTATGATGGTGGCTGCCAGAAACGCAGATAAGAATAAGGTCATATAGCTTGCGAGGGCTGACATAATGACCATCCTTGTGGCGGTTAATTAGGCAGTGAACAAACAGACCTTTATCACCTAACCTGCTTTGGTAATTTGTTTTTTCGGGTCAAAAAACGGTGTTTGGCATATCACAGCCTGATAGGTGATGTCCCTGATGTGAACACAGACTTTTGTGTCTGCAGCGTTATGTTCAAGAGAGACCATCGCAAGCGCAATGGTTTTTTCAAGGCGCGGGGAATAGACCGCTGATGTGACTTTGCCAATAACCTGTCCGTCAATTGTGACCGGCCAGAAAATGGTGTTTGGCCCTTTGAGGGGCGGGCAGTCTATGATGAGGCCAACCTGCTTGCGTGTGATGCCGTCTTCTTTGATTTTTTGTAATGCTTGTTTGCCGATAAAGTCATGATCAACATCAAGATTTACAAGACGATCCAAGCCCAATTCAAATGGATTTGTCTTAAGATCCATATCAGCATGATAAGATAACATCCCACCTTCAATTCGTCTGATAGATGAGGTGTGCCCCGGCTTCAGGCCAAAGGGGGCGCCTGCTGACATGATGCGTTCCCATAATTCACTGCCACGGCTGCTATCCTGCAGATAAATCTCATATCCTAATTCGCTTGACCAGCCTGTGCGTGAGACGACAAGCTCCATGCCATCGAGAGTGAGGTGACGCAACCAGTAATATTTCAAATCACCAATCTCTTCACCAAATAAGACTTTCATAATCTTGCCTGAGTTGGGGCCTTGCAATTGCAGGGGAGAGGCATCTGGTTCAGTGATATGAACATCCAGATTTGCATGGGTGGCAACACCTTGCGCCCATAACAGCACATCACTGTCTGCCAGAGATATCCAGTAACGATTTTCCTCTAGTCTCAACAGGACAGGATCGTTGATAATGCCGCCTGCGGCATTGGTGATAAGGATATATTTGCACTGCCCGACTGACAGGTTAGATAAATCACGCGGGGTTAGAAGCTGGACAAACTGGCTGGCATCCGGGCCGGTGATTTCAACCTGACGTTCAACCGCCACATCACATAATATCGCTGTATTGACAAGATTCCAGAAATTCTGTTCCGGGTCGCCAAAATCACGCGGTATGTACATATGATTATAGACAGAAAATCCCTTTGCGCCCCATTTGACTGTTGCATCAAAAAAAGGAGATTTGCGGATCTGGGTGCCAAATCCAAAGTCGTCCGGTGCAAAAGTCGTATCTGTGGTCATCGCTATCCTCCTGTCATGGTGAGAGATATAGCGCTTTGTGATAATGTGTAAAGTGGCAATTATTAGCTGAGAATAAAAAGCCATATAAGCATGGCAGGCAGTGAAATAAGCGTCTGAAATGAGATAATTTCTGCCATTAGGGTATCGTTTCCGCCTAATTCTTTGGCAAGCGCATAGCTTGATACCGCTGTTGGCATAACGCCAAAGATGGCAATGATAGACAGCTCAAGGCCGCGAATGCCAAAAAATAACGCCGTGATGACAAGAATGGCAGGGAAGATGATGGTCTTGGCCGCCAACGCCAAGCCAAGCGGTATCAGGTCATTTTTGATATCGCTTGTGAATTTGACACCTGCACCCACCGCCAGAAGCAAAGCAGGCAAGGCACCGCGCCCCAATAAGGCAGTGGTCTCATAAATTGGCTGCGGCATGTGAAAGGGTAAAAATTTGGCAATCAGACCGGCAATGATCGCAATGATCAAAGGATTGCGCGCTATCTCTTTGGCCAGAAGGCGCTTTGTGCTGACTTTGTCTGACTGACGATTTAGCATAATCATCACAACCACTGACATAACATTGGATGGCGGCACCAAGACGGCAAGACATAATGTGCCTATCTCTACGCCTGCCTGACCAAACAGGCCGGCAATAATGGCCAATGCCATAAAGCCGTTATGGCGAAAGGCACCTTGAAGAAGCGATGATAAATCAGCCCTGTTCATCTTAAGAGGGATGGCGATAAGCCAAATCACCGCCATGACACCAAACAGGCCAATCAGCAAGACAAAGATCATGGCATTGACAGGCATATTCGTAAAATCAGATTGCGCGATTGTTTGAAATAAAAGCGCCGGAAACAGAACCCAATAGCTAAGCTTTGAGATACCTTGCCAGAAAGCACCATCTGTCAAAATCGTGCGTGATAATATCTGTCCCAAACATAAGACACACATCACGGAGAATAAAACAGGTAGCGCTGATATCAAAATGAGGAACCTTTATTCGTTGTTGGTCTGTTCATATGCCCGCCATTATACATGGCAGGTGGCTTGCCACAAAGTGACCATAATCCGGTCATGAAATCAGCATATCAGCGCATTATTCGTGACCATAGAGGCAGAGTGAAGATAAAGACACGAAAAAGGCACGCACAATGCAGGACCATGATCATCAGTATCAGAACGCACAAAAGCTATCAAGAACACCGCCCCCATCGGGTGCAACCAGACTTGAGGTGACTATGGCTGAATATATGTCTTTGATCTCAGCTTTAAGTAAGCATAATGACAGGCCAATTGTTCGCAAAGAGGCATGCGCTGAGCATGGGCCTGTGACGCTTGCCCGGTGGGTGCGCTAGCCATGAGCGCCATAATGCGCTGAAATCATCTGTGAGATTTTGTGGATCATCTTTTTGTTGCGGGCCAGAGTCTCAGTCATATGACCTGACAGGCTGCCATAGCTTGAGGGTATCTCATCCCCATAGGTTTCAGTTTCTTCGAAATTTGCTTGTGTGGCATGAGGCGGATCTGCCGGAAATTCCGCACGCACAATCTCTTCTATCATTGCGAAATCAAGTCGCATCGCTGCATCAAATAAGTCTGTCTGACTATGTTGATTGGATTCTGTAAAACGAGGCACCTGAAATACCTGAACGATTTGCTGTGTGATAAGGGCCACTCTGATAGATTGGAGTAAGTCTATCTCTGTTCTGTCAAATCCTGTAGTGCGTACCGAGCCTGTTAGCTGGCCAGTGATACGATAGAGATCAATTAAATCTTCGCGTAATTTCCACACTGTTTGACGAACCGCTATGGCAGAGGTGCTTGAGCGCAGAAAATGAGCGATTTGCCGCAAAGCGCGCTGATTTTTCTGCAAGGTGCCGTGATAGGCTTTATCTATCCAAAACCCGTTATCCATCAATCTGCCATAGGCAAGCATGGTGTTCAAAGAGCCTAGCTGTTTTGCCTCAGTAACATGAGACAGAATTTGCTGTAGGCGCGGTGAGCTGTCATGTAACTCAACAAAGCGGTCATTGTCATTCATAGACGCCGTGCCCATGCCGGAAATCACAACCGCCAGAAAGCCAAGCTGCTGTAAGATCGCATTATGAGGGATGGCTCTGATTTTTGACGGATCAAGTCTCTCGGCGCCTGCTTGTAATTTGCGCTTGGCAGGTCGTGAGCCTGTCTTTGGCAGAAGATTGGGGCCAAAGACATCAAGCAATTGTCCATATTGTGGATCTTTGAACAGATCTTCATGCCATTTTTTCAAAGACAGAAATAAATCGAGTGAAAAATCGCGATTGCGATAAAAAGGATCTGTGCTGTGTTCCTGACTGGCGGGCGCTAATTCTGCCATGAATAAAGAACTCATTGTGGCATAGGCCAATTCTTTTGTGCCAAAATTACGATATCCGTCACCGCCCTGAAAGCTTGACTGGTGATGAATGGGGCAGGGAAGTTGGCGTGCATGATGACGCGAAAAAGGGGTGAAAATAAAATTCTGACGGTCAGCAATGGTCGGTCTTGCACAACCGCGCCCCATTGATTCACCATGTGTGTTGAAAATCAACAATTCAATATCTGAGCCAAAAACCTCATGGCACAGGCTTGCCAATTTTATCTGAAGACGTTCAATGGCAAGATTGGCGGCGATTTGACCCATAAAACGCCCGGCATCTGAAAAGCCGGCCTGTATGGCAAGTCTGCCTCTTTTGCGAACATAGGCTTGCACTGTTTCAAAGGCCAATAATTGTGTCATCATCTGGACACCATGTTGAAGGCCAAAAGTGGTCTCAAACAGTGGTGAGATATCGATTTTATCAGCGATCCCAAGCTTATGAGCCAGATAAAGAGCTGACATGAAGGTGATTGGTTTTTCGCATTCCGCTATCAGTAATCTGATAGGCATATCGCTATCAATATGCTTTAGGATTTGTGCCGCAAGCATTAATTGGCGCCTTGCTGTCGCGGCTTCTTTGTCAAGAGAGGCAAAATTAATCTGCCACGGGTCTTCGGTTTCAATGCGTTTTGCCAATCTGTCCAGAAGAAGGCGGCTAGACATCTCGCTATCTGAGGCAGAACGTGAGCGCCCATCAACTGTGCGCATAGCATTGCGCAATTGTACGGCATTAATGCGAAGATGAATTTCGCCCATGCCAAAGCCATGCGCCTTGATATCAGCTGCGATGATCAAAATCGCTTCGCACTGTTTGTCATCTTTGCATGATTTTGCAATCTGATGAAGCTCGTCTACAAGCGCCAGAGGCTTTGTCATTTTATCTTTGCGCGCTGTAAGCTGATTTGCCAGTTTCGCAAAATCATCCTGATCATCACACAGATGCGTAAAGCCTTCATAATCAGCCGCGCATGCGCTGATTTCATGTTCCAGCCTCTGGCAAATCGGCGCGACCTCGTCAAGATTCAGAGCAGATAAAGCATCAAGATAGCGCTGCAGTGCCCGGCGTTTTTCATTTAACCGCAAAGCAATTGACTGAGACCAGGTGATATCTGTTCTGCCATCTAAATCATAGCCAACCCAAGTTGCAACACCCATCATGTGAGGGATTTTATCACGCCACTGATCAGGATGGGTTTTGCGATTATAGGTGATGATGTGACGATTAATGTCACTAATGGCAAGTCGCGCATGTTCAAGGGCGGACATGGCCTCTTGATGTTCTTCTTGCAGGCTGACTGTTTGGCGTGTGTCAAATGCATTTTGGGGTATGGGGGCAGCTATCCCTGATTCGGCTAATTTTACAGCGTTCTCACAAAGGGCTTGTGACTTATCATGCCTGAGGGCAAAGACTGGGTGGGCTGTAAAAACCGCACGATAGATCATGGTCTCACAATCTGTATCGCCAAGAAAGCGCGTGATGTCTTCATAGCTTGCTTGTGAATCAAGCCCTGTCTTGGTGACAAGGCGTTCAGACATTTGATGCCAGAGCTTATGAGAGAGCTGTTCTAATACCTCTTCAAGCTCGGGAAAGGTAATATCCCCTTTTTCCAATTGATCAAATAAATCACCTGCCAGAGCGGCGATGGGATTGATTTCAGCCATTTTCATGCCTTGCAAGCGCAAATCATGAAGCTGGGAAGTTAGTGTTTCTATCAGCTGTGCCATTTGAATATCACTTTTGAAGACAGGGCAGGGTATCTGCCCAATTGGGGCGCTTTTATCGTATTATTGTAAATTTGTCTATAATGCGACATTATATATCCCAAAAAAAGGCGCCTTTCAGAGCGCCTTTTTGAAAAATCATGATGATAAACAGGTTTTGGAACAGCTTTGGCTCAGGGCTGATAAGGACGCGTCTGCTCTCCCTGCTCTGCCCATGCCATTATGCCACCAGTTAAATGGGCAACGGCGCCATAGCCAAGCTGTTCAACCAAAGCCTGACCGAGCATAGAGCTGCGCGCGCCAGAGTGACAATAAATGACAAGAGGTGTGTCAAGCGCCGGTGCCAGCTGTTTGAATTTACCTAAAAACGCGGGATGAATGCCGCCGGTTGGTGCAAAAGCGGTGATAAGATGTGCCCCTTCAATAATGCCTGTTTTCGCCCATTCATCTTCGCCTCTGATATCAATCAAGATGGCATTGTCAGCGATGGCAGCTTTTGTTTGTGCACTATCGTAATCCTGAAGAGAGGCAATCATGGTTGCTGAGACAAGCTCAACATCAAATATCAAGGTGGCATTTGGCGGGATCACATCACCAGCGCCCTGACTGCCATAGCCAAGCTCAGGGGGAATGGTAAGAGTGCGTTTTTCGCCGACTTTCATGCCTTCAATGCCCTGATCCCATCCTTTGATGACCTGGCCTTTGCCAAGTGTAAAGCTGATAGGTTCACCTCTTTTGTGACTATCGTCAAATATGGTGCCATCTTGCAGGCGCCCCTGATAATGAACCGATACTTTCATGCCTTGTTCAGCAATGGTGTTTGGTGACTGATCTTCCAAAATGATCTCCTGTTTAGTCGGTACGCCGTAATAGCCAAGCACAGCGCAGGCGCATAATAACCCGGCGATAAGGGCTGATTTATGCCAAGATGATATGCGCTTTCTGTAAGACATAGTCATGATAAAAAGTCGCTGCAAAATAAGCGTGCCTGAATGACAGATGATGAGCGTCTTGTCAAACGCTGCGTCTTTCATTTGCATCACTTAACAAGGCGGCAAAACGGTAAATCCCATGAACAAATTTTGAATAGGGAAGTATCAGGAAAAAGCCATAAACAAGGCCCAAATGAATGGCAAGTGTTAAGCCCATAAAGCTTGTTTCGCGCAAAGCCAGTAAAATCAGACCTGTGGCGCTGACCCAAAATAACAGCCAGATAAAGGCATAATCCATGCCAAGAGTGGCAAATGATTTTATGCCCCTGTCCATACGCCTTTTTTCATACCAGAGGCCGGCTGTGCCGATACATAAAATAATGCCGCCAATCGTGCCGAGTAAAACAGGCAGTTCTAAATAGCCATAAGGTGCCTCACGTCCCAAAAGATAGTGATATAAGGTGCCAACAGATGTGGAGGCAAAACACATCATAAAGCCGTAAAAAGTCGCATGATGAAAATATCGTCTGCGCATCGAAGGGGCATCATCTGGCCCGGGGCAGCCGTCACCTTTGCCATTTTGATTGCCGCCAAGATGACGTAATGTTGCTGTTGCGCTCAGAGCATCTGATAAGGCAGGCAGGCCGCCCCATCTTGCGCCTGTGGCACGCCAATAACGGCGCCACCCCATGATAAAGGCCACTATGACAAAAGCAGTAATGCCAAGAGGTATCCCTGCCATCACGGTATGAGGCATAATGACATAAAAAGCGCCTTCACCAACATGAACCCCCCAAAATAAATGAGGTGATATCATCGCAAGCATCAAGCCAACACAGATGGCAAGACAGGCAGTCACCGCCATTGAGACAAGAAGACCATTTTGCGAAAATAAACCTGCCATCTTGGGTGGCCAGGCAAATTGCCCATAGGTTTCAAGGCGTCTTTGCGCCAGTGTCTGGGGCACATTTACCCCAAATTCGTGAGGCGGTGCATATTGACAAGCATGATAACAAGCACCGCAATGATGGCATAAATTGGCAAGATAAGCTGTATCACCTATATCAAATTCCCGCCGGCGCTCCATCGCAGGGAATACAGCGCATAATCCTTCGCAATAGCGGCAGGCATTACATATCTGCATAATGCGCTGTGTTTCTTCATGCGCAGGAGAAGTTGCAAGGTCGGTAAGTGAGATCGTATCCATAATATCCTGCAGGTTACTGATTGCGAAGCGTTCTGGCGGCCTCAGTGCCGGCGATCAGGCCAAACACACCACCAATTGTCATGCCAATGCCGGCAAGATAACCCTGACCAAGGATATTCCCTGCCATAATCTCACCGGCGGCATATAAATTGGCAGATGGTTTGCCATCTGCCATGATAATCTGGGCTTTGTCATTCACCTCAACGCCCATATAGGTAAAAGTAATGCCAGGACGCAGAGGAAAGCCGTAAAAAGGTGGCTTTATGATCGGCGCTGCCCAATTTGTCTTTTCAACAGATAAGCCTGTGGTGGAATTACCATCTAAGACAGACTGGTCAATTGGCCCCTTCGGACAGGCGGCGTTAAATTCTGAGATGGTCTTCTGTGTCTGTTCTGGTGGCAGAGATAGCTGGCGCGCTAATCCTTCGATGGTGTCATCCTGAATCGGGGTGAAAACAGATGGCATGAAGCGTTTCACGCCCTCACTATCTAAGATGGCATAGGCAATCTGATCAGGTTGGGCTGCTACTAATCTGCCCCATATGGCATAGCGCTTTGGCCAGAAATCTTCGCCCTCATCATAAAAGCGTTTGCCATGCTGATTGAGAACCGCACCAAAAGGGACACCATCAATGCGGCTTGCAATACCGCCATCATATTTTGGCGCGCGTGCGTCAATCGCAACTGCATGACATTGGTCAAGATCGCCCACAATCTGCGCGCCATGAGAGATGAGAGATTTTAAGATAGTGCCTTTATTATAAGGGGTGCCTCTGACCAGAAAATTTTTGGCACTCTGGCCCCATCCTTCAGCAAGCCAGTCAAGATTGGCTTCAAAGCCACCTGCGGTTGTTATCAGCTTATGTGATTTTATGATGTCACCATTTTCAAGCACAACCCCTTCACAAAAGCCGTCTTCCATCAGAAGATCGCTAACAGAGGTTTCATAAACAATGGTGATGCCGATTTTTTCGGCATGGCGGCACAGGCTGTTCAAAAGCGCCCTGCCACCACCAAGGAAAAAGGCATTTGTGCGTCCCAGATTCAACGTACCTGATAAGGCAGGCTGAAACCGGACACCGCGTGCACCAAGCCAATTTGTGAGTTCAGCTGATTTCTCAAGGGTCAGTTTGGCAAGCGCCTGATTGGTGATACCTTTGGTAACCCGCATTAAATCATCAAAATATTCTTCAAAACTATAAGCGTCTGTCAGCACATCAGTTGGCTCATCATGCATGGCGCGCAGATTGCGGGTATGGCGTGTATTGCCGCCTCTCATATCTTTGGGGGCCGCTTCGATTATCAAGGTTTTACACCCTGCTTCTGTCGCCTGAATGGCAGCGCATAAGCCTGCATTGCCTGCGCCTATGACGATGACATCATAAGTGGCATGTTGCTTATGAGCGTGATGATTTGACTTGTTTGTATACATTTGCATACAATATGATCGCACAGGGCTGCAAGTCAAGAGTGAAAGACGCGCTTGGGCTGAATGAAAAACGGGGATGAAAAACGGGGACGAAAAACGGGGATGAAAAACGGGGATGAAAGGCCGTAATGAAGGATTGGGATGACGAATTGGCGTGACATAAATTGGTCTGCCTTTGAGCCGGATCAGGATCAAAGAGCAGGCGTAAAATTGTCCGGGGCAGGGCGTATCCGCCTTTTGCTTGTAAATGCTATTGGCGCCGGCGCTTTGGCGGCTGGCACGCGTCTGATTGAAACAGAACTGGGCGCGGCGCTTGCTGTGTCACGCACACCTCTTCGTGAGGCGCTAAGCGCTCTTCGATCTGAGCAGTTGGTAGAGCATGATGGTGACGGGCTGCGGGTGCGTTTGTTAGGGTGGCGTGATGTCAGTGATTTATATGATATGCGGGCAACATTAGAAGGGATGGCCGCAAGATTAGCAGCGACTACAGGCAGTCAGGTAGAACGTCAGGTTATTGGTGCACTGTGCGAAGAAGAAGGCCGCCTCATAGCAGAAGGTGCAGAGGCAAGGGCATTAGCAGAGCATAATCAAAAATTTCATCAAGCTATCCTGAAGACAGCTAATAATCAGTTTTTGGCTGAGTCTTTATCGCGCCTGTCGCGTCTGACGATATTATTAGGCCATACAGTTTACAGCCTGCCAATGCGACAACATGCGATCATTCAAGAACATGAGGATATCACGCAAGCGATTTTATCTCAGGACGGAGCACAGGCAGAACAGATGATGAGGTATCATCTGGAAAGAGCCTTACAGGCACGTCTGCAAATTATGAGTGACGGCAGGGAATGACAGCGTGATGAATATGCCTTTTTTATCCTCTCAGATGATAGGACAGATTGCCTCTGACAGCCGCAAGATGTTTGTCACATTCACCATTGCGCTGAGCGCCGGTTGGGCATGCTTGTATTTGGGATTGCCTGCGCCTTATTTGATGGGAAGTTTGTTCGGGGTCTGGATAACAGGCGGGCTTATCAAGCCAATGCAACCTTATTTAGGGGTTGCAAGATGGTTTCATGTACCTGTCGTTCTGGGGCTTGGCGTGATTATCGGGGCTGCCTTTGGCGGCGATTTTGTTGCCAAAGCCACGCAATGGTGGACGACCGCGCTGATGATGATCATCACTACCATCATCGTTGCCGTTTCAAGCTTTATCTTTTTAACAAAGATGCGTGGCTATGATCATATTATGGCCTATTTTTGCAGTATTCCAGGTGGTCAGGCAGAAGCGATCATTCTGGCAAGAGAGATGGTTGAAAAAGACTATGTTGTGGCGCTGTTCCATCTGGTGCGCGTGGTTGTTGTCTTTGTTTCAACGCCTTTTTTGCTTGCGTTTCTGCAAGGGCAAGAGGCGGTTATCAATTCAAATATTGCCCTGCAGGCACTACCAAGCCTTTGGGCGTTGCCGGCAAGTGATTTGATCATATTTTTGGCACTGGCGCTTGGCGGTTATGGGGTGGCGTATATGGTGCGCCTTCCGATGGCCCATCTTTTGGGGCCGATGGGCGCGTCAGCCATATTGCATTATCTGGGGCTTATTGATTTGCCGCGTGTGAATGAATTTGTCATTTTGGCACAACTGGCCATAGGCGGCGCTATTGGTGCCAGATTATCGCAAGTCGCATTTTCAGAATTATTTGTTTATGTCAAAGATGCTATTCTCAATTGCTCTTTGACGTTAGCTTTATTTTTATCGATGGCTATTTTGATAAGCTATCTGACAGATGAGCGGTTTTTGGATATATGGCTTGCTTTTGTTCCAGGCGGTTTATATGAGGTGACTTTGCTGGGCCTTGTCTTTGGGTTTGATGTTGCCTTTATCGCCTTTCATCATACCACACGTATCATGCTGATTTTCTTTTCCATGCCACTTGCAGCGGCCAAATTACGACAATCTGTTTGATGATGGTGACATCTGGTTATTTGCCGCCATCCCAGACGTGATGCGGCACAAATACAACCCCTTGGGCCAATTTGCGCGCGGTGCGTTCAAGACCAGCTGATTTATGCTGAAAATCAGAACCTGTAAGGGTGTAATCAACCACCACATCCATCTGTCCCATAGGGTGTTCAAGGGTGATGGTCACAGGTGCTTCATTTGGCCTTGCCACCATGCCATCTGCAATTGTGCCGGGGGTAAGCGCACAGCTTGCCAGACACTGAGAGCCTGTTACCGCCATGGTTGGGTGTGTTTCCCATGGCATAAAATATCGTGTGATGATGCTGCCTGCTTTATCTGACGGCGCCACGATCCCAAATTTTGGCACCACAGACTGGCTGACATCTCCAAGTCCCATTTTTTCGCCTGCTTTGAGGCGGATCGCTTCCATTTTTGCAAAAAAAGCTCTGTTCTCATCTAATTGCTGGCGTGTTTCAGTGCCTGTCAGGCCAAAATCTGAGGCGCGTGCAATCACCATCGGCATAGCAACATCCATGCAGGTGACTTCGATATCATCAATGACATCGCGCACGGAGCCTGTCGGCAGAAAGGCACCGGTAGAGGAGCCGGCGACTTCCATGAAATTTAACTGCACAGGCGCTGCGGTGCCGGGCACACCATCAATTGCGGTATCACCATCATAGATCACAGCGCCATTTTGTGTCCTGACCCGTGCCAATATTTTAGCGCCTGTATTGACAGCACGGATTTTGATTTCTGTCTCATCACCGGTGGCAGTCATCAGACCCATTTCAATCGCCGCAGGTCCGACTGCGGTTAAAATATTGCCGCAAGTGGGTTTGAAATCGACCAATCTGGTCTCAACACTCACCTGTGCAAAGAAATAGTCAATATCAGCCCAGTCATCATCTGAGGCTGATAACATGGCAACTTTGGTTGTCACCGCATTGCCGCCGCCAATGCCGTCAATATTCAAAGGATGACCAGAACCAACCGCGGCAATCAGAACTTTGGCCAGTTTATCCTGATCTGTTGGCAGATCATCTCTTTTGAAATAAGGGCCTCTGGAAGAGCCGCCACGCATGAAAAAATAATCGATAGCTGTTTGGGTCATGATACCACCTTAAGCGCTGATAATCTGGCTGATAATCTGTATGAGTTGATCGGTAAAGGCTGAACAGGTTGCCGTGCCGCCTAGATCTTGTGTGCGGCTGTTTGGTTGTTTTAGCAAAGTTGTAATGGCATTTTCTGTCACAAGGGATGCCTCTTCTTCGCCTAAATGGCGTAATAACATGGCAAGAGACAGGATAAGTGAGGTGGGATTAGCGGTATTCGTGCCGGCAATATCAGGCGCTGAGCCGTGTTGCGCCTGTGCAAGCGCATGGTCATGACCGACATTTAAGGAGCCTGCAAGACCAAGACCACCTGCTAGCTCCGAGGCTAAATCTGACAGGATGTCACCAAACATATTTGTGGTGACAAGGACATCAAAACGCTCTGGTGTGCGCACCATCATCGCTGCGGCTGAATCGACAAGCATTTCATCATAGCTGATATGCGGATAGGAGGCCGCGATATCGCGCACCGCCTCAAGGAACAAGCCATCAGATAAGCGCATAACATTGGCTTTGTGAATGGCAGTGATGTGTTTTTTGTGCCTTGTATCTGCTAGGGCAAAGGCAGCTCTGGCAATATCATGAGAGGCTTTGGTTGTAATACGGCGCATTGATAAGGCAACCCCGTCCACAGGCATGAATTCCCCTGCGCCTTGCGCCATATTCCGGTCAGCGTAAAAGCCTTCTAAATTCTCGCGCATGACAACAAGATCGATTGGTTTGGCAATAGGTGTGTCAACCGCCTCATAGCTTTTGGCAGGGCGGATATTGGCATAAAGAGATAATTGTTTGCGCAAGATACCAGAAGGATTAACCCCGCCCTTTTCAATCGCAGGATAGGTATTATGAGAGACAGGGCCAAGGAGGATACCATCAGCTTTTTTTGCCTCTGTTATCACCTCATCTGTGATGGTCACACCAGAGGCACTGAGCGCGGCAAAGCCAATATCGCGTTCTTGAACCTCAACAGGGCGTGACAGAATCGGGCCAAGTGCATCAAGCACCTGAAGTGTCGCTGTCATGATTTCAGGGCCGATTCCATCGCCTGCAAGCGCCAGAAATGTTAGTCTGTCTGACATCTATGACTTCATCCTCAGGTAAATGGCCAGGGCAAATCAAAATAAGATTGCAGGAGGCCGGGTGGAAAATCTCTGTTCAAAAGCCATGCCATAAAACACATAAAGCCAATGCCCGCGCCGCTTAATATCATGGTCACTAGCCAGCTGACGCCTGCTCTGAGGCGGAAGAATAAGAGTAAAAAGCCTGCCAGGGCCAAAATAAAACCAAGCAAGCTTGTCACAAGAAGCAAGCCTGCAAACCATTTTAAGGTTGACCATAATCCATGGCTGTTCTGTTCTTTGGCATCGAAATGTTCTCTGTCAGCAAATAGCGGGTCTGTTTCTGGTTTCAGGCGCATTTGAATCGCAAGGACAAGGCCGCAGAAAACAGATATGCACGCAATGGTCAAAGGAAAGACAGCATCAACAAAGGCATAATTTGGTATGCTCGCTGCATCATAAAGGGCATAGATTGCAAAGCCTGTTAAACAGAGCAGGAATAAAAACGGGGCACGTTTGTGACCAGAGGGAACATCACCTTCAGCTTGCAGCGCTTTGGCCTGTCGCAGGCCAACAATGACAGAGACCACAGTGATGATAATCAGCGTTATCACAATCGGACTGGCGAGATAATCCATGCCTGCCTCAAACCCCTGACGGAACCGTATGCCGGCAATCTGTGTCGCATTATTTGCGTAATTTTCAACAGGATTAGCCAGAACAAACCCAATCAGAAAAGCAGGGCGCGACCAGTCAAAACGGCGCATCAAAATACCAAGCAAACCAATTGCAAATAAGGCGCCTAAATCCATCAGATTCTGCCCTGACTGGAAAGCTGCAAATGAGATGATCATGAAAATGAAAGGCGCGATTAACACAAAGCGAATGGTGGTTAGCCTTGCGATTTGTCCTGACAGGGCAATACATAAAATTGTGCCAAACACATTGGCAAGAGCCAATAGCCAGACAATGGCATAGGTATAGTTCAGATTGTTTTTGAGCATGACCTGACCAACTTCAAGCTCGCCGGAGCCAAGAAGTGATAATGCACCAATAAAGATGGCCATTGAGCCTGAGCCGGGAATGCCAAATAATAAGGTTGGCACAAGACCGCCACCTTCTTTGGCGTTGTTTGAGCTTTCCGGCCCTATGACGCCGCGCACATCACCTTTGCCAAATGTTTGTTTGTCTTTGGTTGTCTGGATGGTGTGACCATAAGCAATCCAGTCCACAACAGAACCGCCTAGACCAGGTATCACGCCCACAATAACGCCAATAAGAGAACAGCGAACAGATAACCATTTATTGGCCCACCAGTCTTTGACGCCGTCAAGCCAGCCAGAGCCCAGATTTGCTTTGTCTGAAATGGCTTTATCCTGACGAAGAAGTGCGACAATCTCAGGGATCGCAAAAATGCCAAGCCCCACAATCACAAGCTTTAACCCGTCAGTTAGGTAGGGGTAATCATAGCTCGACATGCGCAGCTCGCCATTAAATGGCCCCTCGCCAATAGAAGCAACAAGCATGCCAATGCCTGCGGCCATGATGCCCTTGATAGCCACCCGTCCTGCCAGAATGCCAACCATAGATAACCCGAAGGCAGAGACCATTAATAATTCAGGTGACCTGAATTCCAGAACAACGGGGCGCGCAATTAAGATAAAAAACGTAAGGAAAAAAGCCCCGACAAGCCCGCCAAATAGTGAAGAGGCAAATGCTGCGGATAAGGCACGTGCTGCCAATCCCTTTTTTGCCATCGGAAAGCCGTCCAGCACAGTGGCCTGTGAGGCTGATGAGCCGGGTATCCCCATAAGAACAGAGGCAAAAGTATCAGATGTTGGCACAATCGCGACCATGCCAATCATCAAAGCAAGGCCATAGACAGGCTCAAGCCCAAACATAAAGGGCAGGACAAGTGACAAGCCTGCAATCCCGCCAAGGCCCGGGAAAATGCCAATCGCAAGTCCCATCGTGACACCAAGCAATAAGTAACCAAGTACGCTGGGTGTTAAGATTAATCCCCATGCGTCAATAAAGGCAGGAAAGGCAGAAATAAAAATATCCATGGCTGAACTTCTGTAAAAAAAGACCCTTGCCAATCTATGACCGGCAAGGGTTTATTTGTTCACTGACTAGTTTAGTGAAACACCAAACTCATCCTGCAACCATGTTGTCACATAGCCTTTTGCGCTGTCTGATACGGTGATAGCACCGCCAAGAGCGCTCTTGGCATCAGCGCCAACAAACATTGGGTATTTACCAAGACGCTTTGCTGAGATTTCAGCAAAATCAGGACGTGCCTGAATCGCAGCAAATGCTTTTGCATATGTGTCGATTACATCTTGTGGTGTGCCAGCTGGCAAGAAGGCGATTTTTTGTGACGGGAAACCTGCGATAAAGAAGGCTTTCCATGCATCCCATGCCGCACCTTTGGTCTCACAGCCATCTGTTGCGTTACAAACTTCTTTGAAAGTCGGAATGTTCGGGAAAGTCGGATCACGCACAATATCGCCATTGGCATCCAAAGCGCCCCATGTCATCATTGGAACAGCTTTGCCTTCATCAACCAAAGGCTGAACTGACTTCAGATATGATGATGATGTCTGATAATCAATTGTGGCTTCGCCTGATTCAAACATCTTGCGGCCATCACCACGCCCTTTAATGCCCATGACATGCTCTACATTCATGCCAAGCATTTCCCATGCCAAAGCAGGGATAAGGTCAAGACGTGTTGCGCCCTGATTACCATAAACAAATGTCATGCCTTTCAGGCCATTTGCTGAGCCATCGAAGCTTTTTGCTGCTTCAGGGTTCAAATAAGCAACACCGCCTGTGCCTGAGGCCATAACAGGGTTCCAGTCTGCATATTCATAGCGAACGCGAGGATCGCCAAGAAGATATGGGAACTGTGTTGAGCCTGATGAGCCAAACATGACTGTGCCATCTTTATGCTTTTGTTCCTGAAACCAGTTAGCCCCTTTTGTGGAACCGGCACCTGGCATGAATTTAACAACCACATTCGGGTTGCCAGGCAGATTTTCTGATAAAAGCGGGGCAAAGAAGTTTGCCCATTTTGCTGAACCACCTGTTTCTGAGAATGGAATTGTCCATTCAATTGTCTTGCCGCTAAAGTCAACATCGGCTGAGGCTGGCAGTGATACGGCTGTTGCAAAACCCATTGCAACCGCTGTGCTGACAGCAAAGCGTGTTAGTTTTTTCATTTTTTCCTCCAAAAATAAGATTACTGAAACAGACCGCCACCTGCATGATACCATCAGTTAAATGATGGTTTCATCTGCTTGATGTGATAGCCTGATATTCAGCCACGATAAAACCCTAACCAATGAACCTTGCATAAACCTTACAAAATGAAAATTCTTATCATTGAAGATAATCACGCATTGGCAACTGCACTCCATCATCATTTTCATGACCAGGGCCATGGTGTGACGCATGTAACAGATGGCATGGAAGGAGAGCGGTTTTTGCTGCAAGAAGAGTTTGATCTTGCGATTTTGGATGTGAATTTGCCAGGCCAGTCTGGCATAGATATTTTGTTATCTGTGCGCAGAAGCCATTGTCAGACACCTGTTCTGGTGCTGACTGCAAGAGATAAAGTCGAAGAGAGAGTCGCAGGTCTTGATGCAGGGGCAGATGATTATTTAACAAAACCATTTGATATTGATGAGCTTGATGCCAGAGTGCGTGCCCTGTTGCGGCGCAAACCGCAAGAGCCAAGCAGAGTGATCTCAATCGGTGATCTTGATGTTGATTTGGAAGGCCGCTTTGTGTTGTGTGACGGCAAAGATTTGCAATTAACACGCAAAGAATTTGCCGCGATTGAATGTTTGTGTCAGGCAGGTGAAAAAATCACGGCCAAAACGAAATTGATCAATCATATTTATGGCATTGGAAGTGACGTAAATGAAGCAACCATTGAAGTTGTGATATCGCGTTTGCGCCAGAAGCTGAAGGTAAGTGGTCTGACCATTAAAACGGCAAGGGGTATCGGCTATTATTTGCAGGAACAAAGGCTATGATCTTTGCCTTTTCACTGCGGCTCAGGCTTTTATTTTTGATATTGGTGCCATTATTGCTGATGTCTGTCGGGGCACTGTCATGGCAATATCGCCAGTCAGTATCCTCAGCAAATGCTGTATTTGATCAAAAATTATCCCTGATGACTCTTGCCATATTTAGTGACATGCAGGCTTCTGGCGGGGAAAGCCTGTCACCTGCAACCAAGGCTTTGTTTGAAGAAGCAGGGGGCGCTCTGTTTTTTTATCATGTCAGGGGCCCTGATGGCGGTTTTGTAACAGGCTATTCACCGCCACCTGTGCGGCCAAAATCAGTTGACAGGATCGCCAATGAGTTGGTGTTTTTTGATTCCACCCATCGTGGCAGGGAGGTCCATGTTGTTCAGTTAAGGCAAATCGCACAAGTTGATCAGCTTACAGGTGATGTGGTGGTGTCTGTCTGGCAGGACAGGGCAGAACGACAAAATTTTACCACGCAACTTGTGCTGCAAGGTCTTTTGATAGCCGGATTGTTATTGCTGACTGTGTTGGTTGTTGTGTTTTTTGGCATTGGTGTAGGCTTGCGGCCGTTGCGGTCTCTTGAGTCTGCTATCTCTCAGCGCTCAAGCTCTGATCTCTCGCCGATACAAAGGCAGGTACCACAAGAAGTTGAGACAATCGTGCAACGCTTAAATGAGTTGTTTCGTGATGTGCGATCCTCTCAAAAAGACCAGGACAGGTTTATTTCCAATGCTGCCCATCAGTTGCGAAACCCTGTTGCCGGCATTCAAGCGCTTGCTGAAGTGGCAAGCCGTTCCCAAACATTACATGATGCAAAAGAACGCTTGCGTGATTTGACAAAGGCAAGTCAAAGCCTCTCGCGTCTGACACAGCAGCTTTTGTCCTATGAGCGTGTGCGCCAGACAAAAGAGAAAAAAACAACTGTCATGATTGATTCGTTTTTGCGCCATGTTGTGCAGGAACAAGGGGCGGCCATATTGAAACATGATGTTGCATTGTCATTTGAGCCTGGCTGCGGGCAACAGACAATGGCATTAGATGAAGCGCTTATGGCACAAGCCATTGCCAATCTGATTGATAATGCGCTTGTTCATGGGGGCGCAAATCTCAGCCACATAAGTGTTGAAAGCAAAAGGGTAAAAGGTGTGTTTCGTATCACAGTCGCCAATGACGGCATGCCAGTTCCAAAGCCTTTGCGAGAGCGTATCTTTGAGCGATTTGAGCAAGGCGGGGCAGGAGAGGGAACAGGCCTCGGCCTTGCCATTGTCAAAGAAATTGCTCAAGCCCATCAGGCGTCTGTGGGGTATCGCTATGCTAATGGCAGTAATATATTCACCATTATATTTGACGGCTAAGGAGGGGTGGCATGCCCCTTTTTATCAGTTTCACAGAGTGACGATTTGGCCTGTTCTGGCTGATTGTTGTGCGGCATGGCCAATACGCACAGCCCATATGCCATCATCAATTGTAACCTCAACAGGCGCTGCGGCGCGCACGACTTGTGCAAAGCGTGTGTGCTGATGAAAGGTAGAGCCATTATGATCGCCGGCTGCAAGAATGGTTTCATCAATCGGGCATAATGTTGTGAGCGGATTGCATGTATCACGCGGGCTTGTGATGAGTTTTGGGACAGGGCGATTTTCCGGCGCCCCTGACCAAAAACGGGCAGGGCCGGGCAATTGCACCTCAATTTTTCCCTTGGGGCCAATGGCGTGAATCATTTCCTGATATTCTGAGCCTTCGGCAAACATGGATAATTCAAGCATGGCGCGTGTGCCATTTTCAAAATCGACTATCACATAGCCGCAATCCCAGATATCAGAGGCTTTGCCGTCATATATCTCGTCAAGATGGTTGACCTCCTGACCGGCGCTTGCCATCACCTGTACCGGATTTGCGCCAAGGATGTGCCGCATCAGGTCAAAAAAATGACAACATTTTTCAACAAATGTACCACCTGAATTGGCGTTAAACCGGTTCCAGTTGCCGACTTTTTCAAGAAAGGCAAAGCGATGTTCTGTGATGGTCAGCATTTTTATGCCGCCTGTCACCTCTGCTGCTTGTTGGATGAATTGCTGAAGAGGTGGCATATAGCGATATTCCATAGCCACCCAAACAGGCGCCTGATAGCTTTGCTGAAACGCAAGAATGCGGTCATAATCATCAGGGCTTGTATAAAGAGGTTTTTCAACAAGGATAGGCAAAGTGCGCTTTGCGGCAATTTGCTCAAGTTGTTCTATATGGCAATGGTTCGGGCTGACGATGACCAAACAATCTAAAGGGTCATGAGATAATAACGCATCTATGCTGTCTGCAAATAAGGCATCTGGCGCGATGGCATGTGCTGCTTTGCGCATGGCCTCATCAGGCTCATAAATGATTTGTACTTTTGCATCGTCAAGTAAGGCGATATTGCGAAGATGTTCGCCGCCCATCATGCCGCAGCCGATTATGCCGTAATATATTGTCATCTTACCACTCTTTTTCAGCTCTGTGCTTTATTCAGCTTTGGTTATGATTGTTTATTTCAAACGTGAGACATAGCGTGCCCTGTCTGCGGCATACCATGTTCGTGAATATTCTATCGCAATTGCGTCCTGAGACCAGCCAAATCTCTCAATAAATCCCATAGGGTTGTTGAGTGCCCCTTTATACCAGGAGGGGGGCGGGGCAAGGCCGATGGAATCTTCTGCTTTTACCACCCATTGGCCAAGCTCTGTTTTATAATAATGATAAAGCGCATCTGAGACATTAGCGGCCTCAATATGATCAGCGCAGGCACCATCAAGCCATATTTCTTCGAGCGCCACAGGCCAGTCATCAAGATATCTTATGCGGCGAAACCGGTGCCCGAATGAGCTGGTGCCAAATTCAGGCAAATCATCTGGTTTCTGCAATTTTGTGACATCAAGAAGACGCGCTGATGGCAGACCGCCACCGTGATGAAGCTCAAGGCGAAAAAAACTATATAAAGAGGCAGCGTTTTCATTGCGTGCAATATAATTGCCTGAGCCTTGTTTTCGTCTCAGAAGGCCAAGCTGGGTAAGGTGGGCAAGAGATTTGCGCAATGTGCCAACCGCAACTTTGTACTCATGCGCCATTTCGCGCTCACCGGGCAGTTTGGCATCTGGCAGGAGATGGCCGGCACTTATCTGGCGCGCGATATGTTCTGCGATTTGTAAAAAGACAGGCAAAGCACTCTGGTTTTGCGCATTATATGCCTGTTTTTCTGTGTCAAAAAGATCTGTCATCTGGCCAGATTGAAAAAATTGATACACTATTGATTTACCTTAAAATGCCTGTTATTCTGTCAAAAATCAAGATGTCAGTCGAAAAAGGTGACTTTTATGAGTGTTGTTCCTATCACAAGTCCTGATTTGCAGGCAGCAGAGGTTAGTTTTTTTGCTGCCTTATGTTCAGATGACTTTGCTTATTTAGGTGTGCCGGATGGTGATTTGCGCTCTAGCTGGGCGCATTGTTCTGAGATTGTAAAACGTTCAGAATCACATGGTTTTCGGAATATTTTATGCCCGTCCTCTTATCAGGTGGGGCAGGATACATTGTCTTTTGTGGCAGGCTGTGCGCCTCTGACAGCCAAGATGAATCTGTTGGCCGCGGTGCGTTGTGGTGAAATGCAGCCAATTATGCTGGCGCGTACCATTGCCACCTTAGACCATATGCTGGAAGGGCGGCTGACCATTAATATTATCAGCTCTGATTTTCCGGGGCAGACAGAAGACAGCTCTTATCGCTATCAGAGATCGCGCGAAGTTGTCGAAATCCTGAAGCAGGCATGGACACAAGATGAAATTCATTATGAGGGCGAGATTTATCAATTTGAGGGGCTGAGCACTGATCCGGCGCGTCCTTATCAGCAAAATGGTGGCCCTTTACTGTATTTTGGCGGCTATTCACCGGCCGCAGTGGAGCTGTGTGCGCAACATTGTGATGTGTATCTGATGTGGCCTGAGACCAAAGATGATTTATCAGCCAGAATGAAGACGGTTCATGAAAGAGCCGAAGCTTATGACAGAACATTGGATTATGGTTTGCGTGTTCATATGATTGTGCGTGAAACTGAGGCAGAGGCGCGTGACTATGCGCAAATGCTTGTCTCACAGCTTGATGATGAGCAGGGCCGCAAAATAAGAGAACGCGCCCTTGATTCTACCTCATATGGGGTGGCACGACAGGCACGTAATCGTGAATTGTCAGACATGGAAGGGTTCATTGAGCCGCATTTATGGACAGGGGTCGGACGGGCACGCTCTGGATGTGGTGCGGCGCTTGTGGGATCTGCTGATCAGATATTATCTGAGTTGGAATCTTATCAAAAAATGGGTATTCGGAGTTTTATTTTCTCTGGCTATCCTCATCTTGACGAATGTGATTATATCGGCAAGCTTGTGTTGCCTGAGATGAAGACATGCTCATTGCCTCATGAATATGGCCGCGTGCCGCAAACTATGCCTGCCACCCCTCTTGGTACCGGAAAGAGACTATAATGGAAAAAATTAGCCTGAATGATACCTTATCCCTGTCGCGCCTGATTTACGGGATGTGGCGCCTTGGTGATGATGACAATACCGCGCCAGACCATGTTCAGGCAAAGATTGAGGCCTGTCTCGCGCAAGGGATCACCACGATGGATCAGGCTGATATCTATGGTGGCTATGAGGCAGAAGAGATATTTGGTGCAGCCTTGCGACAGGCGCCGTCTTTGCGGGACCAAATCGAAATTGTGACAAAATGTGATATTATCGCACCGATAGGCCGGCATAGTGGTGCGCGCGTTAAATATTATGACACAAGCGCTGCGCATATTACCCAATCAGTTGAGACCTCGCTACAGCTGATGGGGATTGAGCAAATTGACCTGTTGCTTATCCACCGCCCTGATCCCATGATGGATGCTGACCAAACAGGCCGCGCCCTTGATAAGCTTGTGGCGGATGGGAAAGTCGGATCTGTGGGGGTAAGTAATTTCAAATGTCATGACTGGACCTTGTTGCAATCAGCCATGAGGACCAAACTGGCCACAAATCAGATTGAAATTTCGGTCATTGCCAATGAGGCTTTTACCAATGGTGATATCGCTTATTTGCAAGAAAGAGCTGTGCCACCTATGGCATGGTCACCTCTGGCAGGAGGCGCTATATTTGAGGCAAAACACAAAGCGCTTCATGATAAATTGGCAGAGATGGGCGCACATTATCAGGTAGATGCAGCGGCTGTGGCAGTGGCGTGGCTATTGGCGCATCCGGCAAACATCATGCCGGTTCTTGGTACCAATAATCTGTCCCGTATCGCGCAGATCTCAGACGCGCTAAAGGTGACAATGGACAGGCAAAGCTGGTTTGAAATCTATGAAGCTGCCAATGGTGTGGAAGTGCCGTAACCAGCTAGCGGCTTAGAAACGCATCCATCACAGACAGACCTTCTGCCAGATGATTACGCCCGTAACCAAAGCGGAAATGCTGTGACGGGGTCGGTGTCAAAGAAGAGCTGTAAATTGAACTTGGCAATAATAGGACGCCTGCTTGTGTGACAAGGCGTTCTGTGAATGTTTCAACGCCGTCCTCACCTTTATATTGCGCAAATCCCATGCAAGAGCCGTCCGGCTTCTGACAGGAAAACAGATCAGCATGTTTGGCAAAAAAGGCTGCCCACAAAGGCAGATTATGGTCAATAATCGCGTTATTTCTGCCTAATATTTTGTCTTTGTTTTTCAGGGCAATGATCGCCAATTTCTCACTTGGTCCTGAATTGCAGATGGATAAATAATGCTTCATACGCTCCATCTTTGAGAGAATCTGTTTGTCCTGACAGGCAATCCATCCAATGCGCAATCCCGGAAGACCATATGATTTTGACATCACCCCAAGAGACAGGCCGCGCTCATATATATCGGCGATGAAAGGCAAATGGCGGGTGCCACTAGCGCCAAGCCCGTGAAAAATTTCATCATGAAGAATGTAAATCCCGTGCTTGCGGCATAGCGCTATCAAAGCCATATACCGGTCAAGAGGCAGAATGGCACCTGTGGGATTATGCGGAAAATTAATGGTGATGAGTTTCGTATTCGGCCGGATGGCACTTGCGATTTCATCTATATCAAGCGCCCAGCCTTCTGGTTCACGCAACGCAACCGCACTGACAGACCCGATTGAGGCAGGTAATGTTTCATGAGACTGGTAATTGGGCGTGATGACAATCGCATGACTATCTTTATTTAAGATGACATGATTTGCGGCATATATCCCCTCTGAGGCGCCGGCAAAACATAAGATATTTTGGTGCGATTGTGCTTCATAGCCATCAGCAATCACGTCCCTTAGGTAAGGGTCGCCAAATGTCTCAGTATAGCCAAGCCACATCGTCTCAAAGGCGTGTCTGTCTTCATCGCTTGCCATTGACAGCAATTCATCAAGAGACAGGCTTTGTGCATCAGAGGCTGTCAGATGATATTTTGCCTTAAATTCCCATTTTGAGAAATGTGTTTCAAGTCTGAAATCTGGCAACATAAGACGTGCCCCTTTGGTGATGGTTATAAAATCGCCACTGCTTTTCTCTTTCACTGGTAGATCATGGTCGTTATTGTGACAATGAGAAATGTGAAATTGCTGTGTTGATCATCTATTAGATGATTATCAAAAGGGAGCTTATGTGATGAAGAGGGAGCCGCAGAATAAACCACCTGAAGATGCCTCAATGCGCCTGTCTGAGGTGCCTGTCATCTGTTATCCGCCTGATACGTTGCCGCCCGTTGATATGGATATGCTGGCAAAGGCAAGAGCGGATATGCGTTTAACCAAAACATATATTGTGCCGCCGCGTGAGGCCAAGATATTTGAAGTGCCAAAGGGGCATTTTTTCCGCATTGTATCAACACAAGGCCCGCAGGTGGGTGATTTGAATTTATTCAATAAGCATAATCTGGAAGAGCGGTTTTATACAGGCAAAACAAGAGCGCTTCATGGCACGCATTTATCAACAGGTGACCGTATGTGGTCATCAATGCCTTATTTGCGGTCTCTTGCAACGATTAGCTATGATACGCTTGACTGGTACGGGTTTGATTCATTTGGCGGGTCTGTGCATGATGTAATCGGCACAAGATGTGATCCCTATACAGGCTATTTATTATCAGGCGATCATTATCATTATTGTTGTCATTCAAATTTGACACGCGCCCTTGGTGCCTATTTGGACGGGGATTATCAGCGCGCTGAGGCATTGGTGCATGATGTGCTTAATGTGTTTATGTGCACTGGATTTACGCATGACACGCATCAATATTTTATGAAAGCAAGCCCTGTGCGCCCGGGTGATTATATTGAGTTTTTTGCTGAAATTGACCTTGTTGGCGCATTATCAGCCTGCCCCGGCGGTGATTGTTCTGTGAAACATTCATCTGATGAGGCTGCCTGTTATCCCCTGATTGTTGAGGTTTATGCCCCTGATGAGGCGCATTTGTCCGGATGGCAGGCGCCTGATGTGAATGGCTATGACGGAACTCATGGCCTGTAAGCTGTATTAAGAGGCCAGAGATTCAAGCAAGTGATCTATCATCTGTTGATGTTGTAATCTGTATTTTTGGGCTTCTGCCATGGTGACCACTTCAAAGCTGATTTTATCATGAGGGCGAAGCCGCCCAAGCGCAGACAGATCAGCTGAGATGATGGTGCCGATTTTGCAATAGCCTCCCATGGTGCCATGATCAGCCATGGCGATAATGGGTTGCCCGTCTGCCGGCACCTGAATTGTGCCTCTCATCATCGCATCTGAGATGATATCTGCCGGCCCTTTATGAGGTAGTGATGGCCCTGCAAGGCGCATGCCCATGCGGCTTGTCTGAGGCAGGATTTGATAGGGTTCTGCGCTAAGATTTGCAAGTGCCTCTGAGGTAAACCAATGATCCTGAGGGCCAAATAACAGGCGTAGGATAGTTGGTTTTGCGAATAATTTGTCTAGTGGAAGAGGCGCTGAGGGAATAGGAGGCGCTTTGCCTGTTTTGCCTAGCTTTAATATATCTGAGGCTTGTAGAATACGTCCTTCATGACCGCCTAATCTGGCGTTGGTGGTGGTTGAGCATGAGCCATAAACCGCAGGCACATCAATGCCGCCTGAGACGCATAGCAGGACTGAAAGGCTGTCACCAAATGGTGGTATTGTGATGATATCGCCTGGTGCAATCTTTATCACGGTGCCGGCAGGATGGTCTGTTTGCTGCCCTTTGTGATTTAGGTGTTGTAACTTTGCCGCAGAACTGCCTGTCAGGGTCAGATGGCAGTGATTATCAAATCTGGCTTCAAAGCCACCAAAACAAATTTCAAATGCGCTTGTCTGTGCTTTGTTGCCAAGCAGGTGATTGCCGATAATCAGGGCGTCATGGTCAAGTACGCCGCTGCGGGGTACGCCCAAATGTTGTACGCCAAAACGGCCCTGATCCTGAATGGTGGTAAAGGGGCCTGATTTCAAAATCGTGATGTCAGTCATGGGCGGTGCCATCTGCCAGATCGGCGCTTGTGAAATCGCCGGATGTATAGGCGTCTTCCTGATTTGATAATTCAGATTCTGTTATTCTGGTAAAACGCACCTCATCGCCGGCACGCAGTAAGATAGGAGTCTGTCTTGTCGGATCAAATAAGGGGTAGGATATTCTGCCAATTAAATTCCATCCGCCAGGTGATTCAAGCGGATAGATAACACATTGCCCCATGGCTATGCCGACTGATCTCTCTGGCACGTTGGTGCGCGGATTGGCACGCCTTGGCAAAGTAAGGCGACTATCAACACCTGTCATATAGCCAAGCCCGGGCATAAAGCCCATCACAGATACTGATAATGTCTTTGCAAGATGACGGTCTATCACCTGTTCCGGCGATAGGCCTGTGCGCTCTGCCACATCCTGGAGATCAGGGGCGCAGTCCCCATCATAACAAATCGGCAGACACCATTTACGCCCCGCCACAGATTTTTGAGAGTTTGCCTGTGATAAAAAAGGTAACAGGGCCTGTTTGACGCCGTCACTTGTAATGATATCGGTATCAAAGGCAATAAACAGGCGCGTCAAAGAGGGCACGATTTCTGTGATATAGGGGAAATTCTGAGCTGATATGATGTCTGCCAGAGCGCGTATCCGAACAGACAGATTATCATCTATCTTGTTCGCGTCCTGAGGGAAATCCACCGGATGAAAGCCGGTAAAATCAAGCATCAGCCCATGATCAGCCATGGCAAGCCATAAGGGGAAGTGATCGTTTGATGGTGCCATTGCGGGAAAAAAAGCCTGTTATCCTGATTGAAATATGACATGTGACAAGTGGGTTATATAAGGTTATCATGGCCAATTATAGCGCCAAGGGCAAGGGCGCTGACAGACAGGCGCCAAAAGGAGGCAAGGGGTTCATGAAATTTAACTTAAACGCTGATATGGCAGAAGGTTATGGCCCGTGGAAAATGGGTGATGATGACGCATTATTGACGATCATTGCCACTGCCAATATTGCCTGCGGATTTCATGCCGGTGATCATAATATCATGGGTAAGACCATGGCACAGGCACAAAAGGGCGGTGTTAGTCTTGGTGCCCATCCTGGCTTTTTGGATTTGCATGGCTTTGGCAGGCGTCAAATGACTTTATCTCTGGCAGAGATTGAGCGCCTGATGGCGTATCAAATCGGGGCAAGTTTGGGGATGGCTGCGCTTGTCGGGGCCAAGATTAGCCATGTAAAGCCGCATGGGGCGCTTAATAATATGGCATGTGCAGATGCTGATATGTCAGGCGCGATTGTGCGTGCGATCAAAAGTGTTGATCAGTCACTTATTCTGCTATCACCTGCTTTATCTGAATTATCCCATATGGGTCATAAGGCAGGCTTGCCAGTCGCAGAGGAGGTTTTTGCCGATCGCGCCTATATGCCAGATGGCCAGTTGGCACCGCGATCGCGAAGTGATGCGATGATCCATGATGAAAAGCTGTCTGTGCAGCAATGTTTGTCAATCTTTCAGGACGGCAAGGTACGCACCGTTGACGGGCAGATGATATCATTGCCGGCGCAGTCAATCTGTGTGCATGGAGACGGGCCAAATGCATTATCTGTGGCACGGGCGGTCAGGCAGGGTATGGCAGAGGCAGGATTTCAGCTTGTGACCCTGCCTCAGATGATGGCCTAGCTATTTTCGATTTGTGCCAGAATATCAAGCCACTCATCTTCAGATGCGCTGATTTCGGATAAAAGATCAGATAGCTGATTGGTGATATCATTGATATAGCGCCCGTCATGTTTGCTGTAAAAATCTGGGGCGGCCATTTCTGTTTCTAGAGCTGTTTTTGTTTGGTTTAACTGGTCTATTTTGATTTCAAGATCACTTGCAAGGCGTTGTAACCTTAACGGATTGACCTTTTTCTTTAGCGGTTTGACTGTCTGTGTTTTTTTTGCCTCTTTGCCCTGTTTCTGGGATTTGGCAGATTGCAAAATCAGCTTTTTATAATCATCAATATCACCGTCAAAGGTGGTCACATGACCCTCTTTGACAAGCCATAATCTGTCTGCGACTGTCTCAACAAGATGTGTGTCATGGCTGACCAGAATCACAGCGCCTTCATAGTCACTTAAGGCAAGGACAAGCGCCTCTCTGCTTTCAATATCAAGGTGGTTTGTCGGCTCATCCAAAATCAGAATATGAGGGGCATCTATGGTTGCGATCAAAAGTAATAGCCGCGCTTTTTGGCCGCCAGATAATTTTTCAACCGGCATATCGACAATATCATTGTGAAACCCTGCGCCGCCAAGCCTTGTGCGTAAGGTTTTTTCAGTCTCATCAGGGCAAAGGCGCATGATATGCTGCAAGGCGCTCTGTCCTTTTACAAGCTCATCTAGCTGGTGCTGTGCAAAAAAGCCAACACGCAATTTAGAAGATTGGCGCACCTCGCCTGACAATAAAGGCAGACGAGAGGCAATGAGCTTTGATAAGGTGGATTTGCCTTCACCATTAGCGCCTAGCAAAGCGATTCTGTCATCACTATCAAGACGCAAATTCAGCTGAGATAAAATCGCCTTGCCTTCATAGCCGACTGACCCTGTTTCGATAACCACAAGAGGCGGGCGCAAGGCGGCAGGGGTGGGAAAGGAAAAAGCGGCAACCGCATTTTCTGATAAGGCTGCGATTGGTTGCATTTTTTCAAGCTGTTTTAAGCGTGACTGCGCCTGACGTGCCTTCGAGGCTTTGGCACGAAACCTGTCGACAAAGCTTTGTATATGGGCGCGTTGCGCATCTTGTTTGCGCTTCATTGATTGCTGTTGTTCCAGTTTAGCGCGCCTTTCAGCATCAAACTGATCATAAGAGCCTGTGTAATAATGAAGATGATGATCTGCCAGATGTAAGATGGCAGTGACTGACCTGTTCAGCAACTCTCTGTCATGAGAGATGATAAGCGCTGTTTTCTGGTATCTTGCCAAAAATTGCTCAAGCCAAAAGGCGCCTTCAAGGTCAAGATAGTTTGTTGGCTCATCAAGAAGTAATAAATCTGGTTGTGAGAATAATACGGCGCCTAATGCTACGCGCATGCGCCATCCGCCTGAAAATTCATGGCAGGGGCGTAACTGATCCTGATAGGAAAACCCCAGACCAGACAAAATAGAAGAGGCGCGCGCTTCTGCTGAATAAGCATCAATATCGCCAAGCCTTTGGTGAATTTCAGCTATGCGGTTTGGGTTTGTGGCGCTCTCTGCTTCTGCTAGCAAGGCGGCGCGTTCTTCATCTGCTTTGAGCACTGTTTCAAGAAGGCTGTCATCACTTGCCGGTGCTTCTTGTTCAACCCCGCCAATACGGAAATAAGATGGCACCTCTATATCGCCGCTATCTGGTGTTAATGTGCCTTTGATCAAATTGAACAAGGTCGTTTTGCCAGTGCCATTGCGGCCAACAATACCCACTTTGTGACCTGTGGGAATGCTTGCTGAGGCGTTCTCAAAAAGCGGTTTGCCCTCTATGGCATATGATAATTTGGTGATGGTCAGCATGATGGGCACAAGACATGACTGGTTCCGGCGCAGATGTCAATCGCGGTGACGTTTCGGGCAGACAGGCACAAGGTGCGCTTAGCGTTCATTAGGCGGGGCTTATTTGGGCTATTTTCTCAGCGCGCCTGTTATGGTAGAGATGTCAGGCTATGGAAAAAGATATTAAAATGCTGCAAGAACAAATCGCCCATCTTCAGGCAGAAATCAGCCAGTTGGGGGATGAGCTATATAGTCAGCAAAAAGAAATTGCGGCATTGCGCCTTGATGTGCAAAAGCTAAATCTAAAGCTAAAGGCTGAGCAAGGTGATGGCGGCATATTGACGGCAGCCGAAGACAGGCCGCCGCCTCATTATTAAGCCTTATTGCCGCTATAGCCTGCCAATGCGCACGCCGTAATCTGCGGCGATTTGATAATCAGGATCATCGTCTGATGAGACCATTAGCTGACCTGATTTTGTGAGCAAATCATGACAATCCTTGCTGAGATGACGAAGCATCACACGCTTTCCAATCGCATCATATTTGGCGGCGACATCTTCGATAGCCTGTAGGGCAGATTGGTCAACCACGCGCGATCCGGCAAAATCAATAATCACGGTTTCAGGGTCATCTTCATAGTGAAATAGCTCTGTAAAAGAGGTGATTGAGCCAAAGAATAGCGGGCCTTTAATATCATATACAAGAGCGCCATGCTCTCTTACTGAAGGTCTTGTTGAGGCGTTAATGCGCTTGGCAGCGTTCCAGGCATAAACAAGAGCAGACATAATAACACCAACCACAACCGCGATGGCCAAATCCTGCCAGACTGTGACAATGGTGACCATAATGGTGACAAGCGCATCTGCACGCGGCACTTTGAATAATGTGCGCAAAGAGTGCCATGCAAAGGTGCCAATCACCACCATAAACATCACACCTGTCAGAGCGGCTATGGGGATCAATTCAATCGCAGGTGCCGCAAAAATAATATAGCTGAGCAAAAATAAAGCGGCGGTTGTGGCGGCAATTCTGGTTCTGCCACCTGATTTCACATTAATCATAGACTGGCCAATCATAGCACAACCACCCATGCCGGCAAAAAAGCCGGTGACAAGATTAGCGCCGCCTTGTGCGAGACACTCCTTGCTTGCGCCGCCACGCTGATTGGTCATATCGCCAACTAAATTCAAAGTCAGAAGGCTTTCAATAAGGCCGATGGCTGCCAAAATGACAGCATAGGGAAAAATGATATAAAAGGTCTCAAGGGTAAAAGGCACCATGGGTATATAAAATGACGGAAAGCCGCCAGATAATGAGGCAAGATCACCAACGCGCGGGACATCCATATCAAAACCAAGTACAATCATTGTCACAAGACCGATTGCCACCAAAGGCGCAGGGATGAGTTTGGTGACGCGCGGTGTTAGCCAGATAATGATCATGGTGGCTGCCACAAGGCCCAGCGTCAGATAAAGCTGACTGCCAGACAACCAGGACACCACGCCAGTCTCACTTGTTGTCTTAAATTGTTCAAGCTGTGCCAGTCCGATGACGATTGCAAGACCATTGACAAAGCCAAGCATAACAGGGTGAGGGACCATGCGGATAAATTTCCCCCATCTAAGCGCTCCGGCAATAAGCTGCAGGATCCCCATCAAAATCACGGTTGCGAACAAATAATCTGCCCCATGTGACATCACAAGTGAGACCATCACAACCGCAAGCGCCCCTGTGGCACCTGATATCATGCCGGGGCGTCCCCCGAAAAGCGCTGTGATAAGGCCTACGATGAAGGCTGCATAAAGACCGGCAAGAGGTGCCAGGCCAGCAACAAAGGCGAAGGCGACAGCTTCTGGCACAAGCGCAAGAGAGACGGTAAAACCTGATAATAAATCAATGCTGGCCTGACGCGGCGTCAGGGTCGGGATATCCTTTGCATTATGAGAATTGCCGAACAAATAGCGGGTCATTTTGGGAGGTAAATAGGGCACGAAAAACAGTCCTTGGTAAAGATGGCAACGCACGCGAACAGGTAAGCGTTGTGCGCTGTTATATAGATTCAGACGGTTATTGCTATCCCCCCGGTAAAAAAAAGGGCATGATCACGGCTAAATGTCTAAGGGTCGAGCAGAAAAAATAAGAGGCACTATGTCTGGTGAACGAGATATCGCAACATTATTTGCAAATATGAAAGCTGTTTTGCGTGAAGAGGTGTTTGTCTTTGTGACAATCGCAAATGGACGGATTCCAGATGGTTTGACGCCGCAGATGCAATTTTGCGAACCACAGGGGATGACGCTTATCATCACCAAAGAACAGGCAGAGGGGCATCATCTTCACTATGATTTTGCAAGCCATATGATAACGCTTGATATTCATTCCTCTCTGGAGGCGGTTGGCTTTATGGCGCATATATCAGGCAAGTTGGCCGAGGCGGGCATTCCGGTCAATCCGGTCGCAGGCTTTTATCATGACCATTTGTTTGTGCCTGTTGATAAAAGCAAGCAGGCAATGATGGTGCTTGCACAAATATCTGAGCGCCGTTAAAACAAAGGGACAAGATTGGGCGGGGATAATTGAGGATAGATGAGCGCGACTCCCTTATTTGAGGCACGGGCCATTACCAAAAGATTTGGCGATTTTACTGCCAATCGGCAAGTGGATTTTGCCATTCATGCAGGCGAAATTCACGCACTCTTAGGTGAAAATGGCGCCGGCAAATCGACCTTTGTCAAAATGGTCTATGGTGTCCTGCAGCCTGATGAGGGCCAGTTTTTGTTTGAGGGCAAGCCTGTCACCATTCAAGGCCCGCAAGCGGCCCGCCAAATGGGCATTGGCATGGTGTTTCAGCATTTTTCGCAATTTGAGGCTTTGTCAGTTGCTGAAAATATTCAGCTTGCGATGGAAGCAGGCGAGTCTCTTGAAAGCTTATCTGCCAGAATCGAAAGCTTATCTGCGTCTTATGGTATTCCGATTGCCGCTGATAAATTAGTTGCTGATTTGTCAGTTGGTGAGCAGCAGCGTGTTGAGATATTGCGCTGTCTTTTGCAAAGCCCCAAATTATTGATAATGGATGAGCCAACATCTGTTTTGACGCCGCAAGAGACACAGCAGCTATTTACCGTTATCCGCAAGCTTGCTGATGAGGGCTGTGCGATTTTATTTATCTCTCACAAATTAGATGAGATTAAAGCGTTGTGCCAGAAAGCCACGATTTTGCGCGGCGGCCTGAAGATTGATACCCTCAACAGCAAGTCCAAATCGAAAAAAGCCATTGCCGAATTAATGGTGGGAAGTGCTATTTCAGATATTAAAAGGCAATCATCACAAATCGGCACAAAGGCCTTATTTGAGGTTGCAGGATTAAATCGCCCTGCACAGGGGCCATTTGATGTGACCTTATCGGATGTTGGCTTTTCCCTTTATGAAGGTCAGATTCTGGGCATTGCAGGCATATCTGGTAATGGTCAGGATGAGTTAATGGGCGCCCTGACAGGGGAATGGCGTGACAGACATCAAATCGCAAAGATGTCTGTCATGGGAGAGGATTTGCGCAGCCATATGCCAGAGACAAGACGGCAAAAAGGGGTTGGCTTTATTCCTGAAGATCGCAATGGTCATGCCGCAGTGCCGGCGATGCGTTTATCTGAAAATACGCTGATGACGTCTCATTCGTCAGGTGAGATGGTAGTGACAGGCCTTGTCAGGCATCAGTCTGTGCAAGCACAAACGCAAATGATCATATCTGATTTTGATGTGCGTACTCCTGAGGCAGATCCGCTTGCCTCTGCTTTGTCTGGTGGCAATTTGCAAAAATTTGTGGTTGGTCGCGAAATTCAAAAACAGCCAAAGGTGCTGATTGTCAGCCAGCCAACATGGGGGGTGGATATTGGCGCAGCCCAGCTTATCAGAACCGCTTTGCTAGCGCTGGCGCAAAAAGGGTCTGCGATTTTGCTGATTTCTCAAGATTTAGAAGAGATTTTTGCGATCTCAAGCCATATCGCTGTTCTGCATGGCGGGCGGTTGTCACAAGCTTATGAGGCAGGGGAGATGACGCCAGAATCAGTTGGTCTTTTGATGGGCGGAGAGCAATTGGGCAATCATGCCAAAGGCGCTAAGAGCAAAAAGACCGCAAAAAACGGGGCAGGTAGCAGATTATGATAAGGCTGGAAAAACGCACAATGATCCCAACCTGGGTGCGGTTTGCCACGCCTGTGGTTGCGATTGCGATCACGGTCGTTCTTGGTGGCATTATTTTTGCGCTTTTGGGATATGATGCGCTCAAAGCATTATCTATGTTTTTTCTGACACCTCTGTCACGTGGTGATCAGATAGCTGATTTATTTGTAAAAGCCTGCCCTCTTATAATTATTGGGACAGGTCTTGTGTTCTGTTACCGTGCCAATATCTGGAATATCGGGGCAGAAGGGCAGCTTGTCTTAGGGGCGTTGGGTGCCGGTTGGGTTGCCCTGTCTTATCCGGAGGCGTCAAGCTATGCAATATTGGTGCCTATGGCCCTTGCAGCGATGGCAGCAGGGGCGCTTTGGGCGCTAATACCGGCGTTTTTGCGTGTCCGCTTTTCCACAAATGAGATTTTAGTCTCTTTGATGCTAACCTATGTGGCAAGTTTGCTGATTGACTGGCTTGTGCGGGGGCCATGGCGTGATCCTATGTCATTTGGATTTCCGCTTACGCCTCTTTATGCAGATGCGGCCCTGATACCGCCTGTTATCCTGCCGGGAATTGGGCGGCTTGGTCAGCTTCATTGGGGGGTGCCTTTTGCGTTGCTGATTGCGATCATTGGCGGTCTGATTTTGCGTCATACATTGGCAGGATATCAGGTGCGCTTATTCGGAGAGGCGCCGCGTGCCGCCAAATTTGCCGGCTTTAAGCCTGGTTTTGTGACCATCGCGGTGATGATGGTATCAGGTGCACTGGCCGGTCTTGCCGGGGCAGTTGAGGTGTCAGCCAATATTGGTCAATTGCAACCGAATATCTCTTTTGGCTTTGGGTTTACAGCTATCATTGTGGCATTTTTAGCGCGCCTTAATCCGGGGGCTGTGATCATCGCAGGTCTGGTGGTCGCTTTGGCAGAGCTTGGTGGTGATTCTGCGCAAATTGCGCTTGGCATTCCCAAAGTTGTCACAGGTTTATTCAAAGGCCTGTTGTTATTTATGTTGCTTGCCGGAGAGACATGGACAAATTACAAGATTTCGTTTGTGCGCCCGATGAAAGACAATGCCTAAAAAGCGCGCAAAAAAGTGAAGGTGTGTAAAAGAAGTTTCCCGTTGTTGCAAAATGCGATACACATAGACCCATGTATGAAGAGCTATTACTGACCATCTTATTGACGTCTGTGCCTCTTATATTGGCCGCCACCGGTGAGCTTGTCGCCGAGAGAAGCGGTGTGCTGAATCTTGGTGTTGAAGGTATGATGCTGATGGGGGCTGTAGCTGCCTTTGGTGCTGCGATTTTATCAGGCAGTGCGACTTTGGGCATGATTGCAGGCGCTTTTGGCGGTATGATGACAGCTGCGGTTTTTGGCTTATTTGCCCTTGGTCTTGCCACAAATCAGGTGGCAACTGGACTGGCTCTTACTATTTTCGGAACAGGTTTGTCAGGTCTGATCGGTGCGCCTCTTGTTGGCAAAGCGATTGATGGATTGCCTGCTTTGCATGTGCCTTATCTGTCAGATATTCCATTTTTGGGACTGGCATTTCAGCTTGATGCACTTGCTTATCTATCAATTGTGATTGTGGCAGGGGTTGCGTATTTTTTGAAGCGCACCAGATGGGGCCTGATTGTGCGCGCAACCGGCGCTAATCATGACAGTGCGCATGCGCTTGGATATAATGTTTTGTTTGTGCGCTGGGGCGCTGTGTTATTTGGCGGACTTATGGCCGGTCTTGCCGGCGCTTATTTACCACTTGTTCTGACGCCTCATTGGGCAGAAGGCATGACAGCCGGGCGTGGTTGGATTGCCCTTGCTCTTGTCGTCTTTGCGTCATGGCAGCCATGGCGTGTGGTCGTGGGCGCTATCTTATTTGGCGGTATTACCATCATGCAGCTTGCCGGTCAGGCGCGCGGATGGACAATTCAGCCGCAATTTTTATCAATGCTTCCCTATCTTGCGACTATCATAGTGCTTGTCAGCATGTCACGCTCTGGTGGTGTGTTGCATAAAGCGCCGGCGCATTTAGGCCGTATTTTCCATCCTACCAGATAAATTGACAAACAAAGGAGACGATTATGAAATCAATCACATTAGGAAGATGGCTTTCGACAAGCCTGATGGCAGCCGTTGCCGCCATTGGCATGTCAGCAAGCGCATCAGCAGAAGCGATGAAAGTGGGTTTTGTGTATCTTACAAATCCAGGTGACCATGGCTGGACCTATGCGCATGAGATGGGGCGCCAGGCTGTTGAGGCCCGCTTTGGTGAAAAGGTCGAGACCACTTATGTGGAAAATGTGCCGGAAGGACCAGATGCGGCGCGTGTTATTCGTGAGCTTGCCAAGCAAGGCAATCAGATGATTTTCACAACGTCATTCGGTTATATGGACCCGACTTTGAAAGTGTCGAAAGAATTTCCAAATGTGAAATTTGACCATATTACCGGCTATAAGCGTGCTGAGAATATGGCGACTGGTAACATCCGCTTTTATGAAGGTCGCTATGTGCAGGGTGTGGTCGCTGGTTTGATGACAAAATCAAACAAAATTGGTTATCTTGGCGCTTTCCCAATTCCGGAAGTGATTCAGGGCATTAACGCTTTTGCACAAGGTCTGCGCTCTGTGAATAAAGATGCTGAAATTTCAGTTGTGTGGGTCAATAGCTGGTATGATCCGGTGAAAGAATCTGATGCAGCAAAAGTGCTTATCGCAGAAGGTGCTGATATTCTGGCACAACATACAGATAGCCCTGCTATGTTGCAGACAGCTGAAAAAGCAGGCGTTAAAGGATTTGGTCAGTCTTCAGACATGCATGAATTTGCACCAAATGCACAGCTATTCTCATCTGTGAATAACTGGGGCCCTTATTATATTGAGCAAATCGAAAAAGCTATGAATGGCAGCTGGACCACAGGTGAGGGGCCAAACCATTGGGCAGGTAATACCTGGAAGGGTATTGGTGATGACTTCCTTGTTTTGACTGAGTTCAAAAATATGCCTGCTGATGTGGCTGCTGCTGCAACCGCTGCGCGTGACGGCATTGCTGATGGCTCACTTGTCATCTTCAAAGGCCCGATGAAAGACAATAAAGGGAATGTTGTCTTAAAAGATGGTGAAGCGCTTGATGATGGCGGCCTGTGGGCAATGAATTATTATGTTGATGGTGTGTCCGGAAATATCCCGAACTAATCCATTATCATAAGATAATATATGATAAAGGGGCAGGGGGACCTGCCTCTTTTTTTGCGCTTTTTTTGAACCTTCACGCAGTCTTGATATGGCTTGTGATAAAAAACTATATCTGTTCGGTTTCTGTGGTATAGTCAGGATGGTTTTTGTTTTGCGGGTGTAGCTCAGTTGGTAGAGCATCAGCTTCCCAAGCTGAGGGTCGCGAGTTCGAATCTCGTCGCCCGCTCCAGATATCAGAGGCAAATTTGCCTTGCCTGTCCACTATTACTTCATCTGAATTTATTTGCGGCGGAGGGTCTTACATGCCGAAGAAGAGAATAGCGCTTGAGCTTGGTATGGGTAGCTCTTTGCGCCGCGCCAATTACAGTGATGCCGCAAGACGCGCAGTGGAAAATGCCCTGTGGCGTAATAGCCTGACAGTGGCAGATGCCTTTGATTTGCCGCGTGAGGCTATGATTGTGGATGTGGAAATTGCCGTGCAAAAGCCGGAATTGGTTGATCCTGAGGTTGTGAAATCTGTGTTCCCTTATGGTCAGGTAACTGTCAAGGCTGTCAAAGGTGGCCTTGATATCCCAAAGCCGGCTGCCAAAAACAGCTCTGGTGAGCCGCAGGTGACTGTGATGGCACAGGCTGCGATTATCGTCTCATTTGATTTGCCTGCCGCAGGAGGCGTGTCATGAAGCGTCTGATATTGGAAATGGGTATGGGCACTGACCTCTATGGGGAAGATTATACAAAGGCTGCGTGTCGGGCGGTTGATGATGCGATACGCCACAGCTCTTTGGTTTTGTTCAAGTCTCTTGGTCTTGACCATGAAAAGATGGTGGTGAATGTCACAATTGGTGTTCAGCAACCTGAGGCGGTGAAGGCTGAAGAGGTGGCTGCCAAATTGCCGCGTGGTCGCGCCGTTGTGCGTGTGGTGCATGGTGGTCAAAATGTTCTGGATGCTGAAAATGGCACTGTCAGCGTGATTGCAAGCGCTGCGATTGAAGCTTGTTATCCGGCAGACGAATTGCGCGCAAAGTGATAGCCAAGCCAAGGGCTTGCAATGCATGACAGCCTTGTGTTTTGAGTGGTTGACGCCTCACTTATCCATTGATAGAGTATCGCTATTGGTGACGGAGGCCAAAGGCCAAAGTATAATAGAGAATCCAGTGAGATGTATCCATCAGGACTCAAATCTGGAGCTGTACCCGCAACTGTGTATGGTTGATATCTATCACATGCCACTGGAAAATAAGCCCATTATCGGGCGCTTATATCTGGGAAGGCGATAGACCATCGATAACCATAAGCCAGAAGACCTGCCAATGATATGTAAACCCTAGTGTGAGGCGGGTGTCCTCATATGGAGTATCAGATGGCTTATTCATCTTCGGCGCGCAAAGAGCGCGGCCTGTCTATCCCAGAGGTGAACATCACCTCAACCAGTATCTTTCATAATCTGTTATTTGTTGCGTTTGCGGCCATTATTATGTGGTCAGCGATAGGATTTATCATCGCCTGAGGGCGAGCTTGCGCGCGAGTAACATCATGATCGTAACATGTGAGTCTCTGGCAATTGGCTATGGTCAAACGCCATTGGTTGAAAATCTGTCTTTTTCCGTCAAACAAGGCGAGATTTGCGCTGTGATAGGGCATAATGGGGCAGGAAAATCGACTTTGATCAAATCACTGCTTGGCCTGCATGAGCCCTTATCTGGCAGTATTTCATGGCAGGATGAGACACCGCCAAAACGGGCTTATCTGGGCCAGCGCACCCAATTTGACGGGCAGTTTCCGGTAAGAGTGCGTGATTTGGTTGCCATGGGCGCCTGGCACGGGCTTGGCTTTTGGGCGCATATTGATTCTGCCAAACAGGCGCTTGTTCAAAAAGCGCTTGAGCAGACCAATCTGGAACATATGGCTGACAGGCCGTTATTTGAATGTTCTTCCGGACAATTACAACGTTGTTTTTTTGCAAGAGCGATTGTGCAGGATGCGCCTTTTATCCTGCTGGATGAGCCTTTCACGGCGATTGACCAGTCGACACAATCTAATTTGATTGAGATTATTAAAAACTGGCGTGCTGAAGGGCGCGGCTTATTCATTGTTTTGCATGATCTGTCTGTCGTGAAAGGGCTGTGTGACAAGGTTCTGCTGGTGGGAGGTGGGCAGGCATTGTTCGGTGAGACGCCTTTGGTGCTGCGCCCACAAACTCTGATTGATTATGGGTATCTGTCAAAAACGCAGGCTGAGTGGCTTAGCGCCTATGTGGAGCGGGTGTCATGACAGAGATGCTCTCTTTTTCGTTCCTTGAATTTGCCTTTATGAGGCGTGCGTTGCTCGCAACATCTGTGTTGAGCTTATCTATCGCACCGGTTGGCGCCTTTTTGGTGTTAAGACGCTTATCATTGGCAGGAGAGGCGATGGCGCATGCCATTGTGCCTGGTATTGTGATTGCCTTTGTGGTGGGGGGCTTATCTGTCTTATCTATGATCATCGGTGGCATGATAGCGGGCGTGATTGTGGCGTTTTTGACCTCCTTATTGGCAAGGCGCACGCTGATTAAAGAAGATGCGTCTCTTGCTTCGCTCTATTTGATATCTCTTGCACTTGGTATTTTTATTCTGTCTGCGGCAGGGTCAGCCATACCGTTAAAAAGCTTCTTATTTGGATCAACACTTGGCATTGATGATGAGACTCTTATCTTAATCGGGGTAACAGCGACTGTGACTTTGGCAAGTTTTGCTGTCTTGTTGCGCCCGTTAATTGTTGCCACCATTGATCCTTTGTTTTTTGAAAGCCAGTTCAAATATCCGGGCCTTATGTCTCAGTGGTTTATGTTCTTGCTTGTCTTAAATTTAATCGCGGCCTTTAAGTCACTTGGCACATTGATGGCGGTTGGTTTGATGATTTTGCCTGCGACCACCGCGCGTTATTGGGTAAAAACCATCACAGGTTATCTTGTGCTGACTTTCTTATTGGCTTTTCTCAGCTGTTGGGCAGGCCTTGTCCTGTCTTTTTATCTGGCTGATGTGCCAACAGGACCGGCCATTGTATTGGTTGCAGGTGCCATGTTTATCGCAAGTCTGATACTCTCTCCCCTTGGTCTTTTTCAGGCCAAAAAACAATCATGAGGTAAGTGAAGTAGGATTAATTATGAAACCATATATGAGCATTGCTGTATCAGCTTTGATGATCGCTATCTCATCACAGGCTATGGCAAAGGTGAAGATCGTTGCCAGCTTTTCTATTTTGGGGGATATGGTTACCCAAATCGCAGGTGATGATGCTGAGGTGACCACCATCGTTGGCCCGGATGCAGATGCGCATCTTTATATGCCAAATGCGTCTGATGCGGTTTCGGTGACTCAAGCTGACATGATCTTTATCAATGGTCTTGGGTTTGAGACATGGATAGCTGATTTGATTGAAAATTCCGGCACAAAGGCTGAGGTTATCACAGCGACTGAGGCAGTTACGCCTTTGATGGTAGAAGGGCAGATAGATCCTCATGCCTGGAATTCTTTATCAAACGGGTTGTTATATATAGAGGCTATTACCAAGGCATTGGTGCGTTACGATGCCAAGAATAAAGAAGGCTATCTTGCACGTTCTGCTGCGTATAAAGACAGATTACAGGCGCTTGATAAATACGCGAAAGACGCCCTTGCCCGTCTGGGGCAAGAAGAACAGGTTGTGGTCACGGCTCATGATGCTTTTGGTTATTTGGCTGATGCCTATGGGATGCAATTTTTGGCGCCTGTGGGGATAGATACAGACGCTGAACCATCTGCCAGAGAATTAGCTGCGTTAATTGATTATCTTCAGAGCGTCAAAGCAAAGGCGTTATTTGTTGAAAATATCACAAATGACAGCCTGATTGCGCAAATTGCCTCCGAGACAGGGATTGAGATTGGCGGGCGTCTTTATTCTGATGCCTTGTCAGTCAGAGGCGGGCCGGCGACAAGTTATCTTGCTATGTATGAACATAATCTGGAGGCGTTGATTACAGCGCTTTCGCGATAAAGTCTTTTGCCGTTTGTTGTCAAATGATAGGCTAATATAATGGCAGATATAATGGCAGATAGTCAGGGGAGAGTGAATGATGCGCGATAGCAGGGTGAAAACATTATGGGCGCAGGGTAAAACAGCCTTTTGTGGATGGATAGCCACGGAGTCAACTGTGATCGCTGAGACAGTTGGCGCGTCTGGTTTTGATGCAGTTGTGGTGGATCTTCAGCATGGTGCGAGTGATGTGCATAATCTGATGGGATTTATGCAGGCAATCTCTGCGACTGAGGCAACACCTATGGTGCGTCTGCCGGGCAATGTGCCAGAGATCACGATGAAATCACTTGATTATGGCGCCTATGGTGTGATCTGCCCTTTGGTGAATAATAAAGAAGATGCCATTCGATTTGTTGACGCAACACGATATCCGCCAGAAGGCGGGCGGTCTTTTGCAACAGCGCGTGTGTTTAATTATGCAGGCGCTGATTATGCCAAACATGCCAATGATACCATCATCAAATTAGCGATGATTGAGACCAGAGAAGGTCTTGAGAATGTCGAAGAAATTGTCAATGTAGATGGTTTGGATGGTGTCTTTGTCGGGCCAACAGATTTGGCACTGACTCTTGGCCTTGCCCCTGGTCCTGAGCACACACATGCTGAGCTGGAAGAGGCCATTAGCCATATATTGAACAAGACAAAGCAGGCAGGCAAAAAGGCAGGGATTTTCTGCTCAGGCGGGGCAGGCAGTGCCATTCGCCGCGATGAAGGCTTTGATCTTGTGGTGGCAACCGCAGAGCTTTATATCCTGAAAAAAGCATTGGCAAAGGAAATTGCTGATTATAACGCCTAACCTTTTGTTTGTACTTTAGAACATGGAGTGTAAAAAAAGAGTTGATTTGTTGTGCTAGATTAATTAATAAATCAGAGTTATTTATTAAATCCGCCAAATGCAGGAGAGCAACATGTCGTTAAAGGTTGGACTAAATGGTTTTGGTCGTATCGGTCGTTCCGTTTTACGCGCCGCAGTTGAAGAAGCACGCCAGGATATTGAGTTTGTTGCCATTAATGATTTAGGTGATGTTGAGACAAATTGCCATTTATTGAATTTTGACTCTGTGCATGGCCGTCTGCGGCCAGAAGCGCATGTGCAAGATGGCAATTTAGTTGTCGGCAGTCATAATATCCGTCTTAGCGCAGAACGTGACCCTGCAAAGATCGACTGGCGCGGCGTTGATGTGGTTATGGAATGTACAGGCTTGTTCACAAGCAGAGATAAGGCCGCCTTGCATCTTCATGATGATGTGAAAAAGGTTCTGATATCGGCCCCTGGCAAAGAGGCAGATATCACGTCTGTCTATGGGGTCAATCATGACCTTATCACAGATGATCATAAGATTATTTCGAATGCGTCTTGCACAACAAATTGTCTGGCACCTGTCGCCAAAGTGTTGCATGACGCGATTGGTATCAAAACAGGCTATATGACAACTGTCCATGCCTATACAGGGGATCAGTGTCTTCAAGATGGCTTGCATAAAGATTTACGCAGAGCCAGAGCCGCTGCTTTATCAATGGTGCCAACAGCAACAGGGGCAGCGCGTGCGGTTGGCCTTGTGTTGCCTGAGCTGCTTGGCAAGATTGACGGGTCAGCCATTCGTGTGCCAACAGCCAATGTGTCAGTTATAGATCTGAAATTTGTGCCAAATCGCGATACATCTATTGATGAGGTCAACGACTTGCTTAGCAAAGCCGCAAGCGGCCCTATGAAGGGGATATTGGCAGTAAGTGATAAGCCATTAGTGTCTATTGATTTCAATCATGATAGTCACTCTTCGACTGTGGCGCTTGACCAGACAGCTGTGACTGAAGACGGGTTGGTGCGTGTGATGTCCTGGTATGATAATGAATGGGGTTTTTCAAACAGAATGCTCGATATGGCGGCGCATATGGCTCATAGTGGATGAGGTGGCTTGCCACCTTGTGAATGGATATAGTAGCGGGGCCAAAAGATGAGATTACCAAAGCAAGAACTTGGTAGTAACCAGATAGGACTTGGGCAATATAATGAGCGTCTTATTCTGTCCTTAGTCAGACGGGAGCCCGGCATTGCCAAAGCAGAGCTGGCGCGTGTCACAAAATTAACCCCGCAAACGATATCGGTCATTGTGAATCGTCTGATCGAAGATGGCTATATCATCACAGGTGAAAAACAACGTGGCAAAGTGGGAAAACCTTCCACCGGATTATTGCTGAACCCCGAAGGTGTGTTTTCCGTCGGGGTCAAGATTGGTCGGCGATCTTTGGATGTGATTTTAATGGGGTTTGATGGCTCTATTGTCAAACGCCAGACAAGTTATCATGATTTCCCGGAACCTGCGAAAACATTGCCGGATATCAAAGAAGCGATTTCGGATATGCGTAATGCTCTGAGCCCTGAGCAATCTGAGCGCCTGATTGGTATCGGGTTGGCGGCGCCTGGCGCTCTGGCAAGCTGGTCTCATGAATTTGAGACGTCTGTGCAGATGATGCAGGCCTGGCAAGAGATTGATTTGCCATCCGAAATTGCGGCCTTTACTGATTTGCCTGTATCAATGATGAATGATGTCTCTGCGGCTTGTTTGGCAGAATTATCGTTGAATCGTGAACGTCATTCACATGATTTCCTTTATTTATATGTTGGCACATTTATTGGCGGCGGCATTGTGATGAACGGCAAATTATTATCAGGATTTTCAGGCAATGCAGCAGCGATAGGGTCCATGGCAATTGGCACCGCACAAGAGAACGCAGCGCCGCAACAACTGCTTGCCAAGGCATCACTTCGTGATCTTGAAAAAAGAGTGACTGCCAAAGGTCATGAGATCAAATCTTTGCATGGCTATCAGACTTTGACAGGGGAAATACTGGCCTTGTTCGATGAGTGGTCAGATGAGGCGTCAGTGGCTTTGGCAGGTGCGATTGTGAATGCCCATGCTGTGCTAGATACGGAAAAGATTGTGATTGATGGCACATTGCCAACAAGCCAATTGCAACGGCTTATTCAAAAAGTTGAAGGCGCCTTGCAACAATATGATTTAACAGGCCTTGAGAGGCCACAATTTGAACAAGGCTTTATCGGCTATGAGGCCAGAGCTCTTGGGGGCGCGTTTTTACCTGTCTATGCGCAATTTGCACCAGACAGAGATGTGTTTTTGAAAATGATGAATCGTAATCGTCATGTCGGACAGCCTATTTTGAAATATAGCGCACAACGGCAGGACTAAGCGCCAAAATAATCACCAAAATAATCACTAAAATAATCAAGGATATGATAAAAGTTATGGCAGGAACATTACACAACCTTCCGCAATCGGCTGCAATCGCACCATCTGATTATGTGATTTTTGGTGGCACAGGTGATTTGGCGCTTCGCAAGATTTTTCCGGCGCTGTTTTATCGCTATCTTGACGGTCAGGTGACACAGGAGTTTCGTCTTGTTGCGGCGGCGCGTTCGGCGACTACCAAAGAGGATTTTGTCAAAAAATTACGCCCTTTTTGTGAAGAGGCAATTGCTGGCTCGGCAGACAATAAACGCGCCTTTGATGAATTTACCCAAATTCTGGAGATGATTGTATTGGATGTGGCATCAGGGGCCGGTGCAGATGAGCTGAAATCATTTCTGCAAGTGCGCCAGTCTGATGACAGGCCTGTCATTTTTTATATGGCTATCTCACCTGCCTTATTTGGTGCCAGCTGTCGGTTATTGCAGCAATCAGGGCTTGTGACACCAACTGCGCGTCTTGTTGTTGAAAAACCGCTTGGTCATGACGGCGCATCTGCGCGCAAGATTAACGAAGAGCTGCGATCTGTTTTTGATGAGGCCAATATATACCGTATTGACCATTATCTGGGTAAAGAGACAGTGCAAAATCTAATGGCTCTGCGCTTTGCCAATACCATTTTTGAAAGCCAGTGGAATAATACCTTTATTGACCATATTCAGATCACAGTTGCTGAATCTGTCGGGCTTGAGGGACGTGCCTCTTATTATGATAAATATGGCGCGTTGCGTGATATGGTGCAAAATCATCTGATGCAGCTTGTCTGTCTGGTGGCGATGGAGCCGCCTGCAAAATTTCAGGCAGATCAGGTGCGTGATGAAAAATTACGGGTGCTTCGTGCTTTGCGGCCTATTGAGGCGGCGCATTTATCCAAAAACCTTGTCATTGGTCAGTATGAAGAGGGGATGATGAACGGCCAGATGGCCCCGTCTTATCAAAGTGAGCTCGGTGAGCCGTCTAAGACTGATACATTTGCAGCGCTGAAATTCTATATTGAAAATTGGCGTTGGGCCGGTGTGCCTTTTTATATTCGTACAGGTAAAAGAATGGGCATGAGAGCCTCTGAGATCATTGTCACTTTCAAAAAACGATCTCATGATATTTTCTCACAAAATACAGAAGATGATAATAATCTGCCAAATCAACTTGTGATCCGCCTGCAACCGCAAGAAGGTCTGCGCCTTCAGCTTGTCAGTAAACAGCCTGGGCCCGGGGGTATGCGGTTATTTCCTGCAGAATTAAATCTGTCATTTGGTGAGACCTTTAACACAAGATTGCCTGACGCTTATGAAAGGTTGTTGATGGATGTCGCACGTGGCAACCAGACCTTATTTATGCGTCATGATGAGGTAATGGCGGCCTGGGATTTTATGGACCCTATCATTGCCGCAGCAGCTGATATCGCACCAGAGATATATGAGGCAGGCAGCTTTGGGCCTGAGGCACAAGATCGCCTGTTTGACGATCATGAGGCGCGATGGCAAGCGCCGCACGTTTATGAGGAAGACTAGTCATGTCACTTGATATTGCGAAAATCACATCCTTTTTGTTAGATGGCATGTCAAAGGCCATTGCAGAACGTCAGCAAGCCTGCCTTGTATTATCAGGTGGCTCCAGCCCTGTGCCTGTTTTTGAAGCTCTGTCTGAGGTGGCATTTCCGTGGGAGAAGGTGGTCATTACACTGGTGGATGAAAGAGCGGTGCCGCCAACTCATGAGGATTCAAATCATTTGCTGGTCAAAACGCATTTATTGTCCGGCGGGGCAAAGGCAGCGCAATTTGTACCTCTTTATGATAATGAGGCAGCCTTTCGCCAGATTGGCAAAGCAGATGTGGCATTGCTTGGCATGGGCACTGACGGGCATTTTGCCTCTTTATTTCCAGATATGATTGGTGACCAACAAGCTTATGATGTCTCAGCCCCGCCTGCCATTATTCATACAAAGCCAAAGGGAAGTCCCAAACATCCGAGGATATCTATGAATCTGGCGATGATTACTGGTATCACTGATATCTGTCTGCTCTTGCCAAATGCTGAGAAAGTGGCTCTTTATGAGGCGGCAAAGACAGATGACAGCCTGCCTGTCCATTATTTGCAAAAAGCGCTTGGTGAGCGCCTTGTCCTATTTTCATAGCTAACCGGCAAGATACGAGGAAAACAGCATGTCTCTTCATCCCGTGGTAGAACAAGTCACAGACGCCATTGTGAAACGCAGTCAAAAAAGCCGGCAAGCTTATCTTGCCGGTATTGCAGAAATGTCTTCATCAGCGGATCAGGACAGGGGAAAAGTAAGCTGTTCAAACCTTGCCCATGCAGGTGCGGCGGCAGGTCAGGATCAAGATGATGTGACAGGTCTGGCAGCAAGCAATAAGCCGAATATTGCCATTGTAAGTGCCTATAATGATATGCTGTCTGCCCATCAGCCTTTTGAGACTTATCCTGCGATGATAAGAGCGGCGGCCCGCCAGAATGGCGCCACTGCCCAAATGGCAGGCGGTGTGCCTGCTATGTGTGACGGGGTCACGCAAGGCCGCCCGGGGATGGAGCTGTCTCTTGCCTCAAGAGATGTGATTGCGATGTCCACGGCGGTGGCATTGTCTCATGGTGTATATGATGGCGCTTTGTGTCTTGGTGTATGTGATAAAATCATTCCGGGTCTTGTGATGGGGGCTTTGTCATTTGGTCATCTGCCAGTGATTTTTGTGCCCGCAGGCCCGATGCCCTCAGGTCTGCCAAATGATGAAAAAGCTGCCATTCGCAAAGCCTTTGCCAAAGGTGAGGTTGGCCGTGATGCCTTGCTAAAGGCAGAGATGGCAGCCTATCACAGCGCCGGCACCTGCACGTTTTATGGCACGGCCAATTCAAATCAGATGTTGATGGAGATTATGGGGCTTCATCTGCCGGGCGGGACGTTTGTGAATCCGCATGAAGATTTAAGGCATGCCCTTACCATCGCCGCAACAGAACAAATCATCGCTATTTCGCGCAAAAGCAGTGATGTGCGTCCGATGGCTGAGGTGATTGATGAGCGGTCATTTGTGAATGCGATTATCGGTCTTCATGCAACAGGCGGGTCAACCAACCATGCTCTTCATTTGCCTGCAATGGCGGCAGCGGCAGGGATTCAGCTGACATGGGATGATTTTGACGCACTATCTGAGGTCACACCTCTGCTGGCACGTCTTTATCCCAATGGCAGCGCTGATGTGAATCATTTTCATGCAGCAGGCGGGATGGGCTTTGTCATTCATGAATTATTATCCGCAGGTCTTCTGCACGGGCAGGCGAAAACAATTTGGGGCACACAGCTTGCTGATTATGTTGTGGAGCCATCTTTGTCAGATAATGGGCTGTCCTGGCGCGATTGTCAGAAACACTCATTAGATAATGATATTCTGCGCCCAGTCTCTGCGCCTCATGCCTCTAATGGCGGGCTGAAGATGTTGTCTGGTGATTTGGGACGCGCTGTGATGAAGATCTCTGCCGTCTCAGAAGATCGTCATAAGATATCTGCCCCTGCGGCTGTGTTTGAGTGTGAGGCAGATGTGAAATCAGCGTTTGAGCAAGGCTTGCTTGAACGTGATGTGATTGTTGTTGTGCGCGGACAGGGTCCGGCGGCTACGGGCATGCCTGAGCTGCATTCTCTGACGCCGTTATTATCTGTGCTTCAGGATAAGGGGTACCGGGTGGCTCTGGTGACTGACGGGCGCATGTCAGGGGCGTCCGGCAAGGTGCCATCTGCCATTCATGTTACACCTGAGGCAGCATTGGGTGGTCCGATTGCCCGCTTGCGGGATGGAGATATCATCACTATTGATGCATTATCAGGGGAGATGAAAGTCAGCGCGCCTTTGCAGGAACGAGAGGCCATTACTGATTATAAGGCCATGAAGGCCACAAATTTTGGGCGCGGCTTATTTAGCAGTTATCGCGCTGCGGTCTGCTCTGCTGAAGAAGGCGGCGGGTTGCGGTTATTGTAAATTTTGGAACAAACCAAAGATAGGAAATGCTCATGGCGAATTTACGGTCTATTTTAGCACTTGGCCCTGTGATGCCTGTTATTGTGATTAATGACGCTGAGGATGGAGTCCCTCTGGCAGAGGCATTACTGGAAGGCGGCATTAATGTGATTGAAATTACATTGCGGACCGCCGCGGCCCTTGGGGCAATGGAAAAAATAGCGGTCTCATGTCCTGATATGGTGATAGGGGCAGGCACTGTCCTTGATGGCAGTCAGGCGGTGCGTGCCAAAGAGGCAGGCGCTGTGTTTGCTGTTAGCCCCGGCGCTACCATGGCGCTTATTGAGGGTTGTGCTGAGGCGGGCCTTGATCTGTTGCCGGGGGCATCAAGCGCAAGTGAAGCTATGGCGCTTTATGAAAAAGGATTTGATGCGCAGAAATTTTTCCCTGCTGTGCCGGCAGGTGGCGTGCCCTTTTTGAAATCACTGGCAAGCCCGTTGCCACAGATTACCTTTTGCCCAACAGGTGGTATTACACAACAAACAGCGTCTTCTTTCCTGGCTTTGGATAATGTTGCATGTGTGGGCGGATCATGGCTTGCGACAAGCACAGATATCGCTGATAAGAATTTTAGCGCAATCACCGCACGCGCCAAAGACGCCGCCAAATTATAATGCATAAGAGACTTTTATGATGCGCCTGACTGATAACCCGATATTTTCAAAGCTGCAAAGCCATGAGGCAGCACTATCTGATTTAAGATTTGCAGATGTCAAATCTGATAAGGCACGCCAGCAGGCTTTGTCTTTATCTGTTGATGATTTGGTCATTGATTTATCTCGTCATCTTATCACTGAAGAGACATTGGATCTGTTTGCGCAACTAGCTGACAGCGCTGATCTTGGTGGGCAATTTGACAGATTATTTGCAGGTGAGGTGATGAATGTCACTGAAAAGCGTCCTGTATTACATATGGAAGCCAGAACGGCAAAAGCCTTATCAGGCGATGAAGCACGTAAGATAGCGATTTTCAGCGATGTCATACGCGCTGATAAATCAATCAAAGATGTGGTCAATATTGGCATAGGGGGGTCTGATTTAGGACCTGCTATGGTGACTAAAGCATTAGCGCCTTATCATAACGGGCCGCGCATACATTTTGTCTCAAATGTTGATCCCTCTCATCTTTATGATGTGTTGAAAAATGCCACACCAGAGCGCACACAATTTATCGTGACCTCAAAGACATTCACAACACAAGAAACCATGAAAAATGCCACTCTCGCGCGTGCCTGGCTGACCAAGGCAGGATGCTCACCTGACAGGCATTTTGCCGCGGTGACAGCGGCGCCTGACAAAGCAGCTGCATGGGGCGTTGAGCCTGACCGTATTTTCGGCTTTGCTGATGGTATCGGGGGACGCTATTCTTTATGGTCTGCGGTTGGTCTGCCGATTATGATAGCGATTGGCACGCAAGCTTTTTATGAGTGCCTTAAAGGTGCGCATGATATGGATAACCATGTCAAAAACACGCCGTCCCGCCAGAATCTGGCGATTATGATGGCATGTATTCGGGTTTTTTATCGCAATATCAAACATAAATCAGCCTATGGCATTATGGCCTATGATCAAAGATTATCTGATTTCACGAGATGGGCACAACAAACAGAGATGGAATCAAATGGCAAATCTGTTGATAGGCAGGGACAAAAGCTAGATTATTTCACAGCGCCTATTATCTGGGGTGAGGCCGGAACAGGTGCCCAACATTCCTTTTTTCAGGCGCTTCATCAGGAAGCTGATATCTGCCCAATTGATATATTAGCGCCATTGCAACCTGTGCCAGACCATAATGATGCCTCATGGCAGGATAGCCACCATATGTTGCTGATTAATGCGCTTGCACAGGCAGAGGCTTTCGCACAAGGCCAGACAAATGAGGCAGAGCCGCATCGCCATTTCGCAGGCGGGCGGCCGTCAAGCTTTATCAGCTGGCGTGCCACAACGCCTTATGCCTTAGGCAGATTGCTTGCGCTTTATGAGCATATCACCATTGCCTCCGGCTTTTTATGGGATGTAAACAGCTTTGATCAGTTTGGTGTTGAGCTTGGCAAACAAATGGCGCATGCCTTGTCATCTGTCACAGAGCCAGAGGATATGCCAGAGCAATTTTCAGCAGCAGCAGAAGCCTTTTTGCGCCGGATGTCCCATAGCGCCTCTTAAGAGCCAAAATCAAATAGGCCTGATTGCCTGCGGTGAGGGTCAAATTTTAAGCTGCGACCAACAGGGGGCGCGCCGCGATGACCGCATTGCGGGCGCTCACATAACTGGCAGGCAAGGCCAATTGGGGTGAAAGATGGCTGTTTTGGTGATAAAAGCCCGTCTGCAAGTCCAATATCTTTGGCATGTTTTAACTCACAGCCAAGGGCAACAGCAAATAAAGCTGTGCCATGATGTGCCGGGCCAGTGCGTGGTTGTTCGACCGTTCTTGCCAGAGTGAAGAATTTCTGGCCTTCTTCCATTTCTGCTAACTGGCTGTGTAGGGCGCCCGGGACACGAAATGCCTGATGAGGTATCCAACGCCCGCATGCCCCGCCATGGCGTGCAAATTCTATGCCGGCTGCTGAGAGCCTTTTGGAAATATAACCTGCCTCATCAACTCGAAGAAAGAAAAAGGGTATCCCTCTGGCAGACGGATTATTCATCGTGGTTAGGCGGTGGCAGATTTGCTCAAAACTGGCAGAATAGCGTTTGCCTAACAGATCAAAATCATGGCGTGTTTCCTGAGCTGATTTCAAAAAACTCTGATAGGGCATCATAAGTGCTCCTGCAAAATACCCTGCCAGAGTAGTCTGTAATAGCTGGCGTGTTTCCAGATCTTCGAGACCTGATGTTTCAATGATGGTGGTGATATCACGCTGATAGGCAATCAGAGCAAGCTGTGAGGCAAGCTGGAAAACACGCTGAGAATCTTCCAGAATTTCAGATAATAAAAGCTGCTGGCGGTGCATATCAAGATGGCGCACATAATGACCCATCACATGAGATGGCATAATGCGCACCCGAATGGCATGATGTTCAGACAGAAAACGACAAAGACCAGAGAAATATTGCCCTGTTTGCAATTGTGCTTTCTTGGCACAGGCTTCTGCGGCATCTTCAAGGGTCGGAAAATGGTTTTCCTGTTGTTCTAAAAACCGCCTGACATGTTCAATAGGGCGGGGCAGGGCGCGTGTTTCACTCCCGTCCTTATCTTGCTGTGCGGCGGATTTCATCGTCTCATAATTATCATAAAGAGCCAAAATGGCTGTGGCCGCGCCAGGTTGATTTTGTGCTAATTGCTGAATGTCTCTTCGTGATAAGGATTGGTCTGATAAGATTGGATCTGCAAAAATCTCAATCAGTCTGGCTGTGAGACTTGCTGATTCATCTTCTGCCATATCTTTGAGATCTATGTCATATGTCTGGCCAAGCCTGAATAATAGCTGGACCGTGACAGGGCGCATATTATTTTCAAGCAAGTTGAGATAAGAGGCAGAAATAGCAAGCTCATCTGCCATGGCGGCTTGTGAGATCCCTAATTCTTTGCGCAATTTGCGCAATTTGTGACCTATCATAATCTTGGTGGCTGAGATATCTGACATGGAAGTCTCTTTTGTGAAGTTTTATAAGTAATTTGTATTACAAAATTTACATATATTTTTTGTAAATATTTACAAGTTATATTGTTAACACTATTTTCCTTTTCTGGCAAATGGTCCCCGGCTAAGACTATGTGGCGCTCGGGCAGACGTTAAGTCACGGGCGCTGAAATGCCGCAACAGGTGTGGCATCAGTTTGAAAAAGGGATCAGACAATGACACAAACATTCGAGACGCATGTAAAGGCCGCAGAAGGTCGTTTTGCCCATAAACAACGTGATTACACGATGGAGGATGTGGTGAAACTGTCTGGAAGCGTGACAGCAGAACATACATTTGCCAGAAATGGCGCTGACAAATTATGGCATCTTTTGAAAACCGAAGATTATGTGAACACACTTGGCGCTATGACAGGCAATCAGGCTATGCAGCAGGTACGCGCCGGCCTGAAAGCGATTTATCTGTCAGGATGGCAGGTTGCAGCCGATTCTAATACCGCCGGCTCTATGTATCCTGACCAGTCTATTTATCCGGCGAATTCCGGACCTGAACTGGCGCGGCGTATCAACCGCACATTAACACGCGCTGATCAGATAGAAGTGCTAGAAAACGGGCGTGCATCACGAGACTGGTTTGCCCCGATTGTGGCTGATTGTGAGGCAGGATTTGGCGGGGCGTTAAACGCATTTGAGCTGACCAAAGCCTATATTGAGGCAGGGGCTGCGGGTGTGCATTTTGAAGACCAGCTGGCGTCTGAGAAGAAATGCGGCCATATGGGTGGCAAGGTCCTGATACCTGTACAACAAGCTGTGACCAATCTGAACGCCGCCAGATTAGCGGCCGATGTCAGCGGTGTTTCAACCATCATTATGGCGCGTACAGATGCAGAATCAGCAAAGCTGATTACATCTGACATTGATCCGCGTGATAAGCCATTTGTGACAGGTGAGCGTTCATCAGAAGGTTTTTATCTGCTTGACCCTGAGACAGCGTTTGAGCGTTGTGTCGTTCGCGGTCTGGCATTTGCGCCTTATGCAGATCTATTGTGGATGGAGACATCAACGCCGAATCTTGATCAGGCAGAATCCTTTGCCAATGAGATTAAGGCAAAATACCCTGATCAGATGCTTGCTTATAATTGCAGCCCGTCATTTAACTGGTCAGCCAATCTGTCAAGCGATGATATTGCACGCTTCCAACGCGAAATTGGCAAGATGGGCTATAAGTTCCAGTTCATCACCCTTGCTGGATTCCATTCGCTTAATTACGGCATGTATGAATTGGCGCGTGGCTATAAAGAGTCTGGCATGACTGCCTACACAGAATTGCAGAATGCTGAATTTGCCGCAGAAGAAAATGGCTATACAGCGCACCGTCATCAGCGCGAAGTAGGCGCAGGGTGGTTTGATGCTATCTCTGTTGCGGTGAAAGGTGGCCAGTCTTCAACAACGGCCCTTAATGACAGTACAGAAGAACAGCAATTCCACGCAGCTGAATAATGACGCACAAGGAAGGATTAAAAAATGGATGATTTACAAACATCAGATATGACACAAGACAGAATCACAATTCTGACAGACAGCTTTGATGAGGCTGCGATGGAATTTCACAGACGGCGGATGGCGACCAAAGGATATCGTCTGGAAAACAGGATCGCAGGTCATCAGTTTTACATGACTGACGGTCATGGCGCTACCCGGCTTTTTGACGGCGATGTCAAATATGCTGTGACCTTTATCCGGGAGTAACAAAATGCACCTGACCAGAAAATCAGCTTGATTCAATGACCCCATCACTGTGACAGCTGAAGGTCTTGTGACAGGACCGCCTGATTGCCCAATCAGGCGGTCTTTTTTATGACATAGACAATTGATTTCATATCAATCTTTGGCAAATGGGTGCCATATTCATCTTCGCATAACAGCGCATCATCTCGTTGTAACAGCGCCTCTACGGCAGAGGTGAAGCTGCCTTCTGCGATACTGGCATCATTGATGGAAAAGACAAATAGGCCTTCCTTGCCAAGCTTATCAAACATTTGTGCAATGGTGCTCGGCGGTGCATGGCCAACTGAGATAACACCGACTGCGGCGATGACATCATAGCGCGCCTTATCGAAATCAAGCGGGTTATGCAAATCAGCAATGTGCAATGATTGATAAATTTGTTTTTGCGCTGCGATATCAAGCATTTCCTGGCTAAGGTCATTGCCGTGAAGATTGGAAAATCCCTGCGCTTTGAAGGCAATGCCTGACAAGCCTGTACCACAGCCAATATCAAGTATGCTTACAGTCTTATCAGCGCAATGACGCGCCAAGGCCTCAGCGCAACGCTGCGGTGTCTGATAGCCATTTTCAGCTATTTCTTCATCATAGCTTGCGGCCCAGTCACGATAATAAGCTTCTGTTTTTGTAACAGAATCCAACCCATATGATTGTTTCAAAAATGCTTTTTTCATCTTCTCACACCCCCTTTCACCAAAGGATGGCGGTAAATCAAAGGGCGCGTCAATCAAAAATAAAATAGCAGTTTGGACTGTCAGCTTTTCAGACAGCGTCTTCTTTGCGGTAAAACAGACATAAAAAGGCACAAAATACCAACAGCCATGCGCATAGTTTCAAAGCATATGTGACTGTGTTTGCATAGCTGTCTGCGATGACAATATGTGCCTTGTCCTGCCAGTCGGCAGGCCAGTCGGCTGGTACGATCATACCGCCAAGTGCGTCCAGATTGGCTTTCATAAATTGCTGTACCTCGCCTGAGAGATCAGCAAATCCGGCATGGGTCGTCAGTTGTGTTTCAAATTCAAAGGCCATCACATAGCCAAGGGCAGCTATTGCCAGTAACGGGCCTATGCGCGCAACCGCATTATTGACGCCGCTTGCTAGCCCATCGCGCCCTTTACCGGCAGAGGCCATCGCCACAGTGGTTACAGGCGCTGCAAAGGCAGCCACACCAAGGCCAAGCAGAATCATAGGCCATAAGATGGTGCTGAAATAGTCACCATTTGTGCCTGATAACCAGAAAAAGGACGCTGCCATTAGAAGAGATGAGATAATCAATATGGTTTTCGGGCCATGTTTGGACGTCCATTGGCCGGCATAGCGTGATAATAAGGTCACAAGAATTGAGATAGGCAATGCGGCCGCCCCTGCCTGTGTGGCGCCATAGCCATAAGATTGCACAAGCAAAAAGGATAAAAAGAAAGTCGCACTCTGAAAGCTGGCAAATAAACAAAAGGTGTGGATATTCACCAGAACAAAGCGCCTGTTTGTTAGCAGAAATGGCGGTATCATCGGCGCTTTGAGCTTCATCTGGCTATAGATGAACAACATAAAGGTAAATATGCCCCCACATAATAGCTGGGCATGAAAGGCGGTGATACTGCCATGGCGCCCTGCCTCCATCAGCGCATAAGTCATCATGGCAAGAGAGGCTGTTACAAGGCCTGAGCCTGTCACATCAAGTGGCACTGTTTGGGGAGGCTCATAAGGTGGTTTGCGCAAAGGTCGCATTAAATAAAGCACCAAAAGACAAAGAGGCACATTGACCCAGAAAACCAATTGCCAGGAGGCAAGATCGACAGCAAGGCCACCAAATAACGGGCCAATAGGGATGGTTAAAGAGACAAGCGCTGACCATCTGCCAATGGCAGGGCCACGTTCATCCGGCGCAAAAGAGGCATTCAAAAGCGCCAGCGAGGCAGGCACCATCAGAGCCGCTGATATTCCCTGAAGTGCCCGAAAAAATATCAGAGCCGCGGCAGTTGTCGATAAGGCGCAACCGGCAGATGTGATGGCAAATAGCGCTACGCCCCAAATGAGGGGGCGCCGCCTGCCAAGGCTGTCTCCCAAAGCGCCGCCTGCCATCAATAAGGCGGCAAGGCCCAATAAATAGATTTCAATAACCCAATAAGTGTCTGCCGCGCTTGCATTCAAATCCCTCTGAATAAAGGGCAGGGCAACATTCAAAGCTGTGGTGTCGATAAATCCAATGCCTGAGACAAGCGCTGTTATAAATATTACCAGTTTTTTTTCTGAGCTTGAGTAATCTTGCATTAGCCTGTGATTTCTGAGGTCGAAAATTGCAAATCCAGTCTTTGTGTATAGACCTCACCAGGGCGCAAGAGACAGCAGGGCGCCTGAGGCATATTTGGCGAATTTGGCCAGATTTGCGGCTCAAGGCAGATACCATCAAATTTGCGATAGGCGCGCCCATGGTGATTATCTGCCCGCTCGTCCAAATGATGACTTGTGTAGAATTGTAAGCCTGGCTGATCTGAGGATAAGGTCATTTTAATGCCTGAATGCGGGCTGTATAGCTGGGCAACTGGCCTCACCTTTTTTGACTGTGACAGGCAATAATTATGATCAAATTCACGCATGCCAATTTTACCCATTTGGCGAAAATCAAAAACAGTATTATCGACAGAGACTATCATGCCTGTAGGGATGTTGTCATTATCAACAGGCAGATAGCTGTCTGCAAAAATTTGCAGGTGATGATCTGAGATATCTGGCTGATGATCAAGCCTGAAATAGCTGTGATGGGCGAGATTCACAAAGCTTGGTTTATCACAATATGCTTCATAAAAAATGCTTAGTTTTTGTGGCCCTGTTACCTGATAGGTACAGGATATGTGCAAGGCGCCTGGAAATCCCATATGACCATCTGGTTCATCCAGAATAAAGGTGATTGCCTCATCACAAATGCTGGCAACATCCCATAAGGCCCTGCCACACCCAAGAGAGCCGCCATGAAGCATTTGTTTGCCGCGCTCATTTTTTTCAAGCTGATATGTCTGGCCGTCTATGGTGATCTCAGCAGGAGAGATTCGATTTGCAACCCGCCCTGCGGTCGCCCCTAAATAATGCTGTCCGCGGGCATAGTCTGAGGCATTGGTAAAGCCCAGGACAAGAGGTATGTCATGTGATGAAAGGCGCAAATCCTGCAAAGAGGCGCCATAATTCGTCACCGAGACTTGCAGGCCGCCTGCATTTAGGTGATGTGATGTAATAGGCGTCATTTTATCTTTCATCTTCTCGTTCATAGTCTTTGTTTGAAAGGCTGTTGTGAGACCTGTGAGACAAATTGTAACGCAACCGCCGACTGCCAACAATCATAGCTTTGGTCTCTGCCATGAAAGCCTACATGACCGCCGCCTTTTGTGATCACGCAATAGAGCTTGTCGCTTGTATGTAATGTGCGATAGGCGCTATCAGGTATCAGGGGGTCATTATCACTATGCACAAGCAGGGTCGGCACATAAATCTGTGATAAATATCCAAGAGGGGTGGTGCCTTTATAATAAGCGTCAGCGTTCTGATACCCCGCCACTTTGGATGTGAAGACATCATCAAATTCACGTACCGACCTGACTGATTTTATGAGGGTATCTTGTGTTGTATCACGATGAGGCCTTGCAAGGGTGTGTGTAATCAAATTTTTGGTAAAGTGCCTGTTATATAATTTGTTGCGAGGCTCATGAAAGCGTTTTGCACTTGCAAGCATATCAAGGGGTGCGCAAAAGCTGATGACCGCTGACAGATTTTTCGGTAATGCATGGCGCGCTGCCATATTGACAGCCATGGTGCCCCCCAATGAGAAAGCACATAAATAAAGTGGCTTATCAGGATAACGCGCGGCCATTGCAGATATCACAAAGGCAAGATCATCAGAGCGCCCTGCATGATAAGATGACCGTGCCATAGCAAAGCCACGGCCTGCACCGCGCAGATTTAAGCGAAGCGCATGATATCCCTGCCTGATGGCTGCTTTTGTTAGATGGCGCACATAAGAGCTGTCATAATCACCTGCAAGGCCATGGATGATGATCATAATGCCATGGGTTGCGCTATCATTTGGTTTATGTGGTGTGTGAAATGCGCCAAGCAGTTTGTCACCATCCGGCAGGTCAAATATGATGTCTTGTCCGGCAGGTATATCTGGTTTAGCGCCGATCAATGTATTGCGCATGGTCTGTAAATCACCACCCCACCAAGGCGCTCTTTCGCCTGTAAAGGCAAGGCAGTCATAAGGCAAATCATGGCGAATAAATGTCATTTGCCGTATCCTTTGCCGTATCCTTTGCCTTGCTCTTTACCTGCGTAAAGATGGCTGATGTGGGGGAGCTTTGCTATGATCATTTTCTTTCAAAATCAGGATTTGTAATTTTATTACCAAACGTTTTTGGCAAGCATGACGGACGCGCGGCCCCTTTCATTTTCTCTGAAAAGGTGCTAGAATTAACAGGCATATTATATCGCGGTTTCATATATCACGTAAAGTGATACTGACCTGACAGATAAACGCAAAATACCATATTTCACAGGTTTAAGCACAGCGCATAGCACGGTTTCACACAGCAAGGAGGGCAGATATCATGACAGATAGCAATGATGTTCACCCGCAGCTTGTTGAACCTGATCAAATGTCAGTTCCTGCGAAGTCTCTTTATGGTCTAACACCAAAGGTCGAAGATGCGATTATGGAGGCCGTCTCACTTGGTGATGAGGGGCGCGTAAGGGCATTAACCGCGCCGCTTCACTCTGCTGATATGGCTGATTTGCTTGGGCGTGTGTCTCCTAAAAAATGCGGTAATTTATTGCGCCTTTTGGGTGATCAGCTTGATTCTGAGGCGATTGCCTATCTGGATGATGAAGTGCTTGAACAAGTGCTTGATATTATGGGGCCGGCCGCAATTGCAAAAGCATTGCCTGAGTTGGAATCTGATGATGTTGTCACCATTGTCGAAGAGCTAGAGCCAGAAGAACGAGATGAAGTTCTGAAAAACCTTTCTGCACAAGATCGTGTGATTGTAGAACAAGGCCTCTCTTATCCTGACGATTCAGCAGGCCGGATGATGCAGCGTGAGATGATTATGCTGCCGCCTTATTGGACAGTTGGTCAGACCATTGATCATCTGCGGTCTTTGGACTCTGCTGATAATCAAAGTTTCTATTTGATTATGGTGGTAGATGCGCATTTTCATCCGGTTGGTGAAATTAATGTTGGCCGCCTGCTGCGCGCCAACAGGCCTGTGCGATTGTCAGAGATTATGAATGTGGATTTCCGCTCTGTGCCTGTTCATATGGATCAAGAAGAAGTGGCTATGTTATTCAGGCGTTATGGCATGGTGACGACCTCTGTGGTTGATGAAGACGGGCGGCTTGTCGGGGTCATCACACTTGATGATATTGTCGATGTGATTGATGAAGAAGCCGAAGAAGATTTGATGGCATTGGCAGGGGTGTCTGACGCGTCTATCAGATCCTCTTTGCTTGAGACATTTCAGGGGCGTGCCAGCTGGTTATTTGTCAATTTGCTGACCGCGGTGCTTGCCTCACTTGTCATAGGTCTGTTTGAAAGCACGCTTGAGCAGGTTGTGGCTCTGGCTGTTTTGATGCCGATTGTTGCCTCTATGGGCGGCAATGCCGGCACGCAGACAGTGACTGTGGCAGTGCGTGCAATTGCCATGCAGGAATTTAGCAACCAGTCTGCGGCACGCTTTGCGCTTCGTGAATTATTAGTCGGGGCAGTCAATGGTATTTTATTTGCCTTTATTGCCGGCGCTGTTTCGTATCTGTGGTTTGGGGATATGATGATCGCGCTGATCTTAGGCGGTGCTATGGTCATTAATTTGGTGATAGCAGGTCTGACAGGGACATTGGTGCCCTTGTCTTTGGTGCGCTTTGGTATAGATCCTGCGGTAGCGTCTTCAGTCTTTATCACCACAATCACTGATGTGGTCGGTTTCTTCGTGTTTTTAGGGCTGGCTGCCTTTTTCTTATTATAGCGGTGATATGACAGTTCATTTGAAAAAATTATCCGTAGGATCTGTATCTCTTGACTCAATGCGTCAATGGCAATCGCAAAGAGTGAAGGCCAATATCCCTTTAATCCATCCCACACGCAACTGGCCAAGACGGCGTGATGAATTGCTTGATGGCGGGTCTATTTATTGGATTATCAAAGGGCAGATGCAGGCCCGTCAGCTGATTACTGATCTGATTGAAGTATCTGCAGGGGACGGGATCACGCGTTGTGGTATTGTGCTCCACCATGAGATCATTCCTGTCTGGCCGCGAAAAGAACGTATTTTTCAAGGATGGCGCTATCTTGAAACTGAGAATGCGCCGGCAGATGTGCCTGTTGATACAAATGACGGAGAGCCTTTGCCGCCAGAGCTGGCAGCTGAATTGCGTGAACTGGGTTTGTTATAAGGGCTAGTTATTGCGCCGCCAGGCCTCTGGCATCTCAAAACGACCTGCCCATAAGCCGCGCTTTGCTTTGCGAGCCTCTGCTTCATCTTGAACATAATCAGTGCTATAGCGGCGATAGGCAACTGCCCAGCCGGCGCGCACCATGCCAGAGGCAATATCAACCCCATTGTGAAAACACCGCATAACAAGCCTGTTATATTTATCTGTGTCGATATGATCACAACGCACGCTCGCATCAGAGCCAAGCACATCTGCCAGATAATCGCGCGCCAGGACGCCGCATTGATAATCTTGCTGTTTGTTATCCTGACAAATCTGCCTCATTTCGGGGGCATCAAGACCATGCAGACGAATACGAACCTTGTCGGCACGCAGACTGTCCCCATCTGTGATTTTGGTAATTGTGTAGTGATGATCTGTTGGCAGCAGAGCTGAAAAACCTGCCGCTGTAAGGGTGGTAAGGATGACGGCGCTGAAGATAAAAATGCGTATGCGTCTGAACATGATGTGCCACAAAAGCAAGCTGATAAAAGTCTGTCATATTATTATAAACTAATATTATGACAGACAAGTGACTTTCACCATGGCGCCTGTTTGTTATCATGCCAGCTATCCATTCGGATAGTGTGACAGATGCAAAAGGATAGGGTCAGCTCTGGTCTTTGCTGCCGAAATTTGCAGGGATATAGGGATTGTCTGCCAGAGGGTCATCTTCTGCCATATTCGCATCATCTTCTATCCAGGCAGTCTCAGGGTTAAGCGTTATGCCAACCGCGGTACCTGCATCAGGGACAGCCACAAATGGCCCTTGCGCTTCATTTGGCACAGATTCACGGCGTGTCATACGCAGCAAGACAAAGATACCTAGAATGAAATGTGTGCTTGCGATAATGCCATAATAGCCATAATCACCGACCACATCCATCGCAAGAGCAACCAGAGGTGAGCCGATAACAGAGCCTGCCCCATTCACCATAATCAGTGCAGACGCAGTGCCAACCATCTGAGCAGGACTAAGGAAATCATTCGCATGGGCAATGCATAAAGAATATAATGTCAGTGATAAGCCGCCATAAAGCCCCATAATTGTCAGTAATATCCAGAATTGAGAGGCGCCAAAAAATAAACCGGCGCTTGCAAAAACACCAGAGACCATGGTCACAATCAGGATCACAACGCGCCTGTCAATCACATCTGAAAGGCGACCAACCGGATATTGCAACACCAATGAGCCAACTGTCACAGATACCATGAACAGGGCCACCTGAGGCGGGGTGAGGCCAATGCGCGTGCCATAGACAGATCCCATACCAAACATCATCGCTGCAACAACGCCCTGAAGTGCCATGCCAACAAATGCAAGCGGTGAAATCTGGAACAGGCGCCTGAGAGAGGTTGCTTCTGTCACACTGAAATCAGGGGCTTTACCGACTGTAATCAAAATTGGGACAACAGCGACTGATACAGCCACTGAGGCAACAAGAAATAAGGTGGCAGACTGGCCATCATCCAGACCTGCCAGCATTTGGCCTATGCCCATGCCGCCCATGGTGATGATCAAATAAAGTGACAGAATCTGACCTCTGGTTTTATTGGTGGCAGAATCATTTAGCCAGCTTTCCACAACAATATACATGCCGGCATAGGCAAATCCTGACAAAATGCGTGTTAAGCCCCATAAAAGAGGATTGATCAAAATAATATGAAGAAGCACCGCCGCAGAGGCGATTGAGGCCAAAGCACCAAAAACACGAATATGGCCAACGCGGGACAGAAATTGTGGCACGATAAGAGAGCCAATAAACAGCCCTAAAAAATAGCCACCCATCACCAAACCTGAGACAAGGTTGGTAAAGCCGGCTTCGGATGCGCGAACACCAAGCAAGACCAGCTGAACACCATTACCGATCATGATAAGGGCCAGGCCAAAAAATAAAGTCCATGATGCTTTGATAACAGAGAACATGTGACGGGCTCTTTCTCACCAAAAATGCCACAATTACCAGATGGCCGCATGTGTCATGCTGACCATCTACCTTTACTCCCTAGACTGAAATATGCACTTTATGATAAGTGAATGCTCGCCTATTCTCGCCTTTCTATGGTCGCATTTTCGATAAGTGGCAACCAAATTATTGCAAATAGGTAAAAAACAAACGTCACAATAAAGATTTAAGTGATTGGGGGACGCAAGATTATGCAAATAGATTGGGCAAATTTCACCGCTTTAGACTCCACCATTGGCGGTGCGCTGATTGGATTAGCGGCTGTTTTATTAATGGCCTTTAATGGCAGGATCATGGGCATTTCTGGTATTGCCGGAGCCGCTTTGGGGACAGGTCAGGGGCGCAGGTGGCGCCTTTCCTTTTTGATTGGCGTCATTTTGGGGCCTGTTCTTTTTACGTTCATAAATGGTCCGGTTGATATGCAGATGGTAGCCTCTTTGCCGGTGCTTGGCGTGGCAGGCTTGCTTGTGGGGATTGGCACGGCGCTTGGCTCTGGCTGTACATCAGGACATGGTATTTGCGGCATTTCACGATTTTCGGTTCGCTCTATTGGTGCCACCATTAGTTTTGTTGCCACAGGCATGATCACAGTCTTTGTGATCGGTTTATTTTAAGGGGCGCTTTATGATGAAAGAATCACTTTCTGCATTGATTATCGGTCTTGTTTTTGGTTTTGGTCTGGCGATGGCAGGCATGTTGAATCCTGCCAAAGTGCAGGGGTTTTTGGATATAACAAGATTATGGGATCCTTCATTAGCCTTTGTGATGGTTGGTGGCATTGGCGTTGCGGCAATTGGGTTTCCGCTAATCAAGAGAAGACAAGGCCCTGTATTTGGCGATAAATTTCACTTTCCCACCATGATGAAGATGGACAGGCCTTTATTACTGGGCGCTGCCTTTTTTGGGATTGGCTGGGGGCTTGGCGGTTTATGCCCCGGCCCTGCTATCGCCGTGTTATCTCTTGCTTTTTGGCCAGTGGTGATTTTTGTTACCTGCATGGCTGTCGGGCTCAAGATTGGTGCAAAATTAAAGGCCTAGTTTTTTATCAAGCGCTGTTGCAAGCGCTGACATCTGTGAGGCAAGCGCTTGTCTTGCTTTGTCAAATGAGCTTTGTTGCATGATGCGGCAAAGCTCTTTTTGGAATGATAGTGGGGGCGCCTTATTAGTTGATTTTGGCATCATCACTGCCTTGATAAGGCTTAAATGGTTCAAATTATCTGCCAACTTCGGCCTGGTGGCGGTGATATGAGTCAAAAACTCACAATCAAGCAAGCCGCCACGTTGTTTTTTGAAGTCCCATTCATCATAGCTTGTCAGTGCCAATTTATCGCGCAAAAGGCTGATTTCACTTATCAGTTGTTCTTTTGGCAGGCTGGCTGTCTGAATCTCTTGCAAATGTTGCGTGATTTTGTGATGAAGCTTTGTGGCATTTTGTTGTTTACGGGTCAGAAGGCGGGCTTTGCGCAAGGCCAGTTTTTCGAACGGCCAGGCATTATCAGTCAGATAGCTCTGCCAGCTTTCAAAATGGGTGGCAAGCGGACCTGCATTGCCATTTGGGCGCAATCTTGTATCAAGCTCATATAAAGCGCCTGAAGCTGTTTTGGTGGTCATCCAACTCACAAGGCGTTGTGCCAGCCTTTGGTAATAATGACCACAGCTAAGCTGTTTTGCGCCATCAGACATCGTCTCACCATGCCCGTCATAGATAAAGATAAGGTCAATATCAGATTGAGGAGTCAGACGCTTTTCACCGGCCCTGCCAAGCAGTAAAATCGCTAATTCAGATTCAGGCACTTTGCCATAATCTGCCTCAAAGGCAGATATTGTTACATCAAAGCTTGCCAGAAGACAGGCATCTGCCAAGTCAGATAAATAGTCATGTGCATCTTCGGCATTTTCAGGATAGGTCAGGATATGTGCTTCTGCGCGGAATTTGGCTTCTTTGGCAAATAATCTGATAGCATCAAGCTGCATTTCAGGCGGTTTACCTGCGGTAAGGGAAGCAAGTGTGGCGGTGAAATCCGGATGAGATGACAAAGGGGCAAAAAATGACTCCCCCAACATTTGTTCAAATATGTGAGGGTGCTGTGTTAACTCTTGCATTAAGGCAGGTGCGCCAAGCGTCAAATTGCTGATAAGCTTGATCAATTGCGGATGTTGTTGAAGCAACGAGAAGACCTGAACACCGGCAGGAAGAGATTCCAAAAATTGTGCAAATCCAATGAAATGAGAGTCGATATCATCGCCTTCGGCAAGCTGTTCAATCACCACTGGTAATAATTTTGTTAAGGTTGTGCGTGCGCGCTCACTTCTGGTGGCATTATATCTGCCAGACAGCCAGCTTTCGATCATCTGTATGGCTTGTGCCGGGCGTGCAAAGCCCATTTGTTGCAAATAGCTTTTTTGGCTATCTTCATCTGCCGGCCATGCCCCTTGTTGTTGGGCACCAATATGGGCTGCGATCAGGTCTTTTATCACCATATGGCCTGCATGTTTTTTGGTCATATCCTGCAGGCAAAGCAGATGTTCATATAACCCCTTGCCAGTCTCAAATCCCACAAATCGGGCAAATTGCTGAAATTCTTGGGGTGATTTTGGTAACTGATAAATATGCGTATCACGGCAATATTGCAGGCGATGCTCTATGGCACGCCATTGCCAGTATAAACAAATGGCTTGTTGACTGTCATGGTTGCTGAGATGGCCAGCCTTTGCCAGAGCCTGCAAAGCGATATCCGTTCTGTGTGTGCGCAACTGCTTATCCCGTCCCCCATGAAGCAATTGTAACAAGCTTGTCATCATTTCAATATGGCGGATAGCATAAGCGCCTTTTTTAACATCATAGGCTGTGCCATCTTTGCTCATCGGATAATGCGTGACCCAATTGGTCATGTCGGCGAGCAAGGAATAATCAAGCTGTCTGCGCCAGATAAAAGGAGAGATGGCCTGCAAAAATCCATGGCCTAAATCACAATTGCCTGCCACGGGTCTTGCCCGAATGAAAACAGCTCTCTCCCAACTGCGCGCGACTGATTCATAATAGCTGATAGCCGCCTCATAGCTAAGGGCAATGGCAGTCGCGCCAGGATCAGGGCGCAGGCGCAAATCAACCCGCCAGGCAAAGCCATCTTTCGTTTGTGTCTGGAAGATCTGAACAAGCTGTTTTGTGATTTTCACAGCTTTGTCTGCCTCATCATCTGAGCGGCTTGTCTTATAAAGAACAATAAGATCTATGTCTGATGAATAATTCAGCTCTTGTGCGCCAAGCTTGCCCATCGCAAGGATGACAATGCCGGTTTGATCAAATTGCCTCATATCACAAAGGCGTTGTAAAATCAGGCGCAAAGCTATCTCAGCACATTGTGAGAGATGATGAGACTGGACAGCGCTTGTGATATGTCCTGTCAATTCAGACAAAGCAAGAGCGAAAAAACAGCGGTAGCGGTAATGACGCAAGGCGCTCATTAAGGTTGTCTCATCATGGGCTTTATCAATCGCCTCACAGAAGGCGGTTTTGGCGTCTGATAAAATACCCTCATAATGGCCATTGGCCGCTTTTATGGCATCATCAGGGTGCGTATCTGCCAGACGCTTGGCAATCAGATGAAGATGTGGTGCAGCGTAAATGATGGCAGCCAGATTGGTGATAAGAGTCTTATCTGCTTTTTCAGGTAAGCAGGCCTTTGCTTCTGCAAGCCACAAATCTTGCTGCGCTTTATCTGACGGCAGAAGAGGGGCAGATAGCGTTTCAATGATGATCTGTTCTTCAGCTATCTGTTTTTTCCTTTATGATCGTTGCGTTATGTGGCGCCATTTTTGCGCCCTGTTTTCAAAGACGAGTTATCCTATTAATATTGGGCGCCCTTTGCCAATCTGGTCAAGGTGGTTTGCCCATCGAAGGGTGGTGACCAAAGAGGCGGCGGCCAGACCAATGCCAAGCCCGCCCCAAATAACGGCAGGGCCAAACCCAAGCATAAATGATAAGATATAAGCAGAGCCCACGCCAACACCCCAATAGGATATCACAGCGATCAGGGCCGGAACTTTGGTATCATTAATGCCGCGCAATTTTGCACTTGCAATGATCTGCATGCCGTCAAAAACCTGAAAAAGACCAATGAAAAAGAGCATTGATACCACAATGGGCAGTGTTTCCTGATAGTTGATATCGTCAGGCTTTATGAAAATATTCGCGAGCATTTCAGGATAAAGTAGTAAAAAGGCTGTCATAGGAAGCGCAATGATAAGGCCAAGAATATGAGCGCTCCATCCGGCAGTGCCGACTTGCAAAGCGTCCTTTTCACCTGCTGCCCGCCCTACGACTGAGGCGGTTGCTTGTGATAAGCCAAGGGGGACCATAAAGGCCATCGCGGCAATTTGATTGGCAATACCGGCAGAGGCAAGCGCAGCTGTGCCAAATGTCCCAATCATGAAGCCGGCAATCACAAACATGCCTGTTTCACTCATTACAATGATGGCATTTGGAATGCCAAGGCGGATGATACGCCTCATCAGGCCCATATCAAGGCGCCACAGACGCACAAAAGGCTCAAAATTGCGAAAATCAGGATGAAATTGCACATAAGCTGCCATCATCACATTCATCACGCCATAGCTTATCAAAGTGGCAATGGCCACGCCTGACAGGCCCATCGGCGCGATACCAAACCCGCCAAGAGCCAAAAGAGGATTCAAAATAATATTCACAATCAGCCCTGTCAGAGTGACGATCAGCTGTGCCCCTGTCTTTTGATTGCCAATGACAAAAAACCGGAAGATCATGAAAAGAAAAAACATCGGCATTGATAAGCCTGTCCAAAACAGGAAATCGACCGCGTGACCGGCAACATCTTCTCCCTGACCCAGAAGTGATAAAATTGGCGCACCATAAATGACAAGCGGCATGGTCATAAACCCGATGGCAAGCGCAATCACAAGCCCCTGGCGAAAGGTGCGCCGTGCTGCCTGAGGATCACCACTGCCAATGGCCTGGGCGATTAATGGGGCAATCACAGCCATCAGGCCCAGAGCAAAGAAATAAAAAGGCTGATAATAGCGGATGGCAAGAGAGCCGGCAGCCAAATCAAACACACTCAAACGACCCATCATGATAATATCTGCGGTCATAATGCCAAAAGACGCAATTTGTGAGGCAACAAGCGGGATAGTCAGCTTGGTCAGAGTCTTCATCATCGCAGATGATCTGTAGCGCTTTTGAATGTAGAACAGGGGCATTAGGTCTCTCTTGCAAACAGGACAAGCAATCTCATATCATAGATCAGCGCTAGACAAGAGGCTATATGCTTTTTATATAAACGCATCAATGGGTGCCGGCAATCATCCACATAACTCTGGCTTGCGTAAATCATCACAAGCAAACAGGCGGCTGATAACACAGCCCGCCCCCATTTTAATGTTTTGCAGGCTGATATTGTCACAGACAAATTAAAAGGACGTAAGAGGCAAATATGTTCAAAAAAATCATCACCACTTTTTTGTTGCGCGGCGTGCCTGCCATCATTGTCTTTGCAGGTTTCATTGCTTTGTACAATTACCTTATCGCAACAAAACCGCAGGTGGCATCAGAGCCTGCCGCGCCGCAAATCTGGACGGTAAGTGATTTTGTGGTGACGAACCAGACATCGCAGCCTCTGGAGACTGCCTATGGAACTGTGGTTGCCTCTCGCAAAGCTGATTTGCGCTTTTCAGTACAAGGTGAGGTGAGCTGGATTTCGCCTGCTTTACGCAATGGTGCGCTTGTTCAGGAAGGTGAGGAGCTTGCCCGTCTTGATACCACACGCTATGAGCTGGCGCTTGATGAGTTGTTAGCCCAGATCGCCGGTGAACAGGCGCAGTCAGCGTCATTGCAAAAACAGCTTGATTTGCGCAAAAAGACACTTGAGCGGACCAAAAATATGGCCTCTCAGAATGTGGTCTCAGACGCCAATTTAGATGAGGCTGAGCTTGCGGTTGCTGTGACAGAAAGCCAGCTAATTGCCTCTCAGTCTCGTATCGCACAATTGCGGGTTGCAGAACGCTCACGGCGCAAGGATATTTCTGATTCAAGCCTGAAGGCGCCTTTTACAGGCACATTATCAGATGTGGCCATCGGTCTTGGACAGATTGCCTCTAACGCTGCGCCAATCGGGCGCATGACAGATCAGTCCTCTTTGGAAGTGCCATTTGTTGCCAAGGCAGAGATATATGCCAATGCGCCGCAATTGCTTGGCCAGACAGTGACAGTGACATGGCAATCAGGCGCGCGTGATGTGGCAACTGCCAAAGCCTTTATCGCGCGCACAAATGCAGAGCTTGATAAAATTGATGGTGGCGGCAGATTATATGCTGAGCTGATTGATGCTGAGGCCTCTGGTATACGCCCTGGGGCATTTGTGAAAGTGACCTTTATCGGGCGGTCTTTTGATAATGTTGCCTCAATCCCCGAAGAAGCGCTTTTTGGTGATAATTTGGTCTATATCAATGAAGGCGGGGTGGCGCGCTCTCAGCTTGTTGATGTGGTGTGGCGTGCGCCGGGCGAGGTATATATCAAAGGCCTTCGCGATGGCACAAGATTGATCGCAACAAGGCTGCCGGCTATTGGCGATGGTGTGCGGGTGCGCGCTGTCGGCGGACAGTCTCAATAAGTGATAATGGCCTCAAAGGACTAAAAACAGATGTTTTCATCAATGATTGAATTTTTTGCCCGTCACAGAACCGCTGCCAATATCGTTATGGTGGTGATGATTGTCACAGGTATCATCTCAGCAGACAGGCTAAACCGCCAGTTCTTTCCGGATGTAGATGTTGAGATTGTGGCCGTGTCTGTGGTCTGGTCCGGTGCGACTGCAGAAGATGTTGACAGCAATATTGTTCAGCCTCTTGAGCCTGAATTGCGGACAATTGCCAATGTAAAAAAAGTCTCTTCAAGCTCATTTGAAGGGGTCGCGCAGACACAAGTGGAATTTGTCTTTGGCACAGACATGCAAAAAGCACTCGCAGATGTTGAAGCAGCCGTTGGTCAGGTTGATTTTCCCAAAGATGCAGAGGCGCCAAAAGTTGTCAAAGGCGAGTTTTATGATACTATCTCGCGGGTTGTCCTTTATGGGCCATTGCCGCTTGAATCCCTGCGGTTTTATGCGAAATCAATCAAAGAAGACTTACTGCAGATAGGTGTTGATAAGGTCGAAGTGCTTGGCCTGCCTGATGAAGAGATTTTGATTGAGGTCAATGAAGCTGAATTAGCGCGTCTTGGCCTTACGCTTGGCACTATTTCCAATGCGATCGCTTCTGTCTCTGTTGATGTGCCTGCCGGGCGTTTTGCAGATGGGGCGCTTCGTGTGCGCTCTCTTGGGTTGCGCAAAAGTGCGAATGAATATCGTGATATTGAAATTTTGGCCCGCGCAGATGGCAGCCGCGTCCTTTTGGGAGATGTGGCAACGATCACTGATACAATAGAAGATCCTGCCACTTTGCAATTCCACAAAGGCGCACCGGCAGTTGAATTGCATGTGCAGCGCGGGAAAAGCTCTGACAGCTTGACAGTGAATCAGATTGTTCAAGAGTTCATCGCTGAAAAACAACGTGAATTGCCAGAGAATTTGAAATTAGCACAACATGATGTGGCCGCTATTTTGATTTCAGAACGTATCAGCCTGATGGTTGAAAATGGCCTTGGTGGTTTGCTGATTGTGATGGGGGTCTTGTTCGCCTTTTTATCAGGGCGTGTGGCCTTTTGGGTTGCAGCAGGTATTCCTGTTGCCTTTCTTGCGACTTTTTCTGTGATGCTGATTTCAGGCCAATCAATCAATATGATCTCGCTATTTGGCCTTATTATGGCGCTTGGGATTGTGGTTGATGATGCCATTGTAATTGGTGAGCATGCAGAATATCTGAAGCAAAAACGAAACCTGCCTATTGCGGATGCGTCTGTTCTGGCGGCAAAACGTATGGGGCCGCCTGTGATATCGGCAATGCTGACCACTGTGGCAGCCTTTTTGCCACTGTTTATGGTCAAAGGTATTATTGGTGTCATTATTGGCGCTATTCCGGCTGTTGTGTGTGCTGTACTTGTGGCCTCGCTTTTGGAATGTTTCTTTATTTTGCCGGCGCATTTGGCCCATTATGGCGCTTCGAAAAAAACAGAGCCATCATGGTTCAGACTCAACTTTGATGCAGGCTTTAACTTTTTCAAGGATAAGCTGTTTTATCGTGTGGTGGCTGCCTCTTTCCGGTTCCGCTATGTGACTTTTGCCTTTGCTTTTGGATTGCTTATTTTTGCAGTTGGTATGATGGCAGGCGGGCGTGTGAATTTCGTCTTTTTCTCTGCGCCTGAGGCAGACCGCGTATTTGCCAATATCACCATGGCCTCAGGCTCTACCAGAACACAGACGCTTGTGATGCTAGAAGAGGTGGAACGCGCTCTTGATAAGGTTGAAGATGATCTGACGCCGAATGGCGAAGAGTTGATTTCATTTGCTTATTCAAAGATAGGTGGCACATTTACCGCTGATCAGGGTACACCCTCAGGGGGGGCGAATGAATTATTGGCTGGCATGGTGATAGAGTTGCTAACAGCTGATCAGCGTGCGGTGCGTGTTGATGATTTTGTGGCTGCATTGCGTGCTGAAATCCGCCCTATGCCGGGTCTTGAGAGAATGCTTGTCAGGGCGCCAACAGGTGGCCCGCCGGGCCGCGAATTTGATTTGCGCCTGATGGGTAATGATCTTGAATTGCTGAAATCATCTGCGCTTGAAATTGTGCAAAAAGTTGATGCGATCCCTGGTACGACTGATATTGATGAAAATCTGGATTATGGTGCAGAAGAACGCATTATCAGATTAACATCCTTTGGCAGGTCTCTTGGGTTTACGGTGAGCTCTATTGGTAATCAGGTGCGCGCAGCGCTTGATGGCAGTGTGGTTAAGCGCTTCCCAAGAGGAGATGAAGAAGTCACAGTCAGGCTTGCTTTGCCGCGTGAGGAGGTCTCAACAGATTCATTAGGCTCTTTGCGTCTTATTACGCCGCAGGGCACTTATGTTGACTTGGCTGATGTGGCAACAGTTGAGCCGCGCCTTGGCTTTAGTGTGGTGCGCCGCCAGGACGGCTTCCGTGAGGTGGCTATCCAGGGTGATTTGGATGATAAGGTGATTAACACAACACAGGCCAAAGACGCTATTCTGGATGAAGGTTTGGCAGAAGATGTCGCTGCCAAAGGGTTGCGTTTCCGTTTTGATGGTCGTGATCAAGAACAAGGTGAAGCATTTGCTGATATGTCTACAGGCGGGACTTTGGCATTGATCTGTATCTATGTCATTTTGGCATGGGTTTTTTCAAGTTGGGCTCGTCCTTTTGCTGTTATGATTATGATCCCCTTTGGCCTGATTGGCGCTGTGGTCGGGCATTATGTGATGGGATTATCAATGAATATCCTGTCTATGTTCGCTCTGGTGGCTTTGTCTGGTATTGTGGTGAATAACTCCATTATTCTGGTTGCCACGATTGATC
>JBMHBX010000030.1:0-9618 GCA_049890215.1 Puniceispirillaceae bacterium (SeqCode) | reverse complement strand
TTTTATCTTCCGGTTTAGCCCTTATTGTCTATATAATGACGGATAAAGAATTGCTGAAGTCACTTTCTAATCGCCGAAAATCAACATAATGAATGAGTTCAAAAAAAGAGTATAAACTGATGATAAGCGAATTTGAACTTGTCCATAATGACACAACCGTGCGTGAGATACTGGCGATCATTAATCAGTCTCGTATCAAGCTATGCGTGCTTGTTGACAAAGATGGCAGATTACAGCGCACAATTGTAGATGGTGACATAAGGCGCGCGCTTTTATCAGGCGCCTCTCTGGACAGCCTTGCTTGCGAATTTCCACCCAAAGAAGCGGTCAGCCTTCCTGTTGACGCAGCGCATGAAGATATCTCAGATCTGTTTGCGCAAAATCATTTCATAAGCGCAATTGTTCTGGTTGATGCGCATCACAAACCTGTTGGTTTGGTGCCGCGTGATACCGTTGCCGGCGGTGTATTGCTCTCACCACCTCACATGGGAAAGAGCGAGCAAATATATGTTAACAGAGCATTTGAAGATAACTGGATTGCCCCTGCCGGCCCAAATCTAAATCTTTTTGAATCAGCTTTGCAAAAAGCCTCTGGCCGTGCTCATGCTTTGGCATTGTCATCTGGGACAGCTGCCCTGCATTTGGCACTTCGGGTGCTGAATATCTCTGAGGGTGATTTGGTCTATGTATCAGATCTAACTTTTGCTGCCTCGATACAGCCTATCTTTTACGAAAAAGCGCGTCCTGTTCTGATTGATAGTGATATGAAAAGCTGGAATATGTCGCCAGAAGCTTTGGAAAGGCGCTTGCAAAAAGACGCCGCAAGAGGCTGTTTGCCCAAGGCTGTTATTGTGGTTCACATCTATGGGCAATCAGCAGATATGGACGCCATTTTGGCGGTAACAGAGCGATTTGGTGTGCCTGTGATTGAAGACGCTGCTGAAAGCCTTGGTGCTACCTACAAAGGAAAGCCCAGTGGCTCTCATGGTTTGCTATCAACCTACTCTTTTAATGGGAATAAAATCATCACCACCTCAGGCGGAGGCGCTTTGGTCTCTGACAGAGAGGATTTGATCAAAAAAGCACGGATGCTTGCCACACAAGGCAGAGATGAGGCTGAACATTATCAGCACAGCCACGTTGCCTATAATTACAGAATGTCTAATATTCTGGCAGGTGTGGGCCTCGGACAATTAGAGCTATTAGACAACAGAGTGGATAGCAGACGCGAAATTTTTCTGGCCTATCAAGAGGGGTTGTCTGATATACCCGGCATCAGCTTTCAGCCTGAATTGCCGGAATGCCGCGGGAACAGGTGGCTGACTGTGGTCACCCTTGATCCTGATATTATCCCCTTTCATCCTTATCAATTATTATATGAATTGCGCCGGAATATGATTGAATGTCGCCCGGCATGGAAGCCTATGCACATGCAGCCACTTTGCCAAACATGCGCGTTTGAGCCTCATGCGAGAACAGAAATGGTGTCATCAAAATTATTTTTGCAATCACTATGTCTTCCCTCAGGCAGTATGCTAGAGAAAGAACAGCAGCAAGGCATCATAAATTGTGTGCGGAATTTCTTGAGAGGGCAGTAATTTGTGTGGAATTTTTGGGACATTTTCAGCAGACTCAAGGCGTCCGTCAGACAATGTGTCAGGGCAGATGGCAAAGGCTATCTTGCATCGGGGACCAGATCACACAGGGCTATATAGTGAGGGTCTTTGTTCTCTTGGCAATTGCCGTTTGTCCATTATTGATCTAAGCGCCTCTGCCAATCAGCCGCAAATGTCTGATGATGGGAACATCATCCTTGTGCAAAATGGTGAGATTTATAATTATATTGAATTGCGCGAAGAGCTTGAAAGCTTAGGGTGCCACTTTAAGACGTCAGGCGATACTGAGGTATTGGTGCGGGCCTATGAAGTGTGGGGCGCTGATTTTGTTCAGCGATTAAATGGCATGTTTGCCATTGCGATTTATGACCGGCATAAAGAGGCCTTATATCTCTACCGTGACCGCTTAGGCGTAAAGCCTCTTTATATCAGCAAAGATTCAAATGGTACTTTCTATTTCGCCTCAGAGATAAAAGCGCTATTGGCGGCGGGGATTTCTGCAAAGATAAATATGACAGCGATCGCTGAATATCTGGCCTTAAACTATATTCCGCAGCCAAAAACAGCTTTTCAGGATATCCATCACCTCTCGCCGGGTCATATGGCAATCATTGACAAAAATAATGGTCTGCGCACCTCACAATATTGGCATTTAGGTGATGTGTCACCAGAAGATGACATGACAGAGGCAGAGGCGACTACCAGACTTTTAACATTGCTTGATGATGCCACGCGCATTCGTTTGCGTTGTGATGCGAAATTTGGTGCCTTTTTATCTGGCGGCCTTGACAGCAGTTCTGTGGTTGGTTTCATGAGCCTTTATAAGCCAGATAATCTTCACACCTATTCCATTGGGTTTGATGATGAGCGTTTTGATGAAACAAGCTTTGCAAGGCAGGCAGCAAAACGATTTGGCACTTTGCACCAAATGCAAATCATGCCTATGAAAGCTTATGAATTATGGCCTCGTTTTATTTGGCATTGTGATCAGCCTCATGGTGATGTGTCTTTTATGCCCACCGATCAGCTTTCGGCTATGGCGGCGCATGATGTCAAGATGGTCTTGACCGGAGATGGCGCTGATGAGCTTTTTGCCGGATATGAAAAATACACAGATTTTTTTACCGATGGTCGCATAGATCATCTGAAAACAGGGTGGGAAGAGGCATTTGCCAGAACAGCCGGCCTTATTCAACAAGAGCAAGCCACCTCTCTTTTGACAGGTGAATTACGAGACGCTTTTTTTGATGGCAATCCTTATGAGCCTCTTACCGGTGCCTTTCATAAATCATCTTCACAAGATCCGATTAATCAGGTGTTACTTGCCGAAACGCTGACATTACTGCCAGGTAATAATCTGGTAAAGCCAGACAGGATGGCCATGGCCAATTCTCTTGAAGTCAGATCACCGTTTCTTGATTACAGAATGGCTGAGTTTGCTTTTTCTGTTCCGGGCGCGATGAAACTGGCAGGCGGTCAGACCAAAGCGATTTATAAAAAAGCGGTTGAGCCACTTCTTGGCAAAGAGCTGACACACCGCAAAAAACAGATGTTTACCGTGCCAGTGGGAGAATGGTTCCGCCAATCTTTGTCATGGTATTGTCAGGATATGCTTCTGGACGGACGGTTTGCCGCACGCGGTATCATAGATACACAAATCGTCTCTCAGCTAATTGACGCGCATATGGTCGGCACACAGAATAATACGCGTCTATTAAGGGCGCTTATCTCATTGGAAATATGGTTCCGGCTTTTTGTTGACAAAGATGCTGATATGCTTGCCCAGACAAAAATCGCACCAACCGGGGTGATGGCATGAGTGGGACTAAAATGCCTGATGAGATGATTTTTTTCATGATTGTCAACGATCCTGACATAGCAAGATATGCAAGCAAAAACGGTGTATCTCGTTTGTTTGTTGATCTTGAATATATGGGAAAAGATATCCGGCAAAAAGGCATTAATAGCTGGAAAAGCGGCCAAACAGCTAAGGATGTGACACGTATCCGTGAGGCAGCTGACAATGCACATTTATTAGTGCGCATTAACCCGTTACATGAAGGCACCAAAGCAGAATTAGATGATGTTCTGGCCAGAGGCGCTGATAGTGTGATGCTGCCCATGTTTCACAGCTATGATGACGTAGCCCGTTTTTATGATATGATTGGCGACAGGGCAGAGGCAGTGCCTCTTGTTGAGACGGTCTCTGCTCTGGAATTGGTGCCTGACTTATGTGCTAAATTACCGATAAGCCGCCTGCATTTTGGCCTGAATGATTTGCATCTTGAGCTAAAGCTTGATTTTATGTTTGAGTTACTATCTGACCAAAGACTAGAAGAGGCAGCACAGGCTTTGCGCCATCATCAGATCAGTTTTGGCATAGGCGGTATTGCACGCGCCGGCGAAGGCATTGTAAGCCCTGAATATATCTTAGGAGAACATGTAAGATTAGGATCAGACGCTGCCATTTTGTCCCGCACATTGCACCGCAATGCGCCTGACCTTGAAAGCCTGAAAGCAGAGATGGACTTGCCACAAGAGCTTTCAAAATTGCAGGCTATTTATCGAAATTACTGTCAGGCTGATAAAGCATTATTGGAGCGCAACCAAACAGAGACAGCAGATCGTATTCGTGATGTTGTCACTCTGATCCAAAAAAAGAAAGCTTTGTAAGATGACGATGTCACCAACCATTCAAATCGCAGGCAGGGAAATCGCAGCACAAGCGCCTTGCTATGTCATAGCCGAAATTGGCGTGAATCATAATGGTGACAAAGCCCTTGCGCATAAAATGATTGAAGAGGCTCATAAACAAGGCGCTGATGCGGTTAAGTTTCAGACGTACCGCACACAAGATCTGGTTCTTGAAACGGCCATAAAGGCAGATTATCAGGCACGCTCCACAGGTGAGGGCAGCCAATATGATATGCTTCGCAGTCTGGAATTGCCTTTTGAAGTCTTTGCAGAATTGCGGGATCATTGCCAAGATATTGGCATTGATTTCATGTCGACCGCTTTTGATCCTATCAGTCTTGATTATGTGATTTCACTTAAGCCTGCCTGCCTGAAATGGCCATCTGGTGAATTGACAAACCTGCCCTTGCTTCGCAAAGCAAAGGCTAGCGGCCTGCCTGTGATGTTATCAACTGGCATGGGAAATCTTGGTGAGATATCAAAAGCGGTAGATGTCTTGGGGGCTGATACAGATATTGTGATATTGCAATGCGTGTCTAATTATCCGGCGCGCATTGAAGATCAAAATTTACGTGTGCTGGCGTCCATGCAGTCTGCCTTTGGCTGTCCTGTGGGGTTTTCTGATCATACAATCGGACCTTATGCTGCTTTGGTTGCCAAAGCGCTTGGTATGGCTGTTTTGGAAAAACATTTTACGCTTGATTGCACCATGACAGGCCCAGATCACGCTGCCTCAATTGAGGCAAAGGAATTTGGTGAGATGGTTCGCTTATTGCGCCAGATCGAAGCTGGTTTGGGCGATGGTGTCAAGCGGGCGACTTCCTCTGAAAAAATGATGCAGAGCGTTGTGCGTAAAAGCATTGTCTATCGTGATGATTTTGCGGCTGGTCATGTTTTGCAAGAAGATGATATGATGGGCAAACGCCCCGGCAACGGCGTTGAGGTCAGCCGCATGGATCAATTTGTCGGCAGTGTCCTGACACAGGATGTTGCTAAAGATGATTTGCTAGAGATCTCTCATGTACGATAAAATTTGTTTATTCGGGGCAGGCGGTCATGGCCGTGTTGTGGCAAGCCAGATAAAAATGCGCTGGCCTCAGTCATCATTATGTTTTGCAGATGAACAAATGGACTGCGGCACAGATGTAGCGGGTGTGAGCGTGTCTTTTAACGCGCCTGATGAGGCCAGGGGATGGTCACTCATTGTGACCATTGGTGATAATAAAATTCGTGCAAGCAGGCAACAACAGGCTGAAGAAGCAGGCATATCAATGGCAACATTCATCGCTGATGAAGATCGCTATTTCACAGCGCCTCCGGGCAAAGGCAGTATGGTTTTATCTGGCGCCATAGTAACAAGTGATGCCTCAATTGGCAGGGGCGTTATCGTCAATAACGGCGCTATCATAGAACATGACAGTGTCATAGGTGATTTTTGCCATTTGGCGCCTGGCAGCATTCTGGCAGGCGGGTCAGTTCTTGGTGCGCATGTCTTTGTCGGTGCCGGTGCGCAAATCGTAAATCAGGCACAAGTCGCAGAAGGCACAATCATCGGTGCCGGCTCTTGTGTGATAAAAAATATAGATGAGCCCGGCATTTATGTCGGCTCTCCTGCAAGGCGCATTGGTCCTGTCTGATACGCTTACGCTCTTCTTTGGATAGGAGTCACATTTGCTTATTCATTATGTTAGCGGAAGCCGGGCTGATTTTGGCTTAATGGAAAGATGCCTGTTGCATGTTCATAAGGCCCCTCGCCATGATGTTGGTGTCATTGCCACTGGTCAGCACATGGTTGCGCAATATGGAAATACGCGTGACCAAATCATAGAATCTGGTCTTCCCCTTATTGGTGAGATTCCGGTCCAGCTAAGTGGTGAGTCTGGCAGTGAGATGTGTTTTGCTCTGGCGGATGAGTTAAAAGGCTTTGTGTCAGTGTGGACAAAGACACGCCCTGATTTGGTGTTGCTGTTGGGTGACAGGGGCGAGATGGTGGCAGCGGCTCTTGCGGCTGTTCATCTTGGAATACATGTTGCACATATTCACGGGGGTGAGCGCACCGGCACCTTGGATGAAAGTTTCCGTCATGTCATCACCAAGCTAAGCCATTTCCATTTTCCGGCAACACAAGATGCCTATGACAGGCTGGTCAAGATGGGTGAATTAGAAGACCATATTCATATCATTGGGGCGCCTGGTCTGGTTGGTATTGCGGGCAGAGATACAGGCAATTCTGCCTCCTTGCTAAAAGATATTGGTCTTGATCATCATGGGGACGCGCTTGCGCTTTGTGTGTTTCATCCTGTTGTTCAGGAAGCTGACAAAGCAGCAGAGCAAATGCAGCTTGTGGTCGAGGCGACCCAAAAAATGGGATATGCCCTTGTGATTTTGCACCCAAATTCTGATGCAGGTGGTGCCGGCATTTCCGCTTATTTGAATGGTTTAGCGCAAAATAACCGCTTGCGTATTCTGACACATCTTGATCGTGACCGCTATCTTGACCTTCTTAATATGTCTGATCTTCTTATCGGAAACTCCTCTTCTGGCATTATTGAATCAGCAAGCTTTGCTGTGCCTTGTGTGAATATTGGTGCGCGCCAAAAGGGGCGGTTACGAAATGCCAACACCTTTGATTGCCCTCATATATCATCTGACAAGATCACAGACGCCATCAAGGCTGCCAGAAGCTGGACAAGATCATCTCATAATATCTATGGAGATGGCAGAGCTGACAGAAAATTGCTTGAATGTCTTGATGAGATGATATTGGATCCTGATTTGCTCACGAAAAAAATGGCATTTTGATCCTGTTTTGCCCGTCATAGTAAGCATGGCTGAGTAAATTTCACCTTATCCGTTTGACTGATTAAACTGGCGGTGAAATTTGACTATAAATAACAGGTACGTAAATCGTGAAAATGGTTATCATGGAAACGATCCTAAGATGACAAGCAATGAGTTTGTGTTACAATCGCGCAATGTAACCAATTGATTTCTACTTTGATATTTTGGTAGTTAAAGAACATAAATTCAGCGCAACGGTTCTAAAGGGAGGCTGTTCTGAGAGATAAGATATTGGCATTGCCACGCAATGTGAAACGGCTTTCCGTCATGGCCACTGACAGCTTGCTTGCTGTCATATCGGTCTGGTTAGCCTTTTATTTGCAAAGTGGCAGTTTTCTGACTTTCTGGACGGTTTCACATGCATTCGCACCTGTGAAAGCATGGCTTATTGCGATCATGATATCGATTCCGGTATTTATTTATTTTGGATTATATCGGGTGGTTTTCCGTTATGCAGGCGGATCTGCTATGATGTCTATCACCAAGGCTGTTGGGGCTTACGGGGTTCTTTATGCGTTGGTGGTGGCGATCATCGGGCTAGAGGGTGTGCCAGGCACCATTGGCATAATTCAGCCAATCGTCTTTTTCTTACTGGTGGCAGCTTCCAGAGGTATATCACGGCTGTGGCTTGGTGGGATGTATAAAGAAGAGCTGACGAAAAACAGACGCCCCAAAGCTTTAATTTATGGCGCCGGCGCTGCGGGGCGTGAACTGGCGGCCGCGCTTGCCCATAGCCGTGAGGTATCGATTGTTGGCTTTTTGGATGATAATCATCAATTGCAGGGAAGCCAGATTAGCGGTCATCTTATCTATGCACCTGAACAGATAGGCGTACTGGCCGAGAAACTTGGCATCGCGCAAGTCATGGTGGCCATGCCCTCAGTATCGCTTCAAAGGCGCAAAGAAATCATTGAAATGTTGGTTGGATATCCTTTTACGGTCCAAACTCTGCCAAGCTATTCTGATCTGTCTCTTGGCAGGGTGACAGTCAATGATATCAGAGAAGTGTCGATTGAAGATATTCTTGGCCGTGATTCCGTGGCGCCTGACGAAGAGTTAATGGCCTCTGATATCGCAGGTAAAACCGTTATGGTAACCGGGGCAGGCGGGTCAATCGGCTCTGAGCTGGCAAGCCAGATTCTGAAGCTGAATGCATTAAAAATCATTTTGTTTGATCATAGTGAATTTGCGCTTTTTCAAATCAGGGAGCGCCTTGAAAAACAGCGTCATCCATACCATAGAGGCACCAAAATCATCTCGCTTCTCGGCTCTGTTACCGATAAGGCGCGCTTGTCACAAATCTTAACAGAATATAGCCCTGATACTATTTATCACGCCGCCGCCTATAAGCATGTTCCTATTGTTGAGGATAATCCTTTTGAGGGGATTTATAATAATTGCTTTGGCACATTGGTGACAGCAGAACAGGCTATCAAAGCTGGTGTGAAAAAATTTGTGCTGATCAGCACAGATAAGGCAGTGCGCCCAACCAATATTATGGGGGCCAGTAAAAGACTGGCAGAAATCGCGCTTCAGGCCCTGTCAACAAAGCAGAATAAGACAATCTTTGCGATGGTCCGCTTTGGCAATGTCCTGAACTCATCAGGTTCAGTGGTGCCAATCTTCAAAGAGCAGATCAAAGCAGGTGGCCCTGTCACCGTCACTCATAAAGATGTGACACGTTACTTTATGACAATCTCAGAAGCCGCTTCTTTGGTGATACAGGCAGGCGCCATGACCACAACGTCGCCTCACAAAGGGCAGGCCGCGCCTGTTTATCTTTTGGATATGGGCGAGCCTGTGAAAATATATGAACTGGCAGTCAAGATGATTGAGCTTTCAGGCCTGCGCCCCATGCATAGTGATGATGAAGATGGTGATATCAAAATTGCGGTTACCGGCCTCAGAGTGGGTGAAAAATTATATGAAGAATTGCTGATTAGCGAGGATGATGAAGATACAGCACATCCAAAAATTCGCAGAGCAAATGAGACTCATATGTCATGGCGTGAATTCTCAGAGGCAGCAAAGCAACTGGATCAGCTTGCCAAATCGTCTGATAACATCGCTATCATTTCCTTGCTTGAAAAACTGGTTACCGGTTTCAAACATCAGAAAAACGAAAAGAACTAGCCGTTTATTTTGATGCTCTTATATGCCCTTGCTATCACCAGGAATGGGCTGTCCTAACACAGGCCACAACACGTGGCTCAGGGGCCATAGCAGTCGCTTTTGAAAACAACATAATTGGGGCTTGACCCATCTTGCCGATGGTACTAAAAAGGCATTCCAGATATATGGTAACCACAAAGTCACCATGATGGCGGAGTAGCTCAGCTGGTTAGAGCAGCGGAATCATAATCCGCGTGTCGGGGGTTCGAGTCCCTCCTCCGCTACCAACTTTATTCTTCTCTAAATATTTGTTTTCGTTAGATTATTCGGCCTTTAGACGTTTGTCACAACCTCG
>JBMHBX010000029.1:0-4015 GCA_049890215.1 Puniceispirillaceae bacterium (SeqCode) | reverse complement strand
ATCATCGCCTTTTGGATCCGCATGAAACATATAATCTATGGCATGACGCAGATGCGCAGGATGATAAAAAGAAAATGATGGGTTTATTTGCGCAAGCCATGCTGGATGCTGTTGAACAAGGCCCATGGCCTGACTGGTTTGCTTAAAGGGGTAGACCAGATGACAAAACAGCTTCTAAATTACATAGCAGGTGATTGGCAAAGTTCAGATGACGTATTTGCCAAGACAAGCCCGTTTGATGGTCGCTTTGTGGCTGAAGTTCACGAGGCGTCTTCTGATATGGTGGATGAGGCTGTAACAGCCGGTCATACTGTTTCCATTGGCGGTGAGGCGCATAAATGGGGGGCGCTTCCGATGCCCCAACGTCTTGCGATTATCCACAATTTTGCTGATAAATTGCTTAGCCGCGTTGATGATTTAATTGAAGCAGATATGGCTGACACGGGCCGCAGCTATTGGCAGGCATCTACATTTGATGGCGCAAGAGCTGCCCGTCTGTTTAAGGCTTATGCAGATATGGCGCTAACGCTAGAGGGACGTTCTTCTACCTTTTCAGGCGAATTAGGATTTCAAGGGTTGTGGTATACCACTCGCCGTCCAAAGGGCGTGATTGCCTGCATCTGCCCCTGGAATGTTCCTCTATTAATGGCGGCGATGAAAGTAGGGCCAGCGCTTGTGATGGGCAATGCCGCTATTTTGAAACCATCTGAAGAAACACCATCATCAGCGACGATTTTAGCAGAAGTCATCGCTGAATCAGATATTCCAGATGGAGCGTTTTCGCTTATTCATGGATTTGGTCAGAATTCAGCAGGAGAGTTCCTGACCACACATCCGCAAGTCGATGCGATCACCTTTACTGGGGAAAGTGGTACTGGGGCGGCCATCATGAAGGTTGCCGCGAATGGTTTGCGCGAAGTCTCATTAGAATTGGGCGGCAAAAACCCTGCACTTATTTTTGAAGATGCTCAGATGGAACATGTTCTAGAAGGCATGAGGCGTTCTGCTTTTTTCAATTGTGGGCAAATCTGCTTTTGCACAGAGCGCGCTTATGTGCATCGCAGCCGCTTTGATGAATTTGTGGAGAAGATGTCAGAGGTGGCTAAAGGTATTGTGATTGGCGAGCCACATCATAATGGTTTCAATATTGGTCCCTTAATCAGCCAGTCTCATCGGCAAAAAGTAACCTCATTATTGGAAACTGTGATCAAAGAAGGCGGCACCTTTGCCGCAGGCGGCAACATCCCTCAATTTGGTGATGAAAGAGATAATGGTGCCTTCATTCAACCATCCATTGCTGTTGGGCTGAGCGAGGATGCGACCTTCGTCAAACAAGAAGTCTTTGGCCCTGTTTTGCATGTTGCCCCGTTTGATGAAGAAGATGAGGTCATCACCCTTGCTAATGATACCGATTACGGCCTGGCAACCAGTATTTGGACCGAGAATATGAGCAAAGCGCACCGCGTAGCGCCGCAAATCAGAGCTGGGCATGCGTGGATTAATAGCTGGCAAATACGCGATTTGATGAGCCCGCTATCTGGTGCGGGCTTGTCTGGCATAGGAGAGCAAGGGGGGCGTAATTCATTAGAATTTAGCTCACTGCCGCAAACCATTACAGCACGGATATTTGACAATGAGTAAGGCATCAGAACAAATCATTGCTGGTGAAGCGCTTTTACGCTCTTTAAAGCTCAATGGTATTGATAAGCTTTTTATGAATCCGGGCAGTGATTTTGCGCCTATCATTGAAAGCTATGCATCCTCTGAAAGCGATTCTTTTCCAGAGCCTATTTTGGCGATGCATGAACATGTCGTCGTCACAATGGCACATGGCTATTATCTAGCAACAGGTCACATGCAAGCTGCGGCGGTGCATGTCAATGTCGGCCTTGCAAATGCTTCTATGGCATTGATTAATGCGCATAGTGATGATGTGCCAATATTCATGATGTCTGGCCGTAATCCCCTAACAGAAGGAGACCGCGAAGGTAGCCGGCATACGCCTATACAATATGGTCAGGAGATGTTCGACCAAACAGGCCTCGTGCGTGAGACTGTGAAATGGGATTATGAGCTTCGCTATGGGGATACGATTTCATCATTGGTGGATAGAGGCTGTGCGATTGCCAACCAAGAACCTGTTGGTGCGGTATATCTGTCCCTGCCACGAGAGCCACTTTGTGAGATGGCAGATAAGCCGCAAAAGGCCTCGCAAGCTATGCCTACAAAGCCGCACCCTGATCCAGAAGCAATTAAGACATTAGCTAATGCGTTGTCAGAAGCAAAAAACCCGCTGATTATTTGCTCGCGTGGGGACACTGAAGGACAGGTAGGCGCGCTGATTACACAAATTGCGCGCGAAAACAGTATTGCTGTTAGTGAAGTTTTTGTGACCCGCAATTTGCTAGCCACTGATTTTGAATTGAATGTCGGGGGGCAAATAGCAGCGCATTTGCCAGAGGCTGATTTGGTGTTGGTGGTGGATGCGCCGGTTGCGTGGATTGCGTCTAAAGCGAAACCTGCCAAAGATGCAAAAATTATTCATTTAGGTGCAGATCCGTTATTTAGCCGTATTCCTGTTAGAGGGTATGAGGCAACAACACATATCCAATGTGGTACGCGCGCAGGATTAGAAGCGCTTTTGGCTGCCTTGCCTGCCAAACAGAATGCACAGCGAGAAGCGCATATTAAAAACAAACAGCTTGCATTTAGGGCAAAAATTCAAGCTAAGGTCGATGCCTGTCAAAATGACACGCTTAATAAGCCTTTTGTGGCAAAATGCGTATCTGAAATCATTGGCGACGGTGTGATATTTGCTGAACGTGCTGGGCCTCTTGCTCTTTATCATGTTAATGGCCCGAACAAATGGTTCGGCAATACCCAAGCAGGCGGCCTAGGTTGGGCTTTGCCCGCTGCGTTGGGTTTTCAGCTTGCCAATAAAGACAGGCTTGTAGTTTGTATCGTCGGGGATGGCTCTTATGTATTTTCTAATCCTGTTGCCTGTCATCAGGCGGCAGATGCACAAGGCTTGCCGCTGTTAACAATTATCCTTGATAACGGGTCTTATGATGCCGTGCGCATTTCAACACTTGATATTTATCCCGATGGGAAAGCTGCCAAAGCCAATCACGTGCCAATGGTGCCTTTTGCCCCAAATACTGATTATACGGCTATTGCACAAGCCTCTGGCTGTAAAGCCTATCAGGTGTCTTCATCTGAAGAATTGCCTATCACACTTAACCAAGCTGTTGCGTATATTGAGGAAAACAAAAAACAGGTGGTCATTACCATTAAGATTGGAATGGATGATGGCGAGAAATAATTTCTCTGAGATTGTAACAGCGCAAAGGAATCAACCCAAGACTAGTAACAAATTAGCAACACAGCGTTGTGTATGGGGTTATCTGCCAAACATGTCAGGCTCATAAACTCAGCATGCTCCATCAATAATCTATTGTAATACATGTCTTGCCAAGCTTAGAGGTTTTCATGCGTAAGATTTTACCAATCATCACAGCCATAGCAACGTCACTTATCTTAACAGGATGTAGTTCGATGAATAATATTTCTAAATCGTTAGGACATCATGAAGTCTATACGGAGATTATCATTGCAGCTGAACCGGAAGACGTTTGGGCAGTAATTACGGATGCGTCCAATTACAAGAATTGGAACCCTGTGATTACTAATGCGATAGGCACTTACGCAGAAGGCGCCACCATCATCAACACAGTGGTGGAAGATGGTAAGAAGCCAACCGAAATCAAATCAAAAGTGGTAAAGTTTGAACCCCCTTACCACCTCAACCAATTTGGTGGCTATACAGGCATCATCACCTTCGACCACCACTATATTTTAGAAAAAGTAGGTGTTGGCACTAAGGTCATTCAGAAGGAAGAATATACAGGGTTTTACGTCAACTTCTGGGATAGCGCATGGGTGGAACCTGCTTATCAAAGGGTTAATGAGGCGTTGAGAAATGAGGTGCTTAGTCGCAAGTGAAGGACAAGTGATG
>JBMHBX010000028.1:0-3126 GCA_049890215.1 Puniceispirillaceae bacterium (SeqCode) | reverse complement strand
AAAGAACGCGGATAAATCTGATAGATGACCGCATGCTCCCACCATTTTAACGCTGTAGCATTGCTGGCATCGGCACCGCTTTGATGCTCAGGTCCTTCATGATTAAGATATTTAGAAGCTGCCATGACCTAGCCTCCTTTAACCGAGCCAGCAAGCAAACCGCGGATGAAGTAACGCTGCATAGCTAGAAAGACAATCACAGGCACAATCATAGAAATAACCGCAGAGGCATTGAGCAAATGAAGTTGATCTTTAAAAGTGCCAAGCTGCGCCTGAAGGCGAATAGGGAACACCAAATCATCAGCGTTATTCGGCCCAATATAAAGCGCAACAATCAAATCATTCCACACCCACAGGAATTGGAAAATGCTGAAAGATGCCAATGCAGGCACAGATAAAGGTACAATTAATTTGGTGAAAATCTGCAGATGATTTGCACCATCAATACGCGCACTTTCCAGCAATTCACGTGGCAAACCGACAATATAATTACGCAATAGATAAATTGCGAGCGGCAAACCAAAGGCTGTATGGGTGATCCATAGGCTGGCAAAGCTTTTCGAGGCCACCTCGCAACTTTTCGTTGCCTCACAATCTGTTAGCCACCCATTCAGCGCTGTCGCCCATGATGCAATGCCGCTAAAGCCCTGCAAAATAGGCAAAAACGCAAGCTGTGTTGGCACCACCATTAAAGAGACCACAATCACAAATAACCAATCACGCCCCGGAAAGCGCATCCATGCAAACGCATAAGCCGCAAAAGCCGCAATGGTAATAGGGATAATCGTTGCAGGAATGGTCACGATAAATGATGAAATAAGGGCGTTAGGCACCTGCTCATCTTTAAAGAGCACTTCTCCATAAGCTTCTGTATCGAAAACAGGATTTTGGTCGATAAACACATCTAGCTTTTTGGGTTTAGGCGCTGTTGGTTCATCAAATGTCCAAGTGAAATCACCATTACTTTCAAAGATGAAATCACCGCCGCGCACATCCATTGCCTCACCAACAGGCACAAGCTTGCGAATAAGCTTTGTTTTGTCTGGATTCTCTGGGTCTTGCACACGGCCTTTGAATAAGACAGATTTCACTTCACCTGAAACAGGGAAGTTTTCCTCTTCGAGGTTTATTCTATCAAAAATATTACCCGTCTTTATGGATACTTCTTCTTTATCATCCTTATCATGTGTGCTGAAGCGATGACCAAGTTCTGTTGGCGTGAAGGCCGTCCAAAAACCTGAGGTTTTTGAAGCCATTTCTGAGCGCAATGATGTGGTGACCAGTGCCACAAAAGGGACAACCCAAATAAATACAATCAGCGCCAGAACGACATGATTTAAAGTTCTACTAACCATCTTTTTGTCCCTTCTAGCCTAGATCCCTTTGTTCACGGCGAATACGCCAAGCATTAAAGAGCATATTTGGTATCACTGTTAACATCAGCATAATCGCAATCGCGGCGAATAGATTATCGACATTATCCCCGCCAATCGACCAGTTATTACGGGCATTTTCCATCATCACCGCGAGCAATAATTTATCATCATCATTGGCTGAGAGGGCATAAGGAATATCAAAAACCTTGAGCACCAAAATGACCAATGTTGTCCAAACAACCATCACTGTCGAGTAAATTTGCGGCAGCTTAACCCTAAAGAACATTTGGAATGGATTTGCGCCATCAATCTTGGCAGCTTCAATCGTATCTTGGGGAACACCGCGCAAAGCAGCAGAGAAGATCACCATGGCAAAGCCTGTCTGCACCCAGATCAAAATCCACATTAAGAAAAAATTACCCCAGAATTTGAGGTTATATAAGGGCTCATTATATTCAGCTGTATGCCCGAGCAATGCTTTAAGAAGACCAACCTGATAAGAGGGTGTGACCCCATTAATGGTCTGTAATGCCTCAATGCCGCCGCCTGCAAAGATATTGCGCCAGATAACAGCTGCGCCCACAAAAGAAATAGCCAGAGGCACGAAGATAAACGTCTTTGCCACAACGCCCCAGCGCACATTATCAGCCAAAACAGCGATAAGAAGGCCAAGAGCGATACAAATAGACGGCACCAAAATAAGCCACATCAAGCTATTGCGCATAGCAAGCCTGAATTGGATATAACCAAGTGCCTTAGGATCCCACAAAAACGCGTAATTTGTAGAGGTAAATACGCCATCTGCTGATTGGAATGATTGCTTTAACGTCAAAAAGCCTGGCACAAGCAAAAACAGCATCAATAGCATCAATGCAGGGCCAACAAATACCCAAGGTTGGATTGCTTCTGTAATGGTGGATTGGCGGCCTATTGAGTCTTTTGCAACTTGTCTTGCCAGCCCCATAGTGAGCCAATTACTCACCGCATAATATAAAAAGGATATGCCAACAGCGATAATCACAATACGAAGCGCAAATCCCATTTTGGCAAAGCGTAAATTGGTATCAAACTCTGCACCTGTCCAGCCATATTGTCCATGAAGCCATAGACCAAAACCAGCCATCAAATCATCGAAAGGAGCCGTCGCTGTCACTGCAAAAATCGCTGTGATAGGAAGAAGGCAGACCATTGTGAGGAAAATGGCAAGGCCATTACCAGCAATGAGTAGCTTAAGTGAGCGCATCAGAGCTTCCGTTATATGTGGTTAAACTTAAATGAAATATTTTAAAAAGACGAAGAGCGCAACGCAGTGATTGCGCCCTTCTTAAGTTAGGGTCTTAAGAACAGATTAGGTCTGTTCTTATTTCAAAGCATCCCAAGCAGCCTGAATGTTATCAGCTGTTGTTTGTGCATCTTGACCATTTGCGAAGGCTGTCATTTCACTCCAGAACGCACCTGCACCAATGGCACCAGGCATGAGGTCTGAGGCATCAAAACGGAATGTTGTTGCATTCACGAGGATTTCGCCCTGCTTGCGCTGTGCATCAGAGGCATAGGCTGACAAATCAGCACCTTTATGAGCTGATAGGAACGCGCCTTGTGACATCCATACTTCATGTGCCTTTGCTTCTGTTAGATACTGGAAGAAGGCACGTGTCGCTGGTGAATCCTTTGTGATTGTGTAAAGTGTGCCCGCACCCAATACAGGTGTGCCCTTTACGTTCACATAGTTCATGTTTGATGATGAATA
>JBMHBX010000027.1:0-4296 GCA_049890215.1 Puniceispirillaceae bacterium (SeqCode) | reverse complement strand
CATCCATATGACAGCGCTCTTACATAAACCAAAACTCACCATGCCATTCATATCCGTTGACCCTTTGCGTGTTTTGGTCAATCGCAATCACGCTATCGAAAGTGTGCATGAGATAGATATCACGCTTTGTGATGCAGATGGGCAGGTGATTTTAGGGATGGGCGCCATTGAAAATCCCATTTTTCCGCGCTCAGCAATGAAGCCTTTGCAAGCGATTGCGCTTATGGAATTGCTAGCTGAAGAAGGTGACAATCACCCAGCTTTCACCATGGCAGAAAAAGCGCTTATCTGCGCTAGCCATAATGGCGAGCCTTTTCATGCTGAGGCTGTTAAAACGCTTCTTGGGAAATATAACATCTCACCAAGTGAATTGATTTGCGGAGCGCATTGGTCACTTGATCAGCAGAGCCTTATCGAACAGGTGCGCTCATTAGATGCCCCTGATAAAACTCATAATAATTGTAGCGGAAAACATGCAGGCATGTTGATCTTAGCGCATTTACTGACGGGCTCACATGCAGGCTATGCTGATATTGCACATCAGGCACAACAACGCATTTTAGGCGTGTTAGAGATGATGACAGGCATAGATTTAATGACACATAGCCATGGCATTGATGGATGTGGCGCGCCTGTTTATAGCGCCCCTTTGGGCAATTGGGCACGCGCCTTTGCCTTATTCGCTGGTGGCGGCGTCTTGCCTGAGGCAAGAGAGAAAGCCTGTCTTGATCTACGCAAAGCGATTGCTGAAAATCCGCTTTATATCGCAGGCCATAACCGTGCTTGTTCGGCTATTAACGCCGCCTATGGTGAAGCAATCACCGCGAAGGTTGGCGCTGAAGGCGTATACTCAGCTGCCTTTCACGAATTAGGATTAGGCCTGATGCTTAAAACAAGAGACGGTAATAAACGTGGTGCTGAGGTCGCCATTGGCGCGGTTATTCGGGCGATTGGCTATGAAATGCCAGAGCCGCTATCTGCCTATTTCACGCCTATCCTACGAAACTGGGCGGGCACAGAAGTTGGTGATATCACAGTTGAAAATCTACCTCTCTGACATCAGCAAGAAATCTACTGCCAATTGATATCTTGGCTGTTAATCACAACATAACCACCACTTGGCATATAGAGACCCGTAACCGCCTGTATAACCACCTGATGGGTGACAAGCAGCAGCCTTTCACCATCTGCAAGCTTATCGAGCTCGTCTTTCAGCGCGGCAAGCACCTCATCTCTATCCACATGCCCTTCATAAAAAGAGCTGAGACCAAAATGTGTCTGCCACGTGCCTAGCCCTAGTAAAGCAGCTGTCTGTTTACAACGGCACCAAGGGCTAGACAGGATGCGGGTAGGCACAAGGCCTTTATCTTTTAATTCTTGACCAATGACAGTGGCTTGCAAGCGGCCTTCTTCATTTAAATTACGCTGTGTGCTGCAATCATCAATCTGGAAATGAGCAGGATCGCCGGTGCCAGGGGCAAGCGCGTGACGCAAGAAAATCACCTCACTATCTGCCACCGCCACAAAAGAAGAACAGCAAAATATCACAAAACTAAATAGCGATAGGACTCGCAAAATCCTCTCTCCTCTTTTCATGCTTGGGATAAGATGATTTGTCCTACTTTTCAGCTCTGCGCCTCAAAACCTCATCTCTCAAAGCAATATTAACACGGGCATAGGCAGGCTCAACCCAATCAGCATCCCAAAAATGTACGTAAAAGCCTGTATAATCTTCTCTTTGTATAAGCTTAGTGCCGCCGTCTGTTTTTTCCAGAATATAATGATGATCAAAGGTGATAATCCCCTGATAACCACCAAATTGATTCAGATGATAAGGCGGCTCATAAATCATGACTTTTGATTTAATCACCACTTCTTTTTCGTCATTTTCAACAACATGATTGGTTATCTTAGCACCCAATTCATAGGCGCCCTCAGCTTTAATAATGACAGGATTCCAGTCACTGTAACCTTCGGCATCTGTGATAACCGCCCATATCTCTTCGGGCTCAGCAGGGATAAATAATTCTGTATAAACTTCCTTATGTCCTAATGATTTAGACAAAGAAGTCATCGCATTGCACCCCGCTAAGGCCCATAGGGAAAGGCCAATCAAAATCGCATTTAAATATTTCAATTTTTTATTCGCCTTTCTTATGTATTTATTTTGACAAGCCCATGCTTTTAAGCTGTTCAGCTGTCTCAATGAGTGAGTGACGCACATCACGAGCCTGCCAGCCAAGTATGGTCTTCGCCTTATCAGCTGGTGTGAAACGTTCTGCATCCAACAATTCAGAAATTTGCTTTGTCGGCGCATCAAAAAGGCCAAAAATCTTTACAAGCCAATTTGGCATTTTCTTGGTGGGGGCTTTTTTAAAGCCTGCTTGATTTAATAAGGTGCAAAGCTCAATTAGCCACATTTCATCGGCACTGGCGATAAACCGTTCGCCTGCTGCTTTTTTGTGAGTCATGGCTGTAATATGTGCTGCTGCGACATCACGCACATCAACAAAGCCAAAATGTAAATTCGCCGCCGCTGGCACTTTGCCAGCAACGATTTGACGAATGAAATCATTCGAAGTGCCAATATCTTTTGTTAAGGTTGGCCCAACAACAACAGTTGGATTGATAACGCTTAATTCTGTCTTTGTTTTACCTGTTTGCGCTGCGATCAAATCCCATGCATGGCGTTCAGCAAGCGTTTTGCTTTTATAATAGGCTGAGGTCTTTGGATGGTCGACAATTGTCCAATCTTCTTCTGTAAAATGTGTCTTGCCATCATGCGTATCTGTAATGGCGGCTCCTGAAGAGGTCAGCACCACACGCTTCACCTTATGTTTGATTGCCGCAGATACAACAAAATCCACACCTGATACTGCAGGTTTAATCAATTCATTTTCGTCCTTTGGCACACCAAGGATAAAAGGAGATGCCACATGCAAAATATAATCACAGCCCTTTACAGCCTCTTCCCATCCATCTTCTTTGGTAAGATCTGCCTCAAATAATGAAAACTGACTTGTGTCTCGCCCTGCTGCTTGAAGCGCCCCTTCAAGCTCAGCTTGGCGTGATAATGAGCGCACAGTGCCGCGCACCTCATGCCCCTCGCCTAATAGCTGTTCAATACAATGCAAAGCGATAAAGCCTGACGCACCTGTTACCAATATAGTTGCCATGATAAAACTCCTGATCCCAAAAACTATACAATTTTACAAATATTGTTATTTTGTACAATTGACTTTTGGACATTTTTTGTTAAATTGTCAAGATGAAAAACAAAGACGCTTATATTGCTGAGATAGCCCTGCAACAAATTTCGAAATTTGGGTTTCGTAAAACAACCATGCAAGATGTGGCAGATGCCGCCAACATCTCACGCCAAACACTTTATAATCATGTCGCAAATAAAAATGATTTGCTGAAGCTTGTCGCGCATCATTATTTCGAAGACATCATCCAGCGTTGTGAAACAGACCTTAAGCAAGCGACGAGCTTATCAGATGTGTTTGATAGCTTTATCACCCATTTTATCATCGACCCTAGGCACGCTATTAAATCTATTCCAGAGGCAGAGGAATTTGAGGCAGCCTCAAATGAGATCATCGGTGATGAAATTCAACAAGCCACCGCGCAAAAAGCCGCTCTTGTTGAAAAAATGATTACCCTTTATGCGGCTGACAGTGTGAAGGCAGACATAAACACTGCGCAAATTGCCGCCTTCTTCTGCGCAACCGCCACAGGCATCAAAGCGACCGCCGAAACCGAAGAGGTTTTGCAGATGCTTTGTCAGACATTCAAACAAAGCCTGATGCAGCTGACAGCAAATGGTAAGCAAGCTGCCTAGGCGTCTTTGGAAGCTCACACTAATTTCAGTTTCTGATTTAAGGCAAAGCTGAAAATTCCAACTTACGCATATTTCACCAGATGACGTCATGGGCTTATCAGAGAGTATTGATAAGCGGTTTTGTATAAAGGGGCATCAATCATATCATCCGTTTTTTAAATTTATGATTGATAAGATTATTGTAAATCAACTTTCGCTAGGGTATTGTGACCAATCGTAATAATTGATTTGATTGATTAAATTATCGTTGGCTACCAAAACTCATGTATTTATCTCTTTTCATATCAGTAGTCATGAGCCTTGGTTTTATTTCTATTCTTCGAAAATCAGCACCTATTTTTTATTTAATTGATATGCCCGGCGGACGCAAAAAGCACCAATTGCCAGTCCCACTGATTGGTGGCCTTGCCATTTATTTCACGATTATTGCAAGCGTCGCTCTTCATGGGGAC
>JBMHBX010000026.1:0-63722 GCA_049890215.1 Puniceispirillaceae bacterium (SeqCode) | reverse complement strand
CCAACCTTGGGATACAGGCTATTTAGTGCGTGACGTGCATGAAATTTATTATGAACAATGCGGTGCCAAAGATGGCATAGCGGTTGTCTTTTTGCATCGCGGGCCGGGTGCAGGGTGCTCGCCGGCTCACCGGCGGCTTTTTGATCCTAAGACATATCGTGCTATTTTATTTGATCAGCGTGGCTGCGGCAGGTCACGCCCCTATGCCAGTATAAAGGGAAATAACACAGACGCGCTTGTCGAAGATATCGAAGCGCTTCGGTGTCATTTAGGCCTTGATAAGCTTGTTTTGTTTGGTGGCAGTTGGGGCAGCACTCTGGCTTTATGTTATGGTCTTCGCTATCCTGAAAATTGCGCCGGATTTGTTTTGCGCGGTATTTTCCTTGGCACAAAGGCAGAAATTGACTGGTTTTTATATGAGATGGGCCGGTTTTTTCCAGAAGCGCAAAAAGAGTTTCTTAACCATTTGCCTGAGCCCGAGCGTGGCGATATTTTGAAGGCTTATTATAAAAGACTGACAAGTCTTTCAAGCGTTGAGGCAATCTCAGCCGCCAAAAAATGGGCGTCCTATGAGAATTCCTGTGCCACCCTTGCAGCGCAAAAGAGAGGCGCAGGTGATGGTGCGCTTGCTATATCCTTGATAGAATCACATTATTTTGTAAATGGCTGTTTTTTGCCTGATGGTTATATTTTGGATAATTTAGGCAAGATTTCTCATTTGCCGGCTGTTATCGTGAATGGCCGCCACGATGTCATATGCCCGCCTTTCACAGCAAGAAAACTATGTGATAAATGGGGCAGTAAGGCGACAATTCACCTTATTGATACAGCCGGACATTCTGCGTTTGAGCAAGGTATGTTGTCTGCCTTAATGAAGGGTCTGGACAAGATCACACAAAGACTACCATAAGAAGTGCCCATCTTACCGGACTGGTTATCCGTTATGATTCTTGTCAATTGTGGCGTGATAATGTATTCAACCTAAGGTGGGATAGTTGTTTTCAAAGATGAGTGGATGTGATGGTAGAAAAAAAGACGAAAGCGGATAAAAACTTCCGTGTGACAAATAATAACGCGGTTGATGTGCATGTGGGGCGGCGCATCAGATTAAGACGTACTCTGCTTGGCATGTCGCAAGAACAGCTTGGAACAGCATTGAATATTACCTTTCAGCAGGTGCAAAAATATGAAAGAGGTACCAACCGTGTGAGCGCGTCAAGGCTGTGGGATATCTCTCAGATTATTGATGTGCCGATAAGCTATTTCTTTGAAGATATGTCAGATACCACGGAAAAAGCGAGTCCGCGCAAAATGTCTCAGGCCACCGTTAGCGATATTGAACAGATAGAGGTCAAGGATCCGATGGCACGCCGGGAGACGCTTGAGTTGGTGCGCGCTTATTATTCGATTGAAAAGCCACAGGTAAGGCGCCGTCTTGGGGATATGATTAAATCAATCGCTGCGACCATTAATGGAGAATAGGGTCTTAATATGACAACACAGACACAAACATCCGCCGGTGAACTGAGTTTTGAAGAGGCTTTGCGTCAGCTAGAAGAGATTGTAAGCACGTTAGAGCGTGGAGATATCTCTCTTGATGAGGCCATTGCTGCCTATGAAAAAGGCACAGTGCTAAAGCAACATTGTCAAAAAAGACTGGAAGAAGCACGTCTGAAGGTTGAAAAAATTGATGTGCCTGCCGCAGATGGTGCACCTCAAACAGCGTCCCATTTTGATCCAACAAATTCATAAGACAGCTTTTTAGAAACAGGCATAAATGTCTTTTTACCTATGAAGTTATCATTCCATAAAGGTCATGAAATAAATGTCAAATTCTGACGCACCTTTGGCAACGCAAATTGCTCATGATGGCGCGCTAATCACTGATTTTTTGGCTGCCTATTTTGATGAGATGACAAGCCCGGCCACCCAATTAGTGTCCGCCATGCGCTATGCCTCATTAAATGGGGGCAAACGTATCAGGGCCTCATTGTGCCTGTCAGCAGCAAGGATGTCAGCGCCGGGCGACAAGGCGGCCTTTCATCAGGCGATGATGGCAGCAGCGGCACTTGAGATGGTTCATGCTTATTCTCTTATTCATGATGATTTGCCTGCGATGGATGATGCTGAGATTCGCCGCGGGGCGCCGTCCGTCCATATCGCTTTTGATGAAGCAACAGCGATTCTGGCAGGTGACGCTTTGCAAACAGAGGCTTTTTGCCTGCTTAGCCAGGATCAGTCTTTGATCAGCGCTGATAAGGCAATCAAGCTTGTCAGAGAGCTTGCCAACGGGTCATCTGCCTCAGGTATGGCAGGGGGGCAGATGCTTGATTTGCAAGCTGATGCACTGGCAGAAAAAGGTCAGGCTTTTGATGTCAAAGACACCGAGCAGATGCAGGACATGAAAACAGGTGCGCTGATTGTGGCAGCGCCTGTTATGGGCGCCATAGCGGCAGGAGCACAAGAGACACTTATCGAAGATTTACGCGCATTTGCAAAGCCACTTGGTCTTGCCTTTCAGATCGCTGATGATGTGCTCGATGTGACGGCTGATGATGTGGCAATGGGGAAACCTGTTGGGCGTGATAAAGAGCAGGGCAAAGCGAGCTTTGTTGATTTTTATGGGCTTGAAGGCGCGCAGAAAATGGCACGCGATTTGGTCAATACCAGTTGTGATATGCTTGGCCCTTATGGCGAGGCGGCAAAACCTCTGCAAAATATTGCGCATTTTGTGATAAACCGTTCCTATTAAAGGATACGTATAGATTAACAGAGATAGTATTTGGGACCTTTTTTATCTTGGCTAAACAGAACACACCTCTTTTAGATCATATTCAGTCTATGTCTGATTTGCGCGCTTTGCCTGAACGCCAATTAGCCGCTTTGGCGCAAGAGGTACGTGAAGAGATGATTGCCGCCGTCTCTCAGACAGGGGGGCATCTTGGCGCCGGTCTTGGTGTGGTGGAATTGACGGTTGCCCTTCATTATGTCTTTAACACCCCAGATGACAGATTAATTTGGGATGTAGGTCATCAGGCTTATCCTCACAAGATTTTGACAGGCAGGCGTGATCGTATCCATACATTGCGCCAGACAGACGGTCTGTCCGGCTTTACAAAGAGAACAGAATCAGATTTTGATCCCTTTGGCGCAGGCCATTCATCAACCTCTATATCAGCGGGTTATGGGATGGCTGTGGCGCGTGATTTGAAGCGCGAAAACAAGCATGTGATCTCAGTGATTGGTGATGGCGCTATGAGCGCCGGTATGGCTTATGAGGCAATGAATAATGCCGGGGCTGATAATTCAAATCTGATTGTGATATTAAATGATAATGATATGTCGATTGCCCAGCCTGTTGGTGCGTTATCATCTTATCTATCTAATTTGATAACTTCTAAACCATATCAGTCTTTGCGCGGGATCATGAAAGATGTCGCAAGCCGCTTTCCTGCAGAAATAGAACAGACCGCCAGACGCGCGCATTCTCTGGCCAAAGAATTTGTTGGTGCACAGACCTTATTTTCTCAATTAGGGTTTTTCCATATAGGGCCAGTTGACGGCCATGATATGTCGCAGCTTTTGCCTATTTTGAAAAATTTGCGTGATGGTGATGTGTCTGGCCCCGTGCTTGTGCATGTGATTACAGAAAAAGGCAAAGGCCATCCTTTTGCCGGGCCAAGCCATGAAAAATACCATGCCGTGCCAAAATTCGATGTTGTGACAGGTGAGCAAATCAAACCGGCAAGCAATATTCCAAATTATACGTCTGTGTTTGCACAAGAGCTGATTAAAAAAGCAGATAATGATGAGTCTGTTGTCGCCATAACAGCGGCCATGCCATCAGGCACTGGCATTGATAAATTCAAAAAAGCGCATCCTCGTAAAAGCTTTGATGTCGGGATTGCTGAACAGCATGCTGTGACGTTCGCTGCTGGTCTTGCCAGTGAGGGCATGAAGCCTTTTGTTGCGATTTATTCCACTTTCTTGCAGCGTGGCTATGATCAGCTTGTTCATGATGTTGCCATTCAAAATCTGCCAGTTCGTTTTATCATAGACAGGGCCGGCCTCGTTGGCGCTGACGGGGCAACTCATGGTGGTGTGTTTGATTTGGCATATTTGTCATGTTTGCCAAATATGATGATCATGTGCCCGTCTGATGAAGCAGAGCTTGTCCATATGATGGAGGTGGCAGCCATTTATGATGACGGGCCTTGTGCGTTGCGTTTCCCAAGAGGTGAGGGGCGCGGCGTTACAATGCCAGATAAGCCTGTGCCTATGGCAATTGGGCAGGGGCGTATTTTGCAAAAAGGAAGCGATCTTGCCATCTTAAGCCTTGGCACAATCTTAGAAGAAGCTGAGAAGGCGGCGGCGATTTTGGCGCAAGACGGCCTGTCAGTGACACTTGCAGATGCGCGCTTTGCTAAACCTTTTGATGTCAGACTTATCCGTGATTTAGTAGCGCAGCATAAAGCATTGCTGATAGTCGAAGAAGGAAGCCCGGGCGGCTTTTCTGCTCATATATTGCAATTCATGGCAAATGAAGGATTATTGTCAGCCAATTGTAATATCCGCGTGGCCTCTATCAAAGATGACTATATTGACCATGACAGCCGGCCGGGGCAGCTTGCCAAGGCAGGTATTGATGCTGAGGCGTTAATCAGCAAAGCAAGGCAAATGCTGGGAACAAACCTGCAGCCCAAGTCCTCTCAAATTGAAGGCTAGCAACAGCGCCTGTTGCCTTTTTGGGCGCACAATTCATAAAGCCCATAGCCTTTTGATATGAACTATGCTGAGATAATGCCGGGTCTGGTGGTTTGACCTGTTATTTGATGTTTGTGTGTTATGTTGGTTTTGTGATGCGTGCCGATATGTTTTTGGTTGATAAAGGGCTGGCCTCTAGTCGTCAAAAAGCCAAAGAATTGATTGAGACAGGATCGGTGACCGCCAATGGTCAACTGGTCAAAAAGCCAAGTCAAACCATTCAATCAAATGCCGCTATTACCATTGATAGCCCCTTAACCGATTGGGTCAGCAGAGGGGCGCTAAAATTACTTGGCGGCCTTGAAGCATTTCCTCACATTTCGCTTGAGGGCAAAATCGCTGTGGATTTAGGCGCTAGCACAGGCGGCTTTACACAAGTTTTGCTGCGAAAAGGCGCTCAACATGTCTTTGCAATTGATGTTGGTCATGGCCAAATGGCGCCTCACTTAGCAGATGATAGTCGTGTTACCATGCATGAAAAATGTAACGCAAGAGATCTATCACAACATCACATCACCTTGCCTGTTGATATCATTGTATGTGACGTCTCATTTATTTCGCTTGTTCTGGCTTTGCCGGCGGCGATGGATATGGCTTTGCCGGGTGCGCATATGATAGCCCTGATAAAACCACAATTCGAGGTAGGACGCCAGGGCCTTGATAAAGGTGGTATCGTCAAAGATGATGCTTTGCGCGCGGGGGCTGTTACCAAAATACAGGACTTTATGGAATCAAAAAACTGGCAGGTGCTTGGCACAACTGCAAGCCCTGTCAAAGGGCCGGATGGCAATCAGGAATATCTGATGGCAGCGGTTAAGCGTTAAAGGTGCCAAGCCCTGTTTGGGCATGATGGCGCATAAGTTGATCGAGAAGCACAATTTGCATCATCGCTTCAGCAACAGGAACGCCTCTTATCCCAACACAAGGGTCGTGCCTTCCTTTGGTGATAACATCCACATTCTGCCCGTCTTTATCAACAGATTGGCGCGGTGTTAAAATAGAAGATGTTGGTTTGATGGCGATACGCGCTGTGATGGGTTGGCCTGACGAAATCCCGCCTAATATCCCACCTGCATGGTTTGACAGAAAATCAGGCCCTCGGTCGCCTGCGCGCATTTCATCACCGGCAATTGTGCCATCTAATTCAGCCAAATCAAAACCAGAGCCAATTTCAACGCCTTTCACAGCATTGATAGACATCATGGCAGAGGCGATTTCAGCATCTAATTTGCCATAAAGCGGCTGACCAAGACCGGCAGGAATACCTTGTGCAACGATCTCTAAAATGGCGCCTGCTGAGGATCCGTTCTTTCGAACGCCATCAAGATAAGATTCCCATTCTTTGGCAGCTTTTGCATCACCACAGAAAAAGGGGTTATTATCTATTTGCTGTCGGTCAAAGGCGTTTTTGTCAATTTTATGAGGGCCAATTTGCACAACAGACCCATAGACAGCATAGTCAGGCCCCAAAATTGATTTCAGTGCAATATCGGCAATCGCGCCTGCTGCTACACGAACCGCGGTTTCTCTGGCAGATGAACGCCCACCGCCACGATAATCACGTATGCCATATTTAGCCTGATAGGTGTAATCAGCATGGCCTGGCCGAAATTGTTTTGCGATTTCACCATAATCTTTGGAACGCTGATCTGTGTTTTTGATGAGAAGACTGACAGGTGTGCCTGTCGTTTTGCCCTCAAAAGTGCCTGACAGAATTTCAACCTGATCAGCTTCCTGCCTTTGTGTTACAAAACGTGACTGGCCTGGTTTGCGCCTGTCCAGATAAGGCTGAATGTCAGCTTCGCTCAAAGGCAGGTTAGGTGGCACATTATCAACGATACAGCCAATGGCTTTGCCATGGCTTTCCCCGAAGCTTGTAAACGAAAATAAAGTGCCAAACGTATTATCAGACATAATGATGCTGTAAACTCACTTAATCTTGTGTTGCGCAAAAAATCGCTAGACGGTTGTAATATCAGGCGCGTCAACAGCTTTCATGCCAACCACATGATATCCACAATCAACATGGTGAGTCTCACCTGACACACCTGATGACAGATCTGACATAAGATACACACCTGCGCCGCCAACATCTTCTAGAGTCACATTGCGCTTGAGAGGTGAATTATATTCGTTCCATTTCAAAATATAGCGGAAATCACCAATGCCAGACGCAGCCAGTGTCTTCATAGGACCGGCAGACAGGCCATTGACTCTGATATTCTGGCCACCTAAATCAACCGCCAAATAGCGCACTGAGGCTTCAAGCGCTGCTTTGGCAACGCCCATGACATTATAATGCGGCATCACACGCTCTGCGCCATAATAGGTCAAGGTCAGCAATGAGCCGCCATCTGTCATCAATTTTGCGGCACGCGCTGCAATCGCTGTAAAGGAATAGACTGAAATATCCATGGTGCGATCGAAGTTAGAGCGGCTTGTATCCACATATTTGCCTTTCAGCTCTTCTTTGTCAGAAAAGGCAATGGCATGAAGGACAAAATCAATTTTACCCCATTTTGCCTCAAGCTCTGCAAAAACAGAATCTATAGACGCATCATCTGTGACATCACATTCCATTACCATGTCTGAATTCACGCTAGCAGCAAGAGGCTCTACACGTTTGCGAAGGGCATCCCCTTGATATGTGAAAGCAAGTTCAGCGCCCTGGGCAGCGGCGGCGGCGGCAATGCCCCATGCAATTGACCTCTCATTAGCGACCCCCATAATAAGGCCACGTTTTCCTGTCATGATACCATTTGATGATGTTGCGTTTGACCCTGTCATTATATCTACCTTTAATCATGCGCGTTGCCAGTGTGGGCCCGCTTTTAATGTTTACCCGCTTACACTTCGAATTGTAAAATCGTGCTTATTTCAGGCCATATGTTGTGCGCTTGGCGACTTCTACGCGCTGGCCTGTTTCATATTCGCGCTTTGATTCCAATGTGATAATCCGGTTGTCCACTTCGATTTCAAGGCGATAGCCGTCAATGCGTTCAACTGTTTCTTCCACGATGACGCGGTTTACCTGACAGATTTCTTCACGGCGATATCCGACAATTTCTTTGCCGCCTTTATTCTTGGAAGCTTCGCGGCCTAATAAAGCGCCTGCTACCGCGCCTGCAGCGCCAGCACCATTTTGGTCAGATAATTTATTGCCGATGGCAGAGCCAATCAGGCCGCCTACAATCAGGCCGCCAATATCATCACCACTTCCGCCTTTTTCTTCATAGACTGGTACATCTTGTACATTACAAACACGCTCATCAGTTGGCGTTTTGCGGATAATATTGCTTGTCAGCACATCAACGCGTGTCACAGTTCCCAGAACTGATTCTGTTCTTGTCTCAGCAAGGGCAGGCGGCACCATGACAGCGCAGCTTAAAAGGGCAATGGTTGCAATCGCTTTGTTTTTCATAACATAATCCTCTTTTGTGACCGAAAACAGAAATCTGATAAACGCAAAGGTAAAACCTATGCATTATATAACTCTTTTGCGTAAATAGGGCAAATTTATGTCATGAAAAAAAGACGCAAATCACAAAGCTTTCATCATAGCTATATAAGGGATAGGAATTTAGCGCGCCAACGCTTGCTTTTCGCACCTTCGGGGTTACCTTGGGAAGTAGCAAGATACAAATAGTGAGGAAAGTTAGGCTGTTATGAGTCAGGACACATCTGGTGATAATAAATATGGTGGTCAGAGCCCGCTACATAGCGATGTCTTAGACGCAGATCCCTTTGAGCTGTTTGGTGAATGGTTTGAACAGGCAAAAGAGCATGAGATTAATGACCCGGATGCGATGGCAATCGCTTCGGTGGCGCCAGATGGCATGCCGTCAGTGCGCATGGTATTGCTCAAACAATGGTCTCGTGACGGCTTTGTCTTTTTTACCAATTATGACGGTCGCAAAGGTCTGGAATTACTGCATAGCGGAAAAGCGGCATTTGTTATGCACTGGAAATCATTGCGCAGGCAAGTGCGTGTCTCAGGCACTGTCTCTCAGGCAGATAGTGATGTTAGTGATGCCTATTTTCAAAGCCGGCCAAGAGGCTCACAAATAGGGGCATGGGCTTCGATACAGTCACGCCCTCTTGAACGCCGGGCAGATCTGGCAGAGCGTGTCAGACAAATTGAGGAAACCTATCCTGATAAGGTCATGCGGCCACCTCATTGGGGTGGTTTCATCATCAAACCCCAGGAGATCGAATTTTGGGCAGATGGCGCCTATCGTTTGCATGACAGATTCAAATTCACGCAAGATGATAAGGGCATTTGGTCACCTCAGCGCCTTTACCCATAAACTTTACCCTCACAGATTTTGTGTCTACTGGCGCCATGCGCATTTTTGTGCATTGAATGTCGGAATAAGGCAGTTTTTGTCGAATTTGATTCACTATCATCTGGAACAGTGTTACTCACATCTTTGAGAGGGAAGAGCTATGAAATCTCACGCAAGAGTTGTTGTGATAGGGGGCGGCGCGGTTGGTGTCGGCACTTTGTATCATCTGGCAAAAAAAGGCTGGTCAGATGTCGTTCTAATTGAGCGCAAAGAGTTAACCTCAGGCTCCACATGGCATGCTGCCGGGCTATTGCCTCTTTTTAATATGTCTTATTCGGTAGGCCAGATACATAAATATTCTGTTGAGCTTTATGGCAGATTGCAGGAAGAGACAGGCATGCATTCCGGCCTGTCGCGCGTCTCAAATATTCGTTTGGCGACCAATCAGGATCGCATGGATGAATATATGCAATATAAAGGTGTGGCAGAAACAATCGGCGTGAATGTTGAAGTTCTCACCCCGGATGAAATCATTGAACATTGGCCTTTGGCTGTTAAAGATGGGCTGATTGGCGGTATTCGCCACCCTGATGATGGCTATATTCAGCCAGCTGACCTGACGCAGGCAATGGCAAAAGGTGCCCGTGATAACGGCGCTGAAATTTATCGTAATACCACAGTGACCGGCATTACACGCACCGCCTCAGGTGAGTGGAAGATCGCAACTGATAAAGGTGAGATCACTTGTGAGCATGTTGTCTCTTGTACAGGTAATTTTGCGCGCCAGACTGGCCGGATGGTTGGTCTTGATATCCCAGTCATTCCTGTAGAACATCAATATATTGTAACAGAGCCACATCCGGCAATCCAAGAGCGTCAGGCAAAAGGCCTGCCAGAGATGGGCGTTTTACGCGAATCTGACGGCAGCTGGTATATGCGTGAAGAAAATGGCGGTCTGATTCTTGGCCCCTATGAAGTGGGAGCGCCTGTTTGTTATTTTGACGGCCCTGATGATGATAGCGAGTATGAGCTGTTCCAGGAAGATCTGGAACGTCTGATGCCGCATATTGAATCTGCCATTGCACGTGTGCCTGCTTTTGCAGAGGTGGGTGTGAAAAAAGTCTATAATGGCGCGATTGCTTACACACCGGATGGAAGCCCGATTATTGGTCCTGCCTGGGATTTGCCTAATTTCTGGCTGAATGAAGGTCACAGCTTTGGCATCACCGCCACAGGTGGCGCCGGGTGGCAATTGGCTGAATGGATAGTCGAAGGTGAGCCAACAATTGATATGAATGGTGTCGATCCGCGCCGCTTTGGCAGCTATGCAACCAAAAGCTTTTTGAAAGAAAAGAATGAAGAAGCCTATGCCAATGTGTTCACAATCCATTATCCGGATGAAGAACGCGAGGCAGCGCGTCCGTTGCGCACCGCCCCTTGTTATGATCGTCTCAAAGATATGGGCGCCGTTTTTGGTCAGAAATTCGGATGGGAGCGTGCAAACTGGTTTGCACCAGATGGCGTGCCACAAGAAGATCACTGGTCTTTCCGCCGTTCCAACTGGTTTGAACATGTTGGCAATGAAGTCAAAAATGTGGCTGAAAATGTGGGTGTCCTTGATATGTCTGCTTTTGCTAAGGCGCGTATTGAAGGCCCGGGCGCTGAAGCGTTCCTTGAGTATCTGACAGCCAATAAATTGCCTTCAAAGGTGGGCCGTGTGACATTGGCACATGCGCTTGCACCACGCGGCGGGGTGCATTCAGAATTCACCATCATGCGTGAATCATCTGATAGTTTTTATCTGGTCTCAGCAGGCGCCGCTCAGCGACTTGATCATGACTGGATCAAAAAACATATGCCAACAGACAGGTCAGTGACCTTTACTGATTTGACAAATTCTATGGGTGTGCTTGTTCTGGCAGGGCCAAAGTCGCGTCAATTGCTTGAACGCTTAACAAAGACTGATCTGTCAAATGAAGCGTTCCCGTGGTTATCTGCGAAGAAGATTGACGTGCATTTAGCGCCGGCTATTGCAGCGCGTGTCAATTTCGTTGGTGAATTAGGATGGGAATTACATCATCCGATTGAATATCAAAATCATATTTTTGATGCCTTATTCAAAGCAGGTGCCGATTTGGGTATTAAGCCATTTGGTATTCGTGCAATGGATGCAATGCGGCTTGAAAAATCATATCGTCTGGTTGGCACTGAAATGTCGATTGAATATTCGGCTTATGAATCAGGATTGCACCGTTTTGTCAGTGCCAAGAAAAACGGCGATTTTATCGGCCGTGATGGCTTGGCTGCCTGGGAAGAAAGAGGGGCAGATAACGCTTTTGTTACCTTGCGGGTGCATGACACAACAGATGCAGATGCCATTGGTGGTAACCCTATTTATCAAGATGGTAAATTGGTTGGGCGTTGCACCTCAGGTGGCTATGGGTTCCGTCTTGGCTATTCGATTGCGCTTGCGATGGTTCAGCCAGAATTGGCAGAGATTGGGAACATGTTTGACATTGATATCCTTGGCAAATCTTACAAGGCCGAAATTGTCGAAGAAAGCCCGTTTGATCCGCAAAACACACATTTGCGCGCATAACATCTGAGCAGCAGATAAGGATAATATCATGAGTGAACAATCACAAGAAAGACGTAGCCGCCGTGGCGGTGGCCGTGATGCCAGACGCCAACTGCGTGGTGGCAGTGATGCCGCAAACGCTGCGCCCTTTATCACACGTCACATTCCGCCTGTGGATATTCTGACAGATGAGGCAGCTGAAATTATTGAAAATAATGCAGAAACCATCTTAGAAGAGATTGGCATTGATTTCAGAGATGATGCAGAAGCTTTGACAATCCTCAAGGATGTTGGCTGTGATGTCAAAGGTGAGCGTGTCCATTTCCCGCGTGGTCTTGCCCGCAAATTATGTGAAACAGCGCCGTCTCATTTCACGCAACAGGCCCGCAATCCGGCCCGTTCAGTCGAGATAGGTGGTAATAAAACAGTCTTCGCGCCAGTTTATGGCCCGCCTTTTGTGCGCGATCTGAATAATGAGCGCCGTTACGCTGAATTAGAAGATTTCCAGAATATCGTTAAGCTTGTCTATATGTTGCCTGGTCTTCATCATTCAGGCGGCACAGTTTGTGAGCCTGTTGATGTGCCAATTACCAAACGTCACCTGGACATGGTTTACGCACATATGCGCTATTCAGACAAGCCCTTTATGGGCTCTGTAACAGCGCCGTCAAGAGCGCAAGATACAGTGGATATGGCCAAAATTCTGTTTGGTGAAGACTTTGTGGCGCAAAACACAATTGCGACCTCTCTTATCAATGCGAATTCACCTATGACATGGGATGATACCATGTTAGGTGCGCTCAAAGTCTATGCCAGAAATAATCAGGCAGTGGCGTTGTCACCCTTTATTTTGGCAGGTGCCATGTCGCCTGTATCCGTGGCAGGCACATTGGCGCAAACATTGGCAGAAGCTATGAGTGGCATTGCATTCACACAAGCGGTCAATCCCGGCGCGCCGGTGATTTTTGGCAGCTTTGCAAGCTCTATATCCATGCAGACCGGTGCGCCGACCTTTGGCACGCCAGAGCCGGCAAAAGTCTTATATGGGTGTGCTAAATTGGCGCGCCGCCTCGGTGTTCCTTTCCGCTCAGGCGGCTCACTCACAGGATCAAAGACCGCTGATGCACAAGCTGCCTATGAATCAGCGCATACCATTGTGCCGACCGTATTGGGTGGTGTGAATTTTGCACTTCACTCAGCAGGCTGGATGGAAGGTGGTCTTGTATCTGATTATGCAAAATTGCTTCTGGATGCTGATCAACTGACGATGATGCAGGCTTTGGTAGATGGCATTGATGTCTCTGATAATGGTCAGGCGATGGATGCGCTTCGTGAGACAGGACCAGGTCAGCATTTCTTAGGATCATCTCATACGCAGGCAAATTTTGAATCAGCTTTCTGGCGCTCATCTCTAGCAGATAATACCACTTTTGAGCAGTGGTCTTCTGAAGGTTATGTTGAATCGCATGAACGTGCGCGCACAAGAGCCAAAGAAATGCTGGCTAGTTATGAAGCGCCGCATCTTGATGAGGGTATTGATGAGGCATTACAAGCCTTTATTGCCAAGCGCAAAGAGGCTCTGCCTGATAGTGAATTCTAAAAGATATTTTGTTAATAACAAAAAAGGGGCTGACAGATTATCACTGTCAGCCCCTTTTGCCATTTTATAACTGCATGGTTAGATTTTCAGATCATAACCATATTCAAGAGCGGCATCGCACAGATATGATACAACATAATCTGTAAAGCTTGTCCGGCAAATCACAATCATTTCCTCAGCCCCGACAGCGCATAACGTCACGCCGGCATGAGACAAAGTGGATTGCGCACAATCACCTTGCTTAAAATGATCTTTATGCAGATCAAGCGGGCAGCCTTTGGCCAATACATCTCTTAGCGCATGTCCTGATAAATGCAAGCTTGTCAGCGCATCTGTGATATCATTCACAGCCACGCTCAGATTACCTGCTGAATCCTGAATTTGCTTTGCAAGTGCTTGTTCTGCACCTGCTTCAGTAAGCAATAACACCTCATCCGGGCTAAGCCAGAGGGCATGACGGCTTTTTGTTGACGCACAGCGATTATTGCCAAGGTCTGTTTCAATACCTGTGATCTTTGACAATTTCTTGTGAAATGATTTGCCGCATCTGATATTGATTTTGCCCTGATGGGTCATCTCTTTGATGGTCAGGCCAACAGGGCCGCCATCCGGCGCTGCCTGATGGTCGGCTTTGAGGCCAAAAAAGGCGCTATGACCTTGTATCGTTGACATGGTCGTCATCTTAGATTGGCTCGCCATTGATACGCTCTCCTTTTGGGTCATAAAATACGGTATCTGTGATGGTGGCCTCTATCGGTGCCTGCCCGTCAAGCATAGGGAAATAGACAGTCTGACCTTTCAAGGCGCGACCATTTTTCAACAAGGCCATCGCAATTGATTTATTCAGGTTCGGAGACCAATAAGATGATGTCACCTGACCTAACATTGTCATTGGTGCCGGCTCATTTGGGTCAAGGACCGCATGTGCCCCTTCTGGGATCACCTGTTTTGGATCTTTTGTGACAAGACCAACCAGTTGTTTGCGATCTGATGACGCCATTGATTTGCGTGCCAAAGCGCGCTTGCCGATGAAGTCTGGTTTTTTGTCAGAGACAATCCACTGCATGCCAAGGTCAGTAGATGTCACTGTGCCATCTGTTTCTTGTCCCACAATGATAAAGCCTTTTTCTGCACGCAGAACATGCATCGCTTCTGTCCCATAGGGTGTGATATCAAAAGGCTCACCTGCTTTGATAAGCGCGTTCCATAAGGCAAGACCATAACGTGCCGGCACATTAATCTCATAAGATAACTCACCGGTGAATGAAATCCGGAAAATGCGCGCCGGAATACCTGATACATGCCCTTCTTGCATGCTCATAAACGGGAAAGAGGCATCTGATAAATCAATATCACAATCCGCCGCAGCCAGAATCTTGCGTGCTAATGGCCCGGAAAGTGTTGCCACAGACCATTGTTCTGTCACAGAGGTCATATAGACATCAAGTTCCGGCCATTCTGTCTGGTGCCATTCTTCAAGCCAGTCCAGAACACCGGCAGCGCCGCCTGTGGTGGTTGTCATATGGAAATGGTTTTCGCCAAGGCGCGTTGTCACACCATCATCCATCACCATGCCATCATCTTTGAGCATTAAGCCGTAGCGGCACTTGCCTATGCCAAGCTTCAGCCAAGCATTGGTATAAACCCGGTTCAAAAATTCAGCAGCATCTTTGCCCCTGATATCAATTTTACCCAAGGTTGAGGCATCAAGAAGGCCAGCTGTCTTGCGTGCAGCGACCACTTCACGATTGACTGCCTGCTCCATGGTCTCGCCTGATTGCGGGTAATACCAGGCACGCATCCATTGGCCGACATGTTCAAATTCAGCGCCTGCCTGTTGGTGCCAGCTATCCATTCTTGTGCGGCGCACAGGATCAAACAGCCCCTTTATATCACGACCTGCAATCGCACCAATACTTGTTGGTGTGTAAGGCAGGCGGAAGGTTGTTGTGCCAACCTTGGGAATTTCATTTTGCAGCTGATCTGCCAAAATACCTAAGGCATTAATATTGGATGTTTTACCCTGATCAGTTGCCATACCAGTTGTGGTGTAGCGTTTGACATGCTCAACTGAATGATACCCTTCTCTTGTGGCAAGCTGAATATCAGAGCCTGTCACATCATTTTGAAAATCAACAAAGGCTTTATCACCCTGTCCTGCAGGCAGACCATTGGCAATTTTCCAGGCAGCAACAGGTGCAAAGGATTGCTTTGGTGTCACTGCCTCTGGTGCGTCAAGCGCATCAGCAGATAATCCTTGCCTGTTAAGCGCTTTCAATGCTGCCTTTGCACCTTCCGCCAGTGCTTTATTTGTATCAAATGTACCATTAGCAGCGCCGACTGATTGCTCAGCTTCTACGGCTACAGACGGGCGGAAACATAAGCTTATCTCATCCCAACGAAGCTTGCCTCTTGCTTGCGAGTGTAAATGCACCGCGGGTGATAAACCGCCTGACATCAGAAGCAAATCACAATCAAAATGCATGGCTTCGCCAGTTACTTCGCTTGCATCTTCATTGACAGGGTTGATTGTAACATGGCCTACACGAAGCGTACCTGTTGCAGATGTCACCGCATGGCCTGCCAGTATTTCTACGCCTGAATCACGCACCGCTTTTACAAGAGCGCCTTTTGGATTTGGTCTGATATCCGCAATGGCTCTTATCATGACACCCAGCTTTTGCAAAGCAATCGCTGTGCGATATGCATCATCATTATTGGTTGTAATAATGACGCGTCTGCCGGGCAGAGCGCCATAGCGATTTGCATATATGCGCGCAGCCCCTGCCAACATGACACCAGGAAAATCATTGCCTGAAAAAACAAGTGGTCTTTCATGGGCGCCTGTTGCCAAAATCACCTCAGTTGCTCTGACTTTCCACAGCCTCTGTCTTGGTAAATGGGCAGGACGTGTGCCAAGGTGATCTGTGACACGCTCACATAAGGTGATGAAATTATGATCCCCATAGCCAAAGACAGTGGTCCTTGGCAGTAAGGTGACATTATCCATCTCTTGGAGCTCAGAGACAATGTGCGCAATCCAGCTATCAGCTGGCTTATCATCCACCATTGTATCTGATTCACCAAGCAACCAGCCGCCAAATTCATTCTGCTCATCTGCTAGTATGACACGTGCGCCTGACATGGCTGCTTGTTTGGCAGCGACAAGGCCGGCAGCGCCGCCACCTGCAACCAAAACTTCGCAATGCGCATGTTTATGCTCATAGCGGTCAGGATCATTATGGTCATCTGCAACCCGCCCAAGCCCGGCAGCTTGTCTGATGACATGCTCATAACTCATCCACATGGAGGCAGGCCACATGAATGTTTTATAATAAAAGCCTGCCGGGAAAAAGCGTGATAACAAAGAGTTCACGGCCCCAACATCGACCTTCAGGCTTGGAAAGCGGTTTTGGCTTTCAGCATAAAGGCCTTCATAGATTTCAACTTGTGTTGCGCGCAGATTCGGCTCTGCATAAGCGCCTCTTCCCACTCTGACAAGTGCATTGGCTTCTTCTGATCCAGATGCCATGATCCCGCGCGGCCTGTGATATTTGAAAGACCTGCCAACAAGATGCACATTATTGGCCAATAAGGCAGAGGCAAGTGTATCACCTTCGAATCCCTGAAATTTTTTGCCATCAAAGATAAAGTTAACAGACTTCTTGCGATTGATACGACCCACAGATGGGCTGCGCATTGTCTCTTTTCCGGAAAATAAACCCATTATTTTTTCCCTTTCGCCTTTGATGGCACAGCGGCTTTTTCAGCTGCTGAGGCACGGCGCCAATTCTCTGCATAGGCTTGTTTTCCTGCTTTGGTTTTCGGCAAAGCGCCCATGGCATAAATTTCGATAATTTCATCTGTCACAGTATCTCTGACAGCGTTAAACCATTTCCGGCAGCCAGAGGCATGACGCCATCTTTCCAAAAACACACCTTTTGGGTTGTGACGATAAAAAAGGTAATCTGCAAATTGCGCATCGGTTATGCTGTTTTCTGCCAAAGGACGTGCGATATGCGCCTCGCCTCCGCAGCTAAATTCTGCTTCGTCTCTTGCGCCACAATGAGGACAGTTAATCAGTAACATTGAACTTTGATATCCTTATATTTAAGCGTTTAGTGAGCGACACCGGCGGCGCCATGTTCGTCAATCAGATAGCCTGTCTCAAATCGTTTGAGTGCATAAGGCTCTGCGATTGCGTTCGGTCTGTCATTTGCGATAAGATCAGCAAAAACATGACCTGATCCAGGTGTTGCCTTAAAGCCGCCCGTGCCCCATCCACAATTGAAATAAAGCCCGTCTACATCTGTTTTTGAGATAATCGGCGAGGCATCAGGACAGGTATCAACAATGCCACCCCAATGACGCAACATCCGCAAGCGTGACAAGACAGGGAATAATTCAACTGCCGCTGCCAGCATATGTTCGGGGACCGGCCATGATCCGCGCTGTGCATAAGAGTTATATTTATCAACACCGGCGCCAAGCACCATTTCACCTTTATCAGACTGGCTGATATACATATGCACCGCATTTGACATGATAACAGTGTCTAAAATCGGCTTAATTGGCTCAGATACAAGCGCTTGCAGAGGCCGTGACTGTAATGGCATGCGCACACCTGCCATCTCGCCCAATACAGAGGAATGCCCGGCAACCACAACACCAACTTTTTTGGTTTTAATCAGGCCTTTTGTTGTCTCAATGCCTGTAATTTTGCGGCCCTGACGCTTCAGCCCTGTGACTTCACAATTCTGGATGATATCAACACCTAAATCATCTGCCGCTCTGGCATAACCCCATGCAACAGCATCATGGCGGGCAGTACCGCCACGCTTTTGCAAAAAGCCGCCCATCACAGGATAGCGGATAGATTGGTCGATATTAATTGTGGGGACAAATTTTTTGATTTGTTCTGGCGTCATAACTTCAGAATCAATGCCATTGAGCCTGATAGCATGCACGCGCCGTGACATATCGCGCAACTCGCCCCAACTATGGGCAATCGTCAAAACACCGCGTTGTGAGAACATGATGTTGAAATTCAAATCCTGCGCCAGACCTTCCCATAATTTCAGAGCATGGTCATAAATCGCGGCTGATTCGTCCCACATATAATTTGATCGGATGATGGTTGTATTACGACCCGTATTCCCGCCACCAAGCCAGCCCTTTTCAATCACCGCAATATTGGTCATACCATGGACAGAGGCAAGATAATAAGCTGTTGCAAGGCCATGCCCGCCACCGCCAATTATCACGGCATCATATTCTGCTTTCGGTTCTGCATGGCGCCATGCTTGTTGCCAGTTTTGATGATATGACATGGCATTGCGCGCAAGCGAAAACGCTGAATAGCGCTTTTTGTTGCTGCCAAGACCTGTAATGCCACGATCTATTTGATTATCTGCCATGGTTGTTATACCTCTGGTAAATTGCTGACGGCCCTGACTTGTTGCGGACCTTGCTTATCTTACGATTTGGCTAATGATTTACGCTATTTTTCATGTAAGCGCCATCATTACCAAACACCATGTCTTTCATCAGGCAAAAAGCCTGTCTTTTGGACGACAAAGCTTGCTAATTTGACGACATTCTGGGCATTGTGCGGCTTTGTGAAGCGGCTTTGTTATGTGCAGCCGGCCTTGCATATGGTGTTCTGGCAGGTTATCTTGGTGCTCTTGGCAAAGGCATTTTTCGCACCTAACAGAGACTGATAATGGCAATTTTGAATTCGATAGCACAATCTCATGATGAAATGACTGCCTGGCGTCATGCGCTTCATCAGCATCCTGAAATTTGTTATGAGGAATTTTGGACATCAGATTTTATCGCTGCCCAATTGCAGGAGTTTGGCATTGAGGTGCATCGCGGCATGGGCAAAACTGGTGTCGTTGGCATCCTGAAAGGACAGGGAGATTCAACAGCCGCCATCGGGTTGCGCGCTGATATGGATGGGCTGCCCATGACAGAGGCCAATATGTTTTCGCATAAGTCACTCAACGAAGGGCGCATGCATGCCTGTGGCCATGACGGGCATATGGCTATGCTGCTTGGCGCTGCAAAATATTTATCGCAAACACGCCAGTTTGACGGCACTGTTTATTTTATTTTTCAGCCTGCCGAAGAAGGTGGGGCCGGTGCCAAAGCCATGATAGGAGATGGGCTATTTTCAACCTTTGATGTTGATCATGTATGGGGCATGCATAATTGGCCTGGTCTGGATGTCGGCAAAGTGGCAGTGCATGATGGCGCTTGTATGGCCTCTGCTGATCATTTCAAAATTGTGCTTCATGGGCGCGGCGGGCATGCTGCTATGCCGCAACAATCATGTGATCCGATTATCGCAGGCGCTGCATTGGTGCAATCTCTTCAGTCAATTGTCTCGCGCGCCACAGACCCGCTTGATGCAGCGGTTGTATCTGTGACCTGCCTGCAAGGTGGCAGTGCTTATAATGTTATACCTGATACCTTAGAATTGCGCGGTACAGCGCGTGCGCTTTTGCCCAAGACCAGAGCTGCCATACAAGACCAAATTCGCAAGATCACTGATAATGTCAGCGCCGCCTATAGTGTCAGTGCTGAGATAGATTGGCGTGTAGGCTATCCGCCGACTATGAACCACAAAGCAGAGGCGCAAAGAGCTGTATCAGTTGCCAGTGATGTGGTGGGTGAAGCCAATATTGTGCATAATCCGCCTGCCTCTATGGGAGCTGAAGATTTTGCCTATATGCTTGAAGAGCGCAAAGGCGCTTATATCTGGCTTGGCAGCGGCGAGGCGGTTGCCGGCAAAATGCTTCATAACACAAGCTATGATTTCAATGATGAAATTCTGCCTATTGGCGCAAGCTATTGGGCGCGTCTTGTGGAAACAGAATTAAAAGCCGCTCGCTAACACAGGTCAGGACAGGCGCATAATGAAATCTGGCACTCGCTCAATGATACTTTTAGTGATAAGCTTTCTTGCTGTGCTTGTGGCAGTGATGGTGGCAAGCTATGATTTATGGGTCGAAATGGGTGTGATTTCACTTGGTTTTCACGGGTGGGTGGCCATCATTGCAGGCAGTTTAGGTTCTGTTATTTTAGGCGCAGGGCTGATGTGGCTTAGCTTTTATTCAAGCCGTTCCGGCCATGATGAAAAAGCAGCAGAGCCTTATGATGAAGACCCCGATAATTAGACTTAAATAATTAGTCTTAAAATCATGAGCGCCGGCTAAAGAGGGTTATTGCGTAACCCCGTCAGCATTCCAACACAATTTTTCCATTTATTGTGTTGTTTTTTCACACCATATGTTCTTTTTTTGTTCTTATATTGACTCATTTTGCGAATCAGATAAGATATATAGAACATATAGTGAACAAACGCATATAAATGCGGACAGATAATTGATGATGTCAATTCCCCATATGCCATTCACATATACATAAATTGTCAAAGAAACGGAGGAGATAATGCCAGTTATGATGATGCCGGAAAAAACGCGCACACAAGACAGCTCATCAAAAATGCATAATCACCATTTGTTTCACCAGACTGGCTGTGAAGACAAACAATTTGTGTTTTCACAAATGCATCATCATTATCACGCTGCCTCGGCGGGGCGATCATTACCACGTTTGTCACTTGGCCATAAAGGTCTTGATCAGGCACTTGGCGGTGGTGTGTTATGCCGGCGCGTGCATTTAATAACAGGAGGGCAATCAGCTTCTGTGACATCTGCCTTTAGTCTGGCACTGGTTGCAATGATGATACGTGCGAAGAAAGCGCAGGGGCCTATTGTGTGGTGCGGGCCTGTTCGTGGCGGTCTGTCAGGCCATCTGTTTGGCGCAGGGCTTGCTGAATTAGGGCTTTGTTCTGAGCAATTTATTTTTGTGCGTGAATCACACCCCTTGCGGCGTCTTGCTGCTTGCGAAGAAGCATTGGCGACAAACGGGCTTGCGGCGGTGATTCATGAATATGGTCCCTTATATGAAAAAACAGCACTCTGGCAAAAAGCCGCAAGACGCCTGCAACTTGCTTGCGAACGTGGGAGTGCGACTGCCTTTTTAATTGGTCAGGCAGGTGCCGCTTCTGGTTTTGAGACTGCCTGGCATATTGCCTCAGCAAAAGCAGATGATACCGATACCACAGACTGGCGCCCTATGTGGGATTTGTCACTTGATCATGTGAAAGGGGGCTATCCAGCCTCTGCCAGAGTGATTTGGGATAGAGCGTCATCTTGCTTTGTGACCCCGCAAAGCCGCATAGCGTCTGTGTCCTCATCATGGGACAGTCAGCCTTATCGTCACCATAATCATCATCAAATGCCTCATTGGCAGCGTTCTGCCTCATAGGTGCAGATGATATGACCGCCGCACAAACAACATCTCAGATATCTGTCTCTGATCAGGCGCTCAAGACCGGACGTCATGCCCGTTTTGTGTATGTATATTTGCCGGATTTGGCTCTTAGCCGTGTGGCACGTGTGCACCGTCTTGATGCAGATGCGCCGCTTGCACTTTATGGTCATCATAAAGGCACAGATAAGATTCGGTATTGTAACGCTGCGGCACAAAGTTTTGGCCTGTCAGCTGATATGTCTTTATCAGATGCACGCGCTTTGAGTGCTTTATGCCGCTTTTATCCTGTTGATGAGGTCGCAGACAGGCAATGGTTAACACGCATGGCACATTGGTGTTGGCGCTACAGCCCTGTGGTGGGCAATGACCCAGACAGATTTGGTATATGGATTGATGCAACTGGCGCTGATCATCTGTGGGGTGGGCCACAGGCTATGATGGCTGATATGGCGCAGCGTTTTGCGGATCATGGCCTGCGTGTTCATATTGTGATGGCCTCTTATTATGGCGCTGCCCTTGGTATTGCCATCAGCGATTTACCAAAAACACCTTTGCTGATTGCTGAGACAGATAAGGCCCATAAAGAGGCGCTGGCCTCTTTGCCATTATATGCCTTGCGCCTGACCTCACAGCAGATAGCAGACCTGCAACAGATAGGTATGAGTTGTATCTCTGATCTCAGCCAGCTAAAGCGTGGCATGCTTGCGATGCGATTTGGTGAAGAGGTGATGCTGCGCCGTGACCAGATGTTTGGTTTGGTGCCTGAACGCCCCGTGCCATTGACCTGCCTGCAACCTGTGATGATTCAACAGCATTATCACGAACCAATTGGCGGCTTGTCATCTGTGACAATGATGGTCCGGGAGTTGCTTGAAGGTCTTGCCGCTATGTTAACACAGATGATGCTTGGTTGCCGCCAGATTGAAATAGGCTGGCAGACCACAGAAGGCCAGACAGCGCATATCAGCCACAAACTCTCGCGGCCAAGTCGTGATATCCGTCTGTTTCACCGTTTGTTTCAGGACGCAGCCAGCACAATCGATGCCGGCTTTGGTATTGATTATAGTTGGATCAAAGCAGGCAGTTTAAGTGCCAAAATGCCAGAGGCACTGATCTTTAATGATGATGGTGACATAACAGATGATGATCATGATCAGCTAAGCCAGTTGGTTGATCATCTTGTGGCACGGCTTGGATCTGATCGTGTGCAGACATTAACAATGCGTGAAAATTGGATTCCTGAAGAATCTGAATGTTTTGTGAATGCGCAATCACATCAGCAAATCACCACACAAATAACAGATACTTTATATGATCAAACGCCCCTGACAGGAGGGCATAGATCACCACGTCCAATGCGCCTGTTATCCCCCCCAGAGCCTGTTCAGGCGATCGCATTATTGCCTGACCATCCGCCCAGTCAATTGCGGTGGCGTGGCCAGATTTGGCGGGTGCGCCGTGCCACAGGCCCAGAACGTATAGGGCCGCGATGGTGGCAGGCACATTTGCGTGATGATATGACAAGCCGTGATTATTATCGCCTTGAGACCGTATCAGGTCACCGGCTATGGGTTTATCGTTCAGGCTTGCCTGAAAGAGGTGAGGCAATCAGCTGGTATATGCACGGGTTATTTGCATAACATGGCACAAACAATTCTGGGCGCTGTCACAAATTTCAGCTTTTTACGCGGCGCCTCTCATCCACAAGAGATGATCACAACAGCGGCCGCGATGGGATGGCAGGCCATTGGCATTTCTGATTATGGCACAATGGCAGGTCTGGTGCGTGCGCATATGGCAGCCAAAGAGGCCGGCATGACCTTGCTTGTTGGCACATGTCTTGAATTGCAAGACACGCAAAGCAATATAGCAGATAAGCCTTTGCCTGAGATCATCATCTATGCGCGCAACCGGCAAGGATATGGTGTTATCTGCCAGCTCTTAAGCCAGTTAAATATGGGATATGAACGCCCAAAAGGACAGCCAGCCAGTCAGGCAATGAAAGCACGGCCAGGCGATCTGGCTCGTCTGACAGATGATGTTGTGGTCATCATCCAACCGCCAGAGAGGCCACATGAACACACATTATCTCATTACCAAAAATTAGCCGCCATCATCACAGCCCCTTTATTTGCAGGGGGCTATTTGGTGCGCGATGGGTGTGATGAAGACAGGCTTGCCGTTATGGCAAATCTTGCAGAACAAACTAATCTGCCTTTTGTGGCATTATCTGCGGCGCGGTATCACCAGTCAGACAGGCGCCCTCTGGCTGATGTGTTATGTTGTATCCGCCATAAGACCACTTTGGCAAAAGCCGGTCATCTTTTGACACGAAATGCTGAACAGGTTTTGCGCACCCCGCAGGAAATGCGGCGCTTATGGACAGGCTATGAGGCGGCATTAACGCAAGCTGATAAGGTGTCACATTTATGCACCTTTAGTCTTCAAGAATTATCATATGAATATCCGGATGAAATTTTATCCAAAGGCAGATCTGCCATTGATGAGCTTGATTATCAGACATGGCAGGGCGCTGATGAACGCTATCCTGACGGGGTGCCTGATATTGTGCAAGGGTATTTGCGTAAAGAATTAATGCTTGTGCGCAAATTATCTTATGCCCCCTTTTTCTTAACTGTCTTTGACATTGTGCGCTATGCCAGAAGCAAACAGATCCTCTGTCAGGGGCGGGGATCTGCTGCCAATTCAGCGATTTGTTATTGCCTTGGCATCACATCTGTTGATCCGGCACGCTCAGAGCCACTTTTTGAACGCTTTGTGAGTGAGTCACGAAATGAGCCACCTGATATTGATGTTGATTTTGAACATGAACGCCGTGAGGAGGTGATTCAATATATCTATGCAAAATACGGGCGTCACCGCGCTGGTCTGGCCGCAGCTGTGATTACCTATCGTGCTCGCAGTGCGTTGCGTGAAGTGGCCAAAGTCTTTGGGCTTAGTCAGGATGCACAAAGTGCTTTATCTGGTGAAATATGGGGGCGTGAACGTACCGAATTTGATGAAAAAATCATTCATGATGCCGGTCTTGATCCAACGGATCCACAAGTCAGGCTGGTCGTCAAATTAGCGCGCCAGATGAAAGGCTTTCCGCGTCATTTATCACAACATGTAGGCGGCTTTGTAATCGCAAGAGACAGGCTTGATTCATTATGTGTGATAAGGCCGGCTGCGATGGAGCAAAGATCAATCATTGAATGGGATAAAGATGATCTCGAAGCGCTTGGCTTACTAAAGGTCGATGTGCTCTCTCTTGGTATGTTGTCTTGTATCAGGCGCGCTTTTGATTTAATGGCACATCATTATAACCGTCCTTTGACTTTGGCTTGTGTGCCGCCGGAGGATGCGGCGACTTATGATATGTTATGCCGCGGAGATTCAGTCGGTGTCTTTCAGGTGGAATCACGGGCACAGATGGCGATGTTGCCACGATTGCAGCCACGGTGTTTTCACGATTTGGTGGTACAGGTAGCGATTGTGCGCCCGGGACCTATTCAAGGTGATATGGTCCACCCCTATTTAAGGCGGCGGGCAGGTCGTGAAAAAGTGACATATCCCTCACAAGAATTACGTCAGGTGCTGGAGCGCACGCTTGGCGTACCTCTTTTTCAGGAACAGGCGATGAAAATTGCGATTGTCGGCGCCGGATTTACTGGCGCAGAGGCAGATCAATTGCGGCGGGCGATGGCCACATTCAAAAAATCAGGTCTCATACATGAATTTCATGAGCGTATGGTAAAGGGCATGGTCGCACGTGGTTATGATATTGAATTTGCGACCAGATGTTTCAAACAGATTGAAGGGTTTGGCACTTATGGTTTTCCTGAATCTCATGCGGCCTCTTTTGCCTTTCTTGTCTATATATCAGCATGGCTAAAATGCCATTATCCGGATGTGTTTATTTGCGCCATCCTTAATGCGCAGCCTATGGGATTTTATGCCCCTGCCCAATTAGTGGCAGAGGCCAAAAGAAGTGGTGTGCATGTGCGTTCCATTGATGTTGCTTTCTCGCATTGGGATAATAGTCTTGAGCCAGATGATCATAAAGGGCCATATCATGCGTTGCGCCTTGGGTTACGGCAAATCAAAGGGGTGAATCAGGCAGAGGCAGAACGGCTTGTCGCCGCCAGACGCAAAGGTTATGCCAGTCTTGAAGATATTGTGCGCAAAGCAGATATCTCACTTGGCACGCTTGAAGTGCTTGCCAAAGCAGATGCCTTTACAAGCTTTGGTCTGTCAGCCAGACAGGCATTCTGGCAAATCAAGAAAATGCGTGCAGAACAATTTCACCATATGCCATTATTCGCCGCCGCCAAAGTGCCTGCAGACAGCCTGTCAGGAGAACAAGACGAGATTATGTTGCCAGAAGCAGGTGAAGCAGAAAAGCTTGTCATGGATTATAGCACGACAGCGTTATCACTGCGCACCCATCCTGTGACATTTCTGGCCCCTTATTATAATCAGGATAATTGGCAGGGAGCTCATCATGCGGCCAAGGCACGCCATGGGTTGCGGTTGCGTCTTGTCGGGCTTGTGATCATGCGCCAGAAACCTGGTACCGCTAAGGGGACAATGTTTGTCACAATAGAAGACGGGGATTTTTCCTTAAATGTGATTGTCTGGCCGCATTTAACACAAAGCTATCGCAAAGCATTGCTGAAATCACGTCTTTTAGGCGTGGTAGGGCGCATACAAAAAGAAGGTCCTGTTCTGCATTTTATCGCAGAATCATTGCATAATTGTGATGGCTATTTGACCTATCTTCATACCATAGGCGGTGACAGACTTATCCCTGATAAAGGACGTAATTTTCATTAACTATTTGACTTCTGCTCCGGTGCGTTGTGATGTGACAAACGAAATAATGACAGCCAACCCCCATCAGCAAGGAGCGCGTGCCATGAAACCAATCGAAGCTACAAAAGGGCGCCAATATACAGGGCGTTGCCATTGCGGGGCAGTCACCATAAAGATGCAAGGCCCCTTTCATCCATTTGTGGTCTGTCATTGTCTTGATTGTCTGCGCACGTCTGGTTTTACCTGGGCGGCGGCAAAATGCCATGATCACCAGCTCACAATTACATCAGGGGCAGAACAGATTGACTGGTATGCGTCTTCTGAAGGAGCCAGAAGAGGGTGTTGTAAGACCTGTCATGCGCATATGTTTTTCAAAGTAACCGGCACTGATATTATTTCGATATCTCCTGGCATGTTTGACACTTTGGAAGGCATGTATACACAAGGTCATATTTACCGCGATAGCATGCCAAAATGCTGTCAAAGCCTTGATACGCTTCCTGATATTGATGATGCTTTTAATGCTGGCTAAGCGCTAGCCTGTGGGCAGGGCAATACAGGCTTTGCCAGATAAAAACAAAGCAGCACATGCGGCGCGCGCCTCTGTTTCTTCAAGATTGCCAAATCGCACCCGCCATAAGGGCATCTCACCACGCACCACCACAGATAATTGCGCTGGCACAAGCCCCAGAACATCACGGGCATTGCGCCTTGCATCAAGCGCTGCTTTATGCGCATTGACACGTCTTGCAAAGCTGCCGACCTGAATGGCCCAGCCTTGTGGGTTCTGTGTTGCCACCTCTTCTTGCGGGGTGAATAAAGTGGCCAATTGCGTTTGTGATTGCTTTACCTGAGGGCGCTTTGGGACATTGGGTCGTGGCGGCGGCGCTGCAGGCGCTGCGATTTGACGCACTGCAAAAGGCTTTACCCGTCTGAATTGGGTCGCAAGGATTTTCATCATATGCGCATCTCTTGTGGCACCAGACCGCCCGCCAAAGACAACGCCAATTAAACGCACACCATTGCGCTCTGTTGCGGCAACAAGATTAAACCCAGAGGCGCCTGTATAGCCGGTTTTGATACCGTCAGTGCCGTCAAACAGACGTAATAATTTGTTGTGATTGCCATAGTTGCGCCCGTTAAATGAAAATTTGGTGCGCGAAAAATAGTGATAATATTGCGGGAAATCGCGCCGGATAGCCACCCCAAGTCGCGCCATATCGCGTGCGGTGGAATGTTGTTTGCGATTTGGCAGGCCTGAGGCGTTTTTGAAAGTCGTATTGACCATGCCAAGCGCTCTTGCCTTGCGAGTCATTTTGCCGGCAAAGGCGCGTTCTGTGCCTGATATTTTTTCCCCTACTACTGTGGCGACATCATTTGCAGATTTTGTGACAAGTGCCAGAATGGCATTTTCAACAGAGATGCTCGACCCTGGCGCAAGATAAAGTTTTGAAGGAGACCGGCTGGCCGCGATGCGGCTGACTGGCAGGCGGCTTTTCATCGTTAATCTGCCTGCCTCTAACTCTTCGAACAACATGTAAAGTGTCATGATTTTTGTCAAAGAGGCAGGGTAGAGTTTTTTATCAGCGTTGCGTGAAAATAGAACGCGTCCTGTTTTCTCTTCAATCACGATGGCCGCATAGCGCGATGAGGCAAGTGATGATGACGGTATGGTGGTGATGATCACACATGCCCACACCATACAAATAATCATCAGGAAATTGCGCCACATTGACAATCTTAAGACCTCTTTCACACCATCATACCCACCATCCGTTGCGGATGATTGCTAGAATCATACTAAATCTTGTGGTCTTGTCCATCATCCTGATGATAAAATGAAAAAAAAATTCGTGTAAACCTCTTTTCATCACAAACAAAATGCCAATATCATAATAGGGTTATGGTAACATAAAGAGTGACGAAATTAAGAAACCGCAATGGCAGATAAACGAACTGATACCAATGATACTGATGGCAATCTTGCGCTTCAGGAGCGCGTGAAGACAAAAAAGCCATCCTTATATCGTGTGTTAATGCTTAATGATGACTATACGCCGATGGAATTTGTTGTGATGGTATTGCAACGCTTCTTTGGGCATGATCATGAATCAGCACAACGTATTATGCTTCATGTGCATCAGCGCGGTGTGGGGGTTTGTGGTGTGTTTACCTATGAAATTGCTGAGACCAAAGCAGCGCAGGTCATGAATTTTGCCCGCCAGAACGAACACCCCCTGCAATTACAGCTTGAGAAAGAATAATCATGCTTTCAAAAGAACTAGAGCAAACCATTACCAAGGCGATGCATATCGCAGCAGAGCATGCGCATGAATTTGCAACGCTTGAACATTTGCTTATGGCAATGACAGAAGATACAGACGCGCTTGAGGTTATGCGTGCTTGTGACGTTGATGTCGAAGAATTAAAAGCCATGCTGAACATTCATATTCAAGATGAGCTTGATTCCATTGTCTCAGCAGAGCCTAATGCCGAAGTTCAGCCTACTGCAGGGTTTCAGCGTGTCATTCAACGCGCTATCATTCATACTCAATCCTCTAACCGCGAAGTGGCAACAGGCGCCAATGTTCTTGTGGCCATGTTCTCTGAGAGAGACAGCCACGCAGTCTGGTTCCTGAAATCGCAGGATATGAGCCGCCTTGATGCCGTCAGCTATATCAGCCACGGCAAAGGTGATGCACCAAGAGGGGCAGACAGCCAAACAGAAGGCGAGGCAGGGGCAGGTGAAGCAGAACAAAATGCGTTGACCCAATATGCCGTGAATCTCAATGATAAGGCAGCTCAGGATAAAATTGACCCTCTGATTGGCCGCGATGCCGAAGTTGACAGGACCATTCAGATTCTATGCCGGCGCTCTAAGAATAACCCGCTATATGTGGGTGATCCGGGTGTGGGTAAGACCGCGATTGCAGAAGGGCTTGCAAAACGAATCCATGAAGGCGATGTGCCGGATGTGTTGAAAGAAGCGGTCATCTATTCCCTTGATATGGGCCAGCTTTTGGCAGGAACACGATATCGTGGTGATTTTGAAGAGCGCCTGAAGGGTGTGATGAAGCAGGTTGCACAAAATGATCAGGCAATCTTATTTATTGATGAGATTCATACCATCATTGGCGCAGGCTCAACATCTGGCGGTGCGATGGATGCCTCAAACTTGTTAAAGCCTGCTTTGCAAGATGGCACTTTGCGCTGTATTGGCTCAACCACTTACAAAGAATATCGCGGCTATTTTGAAAAAGATCGTGCGCTTGTCAGACGGTTTCAGAAAATTGATGTTGCTGAACCATCTGTGCCTGACAGCATTAAAATTCTTATGGGTTTGAAGTCACGCTATGAGGCGCATCATAGTGTAAAATTCTCATCTGCGGCGATTAAAACCGCGGTTGAAATGGCGGCACGCTATATCAATGATCGCAAATTGCCTGATAAGGCGATTGATGTGATTGATGAAGCAGCGGCGTCTCAGAACCTTCTTGCCCCGTCAAAGCGCAAGCAAATCATTGGCCAAAAAGAGATTGAAAATACAATTGCGACTATGGCGCGCATTCCCTCAAAACATGTCAGCCGTGATGATAAACAAGCTCTTGCGACTCTGGAAACAGATCTCAAACGCATGGTATTTGGACAGGATATGGCAATTGAGGCACTTGCCTCTGCTATCAAATTATCGAGAGCAGGTCTTCGTGAAGCTGAAAAACCAGTTGGCAGCTATTTATTTTCAGGACCAACAGGTGTTGGCAAGACAGAGGTGGCAAAGCAATTATCAGAGACGCTTGGCGTAAAGCTTGTGCGCTTTGATATGTCTGAATATATGGAACGGCACACGGTCTCACGTCTCATAGGCGCGCCTCCTGGCTATGTTGGCTTTGATCAGGGCGGTCTGCTTACTGATGCGATTGATCAAAACCCTCATGCGATTTTATTGCTTGATGAAATTGAAAAAGCACATCCTGATTTGTTTAATTTGCTTTTGCAGGTGATGGATCATGGCAAGCTGACTGATTCAAACGGCAAGTCTGTTGATTTCAGAAATGTTATTTTGATTATGACAACCAATGCCGGCGCTCAGGAAATGTCAAAACAAGCCATTGGTTTTGGCAGAGGCAATAAGATTGACGCTGATAAAGAGGCTATCGAACGTGCCTTTACTCCTGAATTCCGCAATCGTCTTGATGCTGTTATTCCCTTTGGTCCTCTTCCTGTGCCGGTTGTGCGTCTGGTGGTTGATAAATTTATCATGCAGCTTGAAATGCAACTTGCTGACAGGTCTGTTGAAATTATGCTTGATGATAAGGCGCGCGACTGGCTGGCAGATAAAGGATATGACTCAGCCTATGGGGCCCGCCCATTAGCGCGTGTGGTGCAAGAACATATCAAAAAACCACTGGCGGAAATGATGTTATTTGGGGATTTATCAGATGGCGGCCTTGCAAAGGTCACTTTGGGTAAGGAGGGGTTAAAGGTTAGCGCAACCCCAGCACCGCCAAAGCCAAAAAATAAACCAAAGGCACGAAAAACGGCGAAAGCTTAATCAGTTTTACGGTAGGGACTCTCAGCCATGATGGCCTCGCGTTCAGAGGCCACAGCATGGTTTTCAGCTGATAAGAAGCGCTCTATGGCTTCTTTGAAGCCATCATGGGCAATGTGATGTGCTGAATAAGTTCTGACAGGCAAATAGCCGCGTTGTACCTTATGTAAGCCCTGTGCACCTGCCTCCACCCTCGCTAGCTTATGCTCAATGGCATGGTCGATTGCCTGATAATAACAGGTCTCAAAATGCAGATTTGGCAAATCAACAAGACTGCCCCAATTACGACCAAACAGGCAGTCGTCACTCATCAGATTTAGCGCGCCTGCGATAATTTGCCCATCATGCTCTGCCATAATCAGAACAATTCTGTCCGCAAGCTTTTGGCCGATAAGCTCGAAAAAAGACCTTGTCAGATACGCGCCGCCCCATTTTTTATCAATAGTCGCCAGATAAAATTCATAAAAGCTATCCCAATGAGGGGCTTTGATATCATCTCCTGTCAGGCGCATAAACCGGACCGCATTCTCGCCCAGGCTGCGGCGTTCTTTGCGAATATTTTTGCGTTTGCGTGATGACAGGCTGTCCAAAAAGGACTCAAAGCTCTCATAACCATCATTATGCCAGTGAAATTGTATCCCCTGGCGAATAAGCCATCCTGCTTGTTCAAATGCGTGTTTATCGTCTTGCGATAAAAAATTGATATGCGCTGATGATAAGCCAAGCTTGTCAGAGATTTGCGCAGCGCCTTGAATAAGCGCCTGTTTTGCTGTCTTATCTTTTGCAAGCAGGCGTGCGCCAGTGACAGGTGTAAAAGGCACGGCAGACAGATATTTGGGATAATAGGCACCGCCGGCGCGCTCATAGCCATGCGCCCAGCTATGATCGAAAATATACTCACCATAAGAATGAGATTTCAAATAGCCAGGCATAGCCCCGCAAATCGACCCCTTATCATCTTTCAGTATCAAATGAAAAATATCCCATCCGGTATCTTGGCCCACAGACTGGCTTGCTTCAAGGGCGCCTAAGAAGCCATGAGATAAAAACGGGTTGCTATCCGGGATAAGGGTGTCCCAGTCTTCGGCAGGGATGGTGTGGATATCGCGGCAAGGTTCTAAATACATGTCTTTGATGTCACAACAATATAAGATGTTTGTCTGCCGCATTATGCAACGCACAGGCTTGATGTTGATATGGCACGCCTTTCATGACAATCAAGGCCTGCTGCTTAACGGCTCTGCCTCTTTTGCTTGTCTATAAAAGCAAGCAGGGCCGTTAAGTCGGCTAGCGCTAGTGCAGTTCTATGACAGCGTCAATTTCAACCACAACACCGCGTGGCAGGGCGTTTGTTCCCACCGCAAATCTGGCATGTTGACCAGCCTCTCCAAAGATATCTGCCATCAGATCAGAGGCGCCATTTATGACTTCCGGCTGGCTGGTAAAATCATCACGACAGGCAACAAAGCCACCTAATTTCACAATACGTTTGATTTTGCTCAAATCACCTTCGGCAGCCACTTTGGCTTGTGCCAGAATATTTATAGCACAAATGCGCGCTTGTTGCTGGGCCTGTTCAATTGTAACAGTATCACCCACTTTGCCAGTAAGCTCTATGGCGCCATTGACCAGGGGTACTTGCCCTGAGATGAACACCAAATTACCTGTTTTGACGAAAGGAATATAATTGGCAGCCGGTGCCGGCGCGTCAGGTAAGGTGATCCCTAATTCGGCAAGGCGGTTTGTAATTGTATCAGACATAAAAAACCTCATAAGAAAGAGACCTGTATGGGCAGGGCCCAAAAATCAGGTGTGTGGATTTACTCATCACCATATAATAAAAGCCCCTCTTTGTCAGAGGGGCTTTTGCAAAAATTATATCATGTGGACAAGTGCTAGCTACAGCCAGTTGTTGACCCACATGTGTTACATTTCAAACAAGTGCCGTTACGAACAAGCGTGAAATTTTGACATTCCGGGCAAGACTCACCTTCATAGCCCTGCATTTTGGCTTGCTGGACTTGTGTTGATTTGTCATTTGCCGCGCTTGTCGCGATGCTTGTGGTCACTGCTTTTGCTTCTGTTGTAACAGACGGCGCAGTTACAGACGGGGCAAGTGCGGTTGTGTCCGGCGCCTCTGCCAGAGCAGTTGCCGCATTCTGATTAGAATAGACAATCAGCCCTTGCTTGCGGATAAAGCCACGGCTTGTGACCTTATTCAAAAGCTCAGATTGTGCCTCACCTGCACCTGTGGCGCTTGCTTCAAGGTCTTCTTTAGACACATGGCCCAGATCATGACGGTCAAGATAAGATACAGCCAGTTCGCGGAATGTATAATCCAGAATTGACGTTGCCATCTTAATAGCATCATTGCCTGTCACAATCCCTTGTGGCTCAAAGCGTGTGAAGGTAAATGCCTCCACATATTCTTCGAGCGGCACGCCATATTGCAGACCAATAGAGACCGCGATAGCAAAATTATTCATCAATGAGCGGAAGGCAGCGCCTTCTTTATGCATATCGATGAAGATTTCACCAAGGCTGCCATCTTCATATTCGCCTGTCCGCAGATAGACTTTATGACCGCCAACAGTGGCTTTTTGTGTATAGCCTTTGCGGCGCTGAGGCAGCTTGTTGCGTTCTGTTTGCGCAATGACACGCTCCACAATTTTCTCAACGATTTGTGGTACAGCGGCAGCTTGCGGTGCTGCCAATGCTTCTGCTTCATCATCATCTTCATCTTCGACAAGAGCTGATGATAAAGGCTGGCTGAGCTTTGAGCCGTCACGATATAGCGCATTGGCTTTCAGGCCGAGGCGCCATGACAACATATAAGCATCACCACATTCATTCACCTCTGCATTATTTGGCATATTAATCGTCTTGGAAATCGCGCCAGAGATAAATGGCTGAGAGGCGGCCATCATGGTGATATGGCTGTCAACAGACAAGAATCGCTTCCCGATACGACCACACACATTTGCGCAATCAAAGATTGGCAAATGCTCATCCTTTAGGTGCGGGGCCCCTTCTAGGGTCATTGCACCACAGACATGAATGTTCGCTGCCTCAATCTCATCTTTGCTAAAACCAAGTGCTTCCAGCATGTTGAAATTGAAATCATTGAGTTGCTCATCGCTAAAGCCAAGAACATCACGGCAGAAGTCAGCACCTAAGGTGAAATGATTAAAGGCAAATTTCACATCAAAAGCATTTTCAAGCGCAGCTGCAAGCTTGGCGAGTTCAGTTTCGCCAAATCCCTTGTCACGAAGTGCGTTAAGAGAAACAGACTGACAGGAGTCAAGGCTGCCATGTCCGACTGCATATTTTGTGATATCCTGTTGTTCTTCTTCGCTATAGCCAAGGCGTGTAAGCGCTTCTGGTACAACGCGGTTGATGATCTTGAAATAACCGCCACCGGCAAGCTTTTTGAACTTCACAATCGCAAAGTCTGGCTCAATACCTGTGGTGTCACAATCCATCACAAGACCGATCGTGCCTGTTGGTGCAATCACAGTTGACTGGGCGTTACGATAGCCATGCTTTTCACCTAATGATAATGCCTCATCCCATGCCTGTTTGGCAGCGTCCACCAAACCTGCTTCCGGGCAATTATCGGCATCAAGCGGCACTGGCAGAACAGACAGGCCTTCATAGCCAGTGTCCTGTGAATGTGCTGCAAGGCGGTGATTGCGGATAACACGCAACATATGGTCAGCATTTTCCTTATATCTCGGGAAAGCACCAATTTCGCTGGCAATCTCAGCAGATGTCGCATAAGAGCGACCAGTCATCACAGCCGTGATAGCGCCGCAAAGAGCGCGGCCTTCTGGTGAGTCATATGAAAAGCCAGAGGCCATCAGCAAGCCGCCAATATTGGCAAAGCCAAGCCCCAATGTGCGATAGTCATATGAGCCTTGCGCGATTTCCTTTGACGGGAATTGCGCCATCATCACAGAGATTTCCAGTGCGAGTGTCCATAAACGCACTGCATATTCAAATCGTTCAATGTCAAATGACCCGTCTTCGAAACGGAATTGCATCAAATTTAATGAGGCAAGGTTACAAGCGGTGTCATCAAGGAACATATATTCTGAACAAGGATTTGAGGCATTAATACGGCCACCTTCCGGGCAGGTATGCCATTCATTGATGGTCGTATCATATTGCAGGCCTGGATCAGCACATGCCCATGCGGCATGGGCGATTTTGTCCCATAATTCAGCTGCGTTTACACGCTTGGCGACTTTGCCGTCAATGCGTTGGATAAGATCCCATTCTTTGCCTGCTTCTACCGCGTTCAGGAAGTCATTTGTGACACGAACAGAGTTATTTGAATTCTGACCTGCCACTGTCAAATAGGCTTCTGAATCCCAGTCTGTATCATAGGTCTTGAAATCAATCTCGGTAAAGCCTTGCTTGGCAAATTGAATCACACGCTGAATATAATTTTCAGGCACCATATCGCGGCGTGCTGAGATGATGGCTTTTTTCAATGATTTGTTTTCACGCGGGTTAAAGGCGCTCTCACCTTCACCATCTGCACAAGCTGCCATCACAGCGTTCATATGCTTTTGTGTGATCTTTGAGCCTGCGACAAGCGCTGCCACCTTTTGCTCTTCAACAACTTTCCAGTCGATATATTCTTCGATGTCCGGATGATCAATATCAACAGTCACCATCTTGGCAGCACGGCGTGTTGTGCCACCTGATTTAATGGCGCCGGCCGCTCTGTCACCGATTTTCAAAAAGCTCATTAATCCTGATGATTTGCCACCACCAGACAGCCCTTCACCAGATCCGCGCAGGCGTGAGAAATTAGAGCCTGTCCCGGAACCGTATTTGAACAAGCGCGCTTCACGCACCCACAGATCCATGATGCCGCCTTCATTCACCAAATCATCATCAACTGACTGGATGAAGCACGCATGCGGCTGAGGATGCTCATAAGATGACTTAGAGCGCACCATTTTGCCTGTTTTATAATCAACGTAATGATGGCCCTGGCTTGGCCCGTCAATGCCATATGCCCAATTCAGACCTGTGTTAAACCACTGAGGTGAATTCGGTGCAGCCATCTGAAGCGCAAGCATGGCACACATCTCATCATAATAAATGCGTGCATCATCTTCTGAGCTGAAATATCCACCTTTCCAGCCCCAATATGTCCATGTGCCTGCAAGACGGTGATAAACCTGCTTTGCTGAGGTCTCACCTACATAGCGCTCATCTTCTGGCAATGCCTTAAGCGCTTTTTCATCTGCTTTTGAGCGCCATAAAAATGAGGGGACATTGTTTTCTTCGATTTTAACAAGCTTTGCCGGCACGCCTGCTTTTCTGAAATATTTTTGGGCCAAAATATCGGCCGCGACTTGTGAAAATTGTTCTGGAACTTCAATATTCTCGGCGCGGAAGACAATTGTGCCATCTGGATTTTTGATCTCACTTGTCGCTAGGCGAAAAGAGAGTGAATCAAAGGGGCCTTGACCTTTTGTAGTGTGCCGTCTTTCAAAACGCATGTTAGACCTCGTGGATAATTAGTTTGAAACCATAATTCTCTGATACTTACACCACGTAGTTAAAGTGCCATAACACCATATCTAGTAGCATAGGTTTATCACGCTACATGATATAGGGGGTGTTGTCCAATAGGTTTGCCCTAATTTTGTCACTTTTTTGTAATTATTTTTCTTGACAGGAAAAACAATCAGAGCGTGGTTTGCTTTGCTGTTTTTCTTCATGCTTTTTAACTATTTGTTTTGTTCTGATTTTTGCCGATGTCTTGCATTTCATCATCATAGACGATAAGAAAGACAAAGCTGATAAGGCACGAAGAAGGTGTGTGGTCGAAAAGGCAAGCGCTGCAATCCCAATCGGGCTAACTGGGGAATTAAGAGGGTATTATGAAATTTGTGTCATCCTTTTTCATCAAAATGAGCGCCAAGAAAATTGGTCAGGATGAATTCGGCAACCATTATTATGAGAAAAAAGCGCGTGCCAATGCCCGGCGCCCAAAACGCTTTGTCATTTATCGTGGCTCTGTTGAGGCATCAAAAGTGCCTGCAGACTGGCACGGCTGGTTGCATTATACAGAACAGACACCGCCACCATCTGGCGGCTATGCCAAAGCAGAGTGGCAGGCAGGCCATTTGCCGAATCTAACAGGCACCAATTACGCGCACCGTCCCAAAGGCCATGTGCTAAAAGGTGGGAAGCGTGCGCCATCAACAGGTGATTACGAAGCCTGGACCCCATAAACCACTTCAACAAGCCGCAGTAACAAAGAGAATCGAATATGCAAAGAAACATGATTGAGACAGTGATGGGTGCGGTTGTGTTGGCGGGAGCTGCCTTTTTTGGCTATGTCGCTTATCAGGCAGCTGATATCAAAACAGGTTCAGGCTATGTTATCGAAGCAGAATTTGGCAATGTCGCAGGGTTATCTGTTGGTGATGATGTCATCTTATCCGGCATAAAGATTGGTACGGTAACGTCTCAGACACTTGATCCTGATACCTATAGCGCACGTGTTGTCCTTGCCATTGATGAGGCGATATCTTTGCCTGATGACAGCTCAGCGCGGATTACCGCCTCCTCATTACTTGGCGGTAATTATCTTGAGGTTATGCCCGGCTTTTCAGATGATATGCTTGGTGTTGGTGATGTGATCTATGACACCAGAGATCCTGTTAGCCTGACTGATTTACTTGGCAAGGTTGTCTTCTCCCAAGGCGGCGATGAATAAGCGATTTGCTTATGCGGTCACAGGGCTGTTTTTAGCAAGTGCCAGCCCCGTTACGGCTGATACGTGGCTTGAATCATCACAAGCAAAACTTCAGACACTTGATAAAATAACAGCGCGCATATCATCACTTGATGTGGCCTTAAATGTGCCAGAGCGTTTTGGCACTCTTGAAATCACTGTGCTTCGTTGTGCCTATCGCCCGCCTGAAGAGCCGCCAGAGGACGCTGCTTATTTGACAGTGCGCGATGTTGGCCATGACAGGACGATCGCCCCTGTTGAGGTCTTTTCAGGATGGGTATTCTCTTCAAGCCCTGCCATATCAGGCCTTGAACATGCTGTTTATGATGTCACACTCATCACGTGCCTGAGATGAGCGATAACCTCATTTTCTGATTTATCAAAACATAAATCAGCTCTGCCTTCTTTGGCGTCTGCCAGATGGTCCTGAAATTGTTGTCTTGAAATCTCTATCAGTCCGAATTGCCTTAGATGGTCATTGGCAAATTGTGCGTCAAGTAGCTGAAACCCGCCATAATGCAGTCTGGCTATCAGATGCGTTAATGCAATTTTTGAGGCATTTGGCACGCGTGAGAACATGGATTCACCGAAAAAGGCTCGCCTTATTTTTATGCCATATAGCCCGCCAACAAGCTGTTCTTGGTCCCAAATTTCAACACTATGGGCAAATCCCATTGCGTGAAGCGCGACATATAACTCAATGATGGTTTTGTTAATCCAGCTATCTTGCCTGTCTGAGGTGATGGCAGCGCATTGCGATATCACCTGATGAAAGGCGGTATCATAGCGCACCTGATAAGGCGCTTGCCTGACGAGGCGAAAAAGACGCTTTGGGATATGCGGCGGGTGGAGCGGTATGATGCCTCTGTTGTCCGGGTCAAAAAAATGGATTTCATCATCATCATGTGACAGAGCCATTGGAAAAACACCAAGACTATAGGCCTTAATGACTGTCTCTGGTGCATAGATGAAAGTGCCGCTCACCTCTTATCCTTTGATGTTATGAATCGCTCGCCAGAAACTCTTCTTCCAACCATTTGATGGAATAGCTGCCATCATGAATTGCAGGCGCGTTGATCAGGCGGCGATGCAGATCCAGCGTTGTTGGAATTGGTTCAATCACAAATTCATCAAGCGCCATTTTCAACCTTGTCAGGCAATGGTCTCTGTCTCTGCCATAAACAATTAATTTGGCGATCATGCTGTCATAATAAGGCGGCACGCTATAGCCGCTATATAAGATTGATTCAATTCGCACGCCCGGCCCGCCAGAGGGATGAAAGCGCGTGACCTTTCCGGGTGTTGGCATAAAGGTCTCCGGATGTTCTGCATTGATCCGGCATTCAATCGCATGGCCTTCAAAAGTCACCTCATCCTGTGTGACACTAATGGGATTACCTGCGGCAATTTTGATTTGCTCCTGAACAAGATCAATGCCTGTGATGGCTTCTGTAATAGGGTGTTCTACCTGAATGCGCGTATTCATCTCGATAAAGAAAAATTCGCCATCCTGATACAGAAATTCCATTGTGCCAACGCCCAGATACCCCATATCTCTGGTTGCTTTTGCTGCGATCTCTCCGATTTCAGAACGCGCCTTATCATCAATGATAGGTGAGGGGGCTTCTTCAAACAGTTTTTGGTGGCGTCTTTGGATAGAGCATTCACGCTCACCCAAATGGATGGCATTGCCGTGAGAATCACCGACCACCTGAATTTCAATATGACGCGGGTTATCAAGATATCGTTCTAAATAGACCGTATCATCACCAAAGGCCGCTTTTGCTTCAGAGCGCGCAGATGAGAAAGCTTCAGATAAATCATCTGGTGTTGCGGCGACTTTCATACCACGCCCGCCACCGCCTGATGCAGCCTTCACTAGCAAGGGGAACCCGACTTCTTTGGCAACTTCTGCTGCTTCTTCAATCGTATGGACAGCGCCCGGTGATCCTGGCACCAATGGCAAACCTGCCTTTGCCGCCGTGATTTTTGCTTCTACCTTGTCACCCATAGCGCGGATATGAGATGTGTCGGGGCCTATAAAGGTAAGGCCATGTGCTTTGACCATCTCGGCAAAATCAGCATTTTCAGATAAAAACCCAACCCCGGGATGAAGCGCATCACAACCTGTGATCGCCGCCGCAGATAAGATGGCAGGAATATTCAGATATGATTCAGCCGCAGAGGCGCCGCCAATGCAGACTGATTCATCTGCCAGACGCACTGGCATGGATGAGGCATCAGCCGTTGAATGAACCACAACACTGGGAATGCCCATTTCTTTGCAGGCGCGCAATACCCGCAATGCAACATCACCTCTGTTGGCAATCAGAATCTTCTTAAACATCGTCCGATACCGCCGTTTATTCTATGACAATTAATAGCTGATCAAATTCAACAGGCTGTCCGTTCTGGCAGGCAATATGTTTTACAGTGCCTGCCTGCGGAGCGGTGATGGTATTCATAACTTTCATAGCTTCGATAATACAGATGGTCTGGCCTTTTGATACACTGTCACCTTCTTTGACAAAAGGGGCCGCGCCTGGCTCAGCGCTTTCGTAATATGTGCCAACCATCGGGGATTTTACGGCCCCTGCATGGGCGCTCAAATCATCTTCTGTGCTTGGTGCCGGCGCCGCCGGTGTTGCGGCAGCAGCAGGGGCAGGGGCAGGGGCAGGTGCTGCGGCGGCCACAGGGGCTGCGCCTGCAATCACATGTTGCGCCGCGGCTGTGCGAGAGACGCGGATAGATAAGGTGTCTGTTTCCAGTTCAATGTCAGTTAAATCACGATCATCAAGAATTTGGGCCAGTTCACTGGTCAATTTTGCTTCTTTTGACAAGCTTGATTTCGACTTATCTGCGCTGCTCATCTTTATGTTCTCCTTATCGATATCTTTTGACTAGTGACAATGAACCATGACCATGAAAGCATTAATCTTTCTGGCTTTGGGATAATAATTCATCAATTGCGGTGATAGCGGCGACATAGCCAGAGGCACCAAAACCGGCAATCACCCCGGTAACAACGCCGGCTATCATTGATTTATGACGGAAAGACTCGCGCTGATACACATTTGAGATATGGACCTCTATCGCAATCCCCTCATACATGCTCAACGCATCTCTGAGTGCAATAGAGGTATGGGTGTAAGCGCCGGCATTCAAAATGATGGCATCATGCACGCCTTGTGCCTGTTGAATGTGGGTGACAAGCTCGCCTTCGTGATTTGACTGATAACACGCACACTCATAGCCATTTGCCGCGGCAAGATTGGTGCAGTTTTCCTCTATCATGGCAAGGCTTGTGGTGCCATAAAGCGCAGGCTCTCTGGTGCCAAGCATATTCAGGTTGGGTCCGTTTAAGACCAATATAGACATCTTTTTATTCATGAGCTCACTTTACTAATTCACGATATGAATTGCCAATAAAAACGAACAGCATATCTGCCTGGCATCGCGTCTTGTGATGAATTGAATTTATGATGATTTGGCTGCCCTTTGCGCTTTGATGATCTCTTTGATTTGATCTGCGCTTATGGCGCCGGGTACAAATTCAGTTCCGATTACCAGAGCAGGTGTGCCTGATACTTCCAATGCTTGCGCGGTTGCTCTTGTGCGTTGCAGGATGTTTTCGACCGCAGCGCCTGTCATATCTGCTTGCAGGCGGTCAAGGTCCAAATCACTTTCAGCTGCCACCGATAAAATGCCATCCATTGTAATGGCGCCGCGATAATTCATCATGCCAATATGAAAGGCTTCAAATTTGCCCTGCATGCCGGCCGCCACGGCGGCTCTGGCAGCCTCAAGAGATGATTCAGCCAAAATCGGATATTCTTTTAGCGTCAATCTGACTTTCGGATCATCCTGAAGCACTTCCTGCAATTGGGTGAACACTCTTTTGCAATAGCCGCAATTATAATCTGAAAATTCATAGATAACGATATCTGCCTCATCACCGGCGCCCATAAAGGGGTCACCTTCATCTGCTTTGACCATAGACAGGGCTTGCGTTCTGCGTTGCTGTTCTTCCTGATCAGCAAGGGCAATCAGTGCATCTCTTACAACTTTTGGATTGTCCTTGATATAGGCTTCAATAAGGGCATTGAGTGATTCTGTCTCTTTTGCTGAAAAATCAGCCACCGCTGTTCCTGTCGAAAAGACGAACATGACGGCGGTGATGATACTAGCTAAGCGATTGCGCATGACAATAAACCTCATATGGATAAATTCATGACCATATTATAGGGCAAGCTTGGCAAAGAAAGCCACTTCTTTATGGTCGCACCCTTTTGAATCAAAGCATTATCCTGAAGGGGCTCTTTTTACTGCAATGAGAACAAGATATCATTCGCATAATTTCTTGTTTGCTTGCTGATGGTCTCATGACCAATGGCACGTTTTGCCATTTGTTTTGCACGCTCTTTATCACCAAGTAACAAGGCCTCATTTGCAAGGGCTAAATCAGCTTTGGCCAATTGCCCGTTACGCCCAAGTGAGATCGCAAGCTGGCGATATAATTCCGGCCATTTAGCTTCTGTTTTCACCGCTCTCTCAAATGCGTTTGCTGCTTGCTGATAATAAAGACTCTCGCCTCTGTCAGCTTTGGCAAGATAAGCACGTCCAAGGCCAAATTCAATCAATGGTGCCGGCCCTAGTGCCAGCGCATTTTCATAAGCTTTGATAGCGTCATCAATTTTGCCATTTGATAGAAAGATATCTCCTGCAAATTCAGCATAATAGGCATCATTTGGATGATGGTTGCGCAGATCAGTCATGATCTCTTCTGCTTTATTAAGCGCGCCCCGGCGATAATGGGCGATGGCTGCCCGATATAAATTGTCATCTTCATCAAAATTTGGCCATTTTTGAGGGATGGCTTTTTTGTCTTTGGCCGCTGCCGCGCGCCTTATATCCCCGATGGTCTGCGCAGGTTGTTCGGTAAATGCGCGGATCTTGCCAATCAGACGTGTTATAAGCGCATCATCTGTTTGTGTAATGCCGGGGCTGTCATGGCCATGTTCGCGGATGTGATCTTCAAAGACAAGCAAACGCGCACCGGCGCCCGGATGTGTTAAATAATAATCAGATTGCCGTGTTTCCGGCAAGGCACGCTCACCGGCAATGCGGCGCATAAAATCTGACAGGCCAGAGGCAGAAATATCCTGACTTTCCAGAAGACGTAAAGCCCATTCATCTGCAACAGCTTCATCATGGCGTGACAATGCCAGATAATTGCGATTAGCGCGATCCATCCCGCCAAGAGCCACACCAAAGGCCGCCTCACCAGACGCGCCAGACGCAGCCACCGCAGCCGCTGCAAGCGTGGCAAGCGTTGTTGTCAAATTAGCATCTTTGACAGCCTCAGATCGCCGCGGCGCATGACCGGCAGCCAAATGCCCGATTTCATGCGCAAAGACGCCCAAAATCTCAGACGCAGAACGCGCCTTTGTCAGCAAGCCTGTATGGACATAGACTGTATTTCCGCCAACAACAAAGGCATTGTAGCTGTCGTTTGGCACAATGCGAATATACAAAGATGTCAGGCCAGCCTCTTTTGCCAGAGGCCATGCAAGCTCCTCAAGCCCGCGCTCTAGTTCAGTATCTCTGATAAGCCCTGCTTTAGAGGCTGATCCTGCAGCGATCAAAAAAATCAAAGCTGCAAAAAAATGATAGAAGATATAAAAACGCTTCATTATGTGCCTGACAACAGATAAGTTTTTCAAAATTATCGAATTTTATTCGATAAAATAAACTAAAAACATATATAAATTTCAAATCGACCTATTTGACAACAGGTCAAAAGCATGATGTTTAACAATTGTGGATTATCTGTGGCTGTTATGGCCATAGAATCACCATCTTTCACATGGTATCATAACGCTATCATATGCGCAGATAAAGTCATGAAAATTAAAGGCAATGAAACATGATAAAACAATCAAGACGCTCACATATACCATCCTTTTTGGCATTAGAGGGCCTGCGTAAGGCGAAGGTGCTTGAGGCGGCAGGCGCTGATATCATGCATCTGGAAATTGGTCAGCCTTCCTCACCAGCCCCCAAATTAGTCACACAAGCGCTGATACAAGCGCTCAGCCATAGTGATAGTCATGGCTATTCTGTAGCGATGGGTTTGCCTGAATTGCGAGAGGCAATCGCCGGGCAATATCAGCGTGCTTATGATTATCGTGTCAGCGCTGATAAAATCGCTGTCACAGTTGGCTCATCAACCGCTTTTGCGCTTGCCTTTCTGACTGCCTTTGATGAAGGCGATAAGGTGGCATTGCCAACACCCGGCTATCCTGCGTATCGCAATTTGATGATGGCGATGGGCATTGAGCCTGTTGCCCTGCCTGCCAGAGCGGCACAAGGCTGGTTGCCGGCGCTTGAAGAGATGGAAAGATGGGACTCCCTGCCAGATGGCCTTATCATTGCAAGCCCGCATAATCCAACGGGTGTTGTGCTGTCAGACTCAGAATTACGGGTCATTTGCCAATGGTGCGACAAACATGGCGTGCGCTTAATATCAGATGAAATTTATCATGGTCTTAGCTATGGCAAACCAACCACCACGGCGGCTCATCATAGCAAAAATGCCATTATCATCTCAGGCTTTTCGAAATATTATTCAATGACAGGTTGGCGCCTTGGTTGGATGCTTCTGCCAGATGATTTGGTTGAGGCAACGCAAAAATTGATTGAAAGTTTATTTATCTCAGCGCCTACCCCAAATCAAATAGGTGCCATTGCTGCTTTTGATGCCTCAGAAGAGCTTGATGAAAATCTGCGCCGCTATGAGGTGAACCGCTCCCTTCTTATGAAGGGTCTGCGACCGGAATTTTTGGGCAATTATGCGCCATGCGATGGTGCCTTTTATCTTTATGCTGATGTGTCTGCCATCACAGATGATAGCAGGAGACTGGCTGATGATTTGCTTCATAAAGCAGGTGTGGCTGTCACTCCGGGCATAGATTTCGACCCGCAAGAAGGCCATAAGCATATCAGGCTGTCATTTGCTGGTGCCACCAAAGATATGACAGAGGCTGTTCAGCGCATAAATCATTACCTTGAGACAGAATTATTGGCAAAATCAATTGCCTGAAACCAAAAAAGGCGCTCTGAATAAGCGCCTTTTTTGCTATCTTTATCTGTGATCTATCTCGACCACCAGCCTTTTTTTGCCGCTTTTGGTGCGCTGTCACTGCCCACCTCGACCACATCTGCCGGCACAGACGAAATAGGCGCTCGTGACTCTTTCTCATGTGACTCACTGGCCTGAGGCTGTTCTGAAGCGCTCTTGTCATTTGATTTGGCTTTGGCTTCAGCTTTTTTCTTGGCGACCTTTTTCTTTGCTGCCTTCTTTTTGGCCGCTTTTTTCTTGGCGGCTTTCTTGGCGGTGGCAGAGCTGCCGTCAGCTTCATCTGTATCTGTGATGGCAACTTTTTCCTTTGGCGCTGTTTGGGCGTCTTCAGATGATTTTGCTGCCTTTGATTTGCCTCTGCCCTTGCGTTGCGGGGCTTTTTCTTTCACCCCTTCTGCCTGCGGCTCTTGCAGGCCCTCAGCCGGTGATTCAGTGCCGGCTTCAGCAGATGGTGCATCTTGCGCCTCTTCGCTTACCACAGCCTCAGCGGATTGTTTGCGCCCGCGCCCGCGGCCACGGCCACGTCTGCGCCGTGATTTTGAAGCGCCTTCTTCTGTTGTCTCACCATCTTGTGGCGCCTCATCTGTTGCGCTTTCCGGCGTATCAGATACCACATCTGTTTGATTGGCCACCTCACCTGACTCAGACTCCTGACCCCGCTTTTTGCGGCGTCTGCCACCACGCCTGCCACGGCGGCGTTTTTTGTTATTTTCATCCTTATCATCTTCACCATCACCGTCAGGCGCATAATCAGACGCGCTGTCACCATTTGATGGTTGGCTTGCCTGTTGTTTTTGTTTCTGCGATTGCTTTTGCCCCTTAGATGGCTGGCTTGACTGGGCAAGGTTATAATCAGTGGCAGAAATATGCCTGTCTGCTTCAATGATAATCGTCAATTTATACAGCGCCTCTATTTCTGCCAAAGAGGCACGCTTATGATTGAGGATATAGATGGCAATCTCACTATTGATCGTGATTTCAAGCACTTTATCTTTGTGTGATGCGGCTTCTTTTTCAATCACACGCAACATATGAAGTGCCGATGAATGCACTGATCTTACGCGCCCTGTCCCTTCACAATGCGGACAGGTCTGGCTTACCGTTTCAACAAGAGACGGACGCAGTCTTTGGCGCGACATCTCTAGCAAGCCAAAATGCGAAATGCTACCTACCTGGATACGCGCTCTGTCATGGCGCACCGCATCTTTGAGGCGGCGTTCAACCGCGTTCTGGTTTCGGTTTTCCTCCATATCAATGAAGTCAATCACAATAAGACCAGATAAATCACGCAATTTGAGCTGGCGGCCAACTTCTTCTGCGGCCTCCAGATTTGTTTTCAGCGCTGTCTCTTCAATATTGCGCTCTTTGGTCGCTTTTCCTGAATTGACATCAACCGCGACAAGTGCCTCTGTCTGGTTGATCACAAGATAGCCACCTGATTTTAGGGTGACTTCGCTATCATAGACAGAATCAAGCTGTTCTTCGATTGCATAGGCTTGAAATAAATGTGGCTGCTCTTCATATTTCACGACTTTTTTGGCATGAGACGGGATCAGCATTTTCATCTGGGCTTTTGCCTGCTTATAGGCCTCTTCACCCTCGACAATGACTTCATCTATGTCATTTGTGTAAATATCACGAACCGCTTTTTTGACCAGTGCACCTTCTTCATGGATGAGGCTTGGCGCTTCTGATTCAAGTGTCTTTGTCCGGATGTCATCCCATAATTTTGCAAGATACGCATAATCACGTTTGATTTCTGTTTTTGTGCGTTTGGCGCCTGCGGTACGCGCGATGATCGCCATACCTTGCGGCACTTCCAAATCTTCGATGATCACTTTCAGGCGTTTGCGGTCGGCAGAATTAACGATTTTCCGTGATACACCGCCGCCACGATTGGCATTTGGCATCAAAACACAATAGCGGCCGGCAAGAGACAAATAAGTTGTCAGGGCAGCGCCTTTGTTACCACGTTCTTCTTTGACGACCTGGATCAAAAGAATTTGTTTGCGTGCAATAACTTCCTGAATTTTATAACGGCGTGAAAAGGCGCGATGAGAGCGCCTTGGCTGGTCAACTTCATCTTCGCCGCCAAGTGTTTCAGGCCCTGAAGAGGATGAGCTATCTGATGTGTCACCCTCATCTGATGAGGCAGCTTCCTGATTTTCCTGATCAGCGCTGTCCTGCACATCTGCTTCTTCAGCTTCGATTTGCTCTCTGTCTTCAACAGGGATACGATAATAATCAGGGTGGATTTCACTAAAGGCCAGAAAGCCTTGCCGATTACCGCCATATTCTACAAAGGCCGCTTGCAGAGATGGTTCAACACGTGTGACGCGTGCCAGATACACATTGCCTTTTAATTGTCTTTGAAAACTATTTTCGTAATCAAATTCTTCTATGCGGTTATTGTTGAGAAGTGCAACACGGGTTTCTTCGGGTTGGTGTGCATCTATAAGTAGTTTTTTTGTCATGTGAAAGAATTCCCACGCTCACAGATTGTGCGTTTAAGCGCACAGATCCGGGCATCATTTTTGGTTGGCTGGCTGATGGGTGTGAGCCGTGGGGGGTCTTGTTACATAACAAGCTGTCATAATGCACTATTATCGGCGCATTGTGTATCATCTGTGTATGTCCGGAGGCGGTAAACATAACGCCAATCCTTTTCACAATCTCAAACCGGCTTCTGCGGCAGCGCCATATCAGGGCGTCTTGCTCGGCGCGAAGCCTTTTTCATCAACTTTTTTGCAAAGTGTCCTGCTTGTTATCACACGCAGTCTCACCTTTCTTTTAGGTCTGCTCAGCGCCTGCCCCTGTCTTTGCGGGTCACGCGATCTGTCAGACTAAAAACTCGCTTATGACAATAGCCTTTTCTTGATCATGTCGGCAAGCCTTTTTCGGTATTTGTTTATTCAATTCAGGCAAAAAACAGATTATGGCTAGATTAGAACAAGGCCATAAGCTAAGCTATCTCACGCGCGTGCGAGGCATAAATATCCTAATGGTGGAATTTATAAATTAAACAGATGGTTATACAATGTTGGTAAAGTGTATCACTCAGGTTTGTCAGCGCGTGGCGGTTGCGCGTTTTCGCGTGCTATTGGCCATGATGGCAGCGTTGTTATTTGGCTTGCCAGTCAAAGCAGCTGACGTGAATTTCACCGCCCTTCGCACAGGCGCAACGACCATAGACGGGGCGCCTGCAACGCGCCTTGTGATAGAAATGTCACAACCGATAAATGGCAAGATTTTCTTGCTTGATAATCCCTATCGTGTGGTTCTTGATGTGGCGAATGCCAATTGGGATGCAGGCAATTTGCTACCTACCGGCACCTTGGATGAGGCAGGTTTGGCAAGCTACCGCTTTGGCAGGCCAACAGCCAATGTGGGACGTCTGGTTTTTGAGATGACAGGGCCATATGCTCCTGTGAATGCCTTTTTATTGCCACCGCGCCAGTCAGGCGGGCACAGGCTTGTCATTGATTTACAGGATAATGGTCGAACAGCTTATAGTGTGGCCAAAGCAGCTTTGAAAAAACAGCCTTTCATCGCCGAATTATCAGATATGCCCGCATCTCAGCTTGTGACCAGTTCGGTTCAGGAAAGTGCACAATCTGCGCAAGTGGAGACATCTGGCAGGGAGCGGGTGGTATCTATTGCAACGCCCACCAAGCGGCCGAAAAGATGGGTGGTCATGATTGATGCAGGTCATGGCGGCAAAGACCCCGGTGCGCTTGGGAAAAGTGGCACAAGAGAAAAAGATATCACCTTAAAGGCAGCGCGTATTCTGGCAAAAAAACTAAATGCTACAGGTCTTGTCGCTGCCAAATTAACACGAAATGATGATCGGTTTCTGAAATTGCGCGAACGCATTAATGTAGCGCGAAGAGCGCAGGCAGATTTGTTTATATCACTGCATGCAGATGCGTTTCATAAATCATCTGCCAGAGGCATTTCGGTCTTCTCATTATCTGATAAAGCCTCAGATAAAGAGGCCGCCTATCTGGCAAATAGCGAAAATAAAGCTGATTTGATAGGTGGGCCTGATCTTGATGTGGAAGACCCGGTTGCGGCTAATGAATTACTGCGCATGTTCCAACGTGAATCTATGAATGAGTCAGCCTATTTTGCAGATGCCATCCTGTCTCAGATCAATGATCTGCCGGGGGGCGATAAAAGAGGGCACCGTTTTGCAGGTTTTGCAGTGCTCAAATCGCCGGATATTCCGTCCGTTCTGGTTGAAATGGGATTTTTGACAAATAAAGCTGATGAGGCCAATTTACGTAAAACAGCGTATTTAGATAAATTGGCAACACGCCTGAAAAATGCCATTATCGCCTATTTGAAACAATCTGGCCGGTAAGTGATAATGTTGAAAGCCAATAAATAAAGGGGACATGACACCTAAAAAATGCGCCGTATTTTTGCCAGGATCATATAGTTGTATAGATAAGTTATGTTAAAACGTCTTTTTGCATTATTCGGCCTGTTAGTGGTTGGCGCCGCGGTGAGTATCGTGGCGGTGTTGTGGGTGTTTTGGACATATGGGCGTGACTTGCCCGATTATCGCCAGCTCGCCAAATATGAGCCTGATGTGGTCAGTCGCATTTATGCAGGCAATGGTGCCTTGCTCGAAGAATTTGCCACGCAAAAGCGTCTTTTTGTGCCAACAAAGGCAATGCCACCTCAGCTGATAAATGCGTTTTTATCCGCCGAAGATAAAGGGTTCTACAACCATTTTGGCGTTGATTTGAAAGCGCTTAGCAGAGCGGTTATGACCAATATTGTCAATTATGGCACAGGGCGCCGCCCCATTGGCGCCTCCACCATCTCACAGCAGATTGCGAAAAATTTCCTTCTGACCAACGAAGTCTCTATAGAGCGCAAAATCAAAGAAGCCATTCTGGCAATCCGCATGGAACGTGCTTTTGAAAAAGATCAGATTTTAGCGCTTTATCTCAATGATATTTACCTTGGCTGGTCAAGCTATGGTGTTGCGGCGGCCTCTTTGAATTATTTTGACAAGGCATTGGATCAGCTTGAACTACATGAGATGGCTTATCTCGCAGCCTTGCCCAAAGCGCCGCGTAATTATCACCCCTATCGCAAAACCAAAGCGGCGGTCGCGCGGCGGAATTGGGTTCTGTCTCAAATGGCAGAAAATGGCTATATCACCAAAGAAGCCGCAGCACAGGCACAAACAAAGCCTCTGGCAGTACGCCCCTTATCTGGCTTTGATAGCGCTAGCGCACCTTATTTTACAGAATCAGTGCGCCGCAACCTGATGGCACGCTATGGGGCAGATGGTTTGTATGGCGGCGGTTTGTCTGTGCGCACAACGCTTGACCCTATCGTGCAGGAAAAAGCAGAAAGGGCGCTTCGTGAAGGGTTAGAAGCACTTGATAAAAGGCAAGGGTGGCGCGGGCCTCTTGGCAGATTGGATCCTAAAAAAGATGTCGAAGACCAATTGGCAGGCTATAGCGCTAAAATGCCACTGAACCGCTATGCGGCGCTTGTGACCTCTGTGAAGGACAGATCAGCCTCAATTTATGTGGATGGACAATCAGCCCAGATACCCTTTGAACTTGCAAATTGGGCATATCCGCCACGTGATGAGAATGGCGTTCGCCCGCCGCCTATCAAATCACTGACTGAGGCGCTGAAAATCGGTGATATCATTATGGTGCAACCACCAGAAGAAGCCAAAGAGCGCATTCGCGATTATGTGCCGGTAGATGGTGATTTTGCGCTTGGTCAAATTCCGGCAGTCAATGGCGCCATCGTGGCTCTTGACCCGCATACAGGGCGGGTGCTTGCCATGAGTGGTGGTTATGATTACCGGGCGTCTGAATTTAACAGGGCAACACAAGCGCGCCGTCAACCGGGGTCTGCTTTCAAGCCATTTGTCTATCTGGCTGCGCTTGATGCCGGTTATTTGCCAACGACACGCATATTGGATGCGCCTCTTGTGGTTGATCAGGGGCCAAATAAGAAAAAATGGAAACCGGCGAATTATACGCGAAAATTCTACGGGCCTTCTATTATGCGCGTGGGCATAGAACAATCACGTAATTTGATGACAGCGCGCCTTGCTATGTCTCTTGGCATGGACAGAATTCAACATTATGCCAACAGCTTTGGGATTGATGATGATTTACCGCCCTTATTATCCATGTCACTTGGCGCAGGAGAGACAGATCTTTTATCACTGACAGCGGCATATGGGATATTGGTTAATGGCGGTCATAAGATTGAGCCATCTTTGATAGATCGTGTGCAAGACAGATTTGGTCATACAATCTACCGCCATGATAAACGTGCCTGCCGGGGATGCGATACGCTTGGGCCAGAAGCGATACCTGCCTTGTCAGATGACCGGCCCGTTATCACTGATCCTGCCTCTGCTTATCAGATGGTCTCAATGCTTGAAGGCGTTATTCAAAGAGGCACAGGGCGTACTATCAAAGATGATGCGCTTGTCATTGCAGGCAAAACAGGCACCACAAATGAAAATACCAATGCCTGGTTTATCGGGTTTGCGCCTGATTTGGTCGCTGGTGTGTATGTGGGATATGATACGCCGCGCCCCTTGGGTAAAAGAGAGACAGGGTCAACAGCAGCGGTTCCCATTTTTGGTCAATTTATCAAAGATGCTTTACGTGATGCGCCTGTTATTCCTTTTCGCCGTCCCGATGGCGTGAATATCATCCCGGTCAGCGTAGAGACAGGGTTGCGTGCCTCATTATCAGATCCCAAGACAGTTCTGGAGACATTCAAGCCAGGACAATTTCCGCAAAATACCGGCGAAGGGGCCCGAATAATCGATGGTCAGCTTAATGATACAAAGCAGGTTGCACCAAGTGCGCCTGCCCTGTATTAGTGGTCTGACATGACCATAAAGCTATCCTTCATCCCGATAGCCTGTACCAAGAACAAGACGACATAAAGATGCAAGCTGAAACACAACATGCCATAGATACCATCAATGCAGCTGTGACATTGCTAAAAACGCATATAAATGTTGATGCCTCTCAGACCCGTCTTGACGCATTGATGACGCAAATTAGCGACCCTGCCTTTTGGAATGATCAAGAAACAGCGCAAAAGGTGATGCAGGAAAAAACCTATCTTGAAAATGCCCTTGCAGGTCTGGCAGAACTGACAGATGGCCTGTCAGAGCAGTTGGAGATGATCGCTCTTGGCGAAGAAGAAGGTGACGCTGAAATTGTGGCAGAGGCAGAAGCAGAGCTTCAGGGACTTGCCATATTAGCAAGCAAGAAACAGCTTGAAAGCCTGCTGTCTGGCGAAGCTGATTCAAATAATTGTTTTTTAGAAATTCACCCCGGCGCTGGCGGCACAGAGGCACAGGATTGGGCAGCGATTTTAATGCGCATGTATGCACGTTGGGCAGAGCGCCGCCAGTTCAAATTAGAAATAATGGAAGAGCTTGCAGGTGAAGAGGCCGGGATCAAATCAGTCACTTTGCGCATTAGCGGTGTCAATGCTTATGGATGGTTGAAAACAGAATCAGGTGTTCACAGGCTTGTGCGTATTTCACCTTTTGATTCCTCGGCGCGCCGTCATACCAGCTTTGCCTCTGTATGGGTCTATCCGGAAGTGGATGACAATATTGACATTGAGATTGTTGAAAGTGACTTGCGCGTTGATACGTACCGCGCCTCCGGGGCAGGCGGGCAGCATGTAAACACCACTGATTCAGCGATTCGTATTACCCATATTCCCACCAATATTGTGGTGCAGTGCCAATCAGACAGATCACAGCATCGCAATCGTGCAACAGCGCTTTCAATGCTGAAAGCCCGCCTATATGAGGTGGAATTACAACGGCGCGAAGACGCCGCAAATGATACCAATGCCACAAAATCAGATATTGGCTGGGGCAGTCAGATTCGCTCTTATGTTTTGCATCCCTATCAGATGGTAAAAGATTTACGCACACAGGCTGAGACAGGCAATACACAAGCTGTTCTTGACGGTGATATTGATTCTTTCATCGAAGCAAGCCTTGCTGCGCGTGTTGGCAGCAAACAGGCAAGCTCTTAAGAGATCCCTTTTTTCACTCTGTTATATGGCTTGCGCGATTGGCTGATAAAAGGCCGCTGAGAAACGGGCTGCTTTTCTTGCAGAAATATTAAAAGGTGGCTTTAACTGGCCGTGGAAATACCGTTTGACCAGGCCTTGCCATGTGCTTATCGGGTCAAGGCGCTCCATCCCGCATTGATAATCAAACCACCTTTTGCCGGTTGCGACATGACCGACCTCATCTTTCATGATGATTTCTAAAATAGCGGCAGAATCCTCATCCTCAGCGGCGGTGAATTTTTCTAATAACATCGGTGTGACGTCAAGGCCGCGCGCTTCCAGAACCAAAGGCGCAATTGCAAGCCTGCCAAGCAGATCCTCTGCAGTCTCTTCAGCAGCCTGCCATAGCCCGTCATGTGCCGGCAACGCGCCATAATAGCTGTCTAAACTGGCAAGCCTGTCAGATAATAAGGTAAAATGACGTGCCTCATCATCAGCGACTGACAGCCAGTCCTTGGTAAAATCAAGAGGCAATTTATGATGCTGATAACGCACCGCCATATCAAGCGCCAGATCAATAGCATTTAACTCAATATGTGCGATCGCATGAAGCAGTGCAACACGTCCGTCGCGGCCGCGTGAAATACGTCTTTTTGGCACAAAACGGGGCGCCATTAATTCTGGTTTATCAGGTCTGCCAGGGCGAAGAGGCACAATCATCTCACTCACCCGGTCAAGTGCACCGTTGCATAAATCCTGATAGATCAGCCTTGCAAGACGGGCTTTTTCAAGCGGTATATCACAAGCAAGCGCTTCTAAAATGCGCGGCGCGGCATCTGTCATAGAACAGCTCTATCCGCCTGAACGGATATGGCTTAGCACATCTTCAGCATGACCCGGGACTTTTACCTTTGGCCAGCTATGCAAAATCGTGCCATCCGGCCCAATTAGAAAAGTCGCACGCTGAATGCCCATATATGTTCGCCCATACATGGATTTTTCAACCCAAACACCAAATGTTTCGCAAATATCTGTTTCATGATCTGCGCCTAGCAGACATGTCAGATTGTATTTTTCACGGAACTTTGCCTGTTTTTGTGGGGTGTCTTTTGAAATGCCAATCACCACAGTGTTGCTAGCGTCAAATTCTGTCTGCAATTCTGAAAAAGCAATCGATTCTTTCGTGCAGCCAGATGTATCTGCTTTTGGAAAGAAAAAAACCACCACATTTTTGCCAACATTATCAGCGAGGTTAAAATGGCCATTATCAGTCGGAAGGCTAATGGCAGGAACGGTTTGTCCAACTTCAAGCATGTTATCACCTCAGATAGGAAAAAAATTTTTGCGAAAATGGGACCATTATGAAACAGGACCATTTTCTAGAAACTTAGTATGACCCATATGGTTTGGCAAGTTAGCGGCGGTAATAATATGCTTGTTCAATCGACAGGCAATATGTGCAAATAAAGGTAAAAATTGTTATAATCCGGCTGTGCCTTGTTGGGATTAGGTCCCTTTATGTCTTAACAAGGCTGTCTGTGAATCACCAAGGAGCCTTTTAGAGGTGACAACCAACACGCCACAATCGCCTGACAAACAGACAAAGGCAGACGAGCTGTCAAAGATGAGCGAAACCATCCCGCAGACAGTGTCTGGCAAAAAAGGGGACCGCTTTTACCGCGTTGCTTTGCGTGCATTACTGGCTCTTGGTGCCTTTTTGGTGATTGCTATTTTTGGCGTGTGGCTTGTGATTTACCAGTCAGGCGGGTTGATAAAATTTCTGGAATCGCGGCTCACCTTCCCTGAACAGAGGCTTGAGACGCGCATTCAGGAGGCACATTTATCTTTTTTTGATGATGGGCTGAATGCAGCAATTCACATGGCAGATGTGGAAGTCAGCTATGGTGCGCAAAAATTACAATTGCCTCATGTTTCATTTGATGTCTCAGCCTCTCGCCTGATAACAGGGCAATTTGCCCGGGTTGCGCTATCATCTCTGATGCTTGATCTTGTATGGGATCAAAACAGCTTATCAGTTCAGGACGTCACCTCAGGCAAGCCAGCTCACTGGTTTGATATGAAAGGCGGATTTGCCCTCAAAGAGGGCCAGGCAGGCGATCAATTCACGCAACTGGCATTTTTATCTGTGTTTGCTGACCGCCATCTTGTTTTGCGTGACAGTACCATCAGGCTTCGTGATCCCCAAAATGATAAGATGTTAGTCTTTGAAGATGTCGCGTTGAGTGCCTTTTCCTCAGACGATACCACTTTGATGGTCAATGGCAGCGCCCGTCAGTCAGATAATGAAAAGGGGCGTTTGACATTTCATTTGGCAACCAATCTGCAGTCAGGCTTCTCAGAGATAGATTTGAAAACACAATCTCTGTCTTTAGAACCATTAGGGCCCTTTTTGCCCAAGGATATGCGCCCACTGGGCAATTTGGGTTTTGCAGATGCTGATTTGGCCATGCAATTTGATGGTGCCACCTTGCAGACAGCCACAGGCGATATGTCTTTGGTGAACGGCCAATTGCCAGATGGCACTGCTATATCAAACCTGTCGTTCGGCGCACGCTACAGCCGCCCGGATGATTATCTGGTATTGCCAGAGGTTAAATTGCAATTGGCAGATGGCCAGCAATTGACTTTTGATGGCGAGATTATTGGCATCTCTTTGCCAAAATCGGGTTTTCGCGGCACGTTGGTTCTTGATGATATTCCGATTGAATCATTATTATCGCAATGGCCTGAGACTGCTTTGCCAGATGTGCGCTCTTATATGATCAGCAGTCTGTCCGGCGGTGATTTCCAATCACTGGCACTGCGGCTCAAAGGTCAATATGACAAGGTTGTTCAGGCGCTCTCTTTATCAGAATTGCGATTGCAGGGTGATGTTCAAGATGTGCGTTTGCAAACAGGTTTTGGTCAATATCGCCAGCTGGTTGGCACTGCCAAAGGTCAGATGATTCTTGAGGTCATGTCAGCAGGCAGGCTCAGGCAAGCAGAGATGGCGATTCAAATTGATGATGGCTATCTCATCACTGAGTTGGGCGCCGCGCCTTTGCATTTTGAAACAGCCTCCGGCCTCATATCTTATCGGCCAGGTGAATTGCAAGCCAGTGATATGATGGTAAAATTCACTGAAGATGGCGATATAGACGCTGATCTTGTGATGTCTGTGGCGCCAGATCGCACCCTTGATAGCACGCAGTTGACTCTCTCATCACAAATGTTGACGCCAAAAGCCTTTATCGAATTATTTCCACAAAATCTTGCCCCTGAAGCGATATCTTTTATTGATGACAGGCTTAAAAATGGTGTGCTTCGCAATACGCGCCTTACCCTTGAAACACAAAAGGCCGCTGATAATAACTCTGGCCAGATAGTCTCTCATCTTCAGGCTTCGGCTGATTTTGATGACGCAGATTTTTCCTATCTGACAGGTGAGGCACCATTACAAGATTTAAGCGGACAGATCGCGCTTGCTGATAATCAGCTTTCAATTTTCATTGATGAGGGCACAAGCCCTGCAGTTTCCCTCAATGATAGTCATGTGGATATCACCCCTCTATTTGGCAGTGAAAATGAGGTGCGCCAAGTGGCTTTGTCCTTGAACGCGCGTGCAGATCTGGCAAATGTTATTCCTTTATTAAACACGCCTCAGATAAACGCGCTTGATGATCTGCCCATATCTCTTGCACAGGCAAGCGGAGACGCACAAGCGCACTTGTTATTATCTGCAACCTTAGCCCCGCAAGAGGCATTTCGTCTGAAGCTTGATTTGCTTGAAGGCACTCTTAGCAAAGTCGCTGCCAGAGATATTTATGATGATTTTGATCTGACAGATGGTGATCTTGTGTTGAATTATCAGGACGGCCATCTGGAACTCACAGGCATTGCCTCACTTGATAATATGACAAGTGAATTTGCCTTAACGCATCATCTTGGGGCGTTGACATTATCAGGCTATGTTGCACCGCAACCATCTGTCATGCAAAAAATTGCGCCTCTTCTTGGTCAGGATATGACAGGGGCATTAGGCGCCCGCTTTGTGGCTGAGACAGATGATGGAGGCGAAAATATAAAGCTGGTTGTTGAAGCAGATTTATCCAGAGCCGCTATATCCATGCCTATGTTGAATTGGGAAAAACCAACAGGCAAGCAAGCCTCACTGGCCGGCACCCTCTTTCTAAGGCAGGGGCGTTTACACCGTGCCAATGCGCTTCACCTTAAAGCTCAAGATCTGAGTGCAACAGCAGATTTTGAGATGACAGATACAGGCAAATTCAGCGCTGCTTATCTGCATGATGTATCTTGGCCCGGCAATCAGCTTGATGAGGTTTTTATCGAACGCAAAGCAGATGACAGCTTATCTATCATAGCTGAAGGTGAGATGCTGGATTTGCGTAATTTGCGCAGCACAAGTGATAATGCCACAACAGGCATGGCACTATCTTTTGATATCACCTCACCTAATCTTCTGATTGATGATACCATCTCTTTATTTGGTCAGATGACAGGAACGCTCACCGCCTCTGGTGATGGTCGTGCGACTTTACAGGGCGCTCTTCTTCACGAAGGCCGCCCCTTAATAGAAGAAGGAACTGTCACAGCGTTATTCGGACCATCTGGTGAACATCTTGATGCAGTTGGACTGATTGGCGGCGCTGAAGCAAGGCTTGACTATAGCCCTGATGAAGAACAAGGCGGCATTTTGATTATCAATACAAATAATGCAGGCCGCGTTTTGGCCGGCCTTGGCATAACAGACACAATTCGCTCTGGTCGTATGGTGCTTGTGAATTCTTATAAAGGTGATGATTTTTCCACCTATGATACGACAATCAATTTAGAAGAATTCAATGTCATAGAGGCACCTGCTGCGGTGCGGGCATTTTCTGTTTTGGGTCTTGCCGGTCTTTATTCACTGGTCGAAGGAGACGGGACGCGTTTTACACGCGGCGAGGTGGAGATTCAAACAACTGGCAATGAGCATATTATCACAAGGCTTCAGGCAAGCGGCGGCGCCGTTGGCGTAACGATGGTCGGTAAATATAATAGCAAAACAAGGCAAGTGGACATAAGCGGGAATCTTGTGCCAGTCAAACAGTTCTCAAAGATTGTCGGCTCTGTGCCTTTCTTGGGCGGCTTGCTTGCAGGCATTGATAATGCCGGCATTTTTGCCACACAATTTAACGTCAAAGGCGCTATTGATGATCCTGAAACAAGTGTGAATGCAGCGTCATTTGTGCCAGGCGTTTTGCGCGATTTATTCAGTCCTGACTGGCTAAATCGTGAAAGCGAGCGTATCACACAAGATAATCAAACAGCTAGATGAAACGCTAATTTTACTCAATGATGATTAAGGCATGGCGTTTTTTGCCTGCAGATAACTGGCATTTGCCATCTGTAAAATCAGCCTCTTGCAAAACGCCGTCATCACCTGTGACAGCCGTGCCATTAATGCGCGCGCCGCCACCTTTGATCAATCTGCGAACCTCTCCTTTTGAGGCACCAAGACCGGCTTTGATAAAGGCATCAATAACAAGAAGACCAACCGCCTCATCTTGTGGCATGACAACTTGCGGCAACCCATCTGCCATTTGCCCTTTGGCAAAAGTTTCAAGAGCTGTTTTCTCAGCTGCCCTTGCTGCCTCATCGCCGTGACATAATCTGGTGGCCTCATTGGCAAGAATAATTTTTGCCTGATTGATATCAGCGCCTTCAAAAGCTTCTAATCTTGCAATTTCATCTAGCGGCAATTCAGTGAACAGGCGCAAAAATCGTCCAACATCAGCATCTTCTGTATTGCGCCAGAACTGCCAGAAATCAAACGCTGACAAACGCTCTTCATTCAGCCAGATAGCCCCACCAGCAGTCTTGCCCATTTTGGCGCCCGAAGCGGTGGTAATCAAAGGAGATGTAATGCCGAAAATTTCCTGAGAATCAACGCGGCGTGTCAGGTCAATACCAGTGACAATATTGCCCCATTGATCAGACCCGCCCATTTGCAGCTCACAGCCATAACGCCGGCGCAACTCAAGGAAATCATATGCCTGCAGAATGGCATAATTAAATTCTAAGAATGACAGGTTTTGTTCCCGGTCAAGACGTAGTTTGACAGACTCCATGCCCATCATGCGATTAATCGAAAAATGTGAGCCGAAATCACGCAAAAAACGGATATAGGACAGAGCATCAAGCCAGTCCGAATTATCCACCATAATAGCGTCAGTCGGCCCGTCACCAAATGTCAGATATTTTTCAAATATTTTCTTAATGCCTTGTTTGTTATTCTCAATATCAGCATCAGATAATAAAGGGCGTGCTTCATCCTTGCCTGAAGGGTCGCCGACTTTGGTGGTGCCACCGCCCATGACCACGATAGGTTTATGACCTGTGCGTTGCATTAACCGCAGCATCATGATCTGGACAAGAGAGCCGACATGAAGAGAATTCGCGGTGCAGTCAAAGCCGATATAGCCTGTGACCATGCCTTGAGCAGCGCGTTCATCAAGCCCTTCAAGATTTGTCGCCTGGTGCATATAGCCGCGGCTTGTTAATATCTTCAGAAAATCAGATGTCAGATCAGAAGTCATAATGAACCTGTTCAAAAGTAGATTTAGTCAGCTGACTGTTCCGCTGAGCGCGGCTTATCAAGATAAGTGCCAATCGCTGAAACAGCTTCTTCCAAATGGCTTGAAAAGAAATAATTCGCACCATCAATTTCAGCCACGTCAATATCAACCCCTTTTTGTTTGGATATCTTATCAACCAACATATGGACACGTTCAATTGGCACATCTTCATTCTGATTGCCATGGACAATAAGACCGGAGGCAGGGCAGGGGGCAAGGAACGCAAAATCATGTGTCACCGCCGGTGGAGAGACAGCTAAAAAGCCTGTGATTTCAGGCCGGCGCATCATTAATTGCATGCCAATCCAGGCGCCAAAGGAAAATCCTGCGATCCAACATTCAGTAGAGGCAGGGTGCTGAGATTGTAACCAATCCATCGCCGCTGCTGCATCAGATAATTCGCCCTCGCCTTTATCATAAGTGCCCTGAGAGCGGCCAACGCCTCTGAAATTAAAGCGCATAACTGAAAAACCACGCTCTTGCAGCAACTTATATTTTGCAAAAGTCACCCTGTTATTCATGGTGCCACCACGATCAGGCTCTGGGTGCAGGATAAGCGCTGTTGGTGCTTTTGGGTTAGCACTTGGCATATAGCGGCATTCAAGCCGCCCTTCTGGGCCATTTATAATCACTTCAGGCATATAATCTCCCGCTTTGCTCTTCCTTTTCCCACGGCTTGTGCTTATATCCTAAAAAACTGGCTATTCCAAGCCTCATGATTTACACTAAAGAGGTCTTACAAGGCTTTGACTGCCAAATAGCCATAATGGCCTATGTGCCATAGCGGTGGCATTATGTGCAACAAGGCGCAAAGCGGCTAGTGAGGATTGAAGACGATGTTGCGAAAATTGGCGGCTGATTTACGAGCCATAAAACACAGAGATCCTGCCTTTGGCAGCTATGTGACCGCGCCATTTATTTATCCGTCTTTTCAGGTATTACTGGCACATCGGATTGCAAACCCGATATGGCGCGCCGGCATTCGATTTCCCGCGCGTTTATTGATGCAAATTGCGCGCTGGATAACCGGCATAGAAATTCACCCTGGCGCCACAATTGGCCCCGGCCTGTTCATTGATCATGGCATGGGTGTTGTAATCGGTGAGACTGCAGAAATCGGACGTGATGTCACCTTATATCACGGTGTGACACTTGGTGGTGTTATGCCTGCGATTGGGGCAGCTGAGCAGAGATGCGTTAAACGCCATCCGACCTTGTCTGATTATGTGATTGTTGGCGCTGGTGCCCAAATTCTGGGGGCCATTACAATTGGTAAATGCGCACGGGTGGGCGGCAATTCAGTTGTCACGCGTGATGTGGCAGATGGCATCACAGTGGTCGGGGTGCCGGCGCGCCCAGTGCCACAAAAACAAACTGCTGATGAGGGCTTTACAGCTTATGCCATCACGCCGGAGACAAGCGAGGATTTCAGAGAAAAAACCATCCTTGGCCTGTCTCAGGAACTGGCAGCTTTGCGTCAGAAGGTTGATGATTTGCGTCAGGAAGATGATAGGCTGGCGCCGCGCCCGCAAATTGATGATGACGCCAGAGCGAATCTGAAAAAATAAAGCGCTACTATGGCACCAGAACAAGATTACCTTGATTACAATGCGACCGCGCCGCTTCGCCCTGAAGCACGAGATGCGATGATGGCGGTGATGGGGCCGCCTTTGAATGCGTCTTCTATCCATAATATGGGGCGCAAAGCACGCATGATGGTTGATGAGGCCCGAGTCCAGATTGCCCAATCACTTGGCGCAAGGCATGCTGATATCATTTTCACAAGTGGTGCGACTGAATCAAATAATATGATTTTGGCCGCCTATCGGCATATTATCACAAGCAGTGTTGAACATAGCGCTATATTAGCGCCGCGCCCTGATGCTGTGCGGGTCCCCGTAGATGGCAATGGTATCATAGATCTGGCAATGTTAGAGAGCGCATTATCTGCATTATCTGATGATGAGCGCCCGCACACACTTGTGAGCGTTATCGCTGCCAATAATGAAACAGGCACCATTCAGCCACTAGCAGATATCGGGCGTTTATGTCAGGCCCACAAGGTTGCCTTTCACAGTGATATGGTTCAGATGGCAGGCAAACAGATGGTTGATCTCTCAACTGAAGGCCTTAGCTTTGCAAGCTTCTCAGCTCATAAAATAGGCGGACCTTCTGGCATTGGCGCATTATGGATAAAGCCGGGCCATATCGTTCCCCCCTTCCTTCATGGTGGCGGTCAAGAGCAAGGCAGGCGACCCGGGACAGAAAATGTACTTGGGATTGTGGGCTTTGGCGCTGCTATGCAGGCTGCTACCCACTCCTTATCGTCTTTTTCAGAGATAGCAAAATGGCGTGATGCCTTTGAACAGGATATCAGCACGCAACGCAATGATGTCACCATCCTTGGCAAAGATGCACCGCGCCTTGCCAATACCTCTTTAATCGCACTATCATCTGTCTCATCTCAGACAGCGTTAATGTCACTTGATTTGCAAGGCTTTTGCCTGAGCTCAGGCTCAGCTTGTTCTTCTGGCAAAGTGGCGGCAAGCCACGTGGTCGAAGCGATGGGCAGAGATGATTTGGCAGGCCATGTTTTGCGTATATCTGGCGGATGGGACACATCAAAAGATACCTATCAAAGGCTTGCCAAAGCGCTTGTTACACTATAGATCGCATTTTGTAAGTTGGGACAACACAAAATTTTAGACCGCCTGCAATCAGCAAGGCGCCACATATGACGGAGATAAGGCAATGCCAGTTATTAACTTTATCAAACCTGATGGTTCTTCTCATGCAATTGAAGCCAAAGAAGGCGCTAATTTGATGGAAGTTGGCCGTGATGCCAATATGGGTGTCGAAGGTACCTGTGGCGGCAGTTTGTCATGCGCGACTTGCCATGTTATTTTTGATGAAACAGGCTTTGGCATTGTCGGCGGCCCATCAGAAGATGAGATGGATATGCTAGATCTTGCCTTTGGCGTTGAGCCAACATCGCGCCTTGGCTGTCAAATTAAAGTCACAGATGCTCTTGATGGTCTGACTGTCCGCGTGCCGGAAGATTATTAATCATCTGATAACAATAATCATGAGGTAAGCTGCGCCGTGACCAGTCAGGCAAGCATTAGTCAGTCATCACAAACAACAGCCGTTAACTCGCTTGGCTTTGCAAAACAGCCTTGTGACACGCGCGTTGTGGTGGCGATGTCAGGCGGGGTGGATTCATCTGTCGTTGCGGCGATGCTGAAAGATGAAGGCTATGAGGTGATAGGTATCACCATGCAGCTTTATGATCATGGCGTGGCAATAGATGTCAAAGGTGCTTGTTGCGCAGGTGCTGATATTCATGATGCACGCTCTGTGGCAGCCCGTCTTGATATCCCGCATTATGTGCTTGATTATGAAAGCCTTTTCAAATCACAAGTCATGGAAGAATTTGCCGATAGCTATCTTAAAGGTCATACACCTATTCCATGCGTGCGTTGTAATCAGACAGTCAAATTCAAAGATTTGCTAAAGATGGCTCGTGATTTAGGGGCTGATTGTCTGGCAACTGGTCATTATGTCAGGCGCGAGTATCATCATGATACAATCATGCTGAAAAAGGGTGTGGATGAGACCAAAGACCAGTCTTATTTCTTATTTGCAACCACGACAGAACAGCTTGATTATGTGCGCTTTCCTCTTGGCTCTATGACAAAGGATGCCACGCGCCAATTAGCGAAAAAATATGATTTGATAGTCTCTGATAAACCAGACAGCCAGGATATCTGTTTTGTGCCAAATGGCCGTTATGGTGATGTTGTGCGCAAATTACGGCCCGGCGCAGTGGATAAGGGCGAGATTGTCCATTTGGATGGCACAGTGCTTGGCACACATAATGGCGTCATAGATTATACCATAGGCCAGAGGCGTGGTCTTGGTATTGGCGGGCGCAAAGAGGCCCCTGATGATGAAGGCCCCCTTTATGTTGTCGCCATAGATGCCTCTGCTCATCAGGTTATCGTAGGTCCCAAAGAGGCGTTGGCTGTCTGTGATGTTTATTTGTCTGATTGCAACTGGCTCGTCAAAGACAGGCCCGTTGACATGCCGCTTTGGATTAGGCTTCGCAATACAGGGCGCCCCGTGGCAGGCGTCATCAAAAGCGAGGTGGATGGTCTGGTTCATCTGCGTCTTGATAGCCCACAATATGGGGTGGCATGCGG
>JBMHBX010000025.1:0-4170 GCA_049890215.1 Puniceispirillaceae bacterium (SeqCode) | reverse complement strand
GCAAAACAGACATATCGCTTACTGCGTGTGTGTTTCGTCCAATTTTCTCACAAAACAGCCATTTTCTTTCAGGGTGTGACGCAAATCTGTCATGTGAACTTTGTTCCAATGCAAGGCATGACCCACAGCGACAGCAGATGTCTTGGTTTGTGCAATCACCTCATCCAAATGCGCAACACTGCCAAGGCCGCCACCGCTTACCACTGGTATAGATACCTTGTCAGACACTTGTTTTATCAGCTCTAATTCAAAGCCGCCACCCAGACCATCGCGATCAATTGACGTGATGAACAACTCACCTGCGCCGCGTTCTTCAGCTTCAACCGCCCAGTCAATCACATCTCTACCTGTGTGATTTCGCCCGTTATCAGTCATAGCAAGCCAGCTATCGTTATTTCGGATTGCTTCAATAGATATAACTGTTGCCTGTGATCCAAACCGATTGGCAACTTCGCTGATTAATTCAGGATGTCTTGTCGCAGCGGTATTCAGCGCCACTTTGTCAGCGCCGCATGCCAGCATGTTACTAACATCATCAACAGTTCTGATGCCGCCGCCCACTGTCATCGGCACAAAGACCGCTGAGGCCACTTTTTCTATGATATCATGCAGGCTGTTTCGCTCATACAGACTGGCAACCACATCCATAAAGATGAGCTCATCAGCGCCTGCATCTGCATAGGCTCTGGCATATTCTGCCGGATCGCCCACTTTTCGCCATCCCTCCATCTGGACGCCTTTGATAAGCCATTCCATTTTAACATCAAGTCGAGGGATTAGTCGCAAATTACGCATAGAGGGCCGTATCTTTTTGGTTCTTAAGCACGGTGACGAAGACTCCATTCACCATTTTCATACTGCCATAAATGCGGTGAACGGAATTTATTGGTAAGCGCCTCAAAATACTCTCTGGTCATCTTGGGATGTTCAAACATTTTATACGCTTGCGGGAACGTTTCCTCATCAATGGACAGATAATCAAATATCTCATCTGCCCAACGCTCTGGAAATTCGCCATCATAGCGGCGGATCAATGCAATCGCTTCTTCTTTGGTGATATCCCCTGACCTGACCTCCTGGCTTGCCTCATAAGTTGCGCGGCCAATGCCAAATTTAATAAAAGTCGTGTAGTAGTGGAAATCATCAATTTTATCATCAATCGACACATATTTTGAGAAAGTGCCGGCTGTCCTCTCAGGAGATGCCTTAAAGCCGCCTTTTTCAACTGCAAAATAATAAGCGCTTTGCGGGTGCCATTTCAGATAATAGCCAAGATAATGAACCTGCGTCCCTACTTCTTTGAGAGGCGCCATATCTGATGGTAAATAAGGTGTCAGATCTGCTTCTGACATACCAAAATCACGCTTCAGAGATGCCACATTTTCACCACCAAGATAGACATTTTCATCACCATTGGCAGCGAAAAAATCATAAGAGCGTTGGTTGTCTTCATTATCAGCAATCGGATTGCCGTATTCCGCTTCATTTTCTCCATAGAAAAGCAAAGGAATATTCATCATAACAGCCATTTTCGGCGCAAATGCCTTTTGACCGATAATAAATGGCTGAAACGGATGAAAGAGATTTTCAACAGCCAAGCGTGTAAGTAAGCGTTTGCTGCGCCCTGACGCTGTCATGCAATAATTATCCATGCCAGAATGAATCCAAGCATCAAAATTATCACGCCCCCAATCTGTATAAATATTTGGCGCCCAGGTGATGGTAAGCGGGTTCATGCCAAATTTATATTTCAGCATCCAAGATTGGTAAAAACTATCCTTACCACCTGAGCCTGGCACAAGACAATCATATGACCCGTTGCGGCTTCTGTATTTATCGCAAAGCTCTACTAATTGGCGCTCACGCTCTTCCCAATCGATGTTATTATTTTTCATCTCTGCTGTGCGACAGGCATCACACACGCCATGCTCATCAAAATGAATTGTCTCTTTTTCAGACTCTTCAGTGTGATAAAATTCTACTGTTGAATTTGGTCTTTGGTTTGAAACAGAGCAATTTTTGCAGAATTGCACTCTACCAGGTAAACCAAATTTTTGTTTCAGCTCATTTAATTCAGGCTTGTAGTCTTCAAATGGAACGCCAAAATCAAGCGCGTTTTTCTTCAACATGATAGTCTCTTATTGCTTCCGTGGCACTATGCAACGATTGACGAAATTTGGTCATCGATATAGGCGGTCATTTAACAATTTTTTAACCTATGCGCAACCCCAAAACTCTCACAAGAAAATGGTGTTGCCGCTCATGATGACACATTACGAGGATTTGTGACGGAATAAATATTCCATGATTTGCTCTGCCGCCTCCTCAATTGAGACATCTGCGGTCTTTATATGAATATCTGGGCTATCTGGTGCTTCATAAGGGCTGTCTATACCAGTAAAATTCTTCAATTCACCAGAGCGTGCCTTTGCATAAAGACCTTTGACATCACGTTCTTCGGCAACTGAAAGTGGCGTATCGATATAGACTTCGATAAATTCATCAGGCGCCATCATATGACGAACCATATCGCGCTCTGAGCGGAAAGGCGAAATAAAGGCAGAGATCACAATAAGACCTGCATCTGACATCAGCTTTGCAACCTCACCGACACGGCGTATATTCTCGATTCGATCAGCAATAGTAAAGCCTAAATCTTTGTTCAGCCCATGACGAATATTATCACCATCAAGCAAAAAACTGTGCCTGTTCATGACCGCCAACTTTTTTTCAACCGCGTTTGCAATGGTCGATTTTCCTGACCCTGACAGGCCAGTCATCCATAAAATAGCTGGTTTTTGGTTTTTGATTTGCGCGTGATGTTCACGTGTAATATCGGTCGCTTGCCAATGAATATTTTGCGCACGGCGCAAGGCAAAATTGATTAATCCTGCCCCCACCGTGGCATTTGTCATTTTATCTATCAGAATAAAACCACCCAAGGTTTTATTCTCCTGATATGAGGCAAAGGGAACTGATCTGTCCAGAGTGATATTTGCAATACCAATATCATTCAGCCCAACTGTCTTGGCAGCCATATGTTCAAGGGTGTTCACATTGATGTGATATTTAGGCTCTGCAACAGTCGCTGAGACTGTCTGCGCTCCTATTTTGAGGTAATAAGACCGCCCCGGCAGCATTGCCTCATCATTCATCCAAAATAATGTTGTCTGAAATTGATCAGCGACCTCTGGCGGCGAGGCGGCAGATGTTATGATTTGTCCACGTGAACAATCAACCTCATCTGCAAGGGTAAGGGTGATAGATTGACCAGAAATCGCTTCTTCCAAATCACCATCAAAGGTGACAATGCGCGCAACCGTGCTTACCTTTCCTGAGGGAAGTATGCGCACCTCATCCCCTTGCCTTATTTTACCTGCTGCAATTTTACCGCTAAATCCACGAAAATCGAGATGTGGGCGATTGACATATTGCACAGGCATTCTGAAATCTTGTTGTTCATTATTACCTTGTTCAAGGTCAACCATCTCAAGATGCGCCAGTAATGATAAGCCACTATACCAAGGCATGTTTTCAGACAAAGAGGTGATGTTGTCCCCCCGAAAGCCAGAAATTGGTATGGCTGTTATCTCTTCAATCCCGACATTATCTGCAAATATCTTATAATCACTGACAATCTGATCAAAAATAGCCTGATCATAATTGACCAAATCCATCTTATTAACTGCCAGCACAATATGTTTGATACCAAGCAAATGACAAAGATAGCTATGGCGCCTTGTTTGTGTCAGCACGCCTTTTCGTGCATCAATTAAAATCACGGCAAGTTCTGCGGTAGAGGCGCCGGTGACCATATTGCGCGTATATTGTTCATGGCCAGGTGTATCAGCGACAATGAATTTACGCTTTTCTGTGGCAAAGAACCGGTAGGCTACATCAATTGTAATCCCCTGCTCCCGCTCTGCGGACAGACCGTCTACCAGAAGCGAAAAATCAATTTCCTGCCCTTGCGTTCCAGACTTTTTACTATCCACCTGCAGCTGTGCTAACTGGTCCTCGAAAAGCATCTTGCTGTCATAAAGCAGGCGCCCAATAAGGGTCGATTTGCCATCATCAACTGACCCGCACGTAATAAAACGAAGCAATGATTTGTTTTGATGTGTTTCAAGATAGGCATCTATATCTTGGGCGATGAGGGCGTCAGTTTGA
>JBMHBX010000024.1:0-23644 GCA_049890215.1 Puniceispirillaceae bacterium (SeqCode) | reverse complement strand
GCACGGGAGAGTAGGTCGCTGCCTGGTCTTGCAATCAGCTGCATTTTATGAACATCTCTTGCAATGGTAACAGTCAACAAAAGCGCCCCTCAAAAAGGCGCTTTTTTACGTCACATAATTAACGCGGGGTGGAGCAGCCCGGTAGCTCGTCAGGCTCATAACCTGAAGGTCGCAGGTTCAAATCCTGCCCCCGCAACCAAATCAGCCGTCTCAAACATGAGGCGGCTTTTTTTGTGGCTTTATGATTCAGAAATGGGTCTGGGACACAAAATGTGTCTTGATGTGATAAAACGCCATCATGCTTTGCCATAAATCTTAACAGATTTAATGTGACCCTGAACATTTTATACTGATGGCGGTTTTGTTGTGCTTGCCAAATGGTGAAGATTGGTTCTTAAATGGAAAAAACGAAATGGGAGGGTAACATGAAAAAATTGTTAGTCGCAGCAGCGCTTACCTTTGGTATGTCTGCAACATCTGGTGCTTCTGCAAATTGTGGTGATGTGTCTATTACAGAAATGGACTGGGCGTCATCTGCAGTTGTCACTTATGTATCAAAATTCTTAATGGAACAGGGCTATGGTTGTTCTGTTCAGCTTGTACCATCATCGACCACACCGGCGGTTGCTTCTTTGGCAGAAACAGGTGAGCCTGATTTGGTCACAGAATTATGGGCAGCTTATACGCCAGCTTATTATGACCTCAAAGAGCAGGGCAAGGTGGTTGAGCTTGCCAATGTGCTTGTAGATGGCGGTGTTGAAGGATGGTGGATCCCGCAATATCTGGCTGATAAGCATCCTGAGCTCACAACGATCGAAGGGATTATGGCAAATCCTGAGCTTGTTGGTGGCAGATTCCATGATTGTCCGGACGGATGGGGCTGTAATCTGACAAACCATTCAAACCTGAAAGCCTCTGGCCTGATCGAAGCAGGGGTAGAGCGTTTCCAGCATGGCTCTGGTGAAACATTGGCAACAGCCATCGCCGCTGCCTATGAGAATGAAGAGCCATGGTTTGGCTATTATTGGGCGCCGACATCTGTGCTTGGCTCTTATCCGATGGCACAGGTTGATTAGGCCCATATGATGAAGCCGCTCATGCTTGTAACGTTACAGAAGATTGTGCCACACCATCTATGTCAAGCTATCCGACTGCGATTGTGCTGACAGTGGCAACCACGACATTTGCAGATCGTGAGCCTGAAATCGCTGATTTGATGAGCAAGGTGCAATTCACTAATGCGCAGATGAACGAAGTGCTTGCATGGCAGGATTCAAACGGTGCCTCTTATGAAGAAGCCGCTGTTTACTTTTTGACAAATTATAAAGATGTCTGGGGTAACTGGCTGAATGATGAGGCCAAAGGCAATCTGTCAGCCTTGTTGAACTAGTATAAAAATTGAGCGAAGACCGGCTGCCTTACGCGGCCGGTCTTTGATATTTTATAATGAACAGGGGCGGGACAAATGGCGCGATATGATGGCGTTTTCAATGCCTTAGGGCTTCGTGACTGGTGTGATACCGACAAAACAGACGGCCCGATGTCAATGGCACAATTACTGGCAAAGGCCAAAGGTGATTCAGGTGAGGTGCAATCTGAAGGCCTGCCATTTCCGTCTTTGGATGAATTGCATGAAGCTTGTGCGCAAATTGGACAGACCAGAGATTTAACAGAAGGCATTGAACAAGGCTTTCTGGCTATCCGCGGCGAATTAAAATTCTTTCTTGATCCCTTAACACAACCTCTGAGCTGGCTTCTTGATGGCACGCTTTATTTGTTTGAAATGGCGCCATGGTGGCTGTTAATTCCGGCGCTTATTCTGGTCTCATGGGTTGTCAGCCGCTCTTATCTTGTGACTTCCTTTGTGGCGGCTGTTCTGGTTATTTTTGGATTTGTGGATCATTTTGATGTGGCAATGCAGACATTGGCCATTGTCTTTGTCTGCACCTCTTTATCAGTCCTGTTCGGGGTTCCTATTGGCATTGGTATGTCAAAATCAGATACAGCACAGCGCATGATTGTGCCGATATTGGATTTGCTCCAGACCTTGCCAACATTTGTGTATCTCATACCGCTGATTTTTCTGTTTTCTGTGACAGAGTCAAAATTATACGGCATTGCCATTATCTTATATGCGATTGTGCCTGTGATAAGGCTGACGGATCTCGGTATCCGTCTGGTTGATAAAGATGTGATAGAAGCCGCCAATGCGTTTGGTATGGATTCCCGGCAAAAATTAATCCGTGTTGAGTTACCGCTTGCTTTGCCAAATATCATGGCAGGTGTGAATCAGACAATTATGATGAGCCTTGCAATGGTGGTGATTGCCTCACTTGTCTCTGCTCCTGGTCTTGGTGTGTTGGTGTTACGCGGAATCCGCAATCTTGAGCTTGGCGTTGGTATTGTTGCCGGCATAGGCATCGTGCTATTGGCTGTGATTTTGGATCGAGTCTCCAAAGCTGCCTTGCAGCGAGTTGATAAAGCCCGCACCGTGAATTGACGCCCGGCAAAAGAGGTTAGATATGACAACAAAAGTCTCTATTCGCGGTCTTTACAAGATTTTTGGCCCTGATGACAAAGCCATGATTGATCATGTGAAACAAGGCCTCACAAAATCAGAGTTGCTTGAACAATATGGTCATGTGCTTGGTTTGCAGGATATCAATGTGGATATGAAATCAGGGGCGGTGACTGTCATTATGGGGTTGTCCGGCTCTGGTAAATCCACCTTAATTCGTCATCTGAACAGGCTGATTGATCCGACTGCCGGTGAGATTCTTGTTGATGGCGCTGATGTGATGCAGATGGATCAGGCACAATTGCGCCAGACACGGCAAAAACAAATGTCGATGGTCTTTCAGAAATTTGCGCTCTTGCCGCATAAATCTGTTCTGGAAAATGCCGCTATGCCTCTTAGCGTGCAGGGTATTGATCATGAAACCTGTCTTGCGCAGTCACGCAAATGGTTGAAACGTGTGGGGCTTGAGGGGTTTGAGAGCGCCTTTCCGGCACAATTATCAGGCGGTATGCAGCAACGTGTCGGTATTGCGCGCGCCCTGACAGCCAATACAGATATCATGCTGATGGATGAAGCCTTTTCAGCGCTAGATCCTCTTATCAGGACTGATATGCAAAATTTACTTCTGGAGTTGCAGACAGAATTACATAAAACGATCATTTTTATCACACATGATTTGGATGAAGCCTTAAAACTGGCAGATCATCTTGTGATTCTCAAAGATGGCGCCATTATTCAACAAGGAGAGCCTCAGGATATTTTGCTAAATCCGGCAGACCCTTATATCGAAGATTTTGTCAGTGATATTAACAGGGCGCGTGTGTTGCGGGTACGCTCTGTGATGACAAAGCTTCAAAAAGGCACATTTAGCGGTGATATTGATGCCAATGATAATTTGGAATCTCTGATTGCACGCTCAGATGGTGATACCAGTCATCTGTACCGCGTGATGGAAGATGGCAAGCCGGTCGGACAATTGGCCATGCATGATCTGGTCAAGGCGTTGGTGCCGCGCACCTCTTCTGCGGCGCCGTCTGTCCGGTAAAATGGTCTTATCTCATTTTCAGGCCAGTATTGCCCTTATCATAGGCGGCTGCATGTGGGGTGTTTATTGGATCCCGTTAACTCATCTTGAATCTTTAGGGCTTGTTGGCGCAACTGCCGGCATTGCGCTCTATATCGGCTGTCTTATTTTACTACTACCTGCCATTTGGCGGTATCGCGGCATTCTTGTCTCGCAATGGCGCCTTATGTTATTTAGCGGTCTTTTGACAGGCGCTGCTTTTTCATCATTTACCACAAGCCTTGCCTATACAGAGGTTATCCGATCTATCCTGTTATTTTATCTTACTCCTGTGTGGGGTACCTTGCTTGGCATTGTCTTTCTCAAAGAACAGCTGACACGCTCTCGTGTCATGGTTATCATTGTTGCCTTTTGCGGTCTTTATATCATTTTGGGAGGTGGCGGCCTGCCAGTGCCTCGCAATATTGGTGATATATTTGCGCTTGCATCAGGCATATTATGGGCCATTGGCTCATTCGGGCTTTTACGGGCACAATCTGTGCCTGCGCTTGCGCAAATGATTGGCTTTTTGATTGGTGGTCTTGTGGTCTCATTGCTGACATTTGCAGCGCTCAATTCCGGCAAGGTGATAACACTTCCCCCAATTAGTGACATTGCCCCTTTTGCCATCATGTACGGCTTTTATGCTTTGCCTATGATTTGGCTGACCATTGCTCCTGCCAGGTTATTATCACCGGCGCGTGTTGGCATTTTGCTGATGAGTGAGATTATTGTTGGTGCCATCTCTGCTGCCCTCTTATCAGGAGAGCCCTTTGGCACAGCAGAGTTGGCAGGCACGATCCTCATCATCACCGCGGCCCTGATAGAAGTCAGAGGCTCTGTTATCGGCGCGCGTCCCAAAGCCTCATAAAGTGCTTATCAACAAATGCTAATCATCTGGATTTAATCACCATAAGACTGGGTGGAATAATCATCTGTCGGCAATTTTCCAAAAGTGCCTTTTTCTGAGACATAATCCACAAAGCTTTGGGCGTAATCAAGATAGGTATCTGTCATACGGCCATCTTGCGCCACCTTTTTGAAGGTCAGATAGCCATCTCTGCCACCTGCGATATAATCATTTGTGATAACCTTATAGCGTCTTGTCTCCTCAAGGGCAGACCATGACTGATCGTTCGGCCCTTTGAATTCCAGATTGTCAATGCGTGCCCCTTTTGGTTTGTCCGGCGCAATGGTCCACCGCAAGCCGGCAGCATAAGGATAAGCGCCAGTCGATCCGTCTGGCGTCAGCGCATAATCAAGCGCCTCTTCAAGTACCGCCCGTATCTCAGCACCCGTCATATCAAGCTCGACAAGTGTGTTCGCAAATGGCAATAGCTGATAAGCATCGCCGATTGAAAACGCTCCCTTTGGAATATCCATGCGCACACCGCCGCCATTTTGGATGGCGATATCACCTGTTCTGGACATATCACGAAAGGCATGTGCCACAAGGTTTGAAATATCTGACCCGCGCTTTGCCGTCACAGACGCATCACAAATTTTTGACCGCCCTTGACCCGGGATACGCTCAAGACATAAATCATCTGTGGCAGTCCCGATGATGGTTTGTTTCAACTCATCAACCTGAGAGGCAAAAGACGATAATAAATAAGCAGCTTGCTTATCCTCTTCCACAATGGACAGATTGGGATGGGCCGCGATATCTGCTATCACATCCAGTCTTGCCTCTCCTGTCAGCTCAGTGCGCTTGCCATCTGCATTTTTACGCCGAAAGCTGTCGGCTAGCATCAAATGAGGTGTCCCCCTGCAAGAGGTAACATCTCCCTCATCATTAAAGCTCACCTGCAATTCACCCAAGATTTGGCTATATTCCCATGCTTGTGCAACACAAACCATCTGCCCGTCAGCGCCTGTGACAATGGTGGGATAGGGCCCTTCTGAAGACAAGCCAACCTCATCAAAATTGCCAAGAAGGCTGTGTGAATCGCCTCCTATGATGACATCAACCCCCGATAATTGGGCTGCCATAGCAAGATCATTACGATATTGATAATGTGTCAGCAGGATAAGGCGCTCTATGCCTTTTGCCTGTAACAATCTGATTTGCTCTTTGGCAGTCGCCACCTCATCCAGAAATAAAGTGGTCTCATCAGGGCTTGAAGATTGTTTTGTTTTTGTTGCAATATCAAGGCCGATGATCCCAACCGGCTCTCCTTCTATCGTCATGATTTTATGAGGCAGTATATAATCATTTGCCTCTTGCAGGGCCAAAGGTGAGACACCAGTCTCAGGCACGATATTGGCGCCAAGCACGGCCGTGTTGCAATCTGATGAGGCCAGAAAATCCAAAAACGCGGCAAGACCTGCATCACCATCATCAAATTCGTGATTACCAAGGGCGAAGGCATCAAAACAGACCTCATTCATTAATGCGGCATCTGCCTGCCCTTTGAAAAGCGTGTAGAATAAATCACCTGTAATCGCATCACCTGCATGAAGTTTGATGACATGCTCATTTCTGGCCTCTAATCCTTTGAATTTTGTGACCATCATGGGAAAGCCGCCTGATCTGACGCGGGTTTTTTCACCTCCCAGGATCAGATCTGTGCCGCTATCTGCCGACAGATGAGAGTGATGATCATTTATATGCAGGATCGTCATTTCGCTCGCAGATAGCGGCAGAGCGGGGATAACAGCGAAAAATGAGAGCAAAATGCCTTTGTGAATCATATTCATAATCAGGCCTCCTAAAGCGGTTTTGGTTCAAAAAATGAACGGTTACACTTTTTGCGCTTATCATGAATTCCTTACCAAAAGATGAATCCCGGCAGATATTTTTGGAAAATGAATGGCTGATTTCCAATCTGTGAAAAGACGCAATTACGAAACAGGGATTTTAGCTCTTACAGGGCAATTCACGTTGGTTTTCGTGACAAAATTACTTGACTCAACATTGGCTTTTGTTGGCATAATCTAAAGACGTTATGAGGCCCTTTTTATGAGGCTGATATAATTCATTTATCGACATTACCGAATCGCGTTTAGTGCTTTTCATGGAGGAACATATGTCATTTACAAAAAAAATGCTTGGTGTCGCTGCCGTAACGGCTGCGTCTATCGCATATGCAGGCGCTGCAAAGGCAGAAGTTTGTAACACGCCGTCATCTATGGGTGACCTTGGCAAATTCGAAGGTGAAGTGATTACCATTGCCGGCTCAATGCAGGGCAAGGACGAAGAAAATCTTCTTGCAACAGTCAGCTGTTTTGAACAAGCAACAGGCGCTGTTGTAAAATATTCAGGTTCACGCGACTTTGCTGCTTTGATTGTGGCTGATCTTCAGTCAAATAACGCACCAAATGTTGCTATCTTCCCACAGCCAGGTTTGGCAGGCGACATGGCCAAAGAAGGCTATTTGTCACCATTGGGTGATGATCTCGAAAACTGGATGGTCAATAATTACGGTGCCGGTCAGTCATGGGTTGATCTTGGCACATATACAGGCCAGGACGGCAACAAAGCTTTTTACGGCTTTGCCTTTAAGCAAGATCTGAAGTCACTTGTCTGGTACTCACCAGAGCAGTTTGAAGATAATGGTTATGAAATTCCAACAACAATGGAAGATTTGATCGCCTTGTCAGATCAGATGGTCGCAGATGGCAACACACCATGGTGTATTGGTATCGAGTCAGGTAACGCAACAGGCTGGACAGCAACAGACTGGATGGAAGATCTGATGCTACGTACCGCCTCTCCAAAGAAATATGACCAGTGGGTGTCAAATGAACTGCCATTTAACAGCCCTGAAGTCCTGAATGCGATGGAAATCTGGGGTAAGTTCTCACGCAATGATGATTATGTGGCAGGCGGGTCTGCTGCGGTGGCAACGACTTTCTTTGGTGATGCGCCAAAGGGCTTGTTCACATCACCTGCACAGTGCATGATGCACCGTCAGGCTTCTTTCATCCCTGCTTTCTTCCCGAATAAAGGTGAAGAAGTCGCAGCTGGTGAAGCTGATTTCTTCTATTTCCCACCATTCAAAGACACAAATCTAAAATATGTGAATGTGAAGGGTAACCCTGTTCTTGGTGCTGGTACATTGTACACAATCACCAAAGATTCACCTGCAACACGTGCTTTCTTTGAATATTTGACAGAAGCAAAAGCGCATGAAGTATGGATGTCTCAAGGTGCGTTCCTAACAGCGCATAAAGGTGCCGATTTGTCAGCCTATGCGTCTGCTGCACAGCGTAAGCAAGGTGAGATCCTTGTCAATGCGTCAACATTCCGCTTTGACGCCTCAGACCTTATGCCTGGTGCGATTGGCGCCGGTGCGTTCTGGAGCGAAATGACAGCATTTGCAAATGGTCAGGATGCCCAAACAACAGCTGATAATATTCAGGCTGCGTGGGATGCCATTAAGTAAGGCTTAATGTGCCAACTACCATCTAGGAAAGAAGAGCACGTTTTATCGTGCTCTTCTTGTTATTTACTGAAGTTATTTTTTCATCACTCAAAGTTTTGGAACGCCAGATGCGCTCATTAAAACCACTTATTGCCGGTAACGGGTTTGCTATTTTTTTGACAATGGTCTGCTTGTTACCTATCACCGCTATTTTTGCATTGGCGGCAAGCGCCCCTCTTGATGGTCTTATGGCTGATCTTGGTCTGTGGCTTCATGGCGTCTTTGGGTGGACAGGCTCTTTATTTGATACCGAAATGCGTTTTTCCAAAATGGGGTTTGCCATACGTGTTGTGGTAATCGCTGTTGGCATTTCATTTCTTTATTTTGCGGTTAGTAACTGGCTGACCATGGGGCTTGCACGGCGCACGGCTCCGTCATCACTTGGGCGGCAATCCACCATCATAGAGGCGATTCAGCCCTGGATTTTTGTGGGCCCTGCTTTGATGCTATTGTTGTTATTCCTGCTAGTGCCAGGTTTTCTGACACTCAAACAGTCCCTGCAAGAGGCAAGCGGCACCTTTAGCACACGTAATTATGCTTTTTTGTGGGATCCTGCGGCACTTGGTTATGTGCAATTCCGCTTTGCAATGCGTAATTCACTGATGTGGCTGATATTGGTGCCAACTGCTTGTATTTCGCTTGGCTTGCTGATCGCTGTGTTGGCGGATTCAGTGAAATGGGGCGTGATTGCCAAGACATTTATTTTTGTGCCTTTGGCCATCTCATTTGTAGGCGCGGCCGTTATTTGGCGCAATATTTTTGCAGGTGGCGGGATTGAGGCATTACAGACCATAAATGGCGCCACCCCCTCTTATCAGATTGGGCTTCTCAAAGCATTGCTTGGCCATTCAGCTGATTATAATGAGCCTCTTTATAATTTGAAATTCTGGGGCAATTTCTTTTTGATGTGGATTCTTGTGTGGGTGCAAACAGGCTTTGCCATGGTGATTTTTTCAGCTGCGTTGCGCGGCGTCCCTCAGGATACCATCGAAGCAGCAACCATTGATGGCGCAAATCCGTTCCAGATGTTTTTCCGTGTAAAACTGCCCCAGATTTACTCAACTGTGATGGTTGTGTGGACGACTTTGGTGATTTTGGTTCTGAAGGTGTTCGACATACCTTATGCCCTCTCAGCCAATGATGATGATAAATTGCTATTGGCGGTGATGATGGAAAATGCCCGCAATAACTGGTCAATTGGTGGTGATAATGTGGATAATTTATTCGCCGCTATCGCTGTGATGTTGATGCTTACAGTTGTGCCAAATATGATTTTTAACGCCTGGCGTATCCGGCGTGAACAACGCGATTTGCACTAGAGGACACCGCAAGATGATTAGCCGTACGTTAAAACATGTTGTTCTGGCTCTGATTGTATTCATTTGGGTTGTGCCATTTGTGGCATTAATCACAACCTCACTGCGATCAGAGATTGCCTCGAAAACATCTGGTTTCTGGACTGCCTTTACGCCGACTGAATTAGGTCATCGCTTTTCTACGCATGATAAAGATGACACAATGGAAGTGCTTGTTAAAACAGGTAATATTTTTGACAGGCTGAATGTCGGCGAAGAGAATTTCCTGATTTCAGGGCAGGCACAATCAATTTTGATCAAAGGGCGTGTGCCTGATCCAGATGATCCTGAAAAGACAAAACTGGTCCGCAAGCTCGTGCCGCCCGGTGAGGTTATGGATGTGCGCGGCGGGGCATTTGTCTTTCAGTCTAATGGCGATTTTACATGGACATTTGATGAGCCAACAGCCCCAAAGCCGAAAAAGCTGGATGCCTTTATCGATCAAGATCCTGTCTTTGATTCCGAAGCCTATGAGGAAGTGTTATTTGAAAATAAACATGTGCCAAATGCTTTGATTTCATCATTTATTGTCACCATTCCCGCTACGATTATCCCGATCACAATTGCCGCTTTTGCCGCTTATGCTTTTGCATGGATGCGGTTTCCGGGGCGAGACTGGCTATTTGTGATTGTCGTCTCTTTGATGGTGGTGCCGACACAGCTTGCCTTTTTGCCAATTTTGCAAGGCTTTAGCGGTATTGCGTCATGGGCGACTGCGTTAAACCAATGGATGACGGATTGCGAGCTGACAAAATCCTGTCAGGTGGCCTCAAAGAGTTTTGCAAGCTTATGGATTACCCATACGGCTTTCGGCCTGCCATTGGCGATTTATTTACTTCGTAATTATATTGTTGGCCTGCCGCGTGAGCTTTTGGAATCAGCGCGCATTGATGGTGCCAATCATCTGCAAATTTTCACAAAACTGATTGTGCCATTATCTGTGCCGGCTCTGGCCTCTTTTAGTATTTTTCAATTTTTGTGGGTATGGAATGACCTGATTGTTGCCTTATATATCGGCCCGAATAATTCTGATGACCTTGTCTTCCCGATACGATTGCAACAACAGCTTGGCACCTTCAAGGATCAGTTACATTTATTGAACGCCTCTGCGGTGATTTCGATGGTGGTTCCTGTGATTGTCTTTCTTGCGATGCAGCGCTATTTCATTCGCGGCTTATTGGCCGGTTCTGTGAAAGGGGGCTAGGGTTATGTCAGATCTTGCATGGTGGGAGTCAGCGGTGATCTATCAGATTTATCCGCGGTCTTTTCAAGATTCAAACGCAGATGGCATAGGTGACCTGCCCGGCATTACAAGCCGTCTTGACTATATTGCCGATTTGGGTGTGGATGCGATTTGGATAAGTCCGTTTTTCACCTCACCTCAAAAAGACTTTGGCTATGATGTCGCTGATTATTGTGACATTAACGCTGATTATGGCACGCTTGATGATTTTGACGTTCTGATTGAAAAAGCGCATAAATTAGGCCTGAAATGCATGATTGATATCGTGCCTGCGCATTGTTCTGAAGCTCATGCATGGTTTCAGGAAAGCCGCCAGAGCAGAGATAACCCCAAGGCAGACTGGTTCCACTGGGTGGATCCGAATGAAGATGGCACTGTGCCAAATAACTGGTTGTCATTTTTTGGCGGCGCTGCCTGGAGCTGGGAGCCCAGACGACAGCAATATTATCTTCATAATTTTTTATCATCTCAGCCAAATCTGAATCATGCCAATCCTGATGTCAGACAGGCGTTATGCGATGTGGCACGTTTCTGGTTTGATAAAGGTGTGGATGGATTCCGTCTTGATGCGGTTCATACCATAAATGGCGACAGCGCCCCTTATCGTAATAATCTGCCAAAGCCAGATTTTGTACTAGGGGAACTGCCTCAGGAACAACAACCTTTTTTCCGCCAGCTTCATGATAGCGCACAGCTCAATCAGCCTGCGATTCAAAAATTCAGTGAAGCCTTTCGCGATGTAGCAGACAGCTATGATGGCGATCGCTTCTTAATGGGTGAATTGCACGGTGATGATGCAATTGCTGCAAGCCGCACCTTTACGCAAGAAGGCAGGCTTCATGCCACCTATAATTTCAATCTTCTTGAATGGGGCGGCCTTGACGTGCCTGGCATGAAAAACGCGATATCAAAGGCTGTGGAGGCCTTTAACGGGACAGGGCGTCTGACATTTGCCTTTTCCAATCATGATGTGCCGCGCTCTGCAACACGCCAGCTTGCCCCGCTTGGCCTTGGGCCTGATCAGCAAAAAGCCATGCAGCTTTTGTTGCTAAAGCTAGAGATCAGCTTAATTGGCTCAACTTGTATATATCAGGGTGAAGAGCTTGGTCTTGATGATGTGCGTGATATCCCTGTCTCGCAGATGCAAGACCCTTGGGGCATTGAATTTGCGCCCACATTTCTTGGCAGAGATACATGCCGCACGCCTATGGTATGGCGCGAAAAAGCTCCTAATGGCGGCTTTTCAGATGCTAATACAACATGGCTTCCGGTAGCAGAGGCGCATTTGCCCAAAGCAGGTCTGGATGCGGCAGGCAGAGATGATTCTATTTACCGTCAGCTCGCAGCCTTTTTGAAATGGCGCAAAGAACAACCTGCCATGATGACCGCCAATCAGATGTCATCTCTGTCAGGTGAAGCGCACCAAATTATCTTTGATCGTATATCGCACACACAGACATTGCGGTGTTGTTTTGATTTCAAAACACTAACCGCCACTTTTGAGGAGGTCTAAATGGCTCAGGTAGAACTAAAGGGTGTCAGAAAAGCCTTTGGTAAAGTGGAGGTGATCAAGGATGTTGATCTGGAAATCACAAAGGGCGAATTTGTGGTGTTTGTCGGGCCGTCTGGCTGCGGTAAATCTACATTGTTGCGCCTGATTGCCGGGCTTGAGACATTAACAGATGGTGACATTATTATCGCTGACAGACCTGTGATGGACTTGCCGCCTTCAAAGCGTGGTATTGCGATGGTGTTTCAATCTTATGCGCTTTATCCGCATATGAGTGTGTTTCATAATATGGCCTTTTCACTGATACTCGAAGGGGTTAGCAAGGCTGAAATCAAACAGAGGGTTGAGGCCGCGGCGAAAATCCTTCAGATGGAACATCTTTTGGACAGGCGGCCTGCTGCTTTGTCAGGCGGGCAAAGGCAAAGAGTGGCGATTGGCCGTGCGATTGTTCGTAATCCTGATGTATTCTTATTTGATGAGCCTCTATCGAACCTTGATGCTGCCTTGCGCCATGATACGCGTGTTGAGATAGCAAAATTACATAATCAGCTTGGGGCAACCACTATTTATGTCACTCATGATCAGGTCGAAGCGATGACATTGGCTGATAAAATTGTGGTCCTCAAAGATGGGGAGGTTATGCAGGTCGGCGCCCCGTTGGAGCTTTTTAATCATCCGGCAAATGAATTTGTGGCAGGGTTCCTTGGCTCACCAAAGATGAATTTCTTTGATGGCACCCTGATGAAAACAGGCAAAGATGGCGCGCAATTCGAAGGTGAGGGGCTCAAGACCAAAATGATACATCTTGTCTCACAAGACAAATCAGCAGGTGATACAGCCCGCCTTGGTATTCGCCCTCAGCATCTTCAGCTTGACCCCAAAGGGGCGCTGAAAGGAAAAGTGACATTGGTCGAACGTCTTGGCACAGAAACCATAGTCGAATTGGTAACCGCCAGCCAGACGCCATTTCGCTACTCATCACCAGACAGCCCTGATGTGACAGAAGGTCAGGAAGTCGCTTTTTCCTTTGACCCGGCTCTGGCGCATTTGTTCTAAGCCTATGTCCCAACTTGCGCCTGTAATAAGACAATTTGCGCCTGATTTTCTGTTTGGCGTGGCAACGGCAAGCTATCAGATTGAAGGTCGCGCCTTTGGCGGTTGCGGGCGCTCTCATTGGGATGATTTTGCGGCTCAGCCGGGGCGCGTTTTTGAAGGGCATGACGGGGCAATCGCCTGTGATCACTATCATCATTTCGATAGTGATCTTGCGCTGATTCAAGATGGCGGTTTTGGGGCCTATCGGTTTTCTTTTTCATGGCCGCGCCTTTTGCCTGAGACAAATCAGGATATTAATCCTGAAGGCATCAGTTTTTATGACCGTCTGATTGATACTATGCTGGCAAGGGGGCTGTCGCCTTTTGCCACACTTTATCATTGGGATTTACCTGTCCGCCTTGCGCATAAGGGGGGATGGCAGAACAGGGACACAGCCTATTACATGGCTGATTATACTGACCTTATCATGCGCCATTTCGGAGACAGGCTTGCCACCATCGCGCCTGTGAATGAGCCGTGGTGTGTGTCATTTTTATCTCATTATTGGGGGCATCATGCCCCTGGTCTGACAGATTTGTCAGCAACCGCGAAATCCATGCATTATATTCAATTAGCGCACGGCCTTTCTATAAAAGTCATGCGCGAAGCAGGTCATAAAAATTTGGGCTGCGTTTTGAATAAAGAATATGGCGTGCCTGTTGATGACAGCTCTCTGGCAGCCGAAAAGACAGCTCTTTTTGACGGTATCTATAATAGATGGTTTGAAGACTCGCTATTCAAAGGACATTATCCATCTGATGTTCTTGATGTGTTTGGTGACCATATGCCAGAGGGTTATGAAGATGATTTGCCCCTTATCTCAACGCCGCTTGATTGGGCCGGTGTGAATTATTATACAAGATCTGTCATTGCCCCTGATACGGCAGATCCTCATCTTGGCTTTGTGTGCCAGAGAGGTGCCTTGCCAAAAACAGATATGGGGTGGGAAATCGCGCCAGAAGGCCTGTCTTTCTTTTTGCACAGGCTTGCAACTGATTATTGTCCGAGCCTGCCAATTTATATCACCGAAAATGGGATGGCCGCGGCTGATATCCTCAAAGACGGGTCTGTCTCAGATAATGACAGGATTGCCTATTTCAGAGCGCATCTGGACCAGATAGCAGAGGCGATAGAACAAGGTGTGCCTGTCAAAGGCTATTTTGCATGGTCTTTGCTTGATAATTATGAATGGGCCTTTGGCTATGATAAGCGCTTTGGCCTTGTCCATGTTGATTTTGACAGCCAGAAACGCACGCCCAAAGAGAGCTATTTTGACTGGCAAAGGGCTTTATTGTCGCGGTCCTGATTTCTGATTTCAAAACCTTTTGAAAATTATGCTATTATGCAAGCGAACTGGCGGCCGCCATATTTGTACCGGGCACAAACACAACAGAGCGTTTAAGATATGATAGCATTAACAGAATTGGCACATGTGGCGCTCATTTTGGCGCTTATTGCGTCTTTATGCCAATCAGCCTTGCCTGTTATGCCCTCACGATGGGGGATAGCACAGCTTGCAGCGCCTCTTCAGATTGGCACAATGAGTCTTGTTTTATTCTCATTTTTCAGCCTCATTTACGGCTTTGTGACATCTGATTTTTCTATCAGCCTTGTGGCGCAGCATTCCCATTCTGCCAAACCATTAATTTATAAAATTTCCGGCACATGGGGTAATCATGAAGGCTCATTATTACTCTGGATTGTGATTCTTGTCCTATTTGGCGGCCTGTTTGCTATGACGTCCCGCCAGATTAGCGCGCAATTACGCTTGATGACCTTATCTGTACAAGCTATTGTGACAACCGCTTTTCTTGCTTTTAGCCTGTTTACCTCTAACCCATTTGCACGTCTGGCAGAGGCTCCCATTGAAGGGCGTGGTCTTAACCCGATTTTGCAAGATGTTGGCCTCGCCCTGCATCCGCCTATGCTTTATCTTGGCTATGTCGGGCTCTCTTTGGCCTTTTCTCTGGCGGTGGCAGGCCTTATCACAGGGCATGTAGACAGATTATGGGCACGCATTACACGGCCATGGGTTTTATCTGCCTGGAGTGCACTGACCGCAGGTATCGCACTTGGCAGCTGGTGGGCTTATTATGAGCTTGGTTGGGGCGGTTGGTGGTTTTGGGACCCTGTTGAAAATGCCTCTTTAATGCCATGGCTTGCCGCAACAGCCCTGATGCATTCTGTCATTGTGGTGGAAAAGCGCGGCCAGTTAAAAAGCTGGACTGTTTTGCTTGCTATTCTGGCGTTTTCCTTATCACTTGTTGGCACCTTTATTGTGCGTTCTGGTCTTCTGACCTCTGTTCACAGCTTTGCCTCAGACCCTTCCAGAGGCGTTTTTATTCTTGGCATATTACTGGTGGCCATTGGGATTCCGCTTATTTTATTTGCAGCGCGTGGCCCCCAGCTTGCCTCAGAACAAGATGCAGATTTAGTCAGCCGTGATACAGCGCTTATTTTGAATAATATTATTTTGGTGATTGCCACAGCCATCGTGCTTGTTGGCACTTTTTATCCTCTGGGCCTTGAGCTGATATCAGGGCAGCGTATCACTGTTGGCCCGCCTTATTTTGATGCAACCTTTAATCCGATTATGGCTTTTGGCCTGATTGGCATGGTCCTTGGCCCTCTTGCGGTTTGGCGCAAAGGCATGGTGCCGCGGTCTTCAAACATCATGCTTACGGCAGGGGCAGGGGCCATAGTGAGTTGTCTTATGGGCGCTATGTTATCTTCTCATTTCTCAGTGGCCTCAATGGCCGGATTGGGGCTTCTGGGGTGGCTTGCGGTTGGTATGATAGCTGATATACAACGCCAGTTGCGGTTGCATCAAACAGGAAGAGGAGAACGCCTAAGGCAGCTTGGTTTGCCAATATGGGGTATGTGGCTTGGGCATTTGGGTATGGCGATATTTTTGCTTGGCGCCCTTGGTGACGGTCTTGCCAGAGATGAGCGCACGGTGCGCGCACAGCCAGGTGACCTTATCACTCTTGATGACAGGCAATATCGCTTTCTGGCCATCCAGCAAAATGACGGGCCCAATTACCGCACTCAAACAGCTTTGTTACAGCTTGAAAGTCCCACAGGTCTTATACTGGGACAGCTTGCGCCAGAAAAGCGCTTTTATCCTGCCTCTCGCCAGACAACCACAGAAGCTGCCATTCGCCCGACCATAAGCGGTGATGATTATGCTGTGCTAGGAGATGGCGATTCCCAAATTGGCTATAGCTTGCGTCTTTACCATAAACCGCTTATCAGCTGGATTTGGGGCGGCGCTCTCATCATGGCTCTTGGCGGCATTGTGTCGATCATGGGGCGCAGGCCTCTTACCACAGCCTTGTTGCAGGATAAAAACCAATGAAAATGCCGCTTTTGAAAATGCGCTTTTTGATACCTGTTGCCGCGTTTTTATTATTTGCGCTAATCGCAGGGGCAGCTCTGCTTGGGACAATAAATGGCAACAGGAACAGTGCGAATTTGCCATCTGTTCTGATTGGCAAGCCAGCACCGGATTTACCTATCACGCCTTTATCTGACAAGATGGCACGTCCTTTATCTGACTTTGCGGGACAACCTGTTTTGGTGAATGTCATGGCGAGTTGGTGTGCACCTTGCCGGGCAGAAATTCCGGCCCTTGCTCTGTTATCAAAAGAGATCCCGGTCATCGCGATTGCTTATAAGGATAAACAACAAGATACCGAAAAATTCCTGTCACAATATGGCAATCCTTTTTCAGCTGTGTGGATGGATTATGATGGCACTGCCGGCATAAAATGGGGTGTCTATGGTGTGCCGGAGACCTTCTTGCTTGATAAAGACGGTCATATTGTCCTGCGTCATGCAGGTCCTGTTTTCAAAGATGTCATCACAGATATCATTCGCCCCGCTTTGCAGGATTTGAAATGACAAAGCTTGTTGTTGTTCTTGCGTTATTGATGGGGCTATCAGGCGCTTTTTCGCCGCAAGCCTCCCTGGCTATCAGTCCTGAAGAGCAGCTATCTGATCCGCAATTGGAACAGCGTGCCCGCGCTTTATCAGCTCAGCTTCGTTGTCTTGTCTGTCAGAATCAATCCATTGAAGAATCTGACGCTGATTTGGCGGTTGATTTGCGTAAAGAAGTACGCACGCAATTGCAAAATGGTCTGAGTGACAAAATTATCCTTGATAATTTGCAACAAACCTATGGTGATTATATTCTGCTTAACCCGCCAAAGCGTCTTGGCACGCTTATTTTATGGGGTGCGCCGGTGGCTTTTGTGATCATCGCGTTATTGCTTTTTGTGCAATCGCGCCGCCTCGTAAATCATGACATGCCGCAAGATAATATGACGCAACAGGCCTCTGTGGATGAGGCAAATGAGACAGTTGCACCTATATCACGACCGGTCGTGATAATGATGGTGGTGATCATTTCTCTTGCGACCATTTCAGTTTACGCATTATTGGGGCGCCCTGAACTCTCATCTCGTCCCCTCTCAGACCGAACAGCTGAAAGACAACAAATGCAACAGGCAGACATAAGCCGCAAAGAACAGCTTGAAGCTGATCTGGCCTCTGCCATCAAGGCTGTTGCACAAACCCCTGATTCCATAGAAGCGCAATTAACGCTGGCACTGATTTATGCCCAAACAGACCAGTTCGATAAAGAGATCGAAACATTGCGCAAAGCCCTGTCTTTATCAAATGGCGCACCTGCCATTAAATCATTATTGGCAGAGGCGCTTAGCAGACAGGCAGGCGGGCAAATCATTCTGCCTGCCAGAGCCTTGATTGAAGAGGTCCGCCGCCTCGTGCCTGATGAGCCTCGCGCGCTATTTATGGCGGGTCTTGCCGCTTATCAGGATGGCGATTATCAAAAAGCGGTTTCCTTATGGTCACGCTTGGCGCAAACAGCGCCTTCGGCATCTCCCTGGCCTGATTTGGCGCAAACAAATATCCGCCTTGCCGCACAAGAAGGCGGGCTGGAGCTGCCAGATGAGTTGGATTCTGACTTAGCGGATAGCATCATCAATGCCGAAGAAGAGGACCAACAGGCTATGATAGCCGCCATGGTAGACAGCCTTGAGGCGCGCCTGCAGGAGCAAGGTGATGACATAGAAGGTTGGCAAAGATTAATTCAGGCACGCCGCGTCCTTGGTGATGCTACCGGATTGTTTCGGGCACTTGAGGGGGCGGCCGCCAATCAGGCTGATGATCGCAATGCACAGCTTGATGTGCTTGAAGCCGCTCTGTCTGACGGTTTTATCAATGATACCCTAAAAGGCGCTGATAAAGCGCTTATGCGACTCTATAAAATCGACCCGCAAGCCCTGGAATATCTGTTTTTTGCAGGATATATCGCCCGTGCCAAAGGTGACAGGGACAAAGCTGTCTCTTTGTGGCAATCTCTCAAAGAGGCACTACCAGATGATTCTGCCTTCAAAGCTGAACTTGACAGTCAAATCAAAGCGCTTGGAGTAACAGACTAACCCCCCGCAAATAAAAAGAGCATCTGCGAGGGGTGGTGCAGTTTGGGCATGGTCTTAAGATCTCATCTTGCCGCCATTTGCATCATATAGGGGGGCGCCTAATACTGTGATTTTGTGGAATTCGCCCAAAATCTCAACATCCAGAATTTCGCCTTCTGTGGCATGTTCGCTTGCTACATAGGCCATCGCCATTGACTTGCCGACATGATGGGCATAACCGCCAGAGGTGATATAGCCCACAGCTTTGCCGTCTTTGAGAACAGCTTCATCTAAAGTGACATCTATCGGACTATCAACTGTGACGGTGACAAGCTTTCTGGCAACGCCCTCTTCTTTGAATTTCAAAGTCGCAGCCTTGCCCACAAAATCTTTGTTCCAGTTGATAAAGCTATCCATTCCGGATTCAACAGCGTTAAAGTCAGGCCGGAATTCCAGAGACCACGCGCCCCATCCTTTTTCAAGACGCAATGACATCAACGCGCGATTGCCATACCAGCTATAGCCCAAATCAGCGCCTGCCTCTTCGATCGCCTCTGATAATTTGATAAGATATTGCGGCTTGCAGTAAATTTCATAGCCAAGCTCACCAGAAAAGCTGATCCTGTTTAAGATGACAGGCACACCGCCGACAAATGTTTGGCGGCAATCACGGAATCTGAACGCTTGTGCGGACACATCATCACGTGTGATACGTGACAGCAATTCACGCGAATTTGGTCCTGATAACGCAATACCATGCCAGTTTGAGGTCTGATTTTCATAGCTAACAGTCTCAGGCAGGGTTTTTGCAAAAAAGCGGGCATGCGCATCTTGCATAGCCCCAGACCCAAACAGCATGAAATGATCATCTGCCAGACATGCCACTGTCAAATCACCATAAAGGCGTCCTTTTTCCGTTATCATAGGGGTCAGCGCAATCCGTCCCGGCTTTGGTATAAAGCCTGCCATTGTCTTATCAAGCCATGCTCTTGCGCCTTCACCCTTGATTTCATGTTTGGCGAAATTGGCAATTTCAATGCCACCTACCGCGCTACGCACTGCTTTGACCTCACGCGCGACATAGTCATGCGAGCGGTTACGCTCAAAAGTCGGATCTTCATAGGCATCTTCCGGGCCATCTGCAAACCATAGCACATGTTCAAGACCAAATGACTGGCCCATGCGTGCCCCTTTGGCGACAAGCCTGTCATAAAGCGCCGTTGTTTGTTGTTTGCGTCCTTTTGGCAGGGTTTCATTCGGGAATGTCATCACAAACCGGCGTTCATAATTTTCAGTTGATTTGACCGTGCCCCAATCCGGCGTTGCCCAATTGCCAAATCGCGCCACATCCATAGCCCAGACATCAATAGATGGCTCACCATCAATCATCCATTCTGCCATAGTTAGACCAACACCGCCGCCCTGACAGAAACCGGCCATCACACCGACTGCACACCAATAATTCGTCATGCCGGGCACAGGCCCAATCATCGGGTTGCCATCAGGGCCAAATGTGAAAGGCCCGTTAATGGCATCTTTAATACCGGCGCTGGCAAGGGCAGGGATACGCTCAAACCCAAGCTCAAGCCTGTCAGCAATATGCTCAAGATTTGGTGGCAGTAATTCATGGCCAAAATCCCAGGGTGTGCCCTCAACCTTCCATGGCACGCCAACCGGCTCATAGGTACCAAGCAATAAGCCTTCGCGTTCCTGGCGGAAATATAAATTGGCCTCATAGTCAATACCGCAAGGCAGGCGTGAGCCAAAATTGGCAATCTCATCAATACGCTCAGTCAACAGATAATGATGCTCCATCGGCTGCACCGGAATATGAAGCCCGCCCATATGACCGACCTCACGAGCCCAAAGCCCGCCACAATTAACCACATGTTCAGCGTTAATGACCCCTTTCGGCGTTGTGATGTCCCAACTGCCATCAGGGCGCTGTGTGGTGGCTGTAGCAGGTGTGTGGGTGAAATATTGCGCCCCGTAATGACGCGCTGCTTTTGCAAAAGCATAAGTCGTACCAGACGGGTCTAAGTCACCATCTTGATCATCCCACAAGGCAGCATAGTAATTTTTAGGATCAATCAAAGGGTGGCGTCTGCCAACTTCTTCTGGTGAGATAAATTCCTGATCAAGCCCCATATAGCGTGCTTTTGACCGTTCTCTTTTCAGATAATCATACCAGGTCTTATTAGAGGCAAGATAAAAGCCGCCTGTCAGATGTAACCCACATGACTGGCCTGATAATTCTTCGATTTCACGATACAGATTAATGGTGTAGCTCTGCAAGCGGCTAATATTGGGATCAGAGCTAATCGTATGGATTTGCCCTGCCGCATGCCAGCTTGATCCGGACGTTAATTCATCACGCTCAAGCAAGACAGCATCCTTCCACCCAAATTTAGCAAGGTGATATAAGATAGAACAGCCAACAACCCCGCCGCCAATAATCACAACCTTCGCATGAGTTGGCAGTTTTTTATCATTGGTTATCGTATCAGTCATAATTTCAGGCATAATAGTCCTCCCCTTTAACGCAATTTTTAATACCAGGCATCTGGCAGTTCTGATTTCCGGCGTGCGACAAAATCAGATAATGCTTCTTTTTTATCATCATCAATCGCAGGCGGTTGATAGGCCTCTAACATATCATTCCACCTGTCATAGGCTCTGGCTCTCATATCTTTTGCGCCGCCATCTTCCCAGCTTTCCACATTTTCACTGTCACTCAGATGAGGCTCATAAAATACATTCTGGTAATTTCGCATTGTATGGGCAGAGCCGAGGAAATGCCCGCCGGGCTCTACTTCACCATATGCATCACGGGCAAAAGCATTCTCATCAGTCTCAAGCCCGACACCAAGCACCTTTTGATAAGAGCCAAGCCTGTCAGCATCCATAATGAGTTTCTCAAAACCAGTCGCAAGCCCGCCTTCAAGCCAGCCTGCTGAATGAAGCGTGAAATGTGACCCGGCAAGCATGGTTGAATGCATGCTGTCAGCGCTTTCATAAGCTGATTGTGAATCTTCAATTTTTGACGCTGTCAGAGATCCGCCACAGCGAAGTGGCAGGCCTAATCTGCGGGCCATCTGGCCAATCGCATAATTTGACATCACAGGCTCAGGCATACCAAAAGTAGGTGCGCCTGATTTCAGGCTCATAGATGATAAAAAATTGCCCATCACAAACGGGGCTCCGGGGCGGATAATCTGGGCAAAGGCACAACACATCATCGTCTCTGTAATGGCTTGTGCCACTGAGGCTGCTGTGCTGACAGGCCCCATAGCACCGGTCAGGATAAAAGGCGTTACCACCATCGCCTGTCCGCGCCCTGAATAGACCTGTATGGCTTCTGTGACCACCTTATCAACCAATAAAGGGGAATTGGTATTCACATTTGCCATGATACACACTTTTTCATCAAGGGCCTCTTTGCCAAAGATGACCTCAACCATATCGACTGAATCTTGCGCCCGGCTTTTTTCTGTGATGGCCCCTAAATGCGGCTTATCATTGAGGACAAGATGCGCAAACAACATATCCAAATGACGCTTTGAAACAGGGATATCAGTCGGCTCTGCAATCACCAGACCAGTATGGTGCAGATTAGGGTGCATATAACAAAGCTTCAATAATTTTTCAAAATCATCAAAGGTGGCATAACGCCTGCCTCCTTTGAGGTCGCGCACAAAAGGCGCGCCATAAATGGGGGCAAATACCTGATTGGTGCCGCCTATGACAACAGATCTCTCAGGATTGCGTGCATGTTGGGTAAATTCACGCGGCGCTTGTGCAACCAAAGAGCGTATCCATTGCGCATCCGCCTTGATAAGATCGCCATGAGGACCTGTTGGTGTGATACCTGCGCTGCGCCAGATATCAAGCGCCACAGGATCATCGCGAAACGCCACACCGACATTTTCAAGCATCCAATCAACTTGCGCGTCAATCTTCTGCATTTCTTCTTCGCTTAACACATCAAAAAAGGGCAATTTGCGCCTGATATAGGGCGAGGCCGGCGCTGATAAGTCTTTATCATTACCGCGGCGTGAAATGCGCGCTCTTTTTGCCATAGTCTCCCCCTAAAATGACAACATTTAATTGATTTAACTTTATCGCTGCTTTTTTGGCTTGTAACCCTTGAAAAAAAATATGGTTTGGATAGATTTTATCTATGCAAAACTTTTGGTCAAAAATGCCGTCACCTCGCCAATTTGTGATATTTGAAGCTGCTGCACGCCTTGGTTCTTTTACGCTGGCAGCCAAAGAATTATCTATGCAACAACCATCTGTAAGCGCTGCGATAAAGCAAATTGAGGCAAATCTTGGCATTACCTTATTTTATCGCACGCACCGTCACATCAGGCTAACCGCAACTGGTCAGCGCTTATATGCCGGCATTTCAACAGGCCTGTCTTCTATGGAAGCTGCCATTAACGCTGCCAAAGATATTGCCTCTCATGATCATGTGACGCTTAGCACCTCATCTGCCTTTTCTTATTATTGGATGATGCCGCGGCTTCAGCATCTTCATGATATCTATCCTGCGATTGATTTGCGTCTGCAAAATAGTGATCGTGAACCAGATCTTGATGTTGAAAATATCAGCCTTGCCATCAGGCTGGGTGATGGTGACTGGCCTGGTTATCATAGTTTCAAGCTTGCAGATGAAATTCTCTATCCGGTGGCAAGTCCCCGTGTTATGGCCGCCGCGCCAGATGTCAGATCTGTGCCTAATCTTCTGAATCAGCGCCTTATCCATTTAGAAGAGCCTATCCGTGAGCGTCCAACATGGTCAGACTGGTTTGTGCATCACAATATCAAAACGATTGCCCTTCAAGGTGGCTTGCGCCTGAATGATTATGCTTTGGTCCTTCAGGCCGCAATTTCAGGGGAAGGGTTTGCCATAGGATGGGACCATATTGTGCGTGATATGATCGAAAAAGGCGTCCTGGCAGGGCATCAGAAATGGTCCTGGCAGAC
>JBMHBX010000023.1:0-64928 GCA_049890215.1 Puniceispirillaceae bacterium (SeqCode) | reverse complement strand
GATATCCTTCACAAAAAGGGGGCGTGGTTGCAATCTTATGGTTATTTACGCCTGCCATGCTATAACGATATCAGGTAACATAAACAAATAGGCAAAGCCAATGGACCAACTGACTGCCATGCGTGTTTTCAATGCGATTGTGACCTATGAATCCTTTCGCACCGCCGCTGATCATCTGGATATGGCCCCGTCTGTGGTTTCAAAGCATTTATCAGCGCTTGAAAATCACCTTGGCGCCCTGTTGATTGAGCGCACCACACGCTCTCTAAAACTCACAGAGGTCGGGCAAAACTATCTTGAAAAATGCCAGAAGATTCTGAACGACATAGACGAAGCAGAAGCGGAAATCACAACGGCCACTCACCAGATAAGAGGTTTGCTGCGGGTTCAGTGTGCTGCCGGCTTTGCGCATCGTCATATCGCGCCTCATTTGCCCAAATTCAAACGCAAGCACCGCCGCCTCAGCATAGAGCTTGTCGCCTCTGACAGGCCGCATGACCGCAATTCAGACAGTGATGTGTCTATCGAAATCGCAGAGCCGAATAACAGTGATGGTCTGGAATGCCGCATTTTGGCGCCGAACAGACGCAGGCTTGTTGCCTCCCCTCATTATCTGGAGCTGTTTTCAGAGCCCAAAGAGCCGGCAGATCTTGTCCATCATAACCTTATCACCCACAGCACAGGCCATTATTCAAATGAATGGCACTTTCACAATTCTGACGGCTCGAAATTCACCTTTCGCGCCAATGGCCAAATGCGTTTTGACAATGGCGATACGATGATGCGTGCCGCGCTCAATGATGGCGGGCTTGCCATGTTGCCATCTTATATCGTCTCAAGCCGCCTTCAGGTGGGCCTGCTTGTATCAGTGATGGAAGATTTAATCGAAGAAGATGTGCCGATTATCGCAGTCTATAATGCCAACAGCTATCGTAAGCCGAAAATTGAGGCATTTCTGGATTATCTGGTAGGCGAATTTGGCGAAGTGCCTTATTGGGAAAAAGAGGCGGCAGAAAGCCCCGCGGCCCTGCGCGCCTCCTTATAGAAACTGGCACTAGCCAAGTTTTGATTTTAACAGTTTATTAACCATTGCAGGGTTCGCCTGGCCTTGTGATAATTTCATTGTTTGGCCGACAAAAAAGCCAAATAATTTATCTTTACCGCCACGATATTCTGCAACTTTGTCCTGATTTTCGGCCAGAACCTGGTCAATTAACGCTTCAATGGCGCCTGTATCAGATACTTGCTTAAGACCTTTTTCTTCAATGATAACAGAGGCATCTTTGCCAGTGTTAAACATATCTGCAAAGACATCTTTGGCAATGCGCCCTGAAATCGTATCATCAGAAATAAGGCCAACCAATTCACCAAGCTGTTGTGGTGAAATCGGACTATCAGCCAAAGATTTGCCTGCCTTATTCAAAGCACCAAACAACTCAACACTCATCCAGTTGCAGGTTAGTTTTTTATCCTGCCCCTTGGCCGCCTCTTCATAAAAAGCGGCAGTTTCACGCTCTTCTGTGAGCACCGCAGCATCATAAGATGACAGTCCATATTCGGTGATCATCCGCTCTGTAATCTGGTCTGGTAACTCTGGCAACTCAGATTTTAATGCATCAACCAAAGACTGGCTGAACGCAAGCGGCAACAGGTCCGGGTCAGGAAAATAGCGGTAATCATGAGCATCTTCTTTGCCACGCATTGCGCGCGTCATACCTGTATTGGTATCAAACAGCCTTGTTTCCTGCGTGATTTCGCCGCCATCTTCAATGACTTCAATCTGACGCTGCACCTCATAATCAATTGCGGCCATAATAAAGCGCACCGAATTAAGGTTCTTTGTCTCTGTCCTTGTCCCAAGCGCCTCACCAGGCCGGCGCACAGATACATTGACATCTGCCCGCATAGAGCCCTCTTCCATATTGCCGTCACAAGTCCCAAGATAGCGCACAATAGACCGCAACTTTTTCATATAAGCGCCAGCCTGCTCTGCACTTCTGATATCTGGCTTTGAGACGATTTCCATCAAAGCCACACCAGATCGATTCAAATCAATATATGATTTTGAAGGGTGCTGATCATGCATAGACTTTCCGGCATCTTGTTCAAGGTGTAGGCGCTCGATCCCAATTTCAACAGAGCTTCCATCTTTCAGATTAATGCTAATCGCGCCTTCCCCGACAATCGGGTGCTTGAATTGGCTAATCTGATAGCCTTGCGGCAAATCTGCATAAAAGTAATTTTTGCGATCAAACACTGAATAACAATTAATCTCAGCATTCAGGCCCAGACCCGTTCTGATAGCCTGGCGGACGCATTCTTCATTAATCACAGGCAACATGCCTGGCATAGCGGCGTCAACCAATGACACATTCTGGTTTGGATCAGCGCCAAATCGTGTCGGCGCGCCTGAAAACAGCTTTGACTGAGACGATACCTGGGCATGGACTTCCATACCAATGACCACTTCCCATTCGCCAGTCCTGCCTGTTACAAGATTGCTCATGATGTCCCTCCTGCCATGCGTGGCGGTGTTGCTGCAAACCCGGCTGACCGCTCAATTTCCTTGGCAACAGCATACATTTTATCTTCAGCAAATGCCCCTGATAACACCTGAAGGCCAAGCGGCAATCCCTGCTTATTGACCCCTGCCGGCACAGACATGCCCGGTATACCTGCCAAATTTGCAGGCACCGTGAACACATCATTCAAATACATTGTCACAGGATCATCCTGCTTCACACCCAAAGCAAAGGCCGCCGTTGGTGTCGCAGGTGTCAAAATCGCATCAACAGATTTGAACGCCTCATCAAAATCATTCCGGATAAGACGGCGCACTTTTTGCGCTTTGAGATAATAAGCATCATAATAGCCGGCTGATAATGCGTAAGTGCCAATAAGAATGCGGCGTTGCACCTCATCACCAAAGCCTGCCGCTCTGGTCACTTCATACATATCATCAAGCGAGCCACCCTCTTCCACGCGATTGCCATAGCGAACACCATCATAACGTGCCAAATTAGAAGAGGCCTCTGCCGGCGCAATGATATAATAAACTGGCAAAGCATATTTTGTGTGCGGCAATGAGATATCAACAAGCTCAGCGCCTGCCTCTTTCAGCCACGCCTGACCATCTTGCCATAATTGAATGATACTCTCATCCATACCATCCATCTGATATTCAGATGGGATACCAATTTTCATCCCTTTCACACCGGCTGCCATCGCAGCAGAAATATCAGGCAATGGCTGATTAGCAGAGGTTGAATCCTTTGCATCATAACCTGCCATGGATTGGAACATTAGGGCTGAATCATCCACATCTCTGGTGAAAGGACCTGCCTGATCAAGAGATGAGGCAAAAGCCACAATGCCCCAGCGTGAACAACGCCCATAAGTAGGCTTCATACCAACAATACCGCAAAATGCTGCCGGCTGACGAATAGAGCCGCCTGTATCAGTGCCGGTTGCCATGATTGATGAACGCGCTGCAACAGATGAAGCTGAGCCACCTGATGAGCCGCCTGCCGCTAAATCTGCACCGTCCGCAGCGCTATAAGGGTTCACAGCAGGGCCAAAGACTGACGTTTCATTCGCAGAGCCCATAGCAAATTCATCACAATTCAATTTGCCAAGCATAACCGCACCATCAGACCATAGATTTGATGTCACTGTTGACTCATAAGGCGGCACAAAATTTTTCAAAATCGCCGAACAAGCTGTTGTGGCAATCCCGTTTGTGGCGAATAAATCTTTCACACCAATTGGCAGCCCTTCAAGAGCACCTGCACTGCCATTGGCATAGGCAGCATCACTGGCTTTTGCCATATCCAATGCTTTGTCTTCACTCATGGCAACATAATTATTAAGCGCTTTTGTCTGCTCTGCTGCCTCAAGATAAGCCTTTGTCAACTCAACGGCGCTAAACTCTTTCTTCTCAAGAGCCTTCCTTGCCTGTGTTGCTGTTAAATCAAGAAGATTTGTCATTATTCTACCACCTTTGGCACAACAAAAAACCCGCTGGCTTCTTCTGGTGCGTTTGAAACAATCTTATCTTGAATATCCCCATCTGTGATTTCATCTTGCCGTAGTGGCAGAGAATGTCCTGTCACAGATGCCAGAGGCTCAACCCCGTCTGTATCTACTTCGTTCAATTCTTCAATCCAACTCAAAATACGGTTCAGATCCTGAGCGATGGGCTCTTTACGCTCTTCTGCGAGGCGAATACGGGCAAGACGCGCGATCTTCTCGACAGTGACGCTATCGACTATAGCCTTGTCAGCTGACATGGTGTATGCCACTCCTTAGTGAAATCAAAAGTTATGATAGCGAAATACCACTGACCATGCCAATTCGCAACCTTTCAGATGCGCATATGCTACTTGAGACGGGCCAAAAATATATGGGGCTTGATGTAGGCAAAAAAACAATCGGCATAGCGATTGGTGATCCCGGCCATATGATAGCGACCCCGCACCGTATCTTGTGGCGGCGAAAATTCTCAGCGGACATGGCAGATCTGTTCAAAGAGATGGATGATTTATCTGTTGGCGGTCTGATAGTAGGTTGGCCTTTGAATATGGATGGCAGCACAGGACCAAGATGCGATTCTACCAGAGATTTTTGCCATGCTTTAATGCGTTTGCGCGATGTGCCAATTATCCTTCATGACGAGCGATTATCGACAGCAGCGGTTGAACGCGCCATGTTACAAGCTGATTTAACGCGCAAATCCAGACATCAAAAACGTGATGCTCTTGCTGCCGGTTGGATATTGCAATCTGCCTTTGACCGCATGGCGAGCGGATTGGACACCCTCAAAACAGACTAACTAAAGCTGAGAAAGGGTTTTGCAAATCACCCATTTGTCATGTAGAAGAAGTCTCATGAATAGCACCACAACGCCCCCTGCTGTAATTCTTCCCTCTCACCATTTGCTTGGCATTGAGGGGATGGATGTATTAACGATGCACCGCCTGCTTGATAGAGCAAGCTATTTTGCTGATATGCTTGACCAAGACGTGGAACAGACGCTCAAAGGTCAGACGATTGTTAATTTATTTTTTGAAAACTCAACCAGAACACGTGTCTCATTTGAAGTTGCGGCCAAAAAATTAGGCGCCTCAGTCCTCAATATATCTGTTGCCGGCTCATCTGTTAAAAAAGGCGAGACGTTAGTAGATACCGCGACCACCCTTAATGCCATGCATCCCGATATATTGGTGGTACGTCATCATGCCTCAGGGGCTCCCCTGTTATTATCCCACCATATTGACGCAGCGATCATTAACGCAGGTGACGGGCGACATGAACATCCCACACAGGCACTTCTTGACGCGCTCACCATCAAAAGGCGTTTTGGTAAAATAGAAGGCCTGAAAATTGCGATTTGCGGAGACATTGCCAATAGTCGGGTCGCACGCTCAAATCTGTATCTTTTGGGTGGCTTAGGCGCTGAAGTGCGGTTTGTCAGCCCTTCTACACTTTTGCCTCCTGCTATCGGTGATATGGGTGTTTCTGTCTATCATGACATGGAACAAGGCATTAAAGATTGTGATATTGTCATGATGTTGCGCTTACAGACAGAGCGTATGGAAGGAAGAGAGACCCCCTCTCAGCATGAATATTTCAATTTATTTGGCCTCGATAATGAAAAATTAGAACGAGCCGCGCCATCTGCGATGATTATGCATCCCGGCCCTATGAATCGGGGTGTGGAGATAGATTCCGAAATCGCAGATGATCACGAACGCTCTCTCATTCAAAAGCAAGTGGAGATGGGCGTAGCCACCCGCATGGCATGTCTTGAAGCTCTTGCTATGACTGCAAATACCTTAGGCAAAACCGGGAAATGAGGAATTCGCCGATGAAAACGCTTTTGAAACATGCGCATATCATCTGCCCTGTCCAAAAATTTGACGGCCTCGGCTATGTTGGCATGGCTGATGGTCATATCACCGCCTCAGGCGTAGGCGAGGCACCGGATGAAAACAGCTATGATGAGGTGATTGATTGTCAGGGCGATTTCGTAACCCCCGGCTTTGTTGATATGCGTGTGCAATCTGCTGATCCTGGCTCTGAACATTTAGAGACTTTAGAGACTCTTTTGAAAGCAGCCGCAGCAAGCGGCGTTACCTCTCTTGTAACATTACCAGACACAGACCCTGTAATTGATAACGCAGCGGTGATCGATTCTTTGTTATTGCGTGCCTCCCAAGTTGGGGGGCCAAGGCTTCATGTCTATGGTGCGCTGACCAAAGATCAAAAAAATCATCAAATGGCAGAACTTGGCATCATGGCCAAATCAGGCGCAGTCGGGTTTGCAAGTGGCAGCCACTCCATTCAAGACAGCCTTATCATGCGCAGGCTTATGACCTATGCCGCGATGTTTGACAAGCCAATCATCCACCATTGTGAAGATTACGATTTGTCTGACGGCGGTGAAATGAATGAAGGCGAGACAGCAACGCGCCTTGGTTTGATTGGCATACCATCAGAAGCAGAAACCATTATCGCAAAACGTGATATTGAACTCATGCGTTTGACCAAAGCGCGCTATCACATAGCACATATTTCGACCGCAGGCGCTATTGAGGCGGTAAGACAGGCCAAAGCAGATGGCCTTCACATTACTTGTGATACCGCCCCGCCCTATGCACTTTTGAATGAACATGCCGTTAATGGGTATAATACCGCTTTTCGCTTGAATCCGCCGTTGCGCTCTGAAGGTGACAGATTAGCAGTTCTAAGAGGGTTGAGTGACGGGACGATTGATGCGATTGCCTCTGATCATGCCCCGGTCAACAAAGATGAAAAAGCGCAACCTTTTGGTCAGGCAAGCTGCGGTGCCTCAGCCATCGAAACATTATTTCCGACCCTGATGACATTGGTTGCCAATGGCAGTCTTTCCATGACAAGAGCAATAGAGTTAACAAGCACGGCGCCTGCGCGTATTCTGGGGATCAAAGGTGGGTCTCTTGAAACAGGCACCATCGCGGATGTGATTTGTTTTGATGCAAATATTGCGAATATCATAAATCAGAGCAAATTCATCTCACGCTCGCGCGTCTCTCCATTCCATGGGCACCCTTATCAAGGCCAGATAAAACAAAGCTTTGTGAATGGCGCATCTGTTTTTCATTATCAAATGGGCTAAAACTGATGACTGACCTAATCATATTTATGTCTATCGGTTATCTGGCAGGGTCAGTGCCATTTGGCCTGTTATGTGGCTATATGGCTGGCATTGGTGACATACGCGGTATTGGCTCTGGCAATATTGGGGCAACCAATGTACTGCGTTCAGGCAATAAACTTGCCGCATTTGGCACACTTGTGGGAGATGCAGGTAAAGGGGCATTGGTTGTATGGGCAACAGGTTTTGCAGGCTATGAAGCGGCAATGCCTGCGGTTGGTTTAGCCGCGGTCATTGGCCATTGCTATCCTATATGGCTTCACTTCAAAGGCGGGAAAGGCGTTGCCACTGCCATTGCGACAATTGCCGTTTTACATTGGCCCTCTGGCCTTACCATGGCATTGACCTGGCTTATTATGAGCGCTCTTTTCAGAATAAGCTCGCTATCTGCCTTAACAGCTTTTGCAACAGCAAGCATTGCCGCTTTTTTACTCTATAATGATTGGGGCTTTATTCTGGCAATCGCATTGCTAAGCTTTTGGCGTCATAAAGAAAATATATCACGCTTACTTTCTGGCACAGAAAGTCGCATTTCTTTGACAAAAAAATCGTAAAATACCTTTTACCATTCATGATTCTTTAACCTTTTCTGGCTAAGAAGCAGTCATGAATGAGACTGAAAAGCTAAATGCCCTGCGCCTGATGTGCACAGCGAATATTGGCCCCATTACCTATGGCCTGCTTCTTGCACGCTATGGCAGTGCCACAAATGCCATTTCTGAGGTGCCAAAATTAGGAAATCGTCAGGGACGGAGCCTCAAAGTGGCTGATAAATCAGTCGCTCTCAAGATCATAGAAGAGACCGAAAACGCGAAAGCGCATATCATTATCAGAGGGGATACAGATTACCCAAAGCGGCTTTTACATTTTGATGATGCCCCGATTGCCTTATTCGCAAAAGGTCATTTGTCTCTTTTGAAAAAAGACATGGTGGCTATTGTTGGCGCACGCAATGCGTCAACCAATGCAATGACACTCACCGCCGGATGGGCAGCAGAAATAGGCACAGCCGGCTATGTCATCGTCTCTGGTCTGGCACGTGGCATTGACAGAGCAGCCCATATAGGCGCGCTTGAAACAGGAACCATCGGTATCATTGGCTGTGGCATTGACATTATCTATCCCAAAGAAAATGAAGATTTGCATGAACAAATGTGCCAATCAGGGCTAATCATAACCGAATTGCCACCTGGCACAAAACCGTCTCCCCGCAATTTCCCGGCACGTAACCGCATTATAGCCTCACTGGCAAAAGGCACATTAGTTGTAGAGGCAGCTTTGAAATCTGGCTCTTTGATAACAGCCAAGGAAAGTGGCGAGAGAGGCGCAGATGTTATGGCCATTCCCGGCGCCCCTACTGACCCACGCTCACATGGCACCAATCAATTGATAAAAGAGGGGGCTCATCTGGTCACCTCCTCGCAAGATGTTCTTCAGATACTGCAATCACCCATCGCAGAGCCAAGCACGCCTAATCCCCCTCTTTTACCGGGCGGACTGAAAGATATCGATGAGACAATAATTAAAGAAGTCGCAAAAAAGATTATGAAAATGACAACATTTGAAGCGGTGGATATTGACGAATTGACTCGGCAATGTCATGTCTCTGCAAATGTGATACAAGTTGCGATCCTTGAATTAGAGATAGCAGGATATGTTCAAAGACTATCAGGGAATCGCATTTGTAAAGTTTATATTCATGATTAAAAACAGTCTTTTAAGGCCGTTTATTAATATAAATTGTTAATTTTTTCTAGGCGTTTTTATGAAACTGGTTATTGTCGAATCACCCGCTAAAGCAAAAACAATTAATAAATATCTTGGTGATGATTACCAGGTATTGGCGTCTTATGGCCATATTCGTGATTTGCCGTCAAAGGATGGATCTGTCCGCCCTGAGGAAGATTTTGAAATGGCATGGCAATTATCAGATGGGGCCGGGCCACGTATCTCATCTTTGAAAAAAGCCGTGAAAGCCGCTGATAAAGTCATATTGGCAACTGACCCTGACAGAGAGGGTGAGGCTATTAGCTGGCATCTCTATGAAATATTCAAAGAGGCTAAATTACTTAACCAGATTGAGACAGAGCGCGTTGTTTTCAATGAGGTAACCAAAAGCGCAATCCTCAAAGCCATGGCAGAGCCGCGCCAGCTTGATAATAACCTTGTGGATGCTTATCTTGCGCGCCGTGCTCTTGACTATCTTGTTGGTTTTGGCATTTCGCCAATTTTATGGCGCAAATTACCAGGTGCCCGCTCAGCCGGCCGTGTGCAATCAGTGGCTCTGCGGCTGGTTGTTGAACGTGAAAGTGAAATTGAAACCTTCAAATCTGACGAATATTGGGACATAGAAGGCCATTTTACGGCAGGCAATGGTGCCAAATTAACTGCCTCACTGACCCATCTAGACGGCACAAAACTCACCAAATTAGCAATTCCCAATGAGGCGGCTGCACAAGAGGCAGTCTCAAAAATAAAGGCGCAGAGCTGGTCAGTCGCAGATATTAAGACAAAGCGGACACAACGCCACCCTGCCCCGCCTTTTACCACCTCAACCTTGCAGCAGGAAGCCTCTCGCAAATTGGGATTTTCTGCGACCCGCACCATGCAAATTGCACAACGCCTCTATGAAGGGCTTTCAGTTGGTGCTGAGAGCACGGGCCTTATCACCTATATGCGTACTGACGGCGTTCAGATGAGCATGGAAGCTATCGGGGCTCTGCGCGGTCAGATCGAACAACAATATGGTGATTCTTATTTGCCTGAAAAGCCACGCTTTTACAAAAGCAAAGCTGCCAATTCACAAGAGGCACATGAAGCCATCAGGCCAACAGATTTTCGCCGGACACCAGAAGTTGTGCGCGCCTATCTTGATCATGACCAATTCCGTTTATATGAGTTGATTTGGAAACGCGCTATGGCAAGTCAATTTGCCTCTGCACAGCTAGATCAGACCGCGATTGAGCTGAACAGCGCTGATTCCAAACATATCATGCGGGCGACCGGCTCTGTCATTGTATTTGATGGCTTTTTGAATTTGTATTTCGAAGGTCGTGATGAGTCGCAAGATGCAAAAAAAGAAGATGGCAAGGATGTCATTCTGCCATCATTGACCATTGGTGAGGCAATGGATATCAGCTCTGTTGCGCCAGAACAGCATTTCACACAACCACCGCCCCGCTATACTGATGCCAGCCTTGTCAAAGAGCTCGAAGCGCGCGGTATTGGCAGGCCATCTACCTATGCCAGCATTATTCAGCTATTGGAAAAACGTGGGTACGTGCATAAAGACAGAAATCGGTTTTTCACAGAGCATCGAGGCCGCCTGACCTCCAGCTTTTTGGAAAATTTCTTTGAAAAATACGTGGAATATGATTTCACCGCCGCGCTTGAGACAAAACTTGATGACATTTCTGCCGGCAAAATGCCTTATAAAGACCTGTTGGCTGATTTTTGGGGCGATTTCAAGAATGCATTGGAACAAACCAAAGAGTTACGCATTACCGATGTGCTAAATCATCTTGATGCCGATTTAGAAGCTGCGTTTTTCAAGCCTGATGAGAATGGGGAAATTAACCGTCAATGTCAGAAATGCCAAAATGGGCGCCTTGGTCTCAAGCTGGGCAAATATGGTGCCTTTATCGGTTGTTCCAATTATCCTGAATGCGGGTTCACCCGTCAGATTAACGCAAGCGAAGGTGATGATGACGCCACGCTTGATGAAAAAGAGCTTGGCCAGACACAAGATGGCCTGCCGGTGTTTTTGCGAAAAGGGCCTTATGGTTTTTACGTTCAGGCAGGCGCCTTAGAAGAAAAAAAACCAAAGCGCATGGCTGTGCCAAAGGATAGACAACCATCGACAGTCGACCTTGAGATTGCACTTGGGTTACTGGCTTTACCGCGTGAAGTTGGCCTTCACCCTGAAACAAGCGATAAAATTGAAGCAAGCATTGGACGCTTTGGCCCTTATTTGAAATATCAGGGCAAATTTGCCTCACTACCCAAAGATGAAGATGTTCTTGCTATCGGCATTAACAGAGCTGTTGATATTTTGGCAGAGGCAGCGAAAAAAGCAGGTCGCACGCTAGGAGACCACCCTGACGGCGGCAAAGTGGAGATGAAAAAAGGACGTTTTGGTCCTTACATCGAACATAATAAGCTTCGTGCCCCTGTTCCAAGAGGCACTGATATGGAAACCATTACCCTTGAAATGGGGCTGGAATGGCTTGCCAAAAAAGCAGCACAACCGCAAAAGAAAGCTGCGAAGAAAAAATCTGCCAAGAAGAAAACAGCGACAAAGAAAAAGGCAACACCTAAGAAAAAAACAGCCGCAAAAAAAGCCGCTAAGGCGAAATCCTAGTGACAGTCATTTCAGATAATAAGGTTCTTCAGGCTCTTGAAGATGCAATAGAGCCCATTGGATTGCGCGATCTTGCCTCACATTTAGGATTGCCCCCTGCTGACCAGCCAGACTTAAAATCTCATTTGCGCAAAATGGCAGAATCAGGGCAGATATTTATTGATGATAAAAGACGCATCAGACTTGCTGGCCATATGCCGGAAGTCTGCATGGCAGAGGTCACATCATATGATGATGACGGCTATGGCCAAATTGAGATCTTGTCACAAGATATTGATAAGGCGTTGATTGACCGCTCCGAAATTATTCTGGTGCCGGAAAGACGCAGAGGACGCATACCTCAAATTGGCGCAAGAATTTTGGCCCGCATGACTCGCGTTGGCCCTGACCAGTATGAGGCACGTATTTTAAGAATTTTGCCTCAGAAAAAAGATAAATTCTTTGGCCGCATTGTAAAATTTCGCAATGGGCTTGGCATTGAATCAGCCGAAAAAGGCGCACGCCGCATTATTGAGTGCATAACAGACAAAACAGCGCCTCCACAGATTGATGATCTCATCGAAGCAGAAATGATTGAAAGCCGGGGTCGCATTTCAAAATCAGCCTCTGTCATTCGTAATTTTGGCAATGCTGACACGGCAAGCGCATTTGTAAATCTTGCCATTGCGGAATTTGATATACCGCATCATTTCTCAGACGAGATTATGGATTTCACCGCTAATCCCAAGGTGCCAGAGCTCGGCACTCGTCTTGATTACACAGATATTCCTCTGCTTACCATTGATGGCGCAGATGCCAAAGATTTTGATGACGCTGTTTATGCAGAGCCTTTATCCGATGGGTGGCGCGTCATTATTGCTATCGCTGATGTGGCTGCCTATGTGCCTGAAAATAGCGCCCTTGATGAAGAAGCCGCCAAAAGAGGCAATTCTGTCTATTTACCTGGCAGTGTTGTGCCAATGCTGCCTGAAACCTTATCTAACGGCGTTTGTTCACTTGTGCCACATGAAGACAGAGCTTCACTGGCTGTTGAGATAAAATTGGACCACAAAGGTGAGAAACAATCACACAAATTTGTCCGTATTTTAATGAGGTCTCATGCCCGCCTGACATATGACTCTGTCCAGAGCGTTTATGATGGTCATGCCGATGAACGTGATATTGGTGCGCCTGATGGCTGCCTTCATCATTTATTTGGCATTTGGCATATTCTGGATGAAGCCCGGAAACTGCGTGGCACGCTCAATCTGAATGTGCCTGAAAAGCGCGTCAGCCTGACGGAAACCGGGCGGCCAAGCCATATAGAATTGCGAACGCAAATGCCCGCCCATCGTCTGATTGAAGAATTGATGATTTTGGCAAATATCTGCGCCGCAGAGGAATTGGAATCAAAAGGCGCTTTATGTGTATATCGCACGCATGACCGGCCAGACATGGAAAAAATGGATGGGCTTCGCGAATTAGCAGAAGCGCTAAACATCCCTTTTGCCAAAGGTCAGATAGTCTCACCTCACCGCTTTAACGCGCTTTTGGCACATGTAAAAGGGACGCCACAAGAACAGATGGTGAATGACGCTGTCCTTCGTTGCCAGGCAAGAGCGCTTTATGATTGCCAAAATAAGGGTCATTACGGCTTGTCATTAAAGCGTTATGCACATTTCACCTCTCCTATCAGACGCTATGCAGACTTATTGGTTCATCGCGCATTGATAGAATCTTGTGACCTTGGACCTGAAAAACAAGCTGTTCAGGATAAAGAGGCATTGCATCAGCTATGCGCGTCTATCAGCCAAACAGAACAAATCGCTGCCAAAGCAGAAAGACGCACAACTGACAGGCTCATCTCTTGCCTTTACCAGCCGCAAATTGGCAGGCAGATGGAAGTGGTGATAACCGGACTGACAAATTTCGGCATTTTTGCCGCCTTTGACAACAGAACAGCCGAAGGGTTCATGCCATTTCGCTCATTGCCAGAAGATTATTATGAATTAGCACAAGGCAATAGCCGGCTTGTCGGACGCCGCTTTGGCCATGTTTTTAGTATTGGAGACGTGATAACTGCTCAGATTGAAAATGTGGAGACAGCCTCAGGCGGTATTTTGCTGACCTTTATCGATGGCGGCACGACAGACAAATCTGTTATCAAAAAACGCACCAGATCAGGTGATAAATCAAGATCTGGTAAAGGTAAACAAAAAGGGCGCTCAGCAAAAAGGCGTAAAATCAAACGATAGAGCATGGCGCAAGGAAATGGCACGTGAAGTTTCGATGCAAAGATTGTTGACATCTTCGGGTAAATAACGCATGTTGCGGCCTCAGAATTAAAGCCCTTTGGTTAAGGAACGTGAAAGATGGCAAAGCCAGCAACTCTTCAAATCAGACTTGTTAGCACAGCTGACACCGGATATTTTTATGTCACAAAGAAAAATCCGCGCACAAAGCCTGAAAAGCTTGAGCTTAAAAAATACGACCCGCGTGCACGCAAGCATGTGATTTTCCGCGAAGCGAAAATCAAGTAAATTTGGAGCAAAAGCAATGCGTCTAGGTATTGACCTTGGCGGAACAAAAATAGAAGCCGCCATCTTGGATGATAGCGGCTCTTTTATTTGCCGAGAGCGTGTCCCCACCCCAAAAGATTATGATGCCGTCTTAAGAGCCATTACAGGCCTCAGAGACAAGGTAGCTGATGAGCATGGCTATAATGGGCCTGTTGGAATTTGCACGCCGGGGAGCATTTCAAAAGCCTCTGGTCTTATGCAAGGGTCTAACTCTCAGTCACTAAACGGCCGCAATCTGCAAACTGACCTTCAGGCAGCGCTTAATGCGCCTGTACGCATATCAAATGATGCTAATTGTTTTGCATTATCGGAGGCCATAGACGGTGCAGGCGCCGCTTATGACAGCGTTTTTGGTGTCATCATCGGCACTGGTTGCGGCGGCGGTATCGTTGTCGACAAACAGATTGTTGGCGGTGTAAATGGCATTGCCGGTGAATGGGGACATGTCCCTCTGCCATGGCCTGTAGATTATGAATATGAAGGTCATGATTGTTGGTGTGGTCGAACAGGATGTCTTGAGACCTATATTTCGGGCACAGGCTTAGAGCTTGATTATTTCAAAATAGCCAATGAAAAATGTGATGCGAAAACAATCTTGGAAAAAGCTGAATCTGGCGACATTGTTGCTGATTCTGTCCTTCAAGTATTGGAAGATCGCATTGGTCGCGGTCTTGCCATGATCATTAATATTTTGGATCCGGATGCCATTATACTGGGCGGCGGTCTCTCAAATATTGACAGGCTTTATACAAATGTGCCCCGAAAATGGCCGGGCTATGTTTTCTCAAAATCAATTGATACCAAATTGTTGAAACCAACCTATGGTGATTCAAGCGGGATCAGGGGCGCAGCTTATCTGTTTCATGAAGACTAGCATTCCTGATAAAATCATTCTTTTACAAACAGGTTGGGCTTGGCTCCTTTGAAATATCAGACATTTTCGCCTGCAACGTAAAATCCCCGTAATCAATCAGATAAAATGGCACCACGCCATTATCTTGCATATGAAACGAGATTTCATAAGATGGTATGCCTGTTTGCGTCTTAGGGTCAAAATAGGCCACTTGAATAGGATAATAGCTATCTTGCAATAAATCAGAGGTTAACTCTTCATAATTTGTGCTTTGTTGCTTTCCTATGATGATTGAGGTTTTTTTCAATGCATCATCTGGTTTGGCACCGAAGAAGATATGACTTGTAAAAAACCTGTCTCCTGCCTTTGCACGGCGCAATATTTCAAAAGTTTGACCGACAGGAAAAAAGGTATCCTCTGGCAAAGACAAAGCGCTATCTGGTGCAATTGAGAAAAAGGCTTCACCAGCACGCCCCTTTTCCTGCTGTGCAAAACCATCAAAGGTCAATGGCTTGTCATAATTTGAACGCTCATCGATTGTGAAGCTGAATAAACCATTTTCGACATTCTCATAGCTCTCAAACAAAGATGCCATTAGCACTTCATTGCCATCATCAAATGCCATTTTCATGATGTAATCTTCACCAGATTTCCACCCGTCACACTCGCGCACTACACGAAAGATTGTTTTGCCTGTGATAGCAGCAATATTGGTCTTGGGCTCAGCTTCTTTTAAGACAAGCTGATAGGTAATCTGATGCGGGGCCAACTCTATAGACATATCTGCCTGAAGAGCGCTTGCACTGCATAGCACCATTACACTTGTCAGAAAATACTGCTTGCCATACTTCATCCGTTAACTCACTTCTTACATCTATCCATGATTAAAAAACGACTATTTCGCTTTCAGATGTAATTTGCAACTCTGAAAAATCAAGTTTTATCACAACTTCAGGCTCTTTCACTCATTTGCCTGTTTGCCTCACGCAGACAATGGTCTATTATTTAGGCTATGTGCGCGTTACCTCTTGTTATATCCCAACAAAGTGACTTAGATGAAGCTCTGGCAATAATCGCCAAGGCAGATATGTTTGCTATTGATACTGAATTCTTACGAGAAAAGACGTATTACCCTCAGCTTTGTTTGATTCAGATTGCCGGCAATGGCATTTATTTTGCCATAGATCCGCTTGTAGAAGACCTAGACCTAAGCGGCCTTTGGGCATTATTGGCCAATGATAGCATTACCAAAGTCTTTCATGCAGGCCGTCAGGATATTGAAATTTTCTTTCACCTCACCGGCCATGTGCCAAAACAGATTTTCGACAGTCAAATCGCGGCTATGGTGTGCGGATTAGGCGATCAGGTTGGCTATGATAAATTGGTGCAACATTTTCTTGGCAAAACAATAGATAAATCTTCACGTTTCACCGATTGGTCAAAACGCCCTTTATCAGACAAACAGATTGCCTATGCGCTTGATGATGTGATTCATCTTGAAAAAATATACCCTATTTTGATCGCCCAGCTTGAAAAAGAAAACAAGCTTAGCTGGATCGCAGATGAAGCGCGCACACTTGCCTCTGATGACACTTATCTGGTGGAACCGGAGCAAAGTTATAAAAGGATAAAAATACGCACGAACAAACCAGTTATCCTTAACCGTCTCAAATTTTTGGCCGCCTTCAGAGAGCGTGAATGTCAAAGACGCGATTTGCCAAGAGGCCGTTTTCTCAAAGATGAAACATTAATTGACCTTGCCGCTACCGCGCCCAAAACAATCGAAGAGATCTCTCGGATCAGAGGCATTGGTAATCAGAAAAATAACTGGCTTGCGACAAAAATACTTGAGGTGCTTAAACAAGCAAATGCAGCAGATAAAACAAGCTGGCCTCAATTGCCAGACAGGCGACCAGCTGAAAAAGCGCCGCCCGCCGTCTTAGAAATGCTGCGCGTCCTGTTGAAATATGTAAGCGATGACGCCTCGGTCGCACCGCGCCTGATAGCGTCTGCCTCAGACCTTGATAGGCTGGCATTATCTGATGACACAGAACAGGCTGTCCTTCAGGGGTGGCGTTATGAAGTTTTTGGCAAGAAAGCGTTATCTCTTAAATCAGGTAAAATTGGGATGGCACTTAAAAACGGCACCATCCAATTTTTTGACATAGAAAACTAGCTTCTTTAGATAGTGGCGTTATGCACACCGCCATCAATCAGAATATTCTGCCCTGTCAGATAGCCTGAATGCGCTGAACAAATCCAGGCACAGGCAAAACCAAATTCATGAATTTCACCTAGTCTTTTTGTTGGATTTCTTTGCTCAATCATATCCCGCATTTCTTGCTTGCTGACATTTTGTGCCTTCGCACTGTTCGCAATCAGTGTTTCAATTCTATCAGTGTTAAACTGACCCGGTAACAGGCCGTTAATCGTCACATTATGAGCTGCAACTTCGCGTGAAACACCGGCAACAAAGCCTGTGAGACCTGCGCGTGCGGCATTTGAAAGCCCAAGAGCCGGAATGGGGTTTTTCACTGCGCCTGATGTGATATTCACAATGCGGCCAAAACGCCTTTCAATCATCGGGTCAACCAATGCTTTTGTCAGTTCAATGGCGCTTAGCATATTGGAATCAATCGCGGCGATCCAATCCTCTCTGGTCCAGTCTCTGAAATTGCCGGGCGGCGGGCCTCCTGCATTATTCACAAGGATGTCGATATCACCTGCGGCGTCCAACAAGGCGGCACGCCCGTCTTCTGTTGTGACATCACACGCAACAGTCGTCACACTCACACCTGTCTCATCACGCAATGCCTGCGCTGAACGCTCAAGCAAATCAGCCCCCCTTGCACACATCACAAGGTCCACACCTGCTTTGGCAAGTGCTTGTGCACACCCAAACCCAAGCCCCTTTGATGAAGCGCAAACAATGGCCTTGCGCCCTTTAATCCCAAAATCCAACATTTGTTATACTCCTATTGGTCATCTGATGACTGGAACAGCTCTTTGATAAGCGCTATGGTAACTGGTTTTTTTTCTGCCAAAGAGATATGATCGATGGCTCTGGCCAACTCAGCGACTGCCTCATAGCTTCTGTCTACTCTTGCTAAAATATAGCGCATAACTGGCTCGGCAACCTGACATTGTCGATTAGCAAAATAACTATCAAGCAAGGCCGCCAGCAAATCATCATCTGGCATATCCACCTTTTGCGCTGCGATAGCCCTTATGCGTGACGCCAGATCTGGCAGACGCCACGGCATTTGCGATAATGCCTCCACACTTGTGATATAGGCAGATTTGCCAGTTTCTGACAGGTAATTAAAGAAATGAAACAGAGCAATTTCATCCCATGCCGCCTCCATGGAAACACTGTCAAGAATATAGCCGTCAAAACTGGCCAAGAGGTCGCGGTCAAATTCTGTTAGGCTTGTCAGTGTTTTACAATGTAACTTAGCGCCAAAAAGAGCGCCTAAATGAGATTTGCCGCACCCTTTCGGCCCGTAAATATTCACAGACTGATAAGGCGCCGGCCAATCAGGCCATTTTTCAATCCACCCAAAAGCAAGTTGATTGGCTTGTGTGACAAAGAAATCTTTAATATCCGCCTCGTCAGGCAGCACAAGCGAAAGTGGTAATTGTGTCATCACTCAATCACCGGAACGCCATTTTCAAATGTCAAACGCAATCCAAGAGGCGGCAACCCATAGCCAAGCGCCTCCAAAGAGCCATTCATGTTCATCATAACCATAGCCTGCGCTCCGATTTTTTGTCCTGTCTCATCTTGAATGGTGGTGATTAGCTTTGTATCAAATCCATTAATCGCACTTAACTGGTTAAGCTTATCCTGCTTTTCAACCCACTCTTCATGTTTTGAAAAGCGGACAAAAACAACCAAAGTGTTATCATCGCCATCTTGTCTTATATTGGCTTTTTGCCATCCTGTCTCCAGCCTTTCCAGAACAGTCGTGCGAAATGTCTCAAATAAGGTGGCACGCGATTTTTTATCCTGATAATCAGTCTCATCCATCACATTGGCAATCACAGCGCCTTCAGCATCAAAGATAATAGCTTGCATTGAGATAACAGGCACATCATCCTCAATGCCAACCACCGCTCTTGTCCAAAGAATTTGCTCAGCCTTTGCACGCTTAGCCGCGTTTTTTAAGACATCTTCATCTGCAATGGCTATTTTTTCAGCGCGTAATTGACGCTCATTTTGCAATGTTGGCTTCAAGACAGCATATTGCAGAAGACCAGAAGCTGACGAAGCCTCTTGCAACCATCCGTTCAGCCATAAATTGGTTTTTTGCCATGCTCTGGCCCCTGCCCCATCCACAAATACTGGCAGTACCAGGATAACCGGGCTATTGACCTCTGCCCAGGAGAGATTCTGTTCACGAAACAAATCACGCATTAATTCGGGAGAGAAACAAATATCTATCTCTGCAATATAACGCCCCGGCAATGATGTTTCGGTGCGAATATGCACTAATTCAACAAGCGATTCAGGCATAACATCGACTGTCTGCGGCAAATCATCTATCAACAGGCGATTGATAACAATATTAAAAGCAGCCCTGTGGGCACGCCTCATAGAGTTTATTTGCGCCTCATTAGCCGTACTAGCTGTCTCATCAATTTGAATCGCGCTGACGCCATAAACCTCGTTCTGGCAAGCCGATTCTGCCATAACCGACTTGTTAAGAGTGCAAAAGAAGACTAAAAATATGCAACAGATTCGTATCACAACCATATGCCCTTTACGCATGACGTGGTCACAGTATAACGCCTTTATCAAAAGAGACTAGCATGAGTGACAAAAAGAATGAAACCGGCCTGACTTACCGTGATGCTGGCGTAGATATTGACGCAGGTGAAGCACTTGTTCATGAGATAAAACCAGATGCAAAACGGACAATGCGAAGGGGCGCAAATCCTGATTTAGGTGGGTTTGGTGGCTTATTTGATCTCAAAGCAGCTGGCTTTGAAGACCCCATTTTGGTATCCGGCACTGATGGTGTTGGCACAAAGCTTGAAATTGCCAAACTGATGAACAATCACAGAACCATAGGCATAGACCTTGTTGCCATGTGCTCAAATGATATCTTAGCACAAGGCGCCATGCCATTGTTTTTTCTTGATTATTATTCTACTGGAAAATTAGATGTTCAGGTAGGAAAATCCATTGTGGCTGGCATAGCAGATGGGTGTATAGAGGCAGGCTGTGCCCTTATTGGCGGCGAAACAGCCGAAATGCCAGGCATATATGGTGAGGGCGATTATGATTTAGCAGGCTTTTGTGTCGGCGCTGTTGAGCGTGACAAAATATTGACAAAGGGCATGGTTAAGAAGGGTGATAAAATCATCGCACTGCCCTCATCTGGTGTGCATGCCAACGGCTTTTCCCTTGTGCGCAAGATCATTGAACATAACAATTTATCAGTGCATGACAGCGCCCCTTTTGCCAGTGAACAATCACTTGGCATGGCCTTGTTAGCGCCAACTCGCATTTATACAGACGCTGTCATGGCGGCAATTCATGCAGGCGGCATAACGGGTGTTGCGCACATAACTGGTGGTGGTCTTATTGAAAATCCGCCACGTGTTTATGATGAAACACTGGCCGCTAACCTTGAAATGACATCACGCCCCCTACCACCTCTTTTCCAATGGTTAAAAAGGGCCGGCGGGCTGTCTGATTTTGAGTTAGCAAGAACGTTTAATTGCGGCATTGGCATGTTGATTTATGTATCTTCTGAAAAAGCTGATGCAGCCTTAGAGGCGATAACATTAACAGGAGAAGATGCCTACATCATTGGTGAGATGGAAATGCGAAAAGACGCTCCGGTCATTTTGACCAATTGTGATAAGGCTTTTGCCTGATATGCCAGTTCGTTTTGCAATATTGATATCAGGACGCGGCAGTAACATGCTAGCGCTTCATGATGCCATTATTGCCCACAATCATGATGCAGAAATCTGCCTTGTGGCAGCCGATAAAAACTGTGCAGGTCTGGCACTTGCACAAGAGCGCGGCCTGCCAACAAAAATAATCGACTACAAGGGTCATCCAAAGGAACAAAGTGAGGGCTCCCTGTCGCAAGCTATCAAAAGCGTTGGCGCAGATTTTATTTTGCTTGCCGGTTTTATGCGGATTTTGTCATCAGAGTTTGTGTCTCAATTTGCCGGAAAAATCATAAATATACACCCCTCCCTATTGCCTGATTACAAAGGACTAAATACGCACCAACGCGTATTAGACGCAAATGAGGCTTATCACGGTGTGACTGTTCATATTGTGACAGCCGGTCTTGATGATGGCCCCATTATTGCACAAGCACAAATTGCTTGCATGGCTGATGATAACGTCAACTCACTATCTGACAGATTATTGCCAGTTGAACATCATCTCTATCAATGGGTTATGAGCGCTTTGATTAACGGCAGTCTTTTCGTTGATGCACAAGGGCCTGTATGGCATGAGGCACCTCATTTTGCATGTGATGGCGCACAATTGCGAATGCCACTTATGAACAAGCAAAATGCTTGATTTTCAAACTCTGGCACGGCATAAACAACAGCAGAAAAAGACCTTCTTTTTGATAAGGTCCTATATTAACGGGGGTCTGTGAGATGAATACAGATAATTTCGATAAACATGCAAAAGCAAATCTTGCTTTCTACGAAGGCTTTATGAATTTTTCAAAGATCGTGACAGCTTTGGTATGTTTGACGCTTGTGGCGATGGCCATTTTCTTGCTGTAATTTTACACACAAGTCATAAAAAAGCCGCTCATGCTATCTTTGCAAGAGCGGCTTTTTTGTATCTGAGAGATGTATTAGCCAACAATCTCATCATCTGAGAAGAAATGCGCAATCTCAATCGCAGCATTTTCAAGGCTATCAGAACCATGAACAGAGTTTGCTTCGATTGATTCTGCAAATTCTTTACGAATTGTGCCCTCATCCGCATCTGCAGGGTTTGTTGCACCCATGACACCACGATAAGCTGCGACTGCATCATCACCTTCCAGAACCTGAACAACAACAGGGCCAGATGTCATGAATTCTACAAGCTCGCCATAAAATGGGCGCTCTTTATGCACTGCATAAAATTCACTTGCTTGTGCATTTGTCATATGGATACGCTTTTGTGCGATGATACGAAGGCCGCTAGCTTCAATTTTCGCATTGATAGCGCCGGTTAAATTGCGACGCGTTGCGTCAGGCTTAATGATAGAAAAAGTACGCTGTTGTGCCATGATAGGGAGCCCTTTGATGATTGAATAACGAGAAAGCCAAAATAGCTTTGTTTGAGCGCTTTATAGGTGGTTTTTGCGCTAAAAAGCAAGTGGTTATTTTACCTAAGCAGAGGCCTTTTGTTCCCAATTTCCGTCATCAGTCTTTGCAAAGTAACGGCAATGCCCTGCATGAGCAGAGGCATTTTCTTTCCAATGCGCCCGTGCTGTTGTCAAACTAGCTTCATCTTTGCCATTAAACAAAATAAATAACCGCTCAAACGAAGTAATATCAGGCATCAATTCGCCTGATAAGGTAATTGCAAATTCTGCCTCAATCTGATTTTTTGATAAATCAGTGCTTATCCAAATAGAGGCAAATTCAGCGCCTTCATCTTGGTCTGTGCCATGCGCCAGAAAGCTAAGATCACGGATAACCCACAAAGCACGACTAACAGATGCCGCCATTTCCTTATCACAATAAATGATAATCTTTTTCCCAACAGCGAGCGATTTATCACATAGCTGGGCGGCAAGCACATCAAGCTCATCACCTGCTAGCTGATAAAAATCAATATGTTGAAGCCTGCCTGTCATTGATACCCGATTACGAATCCCACTTATCAGCCAAATCATTCAGCAAACGCACACCAAAGCCTGTTCCACCAGAGGGATGCGCATGCCCTGCTTTATCCGCCCATGCCTTACCGGCAATATCCAGATGAGCCCATGGGGTGCCATCATCAATAAATTTTTCAAGAAAACAAGCCGCTGTAATTGCCCCGCCCCACGGACCGCCGATGTTTTTCATGTCAGCAATATGAGATTTCAGCATATCATGATAGCTCTGCCCGATTGGCATTGGCCAACAAGGCTCTGCCATTGCCTCACCAGATGATTGAATCTTTTTCGTCAGATGCTCATCATTCGAAAACAGACCTGCATATTCTTTGCCTAGCGCAACAATAATCGCCCCTGTTAACGTTGCCAGGTCCACAATCATTTGCGGCTTAAATGTTTGTTGGCAATATGTCAGGCAATCTGCCAGTACAAGACGCCCTTCAGCATCTGTGTTTATCACTTCAATCGTCTGACCGGATAGGGATGTGACAACATCGCCGGGCCTTTGCGCGTTACCATCTGGCATATTTTCGACCAAACCGATAATACCTACAACATTACGCGCTACTTTGCGTCCTGCGATAGCGCACATAGCGCCTGTCACCGCCGCTGCGCCGCCCATATCCCATTTCATATCTTCCATGCCCTTAGCAGGTTTCAAAGAAATGCCGCCAGTATCAAAACAAACCCCTTTACCAACATAAGCAAGAGGCGCTTCACTTCCGCCGCCCTGCCATTTCATAATGACCATCTGAGATTGGCGCCGCGATCCCTGCCCGACACCAAGTAATGCGCCCATTCCCATTTTTGTCATAGCCGCCTCGTCAAGAACCTCAATCTCCAAACCAAGATCGCGCAAGGCAAGACATCTGTCAGCAAAGGCCTCCGGATGCAAGATATTAGCCGGCTCAGTAATAAGATCACGCGCCAAATAAATGCCATTTAACATCGCAAGCACATTCGAAAACTGCGTCTCAAATTCGACTGCCCTGTCGTGAACAATCCCCAGCTCTGTTACGTCTGTCTTATCTTTTTTCGTGAAATACTCATTAAATTCATAAGATTGGCTCATAGCCCCATAGAGCACAGCCATCATCACCTCATCTGATAACTGACAATCTTTGAGATTTGCCTGCGTGATTTTATGACCCTTCAGCCCTTTATACACCGAAGCCCCGACTGTCTCTGCCACAAGCTTGTCTGATAAATCTGCTCCGACACCGATGGCAAGAACACCTCTCATATGCCCGTCTTCTTGGAAAAGGTGCATATAAGACTGCCCCTTTTTGCCTGTGAATGACGCTGCCTGCGACATATCTTTTATCTGTGCAATCTCTTCTGTAGTGCCTGACAGGCCTTCTAAACTCTCATCCATAAGAACAACAGAAATAATCGCCTCAGACAGAGGGGCAAATTTTATAGACAAATGAGCGGACATATGAACTCCTGTGGGGCCGTGGTCTGTGCGCCAGAATTAGCGCATTAAGCTGCTGAAAACGGGTATGTTTTTTATGTGAAACTACTTTGCCATTTATCACCAGATTATGCTAGATACAAATAATGCTGTATTGGGTATCCGCATGACGAAATGCGTGGTGATAAAACACGTTCATCTCGGAATAGAATTTGGTTTCCCAGAAGCATAAGTCAACCCGGCAAAAGGTGCTGATAATAGATGCGTCTTCATCGCTATTTATTTGGACAATATATGCAAGTCACTATGCTTGTTTTGGTCAGCCTTATCATGGTGGTGTGGCTGAATCAGACATTGCAGCTATTGGAATTGGTCGTCAATAAAGGCAGCCCCTTAATTGGTTTCATCATCCTGTCTGTTCTTGCCATGCCATTATGGTTGTTACAGGCAGTGCCAATTGCTTTGTTTATCGCGATTTTATGGGTGATAAACAAAATCAGTACTGACCGTGAATTCGTTGCCCTTCAGTCAGTGGGGTGGAGTGTCAGGCAATTTGCACTGACACCACTGTTTTTTGCCTGCTTGTGCACAGCATTTTTGATATTTAACTCTGTTATTCTGCTACCCGCAGGATTTGGTGAGTTCAAGACACGACAACTCGAACTAAGAGCGGCCATCCCGAAAATCCTTCTGCAGGATAAGGTATTTGTTGATCTTGCGCCAAATCTTACCATTTTTATCAATGAACGTGTATCTCGTTCAGAAGTCAAAAATGTATTTATTCAGGATAAAAGAGACGGTAAAAACATCACAACCCTGACAGCCTCCAAAGGCACTTTTACGCGAGAAAATGGACAGGCAATCCTGATATTGGAAAATGGTGAGAGATCTCAGATTGGTCAGGGCGGAGAAGCAAGCGCTACTCTGTTTTTCGATGAATATAAGTTGAATTTTTCACGCAATGTCAAAACGTCTAATAATGAACGCCCTCTGGATATGAATGAGGATAGTATTCTCAATTTGCTAGACCCCACAAAGGCCATTAGCGAGAAATATGCAAGACAGCGCATTGCCTATGGTCATTACAGGATTATCAGCCCGTTTCTGGCGCTGACCTTGGCCGTCATTGCTGTTGCCGGCGTGTCACGCGGCAGACTGCGTGATGAGCATAAAAATTATCGTTTTTGGGGAACAATACTGGTTGCCATATTTGTGCAAATACTCTTCATCACCGCACGTTCAGTCACCTTTACCATCCCTCTTTTTTGGCCTTTGCAATATGCCGTCATTTTGACACCCATTTTCATTGGCCTAATTCTGATTTATCAGCCGAAATGGTTGCAATTCCCAAGATTAAAGGGGGCAACTTCATGAATATTTTGCCGCCTCTTGTATTAAGCCTCTATTTTTCAAAGCGCTATTTAGGGTGGATATTACTGACACTTGCGGCCTTGTTAAGCTTTGTTATGCTTATCGATGCTGTTGAGCTTTATCGCCGGTTTAGCAATGCCTCAACTGATCAGTCTGGTGTTATCATCATCTGGTTATTGGTGATGGGTCTGCCTGAAAAGATAGATTTGCTGCTGCCTTTTACCATTTTATTTGGGTCAATTTTATGTTTCCAGAATTGGGCAAAGACAAATGAAATAACAGTTGCGCGCGGTTTTGGGCAAAATATCTGGCAGGCGCTTTTACCTGTCTTTCTGACAGTTATGGTTATAGGGTCGGTACAAAATTTAGTATTGAACCCTTTCAAATCCGCAACCATAGAAACCAAAAATGAACTGCAAGGCAGCATATTTGGCAAGCAGGATCAGGGGAAATTATCAATTTCAGCCTCTGGTGTATGGCTAAAAGACATAAGCTCATCTGATGAACTCATCATCCATGGCCCAAGCTTAAGTCTGACTGATTATCGTATTAATCGGCCTATCATTTACAGCCTTAATCAACAAGGTGGCATCATTTGGCGTATTCGTGCCAGTTCGATGACATTAACAGATAAAGGCTGGCTGGTGGAAGACGCCGCCAAAAGTGACAATCTTGGCACAACCACTTTGCCAACACAATTGACACTCAGCACCTCTATGAAACCAATTGATTTTGCCAGAACAACCCAAAGTCCGGAAACAATCTCCATATATGCCCTGCCCGGCTTTATTGCCATGCTAAATCAGACAGGCCTGCCATCTACTGAGCATCGCGTTTATTTTCAGCAACAATTATCAAATCCTATTCGTTTGCTTGGTCTGTCTATGCTTGCTGCCTGTTTTACACTTCTTCGCTTTAGCCGTATGCCGCGCTATAAATTGATGGCGCTTGGCATTGGACTTGGTTTTGCCGTCTATTTTTTCACAGACCTTGTATTTCTGCTTGGCGCGAATGCAAGACTGCCTGTTATCATCGCAGGGTGGGGCCCTGCATTTGCCATTTGCTTTGTGGCAGGGTTTTTGCTTGCACGTTCAGAAGATTAAATGGTCTAACCTATGCCTAGATTGTCTATTCCACCAAAGGTACATCAGATGAAATATCCCGTTTCAGTCCTTTTCTTACTGTTATCACTATTATTCCCTGCTGCAGGCTTTGCCCAGACGGTCAAGGTGGTAGCTGTTGTCAATGGAGAAGCGATCACCAATCTCGACCTCATGAACAGGCTGGATTACTTGTTAAGCAGCACAGGTTTGCAAATTACAGACGAGAATGAAGCGCAACTCACAGATGATGTTTTGCAAATGCTCATTGATGACAAACTCAAATTAAGAGAAGCACAAAAACTGGCACCAGGCATTATTGAGGCAGGCAATACACAAGCGCGTGAAATTGTGAATGACACTTACAGCACAGATAGCGTATCTGCTGGTGCGGCATTGCGTGATCTTGGGCTTGAACGCAAAACTGTGGAAGATAAAGTCGCAGCTGATTTGATATGGTCCACTTTGCTAAAAGACAGATATCAAACGCAATTTGACAATGCCGATAAATTGGCAGAACAGGCACTTGAACGGGTAAAACGCGATTTGAGCCAGCCACAAGTAAGATTGTCAGAAATTGTTTTGGCGCCGACACAAGACAGGTCTCCTGACGATAATCTTCAAATTGCCTACCAGATGATTGACGCAATAAATAATGGCGCTGATTTTGCGGCGATTGCGCGCCAATATTCAGCCTCTGGCACAGCGACTGATGGGGGGCGTCTTGGGTGGATTGTCACAAACACATTGCCAGAAAGCTTTGCTGAAGCCGTCAATTCAGCCGCCTCAGGCGCGATATTACCACCCCTTAACCAGGATGGTGTTATCTATATTTTGCGCAAAGAAGGTGTTCGTGCAAAAGGCCTGATTGACCCCTCACAAGCGCGCATAACTTTGGCACGCGCACTTCTGCCCTTAAGTGAGACAAGTTCATCAAGTGATCAGCTGATTGCCGCAGGTGAGATTCAGAAACTGACTGAAACAATGTCTTCTTGCGCTGAAATCGACACGCTAAACACCAAATTAGGGTCCGGACAACCAAGCGTTGTGCGGGATCTTGAAATAGGGTCAATAACACCCAATTTGCGGGAAGTTGTTGAAAGCTTGGGAATAGGTAAACCGTCTGAGCCGCTGAACTTTGCCGAAGGAATGGTTGTTTTCATGGTATGCGAGCGCAAAATGCCTGAATTAGACCTGCCGAGTTTAGAAGATCTGAGGCGCACAGAATTAAATAAGATATTTGCGATTTTATCAAACCGCTATTTGCTGCGTTTGCGCAGAGCCGCCACGATTGATAAACGTATATAGGCTGGGGATTCCACTTGTCACATCATCTGACAATCACACCTTTACTTATCACACCAGGAGACCCGGCAGGCATTGGGCCAGAGATCGCACTCAAAGCATTAACAAGCGATCCTGTTTTGCGCAAAAGCTGTGTGCTAATCGGCGACAAGCGTCACTTATCACAGCTTGGCCAGACGTTAGGTCTTAACTGTGAATTTGCGAAATGGACCCCAGGCGACCCGCTTCAAGACGATAAAATAAACCTTGCTGAAATCTTCTGGCCTTGTGAAGTCATCTCAGGTCAGCCAGATAACAGGCACGCTGACTTAATCATTGAGAGCATCACAACAGCCGTACAACTGGCAAGGCAGGGTGACGTAAGAGGCCTCATCACCTGCCCTATTGCCAAATCAAACCTCTATGAGGCAGGCTTCACCTATCCGGGGCACACTGAATATCTGGGCGCCTTATCATCTACCGGACCTGCGGTGATGATGCTTGCCAACCAGTCTTTGCGCGTTGTACCTGCAACCATTCACATCCCACTTGCCAAAGTGGCTGACACGCTGACACAACAAGATTTAAGTGACCTGATTTGTCATGTAGCAGGCGCGTTACGCTCAGACTTCAACATCACATTGCCTCATATCGGACTATGCGGTCTCAACCCTCATGCAGGTGAAAATGGCGCGATGGGACAAGAAGAAAAAGAGATTATTACCCCAGCTATCGCGAAGGCAAAATCACAATTGGGCACTCAGGCTAAAATATCAGGCCCCTATGCGGCTGACAGCTTATTTCACCATGATAAAAGACAGCAATTTGACTGCATTATCGGCATGTATCATGATCAGGTACTGATCCCTGTTAAAACCATTGATTTTCATGGCACAGTCAATATCACAACCGGCCTAGATTTCATTCGCACCTCTCCTGACCATGGCACAGCTTTTGATATTGCAGGCAAAGGTCTTGCAAGTCCTGACAGTCTTATAAATGCCATTTATCAGGCACAATCCATGGCAAATAATCGTTACGGGCCCGTTAATGACAAATGATCAGACCATAAAGGCAGCTGTGAATGCTTTGCCGCCTTTGGGACAGCTTGTCTCTGAGAGCCAGCTTTATGCCAAAAAATCATTGGGTCAAAACTTCCTCTTTGATTTGAATCTGACAGCGAAAATCGCAACCCAAACAGTAACACAAACTGGCACAATCATCGAAGTTGGACCCGGACCAGGAGGATTGACGCGCTCGCTTTTAACGCAAACAGATGCCTCGATCATTGCCATTGAAAAAGACAGACGGGCAATCTCATTTCTGGACCATTTAATAACCGCAGGTCAGGGAAGGCTTATCCTACAAGAAGCAGATGCGCTCACCGCCCCTTTGTGGGAATATGGCACAAGCCCTCGCGCTATTGTGGCAAATTTGCCCTATAATATCGGCACAAGCTTACTTTTGAATTGGCTTGACCATGCACACCATTTCTCAAATTTTGTGCTGATGTTCCAAAAAGAAGTCGCGATGCGTATATGCGCAAAAACCGGCAGTCAGGCTTATGGCCGCCTGAGCATCATCACACAATGGCTGACACACACAGAATTGTTATTTGACGTACCGCCGGAAGCTTTCGTTCCACCCCCAAAAATAACATCCTCAGTCGTCAGGCTTGTGCCACGCGATAAGCCATTATTCCCCTGTGATAAGGCAACGCTTGAAGCTGTCACAGCCAAAGCTTTTTCGCAGCGCCGAAAAATGTTGCGTGCCAGCTTCAAAACACTAGGCGGCGCCGATATGCTGCAAGAGGTAGGCATAGACCCGACAAGCAGGCCACAAGACCTCGAAATAAGCGATTTTTGCGCACTTGCCCGCCATTTGGAGGGGCGCATTTAAGTTTACTGACTTTGATTGCGCAATTGTTTCACAAAATCAGACAAGCCAATTTGCCGGTTACGTTTCAGCCTTTCAGCGTGCAAAATTTGCTGAACCTGCTCAACAGATAAAGCAAGATCATGATTCACAATAATGTAATCATATTCAGGATAATGTGACATCTCATCTGACGCTTTGGCCATGCGGCCCGCCACAACATCAGCGGTGTCTTGCGCTCTGTTTAACAATCGTTTTTCTAATTCTGAAACGGAAGGGGGCAGAATAAAAATCTTGACCAAATCTTCTGGCATAATCTCTGCTAATTGCTGTGTGCCCTGCCAGTCAATGTCAAATAACACATCTTGTCCGGACGCTAATTTGTCTTCAACAAGCGCACGTGGTGTCCCGTAATAATTATCGAAAACCTTCGCATATTCTAAAAATTCGCCTTTATTGATGCCTATCTGAAAGCTTGTCAAATCTGTAAAATGATAATCTTTTCCATCAACTTCACCAGGGCGCCTTGTGCGTGTCGTAGCAGACACTGATAGGGTAAGATCATCTTCCATAGATAGTAATTGTCTGGAAATAGACGATTTTCCGGCACCAGATGGCGATGATAATACCAACATCAAGCCTCGTCTCTGGGTCAACGTATCTGACATTATATCCTCTTTATTGTGATTGCTGCGCCTTGAATGCACGATAGGCTAACACATTTTTTTGATGCTCTTTATATGTTTTGGCAAATTTATGTCCGCCTTGTCCATCTGCAACAAAATAAAAATGGGCAGAAGGCATGGGATTCAACGCTGCCCGTATCGCAGCGCGAGATGGGTTAGCAATGGCGGTTCTTGGTAAACCATAGCGCCGATAACTGTTCCAGGGGCTGTCAGTCTCAAGGTCGCGGCGCAGGACGTCTCGCGCACGCCCCTCACTTTGCACAATACCATAAAGAACACTGGCATCAGACTGTAACCTCATGCCTTTATGTAATCGGTTGATAAAAACCGAGGAAATCAATGGCTGTTCTTTGGAAAGTCCGCTTTCCTTCTCAATAATTGAGGCCATGATAAGAGCGTCATTAGCAGTTTCATAAGGAAGTCCCTCCTGCCGGTTCGCCCATTCTTCTGCTATGATAAGTTCCTGGCGCTTTTGCATGCGCTCAATGATCGAAACGCGCGAGGCACCTCTTTCAAAAAAGTACGTGTCAGGCGCCAGCATGCCTTCAACAGGCGGCCTTAAAATCACACCCGTCAGGCGGTCATCTTTATTAAGGGCGATGACAATATCCTGCGTCCTCGTGCCTTCAATGATAACAAGCCGGTGCTGATAGGGTTTTCCTGAATCGATAATGCGAAATAAGTCTTCATAGGATGCACCTGCCGGCACAAGAAACTCTCCTGCCTTTGGCGCAAAGCTCTGTTGCTCGCCAAGCGTAAACCCAAAGCGCAGTATTGGATATAGCCATGGTTCAGGCAAAAAGCCTTCATCATGCAAATAAGTGGCTAATTGTTGATGGTTCGTGCCTTTTGCTATGAAGATAAAGCGATCCTGATCAATGCCAGAGGGTGCCTGCCAAATATGAGAAAACCAAATCGCTGCCCCGCTTACAAAAACAAGGCTAAGCAGGCTTGCGAAAATGAATAGCCGGACGATGAGGCGCGTTATCCCGGCAATCATGCATCCACATCACCTAAAATCAAAGAGGCATTTGTGCCACCAAAACCAAAGCTATTTGACATGGCATAACGCACTGATTTCTTCTTTGTTTTTAAGGGCACAAGATCAAAGCCTGCCATCTCATCTTCTGGATCATGCAAATTTAATGTTGGCGGCAAATCACCTGTCTTGATAGCCAAAGTGGTATAGATTGCCTCTATCGCGCCTGCCGCCCCAAGCAAATGCCCCGTTGCACTCTTAGTCGAAGACATAGCAACATTATCAATTGCCTCTCCCAAAAGACGGCGCACCGCCCCCGCTTCAATCAAATCACCCAGAGGCGTTGAAGTGCCATGGGCATTGATATAATCAATATCAGATGGTGATAAATTTGCGTTGCGAAGCGCTGCTTTCATAGCGCGATAACCACCATTGCCATCTTCTGCCGGCGCGGTGATATGATGGGCATCACCTGACAGGCCATAACCTTTTACTTCACCATAAATTTTTGCACCGCGCGCTTTGGCATGCTCATAGTCTTCCAGAACAACCACACCGGCGCCCTCGCCCATAACAAATCCATCACGCCCTTTATCCCACGGACGTGAGCCAGATTGCGGATCATCATTATAACCAGATGATAAAGCGCGCGCCGCCGCAAATCCGGCAACACCCAAGCGGCAAATAGCAGCCTCCGCTCCCCCTGCAATCATAACATCAGCATCGCCAAACATAATCAGCCTGCTAGCATCACCAATCGCATGTGCGCCTGTGGAACAAGCGGTCACAACCGCATGATTAGGCCCCTTAAAGCCATGTTCGATAGACACATGCCCTGAAATCAGATTAATCAAAGCTGACGGGATGAAGAAAGGGCTGATACGCTTTGGGCCTTTTTCATTCATAAGATTGCTTGTTTCAACAATCGTAGACAAGCCACCAATACCTGAGCCAATCATGACACCAGTGCGTTCTTTTTGCTCATCTGTCTCAGCGACCCATCCTGAATCAGCAATCGCTTCTTTTGCGGCCACAAGACCAAACTGGATAAATTTATCAAGTTTCCTCTGATCTTTAGGGGCGATGAATTCATCCATATTCAACGCGCCATCTTCATCACCTGTTGGCACCTGTCCAGCAATGCGACAAGAGATATCAGAGACGTCAAACCCCTCAATAGGGCCAATGCCTGATTTGCCGTCTAATATGCTTTTCCAGTTGTGGTCAACCCCAACACCAAGTGGTGTGACCATTCCCATTCCTGTAATAACAACGCGTCTCATGCTGATATCTCGCCTCGATTTCACACTATGTCATGCCAATTATTTATAAAAAAGGCCCTGCCGCATAATTATAACTAATGCGACAAGGCCGTCAAATAAATGTGGTCCAAAAGGACTATATTAAGAAGCTGCGCTTTCTAGGAAATCAACAGCGTCTTTAACTGTCATGATCTTTTCAGCCGCATCGTCTGGAATATCACAACCAAACTCTTCTTCGAACGCCATAACAAGTTCGACTGTATCAAGGCTATCAGCGCCAAGATCATCAATGAATGATGCACCTTCAACCACTTTATCAGCGTCCACACCAAGATGCTCAACAACAATAGATTTTACGCGTTCTGCAATATCGCTCATAATGACCCCCTTAAGGTTCTTCAATGGGGGCACCGCCCCTGCTACGTGTTTGGCAAGGCGAATAACACATTACCGCACGCTAGGCTAGTACTTTATGCATTTTTGCAGAAAGACAAAACAAAAAAGCGCAATAGCCAGGTAAAAAACAAAAAAGCGTTAGATCATCGCCATGCCGCCATTTACATGCAAGGTGGACCCTGTCATGTAGCTTGCTTCCTCACTTGCCAGAAACGCGACTGCGGCAGCGATTTCAGCTCCCTGCCCCAACCTGCCGGCCGGAACGGTTGTCAGCAATTTGGCCTTTTGGTCATCAGACAACACATCTGTCATCGGTGTTTCAATAAATCCGGGTGCGACAACATTCACAGTGATACCGCGGCTTGCCACCTCAGCGGCCAGTGATTTACTATAGCCAATCATCCCTGCTTTGGACGCCGCATAATTTGTTTGCCCTGCATTACCTGTAACACCAACCACAGACGATACAGAAATAATCCGACCCCATCTTGCTTTCATCATTGAACGCAAAGCAGACCGGCATAACATCATGGTCGCTGTCATATTCACAGCCAATACATCATCCCATTCTTCATCTTTCATCCGCATGGCAAGATTATCCCTTGTAATACCTGCATTATTCACAAGGATATTGACCGCACCTGTAAAGCTTGCCGCTTGCTCAAACAAAGATTCTACGGCCTGCTTATCTGAAAGATTGGCTGTAACGATATGAGCGCGATCACCCAATTCTGCGGCAAGTGCCTCTAATTTTTCACGTCTTGTACCATGCAGGACCACATCGCAACCTTGCCTATGAAGGGCGCGCGCAATTTCAGCGCCAATGCCACCGCTCGCACCTGTAATCAGCGCGGTTTTTCCAGTCAGGCTAAACATAATGAAATCTCCTCACAAGCTGCTTTATGTTCGTTTTTTATTAAAAATGTAATTGGATATCGTCACTTGTCTCAATTGTGAGAATTTCAACATCTTTTAAGGTACGCTTCACAAGGCCGCTTAAGACCTTACCAGTGCCAAGTTCAACAAAGCGTGTCACACCCTCTTCAGCCATTTTCTCAAGCGACTCGCGCCATCTCACCCTGCCTGTCACCTGCGTGACAAGATGAGCGCGCAACTTATCAGGCTCTGTCTCAAGTCCGGCTGTAACATTACACACCACAGGCAGTGACGGTGCCGCAAAGATTGTCTCAGACAAAGCTGATTCCATTGTAATAGCCGCAGGCGCCATTAGTTGCGAATGAAAGGGTGCACTCACAGGCAATTGCACAACACGGCGCAACCCTTCGTCTTGCGCAATCCCCATAGCAGCCGTCACACCACCAAGAGATCCTGATATGACAACCTGCCCCGGGGCGTTATCATTTGCAATCTGCACAGCGCCCTCATGAACAGCTTGAGCGACAATTTTATCTGCCAAAGCAATGTCAGCGCCTATCAGAGCCGCCATTGCCCCTTCACCAACCGGCACAGCGGCTTGCATGGCCTCACCTCTGATGCGCAGCAATTTTGCACCGGCCTGGATATCAAACACCCCAGCAGCACACAGGGCGGAATATTCGCCAAGCGAATGACCTGCCACCAAATCACCAAATGAGTCCAAAGGCTGACCACTATGTTCTGATATCGCTGCAACAACCGCCAGAGAACTTGCAAAAAGAGCTGGCTGTGCATTTGTTGTCAGCGTCAATTCATCTGCGGGGCCATTGGCCATAAGACCTGATAGATCTTGACCCAATGCATCATCAATCTGCGTTAACACATCTCTGGCAGCCTGAGAAGCCTCAGATAAGGCAGCCGCCATACCAACCATTTGAGAGCCTTGTCCTGGGAATAAAAAAGCAGTTTTGGTCATGAAGTCCCCGATCATCAATGCGTGTGATAGCGTTTCACCTTAATGGCATGCCATTCGCTTATTGAGCAAGCCCTATCATAACATGACAGTAAAATTTTATGCTATAATAAGCGAAAAAGCTTGCTTATCACTTCGGTTTTCGGCTACAAGTCGCGCAATGCTAATTCATCAGATAATAGCAGGACATTAATCCTTGCTGGACAGTCCCATGGCTGCCGGCTAATTCATGCGGTGATGATTATGCGCCGCACATAAATGAAAAACCATAAGGAGAGAGCGATATGCGTCTTTATGAAAGCGTGCTAATTGCGCGTCAGGATATCTCTACAGCTCAAGTGGAAACACTTGTTGAAGAGTTTTCAGCTATCATTGAAAATGGTGGTGGCAGTATCAAGAAAAAAGAATATTGGGGGCTTCGCAGCCTTGCCTACCGGATCAAAAAGAACCGTAAGGGTCATTATGTTATGCTAAATCTCGAAGCAAATTCAGAAACACTCAACGAATATGAGCGTATTATGGGTTTGAACGAAGATATTTTGCGTTTCATGAATATTCGTATTGATGAAGTATCAGATGAGCCATCAATCATGATGCAGGCAAAAGCAGAGCGCAGTGAGCGCGGCGGTCGTTATCAAAATAACAATGACAAAGCTGACGCCGACAAGAAAACTGAGGAGGCATAAATGACTCAACTAGAAATCACACGTAGCGCAGTTCGCCGCCCTTATGGCCGCCGCCGCAAATCATGCCCTTTCTCTGGCCCAAATGCGCCAAAGATTGACTATAAAGATACAAAGCTTCTTGGCCGTTTTACCTCAGAGCGTGGTAAAATTGTGCCGTCTCGCATTTCAGCTGTTTCAGCGAAGAAGCAACGTGAACTTGCCACAGCAATTAAGCGTGCACGCTTTCTTGCTCTCATGCCTTACGTAGATATGTAGGCCAAGGCATAGACTGAAAAGCGGAGAATTAAAACAATGCAAATTATCCTTCTAGAACGCGTAGAAAAACTAGGCTACATGGGTGACGTTGTGACCGTAAAGCCAGGTTATGCGCGCAATTTTCTACTTCCACGCGGTAAAGCGCTTCGTGCAAATAAGGCAAACCTTGCCAAATTTGAAGAAGAAAAAGCGGAACTGGTTGCTCGTAACGACAAGGCAAAAGGTGAAGCGTTGGCGCTTGCGAAAGAAATTGACGGCGTGGCCGTTTCTATCGTTCGCGCTGCCTCTGAAATGGGCCAGCTATTTGGCTCAGTAAATGCCAGAGATATTTCAACTGCTCTTGCCGAAGCCGGACACACTGTTGACCGCCGTCAAATCGTGATGGACAAAGCAATCAAAACGCTTGGATTGACAGAAATGCGTGTCAACCTTCATGCTGAAGTGTCTGTCAACATCACATTGAACATTGCTCGCTCATTGGAAGAAGCAAAGACACAGCTTGAGAGTGGTAAAGCTGTTATCGCCTCTGAACTTCTTGAAGAAGAAGAAGCACCTGCTGAAGCGCCTGCAGAAGAAGTCGCAAGTGCCGAAGACGCACCTGCAGCTGAAACCGCAGAAGAAGAAGCCTCAGCTGAGTAACAAAAAACCTATTGAAAAAAGGCTGGCATATGCCGGCCTTTTTTTTGCTCTTTTCCCCATTTTCCCCATAAATCACAGATTGAGGATTGCAAAATAAAGCGGCTATTATAGCATCATGGAATCATCACCTTCTAACACCTCCTCAGTTATCCCCTTCGCAGGAAGCAGCGCACGCGAATTGCCGAATAATTTGCAGGCAGAGCAAAATTTATTAGGCGCAATCTTACTTGATAACACAATCACAGATACATTTTCAGATCTGATACTTGCTGATTATTTCTATGATCCTGTTCATGGCAAAATTTATGACGCCGCCATGCGCTTAATCGGCCGCGGCCAGTTGGCAAATCCTGTTACGTTGCGTGCCTTTTTTGACGGTGACCCTGCATTTGGCGAAGAAGATCCAGAACAATATCTGAATGATTTGGTAGATGGTGTTATTTCTGTTTCTGAGGCAAACGACTATAGCGGCGTTATATATGAATGCTATTTACGGCGATCTTTAATCAAAATCGCAGACCAAATCGCGCATGAAGCAGCACGCCCTGATATGGATCAGCCCGCGACACAGCAATTAGAAAAAGCTGAACAATATCTTTTCAATTTGGCAGAAAAAGATACAGCAGATAGTGGGTTGCGCGGATTTGAGTCAATCTTAACAAATGCTATTGAAATGGCACAGCTTGCGGCCAACAGCGATGGTAATTTGTCAGGTGTTAGCACAGGTCTGACTGATTTGAATAAATTAATGGGCGGCTTACACCGGTCTGATCTTATCATATTGGCAGGACGCCCGGGCATGGGCAAAACAGCGCTTGCCACCAATATGTCATTTCACGCGGCAACCACAACCAGAACAGGCGAAACCTCTGTTCCGGTAGCCTTTTTTTCGCTTGAAATGTCAGCAGAGCAACTTGGCACACGTATTCTGGCAGAGGCAGCAGAGCTAGATTCAGATGCGATCCGCCGTGGTGATTTGAAAAAGGCGCAATTTGCGCAATTGGTTGATGCAAGCACCCGAATTTCAGACGCCAAATTCTTTATTGATGACACACCTGGCCTGTCTATCTCTCAGGTAGCAAGCCGTGCCCGCCGGCTAAAACGTACACATGGTCTTGGTCTGATCGTTGTCGATTATCTTCAGCTATTAAGTGCCCAAATAGGTGTCAGGGCTGAAAACCGCGTTCAGGAAATCTCGAATATTTCACGGAATCTCAAAAATTTAGCAAAAGAGCTCGATGTCCCTGTCATAGCCCTCTCCCAGCTCTCCAGAGCCGTGGAACAGCGTGATGACAAACGCCCTAACCTTGCTGATTTGCGCGAATCAGGCTCCATTGAACAAGACGCAGATGTGGTATTATTTGTCTATCGCGAAGAATATTACCTGAACAAAGGCGAACCAGAACAAAAAGACTCAGAGACGACCGAAAAATTTAATGAGCGCTATGACAGATGGCGTGAACGTCTTGAAAGAACAAATGGCAAGGCTGAAGTTATCATTGCCAAACAGCGCCATGGTCCGGTCGGGGTCATAAATGTGGCTTTTGAAGCGCGTTTCACCAAATTTGGCGACCTTGCCCTTGATGAGCAATTGCCACAAGATTTCTAAGACAGTAAAAGACATTATCAACCCTATTTTTTAAGGCAAGTCTGTCTGATGTCCTCCTCTTTTGGCTCTACTGCCAGATTATATATAGATAAAAACGCTATCTGCCATAATTGGATGACGCTAGATAGTCTGACAGCCCCTACTTGCAGAACGGGCGCAGTCATCAAAGCGGATGCTTATGGTCTCGGCATGGCCGCTATCGCGCCAGCTCTATATGATGCAGGATGTAGGCTATTTTTCACAGCGCGGCTTCATGAAGCAACATCACTTCATCAGGTGCTTGCCCAACACAACATAACAAATGCTGAGATTATTGTATTTGACGGCATTTATGAAGGACAGCAAGAGACATTTCACAATTATGATCTAACTGCCTGTCTGAATGATCTGGGCCAAATAAAAATCGCAAGCGCAATGAAGCAACAATTTGGCAAAAAGCCAAAAGTAGCTATTCATATTGATACCGCTATGGCTCGCCTTGGCTTATCTCTTACAGACTGGAGAGCCTTGCAAAAACGACATGACTGGCAAGAAGAGCTTGATATAACACTTACCATCTCTCATCTGGCCAGCAGTGATGATCCCCGCTCTCCACAAAATGAGCAGCAAAGACAGTTATTTGAGCAAGCATGTGAAAATATGTCATCACCTCTCAGCCTTGCCAACACTGGCGGCATAGTCCTTGGTAAGCCATTTCATTTTGATGTCACAAGACCGGGGCTTGCACTATATGGTCTGTCACCTGTTGATGATAATTTTGGCCTGCAAACAGCCCTCACGCTTGAAGCTGATATCCTGCAAATTCGCGATCTGAAAAAAGGTGATACAATTGGCTATGGCGCCAGTTTTATTGCTCCTGCCCCCATGCGCGTAGCAACAATTGGCATAGGCTATGCAGATGGATTATTGCGCCGTTACAAAGACCATATAAGGCCGCGTATCAATGGCGTCTCATGCCCGCTTGTCGGGCGCATTTCCATGGATAGCTGTGTGGCCGACATCTCAGCCTTGCCACAAGATATCCCCAATCCTGAAAAAGCAATTTTATTCGACACGCACTTTACGCCCAAAGAGCTTGCACAAAAATCAGATACAATTGCTTATGAAATCATTACAACACTTGGCGAACGTGTTGTTCGCCTCTATGATGGCTCCTGATGTCAGTTTTAGTTTGCAAGTCATGGGAAGAGCGTGAATGAATCTTCGTTTTTTGCGTCAAATTGGACAAGCTGCCTTTGACTTTTTAGCAAGTCTAGGCAGAATTGCTTTTTTCACAGCCTCCGCGGTTCGCTGGACACTCCAACCACCTTATTACGGGCGCCAGATTGGGCGCCAGATCATTGATATAGGCTATTATTCGCTACCTGTTGTTGGTCTGACAACGTTATTTTCTGGCATGGTGCTTGCGCTGCAATCATATACAGGATTTGCACGCTTTTCCGCAGAAGATACTGTCGCAACTGTTGTGGTTCTCTCAGTCACACGTGAATTAGGGCCGGTTCTGGCTGGCTTAATGGTTGCAGGCCGGATTGGCGCCTCAATGGCAGCTGAAATTGGCACCATGCGCGTCACAGATCAAATTGACGCTCTTGATACCTTATCAACAAGGCCCATGCAGTATCTTGTGGCGCCTCGTCTGCTTGCCGGCACAATCTGCCTTCCCTTTCTTGTGATCATTGGCGATATTATTGGTGTATTTGGCGGCTATATTGTCGGCGTCTATCGCCTTGGCTTTAATGCCTCTTTATATCTCAGCCGCACAATGCAATTTCTGGAAGTCTCAGATGTGATGCTTGGTGTTATCAAGGCAGCGGTCTTTGGGTTTCTGATCGCCTTAATGGGATGCTATCATGGCTATCATTCTGGCCGTGGCGCCGAAGGTGTCGGACTTGCCACAACCAACGCGGTTGTCTCATCTTCTATTTTTATTCTCATTGCCAATTATATCGTAACAGCGTTATTTTTCGGGGTTTAGAGATATGACGGCAAAAATCAAAATTGAAAATCTGAAAAAATCATTCGCAGGCAAAGAGGTTTTATCTGGTATTACTGTTGAGGTGGGTACCAAAGAATCTCTTGTTATCATAGGCACATCTGGTTGTGGTAAATCAGTGACATTAAAATGTCTTCTCGGCCTCATCGAACCTGATTCCGGCGCCATTTACATTGATGGTGAAAATACGGTTGGGCAATCTCGCAAACAAAGAGAACAAATGCTTCATCGCTTTGGTATGACATTTCAATTTGGCGCTTTATTTGACAGCTTGCCAATCTGGGAAAACATCACCTTTCGTTTGCGGCAGAAAGTCTCAATGTCTCGTGAAGAAGCCCGTCAAATCGCACTCGATATTGTCAGCCAACTGGGTCTTGGTCCTCATGTAATTGACCAATATCCGGCTGAGTTATCTGGCGGCATGCAAAAACGAGTCGCTTTGGCACGCGCTGTTGCTGATAAACCTGAAATTTTACTATTTGATGAGCCAACATCTGGCCTTGATCCTATTACAGGCGGCGTGATTGACAATTTGATCAAAGATTCTGTCAAGCGCCTCGGCGCAACAGCCATCACCATTAGTCATGATATGGCCTCTGTCAGACGTATTGCCGATAAGGTGGCAATGATTCACAAAGGCCGCGTTATCTGGTGCGGCCCTGTTAGTGAGATGGATGATACAGGCATAGCTGAAGTTGATCAATTTGTGCATGGAAAGGCACAAGGCCCGTTGACGACTGCCATTAATGAAAGCGCCCTTGAGCGGGGTGGAAGCGCTTAATGGCAAAAGCAACAACGCGTTATGTTTGTTCCTCATGCGGTACCACATCACCGAAATGGTCAGGCAAATGTGATGGATGCGGCGAATGGAACACTATGAGCGAAGAGGCAAGCCCTGCTCTCTCCTCACCTGGCAAAAAAGTGGTTGGGCGGCGCGTTACGCTTGAATCTCTCACAGTGCCGTCAGATGCAAAACCGTTGCAGCGTATGCGCTCAGACATTGATGAGCTGGACAGGGTCATCGGTGGCGGCGTTGTCCCGGGATCTGCCACCTTAATTGGCGGCGACCCCGGCATAGGCAAATCAACCCTATTACTTCAGCTATTATGCAAATTTGCCTCAAACGGTCTCAGATCAGCTTATTTTTCCGGCGAAGAATCAGCTGAACAGGTGCGAATGCGCGCACAGAGGCTTAAATTATCAGATGCACCTCTGCAACTCGCCACAGCAACAAACGCAGTTGATATCGCCGCCTCTTTGACAGGCAGTGATGGCTTTGATGTTGTGGTGATTGATTCAATCCAGACGATGTATTTGCCAAGCCTTGATTCAGCCCCCGGGACAGTCTCACAGGTGCGCGCCTCTGCGCAAGAATTAACACATGCAGCAAAATCTTGTGGTGCAGCTGTATTTTTCGTTGGCCATGTTACCAAAGAAGGGGCAATCGCCGGCCCCAGAGTATTAGAGCATATGGTGGATACTGTGCTCTATTTCGAAGGTGACAGAAGTCATCATTTCCGCATTTTGCGCGGTGTTAAAAACCGATTTGGCCCCACAGACGAAATTGGCGTCTTCGAAATGACAGAATTAGGCCTGAGTGAGGTGCAAAACCCATCTGAGCTTTTTCTGGCAGACAGACGCGAAAATGTGGCAGGTGCAGCCGTCTTTGCCGGCCTTGAAGGATCACGCCCGGTTCTGGTGGAGATAGAGGCTTTGGTGGCGCCCTCATCATTGGCTTCACCACGGCGTAATGTCGTTGGATGGGATTCAAGTCGCCTTGCCATGTTAACCGCCGTGCTTGAAGCAAGATGCGGCGTGCCGCTATCTGGGCGCGATATCTTTTTGAATGTTGCAGGAGGGCTTAAAATTAGCGAGCCTGCCGCAGATATGGCAGTTGCCGCCGCTTTGATTAGCTCTGTGACAGGTCTTGCCCTGCCAGAGCGTTGTGTCTTTTTTGGGGAAGTCGCTCTATCCGGTGAGCTGCGCCAGGTATCACAAGCAGAAGCGCGTCTCAAAGAAGCGCAGAAGCTTGGCTTTGATCAGGCGATGATGCCACGTCCTCGCAAATCAAACAGCGCGCCAAAAGGATTAAAAATGCAACATATCGAAAATTTGGCACAATTGATTGAAACATTAGGGGGACTAGAGTAGGACTAAAACAGGCATTTACTGAGACCTCTATCGGAAAACAGCCTTGCGTGCCTCAAAAGGATCATTATGGATTTTGCTAATTTGAATTTTGTTGATTACGCCATTTTTTTGGTGTTGGCTGTCTCAAGCATTTTATCCACTTTGCGTGGTATGACCCGCGAGGCTCTTGGCCTGCTTGGGTGGGCTTTATCTGTTTTAATGGCAAGGCTTTTGGGTCCCCTGCTTGAAGACCCAATCGCTAACATCGTGCCAAATGAAGATTTAGTCTCAGGCATAGCATGGGCAATCCCCTTCATTATCACTGTGATATTATGGTTTGTTCTGGCAAGTCTTATGTCTCCTGGCCTGAAAAAGGCAGGTCTTGGTGCGCTTGACAGATGGCTTGGGGTGGTTTTTGGCTTCGTGCGCGGCGTCTTTATGGTGACAGCTATTTATGTTGGTGTCGTGATAGGATTAGGCGGCGAAAACAACCTGCCAAAAGTGATTACGCAAGCCCAATCAGCCAATGTTATTCGCGCCATAGGCGATATCGTAGAACCTATCTTACCAGCTGATCTGGCTGACCAGTTAAATAAAGGCCTTGGCGAGGCTGATATCGAAGCTCTTACCCCAACACAACCGCAATTCATTGAAGATGGTATTGACGCTGTTGGTGACAGGACAGATGAGAGAACAAACGCACTTGACCTGCTGACAGATGAGCAGAATTAACACAATATGAAAGACGTGACGATGACTTTGGCCCAACAAGATGCAGATGCCTCATTGATGCAAGATGACGCCTTTCATGAAGAATGCGCTGTTTTTGGCGTCTTTACCAAAGAAGATAATGCGCATCTGCTTACAGCACTAGGCCTTCACGCTCTGCAACATCGTGGCCAGGAAGCAACTGGCATGGTGAGCTTTAACGGCACAACATTTAACGCGTTACGAGGCGCAGGACATGTTGGCGATAATTTTAACGCTGATTCTTCTGAAATGGCGGCTATGTCTGGTCATTTGGCAATTGGTCACAACCGCTATTCCACAACAGGGCAATCTGAATTTCGTAATATTCAGCCTTTTTTAACAGAGCTGGCATTTGGCGAGTTCGCACTGGCGCATAATGGCAATCTGATTAACGCCAACCGCTTGCGCACATCCTTGGTATCAGCAGGAAGCTTATTTCAATCGACCACAGATACCGAGGTGATCATTCATCTTGTTGCACGCTCACACCGGCAAACCGCTGTTGACAGGCTAACAGAAGCACTCATGCAGATAGAAGGTGCCTACGCACTTGTTTGTGCTTTTGACAATAAGCTCATAGGGGTCAGGGACCCTCTTGGTATTCGCCCTCTTGTGCTTGGTCATATAGAAGGCGGCTATGTTCTTGCCTCTGAGACATGCGGACTTGATATCATAGGGGCAGAGTTTGTAAGAGATATAGAACCAGGTGAAATGGTCGTTATTGATAATGATGGTATCACCACAAGCAAACCGTTTTCAGATACAGGATCACGCTTTTGCATTTTCGAGTATGTCTATTTTGCGCGTCCGGACTCAGTCGTAGAGGGACGCGGCGTCTATGATACCAGAAAGCAAATTGGCAAAGAACTCGCAAAAGAATCGCAAGTGACAGCAGATGTGGTTGTGCCGGTGCCAGATTCTGGTGTTCCTGCCGCTCTTGGATTTGCAGAAGAATCTGGCATACCCTTTGATTTAGGCATTATCAGAAATCATTATATTGGCCGTACCTTTATTCAACCAACACAAGCAGGGCGCACACAATCTGTACGGATGAAACACAACGCTAATGTGGCAACCGTCAAAGGCAAATCTGTCATTTTAATAGATGATTCTATCGTGCGCGGCACGACATCACGCAAAATCGTATCTATGATGCGTGAGGCAGGCGCAACCGAAGTTCATATGCGTATTGCAAGCCCGCCTACCATCAGCCCTTGCTATTATGGTGTTGATACACCTGAAAAAGACAAGCTGATTGCCTCTTACATGTCTGCAGACGAGATCGCCGTTGAAATTGGCGCAGATAGCTTAGCGTTTATCTCAGATGATGGCCTCTATAAGGCAATGGGCCTCAAAGACGGCAGAAATCAGGATTGTCCGCAATTTTGTGATGCATGCTTTTCAGGTGATTATCCGGTGAAAACCGCAAGTGAACGATTTTCAAAAAAGAGTAAATAATGACAATGACTGACCTATCCGGAAAAGTTATTCTGATAACTGGCGCTAGCCGCGGGATCGGCCGTGCGGTCGCTATTGAGGCCGCAAAGAACGGCGCTGAAATCATTTTGACAGGTCGCACCACAGGTGCCCTAGAAGAAGTCGATGACCAAATTCACGCTGTAGGTGGCAACTCTGTCATTGTGGAACTTGATCAAACAGATTTTCCGGCCATCCCGCGCCTTGCCGCCGCGATAGGCAGTCGTTGGCAAAGATTAGACGGCTTTGTTGCAAATGCCGGTCAATTGGGACAATTATCTCCGATTGCGCATAGTGATGAGGATGTATTTGAGCGCACGATCACTGTGAATTTGACGTCTATTTTTCATATGATCAAAGCCTTTGATGGTCTGTTACGCGCTTCTGCGGCCGGCCGCGCTGTTTTGGTATCATCTGGTGCAGCAGTCGGGCACAGGCCTTTCTGGGGCGCTTATGCTGTATCAAAGGCAGGCTTGGAGGCTATGGGGCGCTCATGGGCCTCTGAATCAGAACAAACAAATATGAAAATCAATATGATTGATCCTGGCGGCACCAGAACAGCCATGCGCGCCGCTGCCTATCCGGGTGAAGATCCGATGGGCCTGCCAACCGCAGACGACATAGCGCCAGCTTTTATGACTCTTTTATCTGAAGATTGCCCCCATCATGGTGAGCGGCTCAAAGCGCGCGACATGCTAGGGGTGTAATACCCTTACAATCTTGCATTTTCAGGATTTAAGGCTGCCATAATCTCATCATCTAGACCTGTCGGCATGCCAAGTGCAAGCGCGACAAGCGCTTCTGCCAATAACGGGGCATTTGTCATGCCTCTGGCACCTAATGCACCCAATATATAAACGCAATTATGAACCGCGCCACAAACGGGCATTCTGTCCTTGGTAGAAAGACGGTAAGATAATCTGCCTTTAGCCATCTTTTTGTCAGGCGCAAATTTCTGCCATTCCTCAGGCAATAAATCCAAATTATGCTGATGACCATCCAAGGTTACTTCTGTTTGTCCCTCGCGGTTAAAACTGGCGCCAAGATATTGCCACCCATTGACCACAGGTGTCATATACCCCCCGTAATTTACACCAATTTTGATGTCAGATAAGGCCGTTGGCGCTTGCCAGAAACTCACCTGCCCTGCGCTCTTTTGGAATCCCATCTCTGGCAAAGAAGAAGACGATATGATCTCTGGTATATCAGCGCCACAAGCAATAAAAATAAGGTCAGCTTCATAGCTTTCACCTTGTTTGGTTGTCACTCTGGCACCTGTATCAAGCGGCGTTACAAAGGCCACTTCACAATTTGTTCTGCTCGGCGCTTTATCGCCCAGATATTGGGTCAGCTTGGCCGGATAAATAACAGAGCTGGCTTTTTGCCATTCACCAGTTCGCTCAGTATCAAGGCCTGTCATAACAGATACCTGTTCAGATGATAGTGCTTCGAATAATTCAGATGGCCACCCTGCCTTTGCCAGCTTTTCCAGCCGCTTTTGGTCTTTTTCCCTGACAGATGTTGTAATCGCGCCCTCATGTGCAATCACACAAGCTCTGGTCGCTAATTTTTTGGCATAAGACAGGCACGCAACCGACAACCGCCCCGCCGCATCATTACGCACACGCAGACGAGCTGATTGCATAGCAGCACCATTCCCGCTCGCACCAGAGGCAAGCGCCTCCCCTTTTTCAAATAACTGAACGCTAATGCCTCTATTTTGCAATGCATAACAAAGGCTTGTTCCGGCAATGCCCCCTCCTATCACGATGGCAGAATGAGGTTGCTTTTTAACAGATGAAACGGCGCCCTTCTTATGGGCTGTGATCATCTCTCTTTTTTTACCAAATCCTTTTTTCACAGTGACGCAAAACCCTGCCTCACTTAATCCACGCCTTACAAAACCCGCCGCGGAAAAGGTAGATAATCGTGCCTCATTGGCGCTGCACCGAAAGATATGTTCAAACAAATCTTGCTGCCATAAAGACGGGTTTTTTGCAGGATTAAACCCATCAAGAAACCAAATATCAGCAGCAAAAGATAAAACAGACAGATGTGGTAATGCCTCACCATAATATAAATGCAAATGCGTCTTTGCGTCATCTAACACAACTTTGTGATAGCCGGGCCATCTGGCAGGCAATGCGTCACAAAGCGCCTCTGATCTGTTTTTGATCTCTGGATAAGGTCTGTGCGCTATTGTGACAATATCAGCAGGCAGAGGGCAGGCTTCAAAACTGATATAATCAATCTGGCATTGCGGATTTATTTTATCACGCAAGGCGCAAGCCGCTAAAAAATTGAGGCCCGTCCCAAATCCTGTTTCCGCGATGACCACATGCTGGCTATGTGCCAGACGCTCTGCCAGCTCTGTGCCGTCACAAAAAACATATGAACTCTCAGCAAGCCCGTCAGCGCGATTAAAATAAATATCATCATAATCTTGGGAGGTGATCACATCACCTTCGATCGTCACATTCACCTCAGGCAAAGCGACCATAGCAATATCATCATCAGAACTGTGCATGCCGCCTACCATTCATAGCAGTGCCAAAGAAAGAACAAATTCTTCTTTGCCGAAAATATTAATACCAAAATACTAAGAGTCATCTTTAATGCAACAGTAATCCGGCAGAGAAAAATGACAAAAATGGCAAAAAAAGAACCGTTATTTTTCAAAATTTTTACGCAATTTATCCAATATGGCGAGATGAAAATAACGTTTCAAAATGCAAAACAATATCCCCACACCTTAACAGCAACAGGCGCCATGACTGGCAAATCAGTTGCCATATGCCTGCAAAATTTATCAGATTTACGCAAAATAACCCTGAATCCTGAACTTGCCATTCCAGAGGCTTTTATGGATGGCAGATTAACGCTTCACGAGACCACACTTGATGATTTCATCATCTTTTTATTTCACAACAGGAAAATATTTGCCAAAACACCAGTTGGCCGCCTAATGGGTCTGGTAAAACGCTGGAAAGCCAGACTATCGACAGCCATAAAAAGAAAGGCTGCCAAGCAAAATGTAGCACATCATTATGACCTAACAGATGCGCTTTACGCCTGTTTTCTGGATAACAGGCGCCAATATAGCTGCGCTTATTATGAATCAGAAACTGACAGCCTTGAGCTTGCCCAACACCAAAAAATTGCGCGAATTGGTGCCAAATTAAGATTAAAAGCTGGCGCACAAGTGCTTGATATCGGCTGTGGATGGGGAGAGTTAGCTTATGGACTGTCTGCTTTGGAAAAAAATATCCATGTGCATGGCATCACCTTAAGCGATAATCAGATAGATTATGCTATTAATGAGGTTGCAAAAAGAGATAAGACGCCCAACCTCTCATTTTCTTTACAAGATTATCGTGATGAAACAGGTCACTATGATAATATTGTGTCAGTCGGCATGTTAGAGCATGTTGGCAGAAAGGCCTATGATCGTTATTTTTCAGTGGTTGATCACTGCCTGAATGAAGACGGCACAGCCTTAATACACACAATTGGCAAAAGGCGCGCAGAACTCTCTACGAACCGCTTTATTGACAAATATATTTTCCCCGGCGGCTATTTGCCGACTTTATCTGACCTTGCCACATCACTTGCGAAATATGACTTACATATTGCAGATGTTGAATGCCTTCATACTCATTACGCGCAAACCCTGAAACACTGGCGGGAGCGCTGTGAGGCCAATAAGGACAAACTCATATCCTTATATGATGAGCGTTTTTACCGTATGTGGTTATTCTACCTTATCAGCTGTGAGCACTTTTTCAGGCTTGATGAGGGCGTTGTCTATCAGATACAATTGATCAAAAAGCGCTCTGTGAAACCGTCTACCAGAGACTATATCAAAGCAAAAGAGCAGATATATCTGAAAAAACTATGGCAACAGAAACCCCCTTCTGGAAACATGTCCCCCTAACCGAAATGACACCCGAACAATGGGAGTCATTATGTGATGGTTGCGGGAAATGCTGCGTTCTCAAATTAGAAGATATAGATAGCGGGGGTATTTATTATACTGATGTATCCTGCAAGTTACTATGCACAAAAACAGCGCGTTGCACGAATTACACCGACCGTAAAAAACATGTCTCAGACTGTGTTATTCTGCAGCCTCATAATTTGAAAGATATTCAGTGGATGCCTGAAAGCTGCGCTTATCGCCGCCTTTATGAAGGAAGGAACTTGCCTGACTGGCACCCTCTTAATACTGGCAGCCAAAAACAGATGATCGCTGCTGGCCATTGTGTGGCAAATAAAGTGACAAGTGAAACACATATCTCAGACCATGATATGCCAGACCATTTATATGATTGGGATAACATCTCATAAGGTGAGGAGCTCAGCACAACTATGTTCACAGGGCGCTTTGTCATTTTTGGCTTGCTAGCTTTTTTGATGATCCTTTTAATTTGGCGCAATGATTTTTCTGACCGCGGCGCCAGAGAATGGCACTTGTGCAAAGAATCTTTGTTTGAACAGGTGGTTTTTAATAACTGCACACTTATATTTGACGGTGAACAAAGACCAACCTGAAGACGAATGAGATTGCCATGGCAAAGATGACCAGAAAAGGCGATTTACCCACACGCATTTGCCAGATGTGCCAGAAACCTTTTACATGGCGTAAAAAATGGGCACGTGATTGGGACACGATTCGGTTCTGCTCCCAAAGATGTAAATCAGATGCAAAACGCGGCTCTTAAGATATCTTTGCTAAGTGACGTATTTTTTTAACATATCGACTGTATCTGCCTCTTCAATATCCTTATCCCACCGAATGGCATGAAATCTTGGAAATCTCATAGCAACACCGCTTTTGTGACGGTTTGAGAGGTGAATTGAATCAAATGCGGCCTCTATCACTAATTTTGGCTCAACTTCCCTTACAGGACCATATTTCGCGACAGTATGATCACGCACAAATTTATCCAATTGGCGCAATTCCTGATCTGTAAAGCCGGAATATGCCTTGCCAACAGGAACTAAGACAGGCCCGTTTTCAGAAGCTTGCCATGCCCCAAATGTAAAATCAGAATATTGAGATGATCGCCTTCCATGCCCTCTTTGTGCATATAAAATGACAAGATCAGCAAAGAGAGGATCACGTTTCCATTTATACCACTGACCAGATATACGGCCTAACTGATATGGCGCATTTTTGCGTTTTAACATCACGCCCTCGATCAAAGGGTCAGTGCGGCATTGGTCTTTTATAGCCTCAAGCTCATCCCAGGATGGGGCGCTGATAAGAGGTGATAAATCAAGATGAGTGTGGCTATCAGAAGCAAAATACGCCTCCAACATCCTGCGCCTGTCTGTCAAAGCAAGCTGTCTGAGATCTGTCTCATCATATGCAAGCAAATCATAACAACGCATGAAAACAGGTTGCTCAGCTTGCATTTTCGCTGATGCTTTTTTGCGATTTAACCGCTTTTGCAACTCATTAAAACTACCCAATTGCTCCTTGGTACCTGCCAGCAATTCTCCATCCAGCACACCAAGAAAGCCAGGATATTGTATTAATTCTGGAAAAGCAGATGATATATCATCACCAGAGCGCGAAAAGAGCCTCACCCCCTCTTTTGCTGATACAAGCTGCACCCGCGCGCCGTCCCATTTCCATTCAATCTGAAAATCCTGTAACGATAAAGACTGCCTGTCAGACACCTCAAGCGGATTGGCTAGCATTAAGGGTTTGAAAACCGCCCTTCCCTCAGATTTTGGTCTCTCTGCTCTTCCTTCCAGCCAGTCAAATAACGGCTCATAAGGTGGCTCAATTAACGGCCAAATTTCTTCAATATCCTCAACCGCCCTATCAAAAGCCGTTGCCAGAGAGACACGCATTAGGCGCGCAGACACCCCCACACGAAGACCACCAGTGGCAAGCTTCAGCAATGCCCACCTTTGGGTCTGGTCAAGATTATCAAGATAATAGCGCATGCGCTCTTCAGCCTCTTTGCGCGTGCTATTCTGTAAGGTCTGAACCATATCACCTAGCACAAACCCGTCTTTTTCTTGGTCATGGATTTGTCTTGCAGGCCAGAGAAGAGATACGGTTTCTGCCAAATCACCCACAAAATCATAAGATAAGGCAAATAACACCTCATCAGTCGTACTAGCTGCCAATTGGCGTATCATCGCACCTTTTACATGAGGCAGACTTAAATCCCCTGTAATCGCAGCAACGCCATAACCCCTGCTGTTACCAGAAGTCGCTTTCAGCCAGGAAACCAAATGCGCTATCTTAGCGTTTCGCCCCGGTGAAAATACTAAATTCTCAAGCAGGGTGGCAAAAGACTTCATCCCTCATCTCCCACCATACGCTCAAAGCCGACCATTGAAAGGGCACGCGCCTTTTGTCCCCTTTTGGCGAATTCATGCAGCAAAGCTTCCTCATTACCATGGGTAATCCAAACTTCCTTAGGCGCAATCTCACAGACGGTTCTCAAAATATCTTGCCAATCAGCATGATCTGATAAGATAAGCGGCACCTCAACAGAACGTTGTTTTGCCCTTGCTTTCACTTGCATCCAACCAGATGCAAAACAGATAATCGGATCTGGCAATCTATTTGCCCAAGGACTACCAATGGCTGATGGCGGGCCCATGATAATATGCCCCTTTAATTCCTGATTTGCCCCGCCACGTGGCTTTTCCGGCAATGGCAGTAGCGTGCCAAGCTCAATGCCTTGCGACTTGTAATAATGGCTTAAGGGCAATAATGCACCGTGAAGATAGATAGGTGTCTCATAACCACTTAGCCTTAATAATTTTATTACACGCTGTGCCTTGCCCAACGCATAAGCGCCGATAAAGCAACTTCTGTTTGGAAATAATGAACAGAAATTTAGCAGTTTATTTACTTCTTCTATTGGCGAAGGATGCGAAAAGACAGGCAATCCAAAGGTCGCCTCAGTAATAAAAACATCGCAAGAACGAACATCAAATGGCCGGACAGTCGGGTCAAATGCCCGTTTATAATCACCTGCCGCTATTAAACGCTGATTTTGATGTGTGATAATGATTTGTGCTGACCCTAAGACATGACCGGCGGAGGCCATTTCTATCTCAGTATTGTCAAATGATACAGACTGACCATAATCTATGGGATAGCGGTTAGATGCAAAATCAGCACCATAGCGCAGCGCCATAATATCAAGGGTCTGAGATGTTGCATAAACAGTTTCATGACCGGCGCGCGCATGGTCTGCATGACCATGCGTAATCAACGCTCTTTTGACAGGCCGCACCGGATCAACATAAGCATCCAAAGGCGCGACATATAAACCCTCAGCTCTGGGATATACCCACTCAATCATAGCAGTTCATCCGGCTAATCAGATTTTGTGGGATGCTCGCCTGCCTTATCAGTATCCATGCCAAACATCTTATCCCATTCAGCGCCTGTCAGTTTCGATAAATCTTCGCGCCACTCAGCCCCTAACTTAATTCCTGCCTGAAAGGCAGGACGCAGAAACAACCTTGCGCGCCACTCTTTGACATGAGGATAATCCTCAATATCGACATGTTGATCATAATATGTTCTGGTCCATGGCAAAATCGCAATATCAGCGATACTTAATGAATCACCAACAACAAACTCTCGGCCCTCAAGGCGTTTGTTCAAAACCCCATAAAGACGGTTCGCTTCATTGCCATAGCGCTCAATGCCATATGGCACAGGTTCTTTTGTATATTTAATAAAATGATGGGCCTGCCCAAGCATTGGACCAAACCCACCCATCTGCCACATCAGCCATTCTGTTACTTCTATTTTCTCTGCTTTGGATGCAGGCATTAATTTACCTGTCTTCTCTGCCAAATAGAGTAAGATGGCACCAGATTCAAATATGCTGATAGCTTTATTATCAGGGCCATCATGATCTACGATGGCCGGCATGCGGTTATTTGGCGCAATTTTAAGAAAAGATGGCTCAAATTGCTCACCTTTGCCAATATTAACAGGTTTCACCTGATAGCTAAGACCTAGCTCTTCTAGCGCGATGGAAATTTTGAAACCATTTGGTGTTGGCCAATAATATAGGTCTATCATAAAGCAAGAACTCCAAAAAATTATGGTAAGTAAGACTGGACGCTTATTTGTACGAGGCTTACATCAAACAAGAACAATGTTAATCTTTATTTTCAAGGGCAAAGATGAATTCTGCTTTGACAGCACAACAGATAAACCTGCCGGACATATTTGCCAACTGGTTTACGGCAAAAGGGTGGCAGCCTTATAATCATCAAATGCATCTGGTTGCGAATTGGCAATCAGGTAAATCCGCCCTTCTGATAGCGCCAACAGGCGCCGGGAAAACATTATCAGGTTTCCTGCCAAGCCTCATAGATCTGAGCACAAATTCATATGATGGGTTGCATACATTATATATTTCACCATTAAAGGCACTTGCGACTGATATTGCCCGAAATCTAACGCCGCTTGTTGAGGATATGGCGCTGCCAATAACCATTGAAACAAGGACAGGAGACACGCCCCAATCCAAGCGAAACAGGCAAAGATCAAAGCCGCCTCATATCTTGCTTACCACCCCTGAATCTCTTGAATTAATGCTTGGATGGCCTGAATCAGCAAGCCTGTTTGGTAAATTAAACACCATTATTATTGATGAAATACACGCGCTTGCCGGAACAAAAAGGGGTGACTTATTGTCTTTGAGCCTCGCAAAATTACGGCATTTGCATAAAGCTGGCAATCACGCGCCCCTAAAGGCAATCGGTTTGTCAGCGACTGTTGCAAAACCAGAGCGATTTGCTGCTATGTTGAGCCCGGCTCATGATGAAGTCACCCTTGTCCGCCCGTCAATTACAAAACAAATGCAAGTCTCTATGTTGTCTACCAAGGCAGAAATACCATGGGCAGGCCATTCAGCGCATTATGCCCTGCCAGAGCTATATGATTTGTTAAAGTCACACGCAAAAACGCTGATTTTCGTCAATACGCGCGCACAGGCAGAATTACTTTTTCAGGCCTTATGGCTTATGAATGATGACAATTTCAAAATTGGTTTGCATCATGGCTCTCTTGATGTCGGCCAAAGACGAAAAGTTGAAGCTTTCATGGCTGATGGCAAATTAGACGCCGTTGTTGCAACGTCATCTTTAGATTTGGGAATTGATTGGGCTGATATTGACCTTGTGGTTCAAATCGGTGCGCCAAAAGGAGTCTCACGCCTTGTGCAACGAATTGGTCGTGCCGGCCATCACCTTGACAAAGCCTCAAAAGCAATCATGGTGCCTGCTAATCGGTTTGAAGTACTCGAAGTGATGGCAGCCATGGAATGCGTATCTTCCATGACACTTGACGATAATGAAGATCACCCCGGCGCATTGGATGTGCTGGCACAACACATTATTGGCTGCGCTGTAACTGCGCCCTTTGACGCTGATAGTTTATATCAAAACATTATCACTGCACCACCATATGCGAACTTGTCTCGTCATGAATTTGATGATGTGTTGGATTTTGTTGCGACAGGCGGCTATGCGCTTTCACATTATGAACAGTTTCATCGTCTCGTAAAAGGCATAGATGGTCTCTGGCGGCTTACCTCTCCTCAGATAGCACAAAGATGGCGCATGAATATCGGCACGATTGTTGAGACAGTCACAATGAAAGTGCGATTATCTGGCGGCCCTGTCTTAGGAGAAATTGAGGAATATTTTGTTCAAAGTCTCATCTCAGGAGATCACTTTATCTTTGCAGGCAGAATGCTTGAATTTATTGGTATCAAAACGAATATGGTACAAGCGAAAATAAGCCATGCCACAGAGCCCAAAGTACCTGCTTATGCTGGTGGGCGTCTGCCACTTTCACAAAATTTGGCAGATAAAGTGCGTGACATGCTGCAAAACCCACACCACAGAAACAAGCTGCCGGCAGATGTTGCAAACTGGCTGAATTTGCAAGCCTATCGCTCAGCTATCCCGGGACCTGACCGTCTGCTTGTTGAGAGTTTCAAAAGAGGCCAGAAACACTATCTTGTGGCTTATTGTTTTGAAGGGCGCAATGCGCATCAAACGCTTGGCATGCTAATCACCAGGAGGATGGAACGATTCAAACTTGCCCCGCTTGGCTTTGTTGCAACAGATTATGCCGTAGCTGTTTGGTCTCTATCACCTGTGATCAGTCCCGAAGACTTATTTTGCCCCGATCTCTTAGGGGACGATCTTGAAGAATGGATGGCAGAATCTACAATGCTCAAGCGTTCGTTCCGGCAAGTCGCCACTATCTCAGGTTTAATCGAAAAACGTCTGCCGGGCCATGAAAAAACAGGCAAGCAAATGACAGTGAATTCAGATTTAATTTACGATGTATTACGCCGCCACCAACCAGATCATTTACTACTTCGTGCGACAGAGCAAGACGCTGCCAAAGGGCTTACAGATATCAGACGCCTGTCAGATTTATTGGCACGTTTTGATGGTAAAATAAATTTTAAGCAGCTTGATTACATTAGCCCGCTCGCTGTGCCTCTTATGCTTGAAGTCGGCCGTGAGGCGGTAACAGCAAGTGGTGTCACTGATATGCTTGCCGAACTCGAAGAAGAGCTTTTGTTAGAAATGCAAGGTGAGGCACCTTCATGACCAACAAACAGGTAGGGATCTTATTTCACGGCCAGACATTTCACTTAAACGGCGATGGCACTCTTTACTGGCCGGATGAGGCGACACTGATTGTCTCTGATATGCATCTTGAAAAAGGCGCCGCATTATCAAAAGGCGCCCCTCTGCCGCAATTTGACACGATAGACACGTTGCAAAGGCTGAATGAGCGTCTTCAAATTGATAAACCACAAACCCTGATTTGTTTGGGTGACAGTTTTCATAGCACAGAGCGTGCTTTCCGCCTGCCTCCACATTATGTATCCATGATTTCCGAAATAGCTGAGAAAACAAAGATAATCTGGATTACAGGCAATCATGACGCACAACTCCCGAACAGGCTTTTCGGCAGTGCACAAGACGAATTTGTAAAACACAATATCCGTTTCTGCCACGAAGCAGATGGTATGCCATTACGACCAACCATATCCGGGCATTTACACCCTAAAGCGCGCGTGAAATTACGGGCCAGACGCCTGTCTGCCAGATGTTTTGTACAATCTGATTTGAACCTGATACTACCCGCTTTTGGCAGCTATACAGGCGGGTTAAACATCACTGATGATGCTTTTTCTGACCATATGTCACAACAGACAAAGATACATCTAATTCATGATGATATGACCTATTCTTTGCCCTACCGCCCATCTGTCTTTCAAAAAGATAAATGATCAGCCTGTTTTCCACAAAACCAGCAATCCGCATCGTGGAACAATGCGTAAAAATTAGTAAATAATAATTATGTTATATGGGGATATAAATGCGCATAGCGGTTATCGGGGCTGGCATTTCAGGGCTGGGGGCGGCATGGCTTCTTGGCAAGGAACATGACGTTACAATATTTGAAAAACAGGACCGCATAGGCGGGCATTCTCACACCGTGGATGTATCATTCAATGGTGAAAACACCCCTGTAGATACCGGATTCATTGTTTATAACGAGTTAAATTACCCTAATTTGGTAGGGCTATTCTCGCATTTACAAGTGCCGACAAAAGGCTCAGAAATGACCTTTGCCGTCTCTTTAAGAGACAAGACGCTTGAATATGAAGGCACGTTAAAGGGCCTGACTGCACAATTATCCAATCTGTTCAAACCGCGCTATTGGTCTATGCTAAATGGTTTGCGGAAATTTTATGCACATGCCTATGATTACAGCCGCGATAGTGCCCCAGATGAAACTCTTGGTGAATTCATTGAACGCTGCGGCTTTTCTGATGCTTTTGTTGAAGATCATTTACTGCCGATGGGGGCCGCCATTTGGTCTTGTCCGGCAGACACAATGCTATCATTTCCTGCCAGATCCTTTATTCAATTCATGCAAAATCATAAATTGATGAACTATATTGACAGGCCCGTCTGGCGCACAGTGGATGGCGGCTCTCGCGAATATGTTACACGCCTTTTGAATGACTTCCGCGGTCAAATTGTCACAAATGCAAATATCACATCCATACGCCGTGATGCCGCAGGTGTGTTTATCAGTCTGCCAGATGAGGGTGAAATCTTTTTCGACAAAGTCATCATGGCCGCTCATGCAGATGAGAGCCTTGCTCTGATGAGTGATGCAAATGAGCAAGAAAAAGAGATTTTATCCTGTTTTGGATTTCAGCCAAATGAAGTAATCTTGCATTCAGATGAGACTCTCATGCCTCAAAGAAAGGCAACATGGGCCGCATGGAATTACCTTACATCGTCTGACAATAACCCGCAGCTTAGCGTGACATATTGGATGAATAAACTGCAATCAATTGAAAAAGATAAGCCCTTATTCGTCACATTAAATCCTTTTACCAGACCAGAGGAGAGCCTCACTCATCGCGTCTTCTCATATGACCACCCGATTTTTGATAAGGCCGCTATTCTTGCGCAAAATCGATTAGGAGAAATCCAAGGCCAAAATCACCTTTATTTTTGCGGTGCTTGGACAAAATATGGATTCCACGAAGATGGTCTTTCTTCTGCGATAAAAGTTGTCAAATCCCTTGGTGTTGACATACCATGGAATAGTTCAACGTCCCCGTGGCATAAGCCGAACAGACTTACCAAAAGCATGAGGGCCTAGAACATCAGGGAGAGGCTTATAATGACCGGTGCAACAGACATCACAAACGCACCTTGTGCGCTTGTTTTGTCACAAATTCATCATACACGGCATGGACCAAAGTCCCATTTTTTGGCAAGACCGGGGTTATCTCTATTGATTGACCTTGACCGTCTTGATGAAGCGCATAAACTATCGGCTCTTTTTTCTGTAGGGCGCTTTAACCTGTTGTCATTTTATGAAACAGATTATGGCTGTTTTCATAAATCATCTGATGACAATACCGACTATCCCTCTCTTGCTGCCTATATTCGGGGCCTCGCCAGGTCATATAATGTGACTGTGCCTCTTATAAAAATAGAGCTTCTCACCTTTCCCCGTATTTTTGGTGTGAATTTTAATCCCCTGTCAGTCTATCGATGTCTGGACGATAAAGGACAATTGCAATTTGTAGTCTATGAAGTTCACAACACATTTGGTGAATCACACAGCTATGTAGGCATTGGCAACAAACAAGGGCGTGTAAGCTTACATGAAGCTTCAAAAATATTTCACGTCTCACCGTTTTTTGAAGTCAAAGGTGACTATCAGCTCTTTCATCGCCAGCAAGGCTCACATATCAGTGTCATAATTCGCTATCGCATTGACGGCGCTTTGGCCCTCACCGCCACAATGCGCGGTATCATCACAAATTTAACAAGCCGTTCTGTTATCACAAGTCTTGCAAAAACAAAGCAATGGCCGATGCGCCCTTGGCTGGCGATACATATGGAAGCCGCAAAGCTGTTTTTCAAACGTCTTAGCTATTTTTCAAAACCAAGCCCCCCTTCCCAATCACATTCATTTTCTTCTCTTAAAGGACCGCGTTGATGTTTGCTTCTCTAAGGTACAATTTGGCAAAGAAATTTTTACTGGAAGTCGCAAGGCTTATTCCGTCTGGCTCACTTACACTTACCTTTCCAGAGGGTGACGTGCATGAAATAAACGGCAAAAAAGATGGCATTCACGCTGATTTGCAAATTGTGCGAAGACAGGGTTTGATGCGCATTCTAAAAGATGGGAAAATGGGATTTTGCGAAGCCTATATGGAAGGTGAAGTCGAATCTCAAACACTGGTTGACCTGATTGAATATGCGGTAACCAATAACCAGCTTGTCGAACAAAAGCTCAAAATGAATCCTATTTCTTGGCTATTCACACGCATTGGTCATATTATGCGCCGAAATTCTAAGGTGGGGTCACGAAAGAACATTTCCTATCATTATGATCTTGGAAATGATTTTTATGCCCTTTGGCTGGACGAAACGATGACCTATTCATCTGCCGTTTTTGACAATGATACAGCCTCACTTGCAGATGCTCAGAATCTTAAATATCGAAAATTGGCTGAGATGGCAGAACTACAACCAGGCGATCATGTTCTGGAAATTGGTTGTGGTTGGGGCGGTTTCGCAGAATTTGCTGCTCGCGAATATGATGTAACCTTGACCTGCATCACCATCTCGCAAGAGCAATATGACTTTGCCAAAGCACGTATTGAAGCCGCTGGCCTTTCTGACAGGGTGACAATCAAAATTACAGATTACCGGGATTTAGCCTCTCAAAGTTTTGATAAAGTGATATCAATTGAGATGTTTGAGGCCGTAGGGATGGCTTATTGGTCGACCTATTTTAACAAAATATCAGATGTTTTACGCAAAGGCGGCAAAGCTGCCTTACAGGTGATTACAATTGAAGATCATGAATTTGACAGCTATCGCGCGACACCTGATTTCATTCAAAAATATATTTTCCCGGGCGGCATGCTGCCCTCTATGGAGCGTATAGAGCCTCCTATCAATGCCTCTGGAATGAAACTGACTGAGACAAAAGGATATGGCCTTCACTATGCAAAAACGCTGGAAAAATGGCGCCATGATTTTGTTACTCACTGGCCGACAATTTCTTCGGGCGGGAAATTTGATGCAAAATTCAAGCGCATGTGGGAGCTCTATCTGGCGTATTGTGAAGGTGGTTTCAAATCAGGTATGATTGATGTCAAACAAATGACTCTTACCAAAGAATGAAATCACTTTACCAAGTGATGGAAAAACCAAACCATAGCTGATCCACAACAAATAACAGCCCGTAAACCTTAGCAGATATAAGGCTATTCCCGCTTTTTTTTGCGTCAATAGCATAGCTGATAAGGTCATATGATGGCTTCAAACCACTCACAAGCGGTCGTTGAGACAATTCCCACAGAATTTGTGCCGGAAGAGTTTTTTAGCGGCGATTTGACCGCATCCGGCATGTTTATTGACAGATTTGGCAATATTCAAAAGCGTTTTTCTGCCAAAGTGATTTGTGAGCCTGCTAATGACGGATTTGTTCTCAACGAACATTTCACATTTGATGATGGCAAGACAGAGACACGCATTTGGGAAATCCAACGTACATCTGAAAAACAATATATCGGCACCACAGATGATGTGCGTGACAGAGCGAAAGGCACATTGACACCGATTGGGCTGTTATGGCGCTATGATTTTTATTTAGACCTGTTTGGCAGGCGTGTTCTTGTGAATTTTAATGACAAGATGATCATGCAATCAGCTGACGTTGTCCTCAATCATGCCACAATCACAAAATTTGGCCTTAAACTTGGAGAATTATTTATCAGCTTTCATCGCCGCTAAGCATTTTTATGCGCAAACAAGCGTGATATGCGCCCTGTTACCCACCCAATATATGGCAGATGAGATAATAGCTGACTTGCGCTATCCCAATGGTCATGATGAAGTCTCACAAGACCATTGCTATCAAATTCAATTTCACTCATGCCAATAATATCAAAAGGCATTTTTGGGGCTGCGTTGACGGTGCCTGTCATGCGCCATTTCAAATAAGCACGTTCTTGCGATAGCGCGACATCCAAAATCTCAAAATGGGGATTTGTCATCACCTCAAACATATGCGCAAACACAGACACAAATGCCTGCTTTCCCTCAAGCTTGTTAAAGGGGTCGATAAAAATAACATCATCTGAAAGCATTGCTTCAAGCTCATCAAGCGTATCAGGCGCTATACGCGAAAAATAGTCTGCGTATTTTGCAGCAAGCTTTGTTATCGTCATTGCTTCATCTACCTTGTCGCTTTTGAGACCAGCTTAAAATAAATATCATTTGGGAATCGTTTTAACCACTTCATTTTACTGGCAAATCGCTTGGGAAATGCAATTTCAAAATCTTGTGACTTTAAGCCTTGTATGATTTCATGCGCCGCCATTTTTGCTGAAATGATGTCGGGCATATCAAAATCATTCACTGATGTTGCCTCTGTTTCAACAAACCCAGGGCAAATTACCTGAATTTTCACATTCGATCCTTTCAAATCAAACCGAAGCGCTTCAGCAAGGTTAATTAAGGCCGCCTTTGTTGGACCATAAGCAAGAGACCGTGGCAAACCGCGATAACCTGCCACAGATGCCATTAAAGCTATATGTCCAGATTGTCGGGCTAACATTTGCGGTAGGATTTCAGACAGGCACGTAATGGTTGCCATATAATTTACTTGCATATGCAACTCAAAAGACCCCATATCGATGGTCGCTTTTTTATCAGGGATATAAATCCCGGCATTTGGGATTAACACATCGACAGGACCATTAGCCTCGATGGCGTTTTTGATGGCCGTGCGCAATTCATCTTTATCAGTGACATCACAAGCATGGCCGGTAAAGCCTTTACATTGCTCTGCAAGCTCATCTAACTTATCTTTGCGCCTTGCCACACCAGATACGATATGCCCATCAGTTGTTAGCGCTTCCACCAGAGCCTTGCCAATACCGGCACTGACACCTGTAATAAAATAATGCGTTTTTTTCGGGGTAGAAGCCATGTTATCCTTTTGTGCGCAGTGTTTTACGCCCGCCATCAATCGCAATAACGGCCCCTGTGATCCAACCTGATTTTTCTGGATTCATAAGTAAAGCTGCCATGGGGCCAAAATCACGACCCTGTCCTAACCGTCTCAAAGGGTGCGATTGCGCAATACCTTTTGCCATAATCTCATTTGAAAGAAGAGGTTCTGACATTTTTGACTGCGTTAATGATGGCGCAATCACATTCACACGTATATCTGGTGATAATTCAGTCGCTAGCGCCGTAGCAAGCCCCTCAACGCCTGCCTTTGCAGCTGAGATCGCCCCATGAGCGGCAAACCCCTGAGACGCCGCAACAGAGCTGAATAACAACACAGCGCCCTGCCCTTCTTTCAAACTTTTGCTCGCAGCTTGAATTGCTAACGCAGCAGCTGTCACATTCAGGTAAAAACAATCTTGATAATCAGTTGCTGTTAACTTCGCCTGCGGCTTCAACAAAATGGAACCTACCGCCCATATTAGCCCCGAAATTGGGCCCTCTTCCTCAGCTTTCGCAATGACCGCTTTCACACTTTCATTATCAAATGCGTCAAAAATAGCCGTGCGCGCCTTGTATTTTGAGGCCAACGCCTCAACCGCACCAGCATCCCTGCCCGCAAGCATTAAATTTGCACCCTCGCTAGCAAGTTGCTCAGTAATATTCTGGCCGATGGCACCCGTTGCACCAAATATAACAATGTTTTTCATAAAAGGTCTGCTGTTCCTTCATTTTGCAAAAGGCTTTGTTTTTATGCTATTTTACGTGCTTTCAAACATGGTAGATCATGAAACATCATAATCATAAGGCAGGGACGCGAATATGTATTACAAAGCGGGGGCACATAAACAAGCAGGTCTGAAATACTCCCCTTTCAAAGCCTTGATTTCTCCGCGCCCAATCGGATGGATTTCTACATGCGATAAAAACGGACTTGCAAATTTAGCCCCCTATAGTTTTTTCAATGCTGTATCTGAACTGCCACCGATGGTGATGTTTGTATCGGCGCCAGATGCGCGAATTGAACATTCTGATAAAGACCGGCATGACGCGAAAGACAGCCTGGCAAATATTCGTGAAACGAAAGAATTTGGTGTCAATATTGTCGCTCATACCATGATAAATGAGATGGTTGCTTCCTCTGCAATGCTGCCATCTGAAGAAGATGAATTTGCCGCAGCAGGCCTGTCTAAAAAGCAAGCTTGTGATATATCAGCGCCATTGGTTGCGGGCGCACCAGCCAATCTTGAATGCCGTCTTTATGAGTTTATAAACCTGCCAGGGACACAAAGCAGAGCAGGTTGTGTAATGGTGATAGGCGAAGTGGTCTCAATTCATATAGACGACAAATATCTGCAAGATGGCAAAGTCGATGTTGAACGCTATCAGCCTGTTGCGCGTCTTGGTTATAAAGATTACGCCAGTATCGAGTCTGTTTTTGAGATATCACAAGGGCTCAAAAGCTAGCTATTTCACCACGCAATTACGCACTGATAAATCAACATATCCACGCAAATCAGACAAATCAAACTGCAATTCAAGAAGCCAGTCCTGTGCCGGGAAAATCATTTTGAAAGGCAAATTATGTTCTGAGATTTTCTGGCCGCCCAAATAAGACTGCCGCACTTTAACTGGTTGCAACGGGTCAAACCATGGATTGGCCTTATTGCCATTTTCATTTACCGCACCTTCGATATTCAGCCGAAGCGCGCCATCAAATAATGACGCCTTCGATTCAGCGCCGCCATATAATTCAGTGGCAACGGCAAGCGATTGTTCATGCACAACGCGGCAGTTTGACGGCACGCCGAGGTTTTGCAAAGCGCTGTATATTTGTTCAATCTTTGTGCCGTTGGCTATTTGTGCCTTTAGCAATTTCGTAAATTTTCCGGAATTTTTATCTGTCAGGCTTGTCGCAGCGTTCTGTGCACGAGCTTGATTTAATTCAGTGGTGAGCTTTTCAACTTTTGTATTTAACAGTTGGATTTCGCGGTCACTTTCAAAAATCGCCAGATTATAATCAGCCTGCAAGCGTTTTTGTTCTGCCGTTCCCCAAAGCCAGCCAAGCCAGGCCGCAAGGGCAATGACACTTACCCGAAACAAAAATGACACAGAATAGCGCATTTCACGCTTGCGGTATTTTTCCCGTGTTTGGAAGAAATCCATAAAGCCACCACTTAAATCTGTTTCTTGAACGCTGTTATGATGCAAATTGCACCTGTTAATAGCACAAAACCTGTCTTACAATAAACCTTAATGAATTGCACTAACGACTTATTGGTAAAAGAGGCTGCATAAGATGCCATCTTCTTCTCAGACGCCGCGCGCATGGCAAAGAATGTTATCTGGCAGGCGCTTGGATATCATGCAGCCAAGCGCTATTGATATCGAAATTTCAGATATTGCTCACGGGCTGGCACGTGTGGCCAGATGGAATGGTCAAACCAAAGGCAAATACGGCTATTCAGTTGCGCAACATAGCGTATTAGTAGAGCGGCTTGTGCAAACCAATGCGCCACATCTTGACCAGAAATGGCGGCTTGCCTGCCTGCTTCATGACGGGCCGGAATATGTGATAGGCGATATGATTACCCCCTTTAAGGCAGTATTGGGGTCATCTTACAAAGACATAGAGATACGACTAGAAGAAGCAATCCATCTGCGCTTTGGTCTGCCGGCACGCCTGCCTGCTTATGTCAAAACAATCATCAAACGCGCTGACCGCATGGCAGCCTGGCTTGAAGCCACCCAACTGGCAGGATTTTCACATGAAGAGGCAAAAAAACTATTCCCACAGCCGCGTGGCACGCCTGCCAGGATGCGCCTTGTGCCTCAATCACCAGAAGAAGCGGCGCAAATCTTCTTGCGCCGCTTCGAAATCTTAAGTGGTGAGAAAGTAAATAAGCCTTAACTTTGTGGCTTAATTGAAGCGATTGGCGCTCTGTCAAGCGTGTCAATAGGCGCCTCATTCGCTGCCTCTGGCTCAGCTTTTTTCTTGCCGAACATCCCCCCGCCTGCTTTTTTCTGAGGCTTTGGCGCTTCAACAAGCATCTCAGGGTCAATCGCAACAGAATTCAACAGCCCTAGCGCGCGCTGCATCAGTGCAAGAGATTCATCTAACATGGCAATGCTTTTTGCAGTATGAGCATCATTTACTTTGTCATTTTTTTCAGACAATTCCCACGCAAGGTTATTGATTTGGTCTGAGATTCTGACCAATTTTGTTTTCCCGCGCTTTCTTATATTGCGCACATTAGCGATTGCTTTGTTCATGCTCACACTCCTCACAGACTAATTCAATCACACAAAGTATAAGTTATTTTTAATATTTTGCAATAAATCTGCACTTATTCCTGTCAGGACAGATTTGTCATTGCATAAGACGATAGTTTTCGTTATTCAAACAAACCATGGGAGACTGTTTTCACCGGCGGTCTATGCGGGCGTGATGGAATGGTAGACATAACGGACTTAAAATCCGTGGGCCTTAGGCCGTGGGGGTTCAAGTCCCCCCGCCCGTACCATCAATAAACATGAAGGCTACAGGCCGAAGATAGCAATGCGCCATGTTTTTTCTGCCCTTATTTGATGACAACCCCACCAAAGCGCGACCAGTCATCAGCTGGGCGATCATGATAGGCTGTATAGCTGTTTATCTTTATCAGACAGGTCTGTCACCGCGCGCTGATTATGCGTTGATCCTTACCTATGGCGTTGTGCCGTTGCGGTTGTTTCAGGAATTGGATGTTCTCACAACGG
>JBMHBX010000022.1:0-18619 GCA_049890215.1 Puniceispirillaceae bacterium (SeqCode) | reverse complement strand
CGCGATAAACATAAAGGTAAGGAAGAAGAGAAAAATGCCAAAAGATACCCTGCCAAGTTGGTCTTTGACTGATCTTTATTCATCTGTTTCAGATCCGCAGATTGCCCGTGATGTTGCATTTTGCCGCACTGAGGCACAAGCATTGGCCACGGCCTATGAGGGCAAAATAGCGCAGGCTTCCGCAGAGGCGCTTTTTGATCTTATCAGCCGTTATGAGGCTTTATCTGATCAAATTGGCAAATTGCTGTCTCATGCTGATTTGCATTTTGCCACTGATATGACCTCTGCACAGGCAGGCCAGCATAGCCAGACTTTGCGTGAGCAACTGGCAGATGTGTTTTCGTCTTTGTTATTTATTGAATTAGAACTGGCAGCCATGGATGAGGCAGCTTATCAGGGCGTATTACAAGACCCGAAAGTGGCGCATTATCAGCCATGGCTTCGTCTGGTGCGCGCCGGTGCGCCTTATCAGCTTGAACAACGCTTAGAACAATTGCTTGTGGAAAGAGGGCCGGTTGGCAGAGGCTCATGGGTGCGTTTGTTTGATGAGACTATGGCAGGGCTTCGGTTTGACTTTGAGGGCAAAGAGGTCTCTGAGGCAGAAATTCTCAATATGCTATCCTCACCTCATGCAGGACAAAGACGCGAAGCCGCACAGTCCTTTACCAAGGTGCTGAAAGAAAATGAAAAGCTGTTCACCCTGATTTTGAATGTGATCGCAAAAGACAGAGATATTGATGATAAATGGCGTGGTTTCAAAACACCTGTCTCATCGCGCAATCTTGCCAATGATGTTGATGATCATGTTGTAGATGCTCTGGCAGAGGCTGTTACAAGCCGCATGAAAGATATCAGCCACCGCTATTATGCCCTGAAAGCCACATGGTTCGGGTCAGATAAACTGGCATGGTGGGACCGGAACGCGCCTTTATTGGGAGATGATGACAGGCATTATAGCTGGGATGAGGCAACGCAAATTGTCATTGATAGTTTTGCCGCATTTGACCCTGAGATGGCAGAGATTGCCAAAGGGTTTTTTGACAAAGGCTGGGTTGATGCCGGTATTACAGATGGCAAGGCCTCAGGCGCTTTCTCGCACCCGACCGTGCCATCTGCCCATCCTTATATCTTGATGAATTTTGCCGGAAAAGCACGTGATGTGATGACATTAGCGCATGAGATGGGGCACGGTATCCATCAGGTGTTGGCGTCCCGTCAAGGGGCTCTTATGGCAGATACACCTTTGACATTAGCAGAAACAGCCTCAGTTTTTGCGGAAATGCTGACCTTTCACAGATTGCTTGATGAGGCACCGGATAAGGCAACAAGACGCTTTATGCTGGCCGGCAAAATCGAAGATATGCTCAATACGGTTGTCAGACAAATTGCGTTCCATAATTTTGAAGTCGCGTTTCATACTGCCAGAAGCAACGGTGAATTAAGCACTGAAGAGATTTGTGATATCTGGATGACAACACAAACTGAGGCGCTTGGCCCTCATGTGATGACAGATGAGGCCTATCGCAATTTATGGTCTTATATCCCGCATTTTATTCATTCTCCTTTTTATGTTTATGCTTATGCATTTGGTGATTGTCTTGTGAATGCATTGTGGCAGGTCTATCAGGATAGTGATGATAAGGGGGCATTTGTTGCCAATTATAAAACATTGCTAAGTGCAGGCGGCACAAAGCGCTATGATGCGGCTTTGGCACCTCTTGGGCTTGATGCAGGTGACAGCCAGTTCTGGCATAAAGGTCTTGATATGATCTCGGCTATGATTGATGAGTTGGAAAGTGTAAGCGCATGAGTGAGTTAGATGGCTCTGCCCTTGGCGGGCGTGTAAAAAGATATGCACGGGTGACAAGCACGGTTGGTGGTCTGGCTGCACGGCTTGCAGGTGAGCGCTATCTTGGCATGACAGTTGATAAAGACGCCCATGCGGCCCAATTGCGGGCGGCCCTTGGTGGCCTGAAAGGCCCGTTGATGAAGGTGGCGCAAATTTTGTCAACCATACCTGACGCCCTGCCGCCGGAATATGCCAATGAGCTGGCAGGATTGCAGGCAGATGCCCCGTCTATGGGATGGTTATTTGTCAAAAGACGTATGCGCGCTGAATTAGGGGCTGACTGGCAGTCCCATTTTGAGTCATTTGACAAAGAGGCAGTATCTGCTGCGTCACTTGGTCAGGTCCATCAGGCAATTGGAAATGATGGCAAAAAATTAGCGGTGAAACTGCAATATCCTGATATGGCCTCTGCGATTGATGCTGATCTCAATCAGCTAAAGCTGGCTTTTTCGGTTTATGAGCGTTTTGATTCTGCGATTTCAACAAATGATATTTACCGCGAATTATCAGAAAGATTGCGCGAAGAGCTGGATTATCAGCGAGAAGCACAGAATATGGCGCTTTATCGTGATATGCTGCGTGATGAGACATGCGTCAGACTGCCAAATTCTTATCCGGCATTATCAACATCACGCTTATTGACGATGGATTGGATAGAAGGGCAAAAATTACTGCCATTTCTTGAAAATAACCCGTCACAAGAGATGCGAAACAAGATCGCAATGAACATGTTCAGGGTCTGGTATGTGCCATTTTATTATTATGGCGTCATTCATGGTGACCCGCACCTTGGCAATTATTCTATTACCGAAGATGGTGATATTAATCTGATGGATTTTGGCTCTATCCGTTTATTCAGACCTGATTTTGTCAGTGGTGTGATTGATTTATATCGTGCGCTTCGTGATGGTGATGAGGCGCTTGCGGTTCATGCTTATGAGAAATGGGGCTTTTACGGCCTTGATAAAGAAGCTATCTCGGTTCTCAATGTCTGGGCAGGTTTTATTTATGCCCCCTTGCTCGAAGATAAGGTGCGGCCTATTCAGCAGGTGCGATCCGGCAGTCACGGGCGTGAACTGGCAGGCAAGGTGCATAGCGAATTAAAGCGCATTGGCGGTATTAAGCCACCTGCAGAATTTGTGTTGATGGACCGCGCCGCCGTAGGGCTTGGCTCTGTCTTTATGCATCTGAATGCCGAAGTAAACTGGCATCAGGCCTTTCATGAGCTGATAGATGATTTTGACACATCTGCCCTTGCGGCGCGTCAGGAAAAGGCAGCCCTTGAAGCCGGACTGCCTGCTGATTTGCTTGTCAGATAGCTTGCTAGCTCATCTTGGTGAGAAGCTGATCCACTGAGGATTTGGCATCACCATAAAGCATGCGTGCATTGTCTTTGAAGAAAAGCGGGTTTTCAATGCCTGAATAACCGCGACCCTGACCTCTTTTGGAAATGATGACTTGTTTTGCCTTCCAGACCTCAAGGACAGGCATGCCGGCAATCGGGCTGTTTGGATCATCTTGTGCTGCCGGATTTACAATGTCATTCGCACCGACAATAATCACCAAATCTGTGTCTGCAAAATCTTCGTTGATTTCATCCATTTCAAGCACAATGTCATAAGGTACTTTGGCTTCTGCCAAAAGGACATTCATATGACCTGGCAGGCGCCCGGCAACCGGATGGATGGCAAAGCGCACCATTTTGCCAGAATCACGCAAGCGGCGTGTTATCTCTGAGATAGCTGTTTGTGCCTGTGCGACCGCCATGCCATAGCCCGGGACAATGATGACAGAATCTGCCTGATCAAGATCAGCGGCAAGCGTGTCAATGTCGGTGGCAATCATCTCGCCTTCAACTTCCATTTGCGGGCCTTTGGTGGCGCCCCAACCGCCTAAAATGACAGACAGGAAATTGCGGTTCATGGCCTTGCACATAATATAGGATAAAATCGCACCTGATGAGCCGACAAGCGCGCCTGTGACAATCAGAAGATCATTGCCAAGCATAAAGCCTGTGGCAGCCGCCGCCCAACCTGAATAGCTGTTCAGCATAGAGACAACGACAGGCATATCAGCACCGCCAATCGCCATCACAAGATGCGCGCCGATGACAAAGGCAATAACGGTCATCACAATCAAAGTCCATGTGCCTGCATGGTCAAGATATAAGGCGCCAAGATACAAACAAGCCGCCAACATCACAATATTCAGGATATGACGCCCCGGCAGGATAAGCGCTTTGCCATCTATGGTGCCTGATAATTTGCCATAGGCGATGATAGAGCCTGTAAAAGTAATAGCGCCAATAAAGACGCCAAGGAAAATCTCTACTTCGTGAATGATGATTTCAACAGCGTCTGTGAAGTTCGGCGGGTTTAATTCTGAATTGATCCCAATAAAGACAGCGGCCAGACCAACAAAGCTATGAAGGGCGGCGACAAGCTGTGGCATGCCTGTCATCTCAACACGGTTTGCCACGACTGCACCGATGGCAGCGCCAATGACAAGCATCATAATCAGCCACGCAGATAAGCCAACAGACGGCCCAAAAATGGTGGCGCCAACCGCCAGTGCCATACCAATAATGCCATACCAAACAGCACGTTTGGCTTTTTCCTGATTAGACAGGCCGCCAAGTGACAGAATAAACAACACCGCAGCTGATAATGATAAGGCGGTAACGATATTTTGATCCATAATCTCTTGCTCCTCGCCTAGCTTTTCTGGAACATGGCAAGCATGCGGCGCGTGACCATAAAGCCGCCAACAATATTAATCGTGGCAATCAGTACAGAAATACCTGCCAGCAGGCTGACGATAAAGTTTGGCGCATTCAGCTGAAGCAGGGCGCCAAGGATGATGATGCCGGAAATGGCATTTGTGACCGCCATAAGAGGTGTGTGAAGTGAATGGCTGACTTTCCAGATAACCTGAAAGCCCACAAAACAAGATAAAGCAAACACAATGAAATGATTCATAAAGCTTGGCGGGGCGTAATTGCCAATCAGCAACATGAATAAACCGCCAATGATTAACAAGGCAGTTTGTTGACGCCCTGCTTTGCGCATGGCAGCCATTTCCGCTGCGGCACGTTCTTCTGCGGTGGGCTCCGGCGCTGTGGTTTGCGGCTTGCCAATCGCCTGAATTTTAAGTGGCGGCGGCGGGAAGGTGACGGCGCCATCATGAACGGCTGTCACGCCTCTTATGACATCATCTTCCATATTAATGACGGCCTTGCCATCTTTATCTGGTGTCAGATCATCCATCATATGGCGCAAATTTGTGGCATAAAGATTGGAAGATTGGGTCGCCATGCGGCTTGGGAAATCAGTATAGCCAATGATTTTAACACCATTGTCACTTTCAATGATGTCATTTGGCTTTGTCAGATCACAATTGCCACCCTGTTCAGCGGCAAGATCAACCACAACAGAGCCAGGCTTCATCAATGAGACCATTTCTGCAGGCCATAATTTTGGAGCAGGGCGCCCCGGAATAAGAGCGGTTGTGATAACAATATCAATCTCTGGTGCCTGTTCTCTGAAAAGGGCCATTTCCTTTTCTATGAATTCAGCTGAGGCTGGTTTGGCATAACCGCCCTCGCCTGAGCCATCTTCATCAAATTCAAGCATTAAGAATTCAGCGCCCATTGATTCAATTTGTTCAGCCACTTCAGGGCGCACATCAAAGGCACGCACAATCGCGCCCAAAGACTGGGCTGTGCCAATGGCCGCAAGACCGGCTACACCGGCGCCAATCACCAATATCTTGGCAGGAGGCACTTTGCCTGCGGCTGTGATCTGACCTGTGAAAAAACGACCGAAATGATTACCGGCTTCAATAACCGCGCGGTAGCCGGCAATATTTGCCATTGAGGATAGCACATCCATTTTCTGGGCGCGGCTGATACGAGGGACCATATCCATAGCCAGTAAGGTGGCGCCTTTGGCATTGATTTGGTTAAGCAAAGCCTCATTCTGAGCAGGAGCTGCCCAGCAAATCAGAATCTGACCTTTGCGAAGATGCGCGATTTCATCTTCGAGTGGCGCTCTGACTTTTAAGATGATGTCACACGCCTCATAAAGCGCTTTGGCAGATGGCGCAATTGTTACATTGGCAGACTCATAATCTGAATCATCAAATCTGGCTAATTGTCCTGCATTGGTTTCAATTTGGCAGTCATAGCCTAGCTTTGCCAGTGCTCTGGCGCTGTCAGGTGTGAGCGCGACACGTGCTTCGCCGTCAAGCAACTCTTTGGGGGCGCCAATAATCATGCTTTGCGTTCTCCTAGAGATAAGATGTTATCTTGTTTTTACTCTGTTACGGCCATAACAGATTACGAAAGCTGATAAGAATTCACCTATTTTTTCAAGTCTTTATTGCGCATAAGCCATAAAAAAAGCCGTCCAAGCATGCGCCGGACGACTTTCATTTATCAGATTAGACGAAACAGAGGACTAGAAGCCTTCTCTTTCCATCCGTTTGCGCTGAAGTTTGCGCACACGACGTGTTGATTCAGCAATCTCACGCGCACGACGTTCCGACGGCTTTTCAAAAGCACGGCGGTTCTTCATTTCACGGAAAAGGCCTTCGCGCTGCATTTTCTTTTTCAGAACACGCAGAGCTTGATCAACATTGTTGTCACGAACAGCTACGAACACGGCTGTCACATCCCTTCTAAATAAAAGATAGGTTTCATTTGAGCCCGAAGGGTAGCAAAAAACAATCAGCTTTGTAAAGAGGGTTTGCGATGATTGGACAAATCAGGGTCAAAGACTATATTAAAGGCAGGATACTGGTCAGATAGCATGTGCGTTTTATCAAAAGGAAAATCCGATGTCGAATAGTCAAATGTCGAATAGTCAAATTGCCAATGATATTGTGCGCTCAAGCCTGGCGCATGTCCCCTTTGACGGGTGGACACGCACGTCTTTGGTGATGGGCGCCGCAGATTGCGGGATTTCTGAAAGCGCGCTTGATGAGTATCTGCCCAAGGGTGTTGATGATGCCATCTCACTTTATGCGGCGATGGCAGATGCTGATATGGTGTCAGCTTATGAGGCGCTTGAGAAGGTGCCTGATAAAATGCATTTGAAGATTCGCGCTCTTATTTTATGTCGCTTGTCTCTGGCGTTGCCGCATAAGCAGGTGGTATCAAAAACCTTGTCCTATCTGGCGCAACCACAGCAGGCTGCGCGCGCTACTAAATTATTATATCAGACAGTTGATGTGATGTGGCGCTCTGCAGGTGACAGCGCAACCGATATTTCTTTTTATTCCAAAAGAGCCACTTTGGCAGGGGTCTATAGCGCTACGCTTCTGGCGTTTTTGGCAGATGACAGCGCTGATATGGCAAAAACAGAGGCCTTTTTGGACAGGCGCCTGCAAGAGGTTGCCATGATTCCCAAAGTTACCAAGCCTGCCAAAGCTGCCTTTGGTCAAATCACCGGTGCCCTGTCAGCATTTGCAGGCGGCCTCATTCGCGCAAGGCGAACGCGCGGCTAAAGCTGTTTCATGACTGCCTGTGAGGATGACAGAGGCGCTTTGCGCCTCTTTATTGTCGGGCGTATCTCTGATATGACAAGGACGGTCTCAATTTTTCATATTGGATACTAGTTATGCCTATCAAAGTGCCAGATAATCTTCCTGCTTTATCGCAATTGCATAAAGAAGGGGTGGATATCATCCCTGATATGCTTGCCGCAAAACAAGACATTCGCCCTTTGCGTCTGTTAATGCTGAATCTGATGCCAAAGAAAAAAGACACAGAAATTCAGTTTGCCAGATTATTTGGCAGCTCGCCATTGCAGGTTGAGCTTATTTTGATGACCACCGCAAGCTATCAGCCAACAAATACTGAGCCTGCCTATTTAAGGCGTTTTTACCGCCAGTTAGATGATGTGCGTGATGAGTATTTTGACGCGCTGATCGTGACAGGCGCGCCTGTGGAAACACTTGATTTTGAACAGGTTACCTATTGGCCGGAACTCAAAGAGATATATGAATGGTCAAAAAGCCATTGTTTCAGGCGCCTTGGGATTTGCTGGGGTGCGCAGGCATTGATGAAGCTTGCTTATGATGTGCCAAAATTCACCATGGATGATAAGTTATTTGGTGTCTATCGTCACAATCTTGCCCCTGAATCAGGTCGCTTACTTCATGGCTTTACACAAGAATTTCCAATGCCTGTGTCGCGTTATACGATGAATAAGGCTGAGGATATTGCCAAAGCAGGTCTGAGCGTTCTGGCGCAATCTGATGAGGTTGGTATCGGGATGGTGCAATGTGATAAGAGCCAGGATTTATTTGTTCTCAATCATCTGGAATATGATGCTGAGACATTAGCGGCTGAATATCAAAGAGACATAAAAGAGGGTCTGGGGACAAAATTACCTGCTTATTATTATCCTGATGATAATCCTGAAAATGAGCCAGTCAATTATTGGCGGCCTTTTGCCTATCTTTTGATGGCAAATTGGTTAAATGACCTCTATCAGAGTACCTTATATGATTTATCGGCTTTGTCAGATAGCTGATAGGTGATATGGCCGATTTTGCGGCCATGCTTATAGCCTGATTTGCCATAAAGATGCGTGTTGACATCATCTTGCGCCTGAAGGGCAGGGATTTGGTCTGCGTGCTGGCCAAGTAAATTTTCCATCCGCCACATAGCAGAGCTTGTCACAGAGCGCATGGGAAGACCGCTTACGATCCGCGCTAATTGTTCAAATTGAGAGCAATTGGCGCCTTCAATTGACCAGTGATAAGAATTATGAGGGCGCGGGGCGATCTCATTAAAGATGATCCCGCCATCTTGTGTGATAAAGCTTTCCATCGCCAAAATACCACATAAATCAAGATGTGTGGCAATGGCTTCTATCGCTGCCTGCCCTTTGGCAATGATGGCAGAATCAAGAGGGGCTGGCGCTGTGCTATGGGCAAGAATACCATCTTTATGGTGATTTTCTGATGCTGGAAAATGGCTGATATTACCGGCGCTGTCACGCGCTATCAAAAAGCTGGCTTCTGTTTTGAAATCAACAAGTGATTCCAATAATAAAGGCTTGTCGCCAATGGCTTGCCAGATAGCGCCAATATCATCACCTGTGGCGACACGCATTTGCCCTTTGCCGTCATAGCCATCACGTCTTGTTTTGAGAACCGCTTTTCCTTGCAGCGCTTCAAGTGCATTTGCGAGATCATCAGGGCTGTCAATTTGCCAAAAGCGCGGGGTGGCAATACCAAGCGCCTGTGCCATGGTTTTTTCTGATAATCTGTCTTGTGCGGTATCAAGCGCTTTGATGGAGGGGCTAACCATCGGCAAATGGCGCGCAATCACAGACAGGCTTGAAGATGGCACATTTTCAAATTCAGACGTGACACCATCTATTGATTTGGCAAATTCAGTAAGAGCTGCTTCATCATCATAGTCAGCGGTCGTGCAAAAAGCAGATACATCACCGGCAGGTGAGCCCTCAGCGTCAGGGGCAAAAATATGGCTTCTGATGCCAAGGCTTGCGGCAGATAATGCTATCATGCGCCCTAATTGGCCAGAGCCTAAAATGCCAATGATTTTTGTCATAATGATGGTAACCTTATGCGGTTATGTTTTGTTGTTCTGGGTGTCATCTTGTGGCATCAGGGCCACATTTTGCGTTTGTGCTTCACGCCATGAGAGGAGCGCAGCGCGTGCGTCATCATCATGTAAGGCAATAATTTGTGCCGCCATCAAAGCAGCGTTTTTGGCGCCCGAAATGCCAATGGCAAGTGTGCCAACAGGAACACCGGCAGGCATTTGGACAATTGATAAAAGAGAATCCATCCCTTTGAGGGATTTCGATTCAACAGGCACACCCAAAACAGGCAAACAGGTATGAGAGGCAATCATGCCTGGCAGATGGGCGGCGCCGCCTGCACCTGCGATAATGACATGAAAGCCTTCTTTATCTGCTGATTTGGCAAATGCAGAAAGCCTGTCTGGCGTGCGGTGGGCAGAGATAATGCGGCAATCGCATGAAAGTGACAGGCTGTCCAGGATATCTTTGGCATGGCGCATAGTGTCCCAGTCAGACTGGCTGCCCATGCAGATAGCGATTTTGGCGGAAGGGATAGAAGTAGATGTCATTATAAAGGGGGTTTTTCTGAATTTGATAAACTGAACATGAGAACGCTAGGCAATGATATCAGGCAATAAATGCGCCCGAATCTTTATAATTTCATCTTTAAGCCTTAGCTTGCGCTTTTTCAACCTTTGCAGTTGTAATTGGTCTGCTGGTTGGCTCTCAGTCAGTCTTGTGATCACATCATCTAAATCTCTGTGCTCAGATAGCAAATTATCAAGGCGGTCTTTGGCCAAATCCTGATGATGAGTGTTTGTCATGATGCAGTCCTGATGCGGCGCCCTCGCGTTACGGGCACTAACATAACCTAATTTGCATAAAATTGCCAGTTTGGCGTTGGCGATTGTTTTCGCTAGACTTAACCGCTGTTGTCGCTAACAATCTAGGTGATCAAAAAACCATATCAAAAAGGTGGGAAGAATGGGACAGGTTTTTCATGATATAGCAGCAAAGGCCAAGGCTGATCCATGTGCTTTTTGGGAAGAGGCAGCAGGTGATGTTGCATGGATAAAAGAGCCGGCAATAACACTTGATGACAGCAATCCGCCTTTTTATCAGTGGTTTTCAGGTGGGCTTGTAAATGGCTGTTATAATGCGGTGGACAGGCATGTTGAGGCTGGCAGAGGCGGGCAGGATGCCATCATCTATGACAGCCCTGTCAGTGATACCAAATATAAGATTACCTTTGCTGAATTACAGGATCTTGTGGCGCGTTGTGCTGGCATGTTGAAAAGCCATGATGTTGGCTATGGTGACAGGGTTATCATCTATAAGCCAATGACACCATCTGCTGTGATAGCAATGCTGGCCTGTGCCCGTATTGGTGCCATTCATTCCGTAGTCTTTGGTGGATTTGCCGCAGCAGAGCTTGCCAAGCGGATTGATGATGCCAAGCCAAAAGTGATTTTGACAGCGTCTTGCGGCATAGAGCCTTCGCGCATTGTGGCATATAAGCCGCTTCTTGATGAGGCGATTAAGATTGCGTCCCACAAACCGCATAGCGTGATCTTAGAGCAACGCCCGCAATGCCAGGCTGAGATGATGGCAGGGCGTGACCATGATTGGGCAGATGAAATGGCAAAAGCAGAACCAGCTGATTGTGTGCCTGTTGCGTCTGAAGATCCTGCCTATATTTTATATACATCTGGTACGACTGGCATGCCAAAGGGTGTGGTGCGTCCAACTGGTGCGCATATTGTGGCCCTGAAATGGTCTATGAAACATATCTATGATTGTGAGGCAGGTGATGTTTACTGGGCGGCCTCTGATGTGGGGTGGGTTGTCGGACACAGCTATATTACCTATGCGCCTTTATTCGAAGGTTGCACCACTGTCATCTATGAAGGAAAGCCTGTTGGCACACCTGATGCAGGTGCGTTTTGGCGTGTGATTTCTGAGTATAAGGTCAAGGCCATGTTTACAGCGCCAACCGCTATCCGCGCCGTCAAAAAAGAAGACCCGCAAGGGGCGCTTATCAAAAATTATGATATGAGCCATTTCAGATATCAGTTCCTCGCAGGTGAGCGTTGTGACCCTGATACCTTGCATTGGTGTGAAGACAAGCTTGGTGTGCCAACCATTGACCATTGGTGGCAGACAGAAACAGGCTGGTCTATCGCGGCTAATTGTATGGGTATTGAGCCATTGCCTGTTAAAGCAGGCTCTCCTGCATTGCCTATTCCCACTTGTGATGTGCAAATAGTAGATGAGGCAGGTCATCAGGTGTCAGCAGGTGAGATTGGCTCAATCGTTGTGAAATTGCCTCTGCCGCCTGGCAGCTTGTCTGGTCTGTGGCAAAATGATGAGCGCTTTATCGAAGCCTATATGGCGGATTTTCCGGGCTATTACAAAACAGGTGATGCCGGTTATCTGGATGAAGATGGTTATGTTTATGTCATGTCGCGCACAGATGATATCATCAATGTGGCAGGTCATCGTTTATCAACCGGCGGTATGGAAGAAGTGCTGGCAGAACATCAGGATGTCGCAGAATGCGCTGTGCTTGGGGTAAATGATGATTTGAAAGGGCAGGTGCCGATGGGATTTGTGGTCCTGAAATCAGGCGTGGCACGTGCCGGTGATCAGATTATCGCAGAACTTGTTGCATCTGTGCGTGCAAAAATTGGCCCTGTGGCTGCTTTCAAATTAGCGGTGATTGTGGCGCGTCTGCCAAAAACACGGTCAGGAAAGATATTGCGCGGCACCATCCAGAAAATTGCCAATGGTGAGGATTATCCTATGCCGGCAACCATTGATGATCCTGTGATTTTGGATGAGATAGAAGAGGCATTGCGCCAGATTGGCTATCCCAAATCATAGAAGCAGTTATCAAAAAGACATAAAAAAAGCCCCTTTTTTGAGGGGCTTTTTTGATAATCTGATAGTGCTTTATGGCAATTCAGATAAGTTCTGGACCTGAGATTCAGAGTTGGCAGGCTCGCCGCCTGCTTTTTCAATCGCGGCATTCAGGTCATTTTGTGCGCACAGACCAAGCATGGCCGGGTGTTTTGCCTGAATATTCTGAATATTCCAATGTGTGCGCTCTCTGATCTTGCGGATTGTCTCTTTGGTTGTGCCAATCAATTTGCCGATTTGCGCATCTGATAATTCAGGATGATGTTTGACAAGCCATGCAATGCCATCCGGCTTATCACCGCGGCGTGCCACCGGCACATAGCGCGGGCCTTTGGTACGCATGGTTGGCTGTGGCAAATGTGATTGAGACATGGTGAGTGAGGCTGACGGGTCAGCTTCGCAACGTGCGATTTCTTCGGCTGTTAATTGGCGGTTTAGCACAGGATCATAGCCTTGAATGCCGGCGCCTACCTCACCATCTGCGATGGCCTGAATTTCCAGAGCATGTAATTGGCAAAAATCGCCAATCTGCTCAAAGGTAAGAGCGGTATTGTCAATCAACCAGACAGCTGTCGCTTTTGGCATAAGTAATTGTGTCATTATCTTTGTCTCACGCAAAAGAGGGTGTCACCTTTATGATCGCCATAGCCTGAAGGTGTCAAAAAGCTGTCAGGGCTGATGGCATGAAGGCCGCTCGCCTGACGCTTCTCGCTTTTGTCCCCCAAAGGCCAAGATAACATGCGGTGAAGTATCTTTTTGGTTGTATCAGAATTCACAAGAATTGCAAAGCATGAGATGATAGGTGAACATAGGAAAAAAGAACCATACACTCTTATCGGATGATTATGAGATGACAACAGATGATTTTGAGGCGCTGCGCCCACGCAACCTGACAGCTGATTTGACAAGCTGGAATTTAGAAGATTTAACAGATTATATTTCTGCGTTGCGCAAAGAGATAGCCCGTGTTGAAGACAAGATAGCTGAGAAAGAAAAGGTAGGAAATGAAGCTGCCTCATTGTTCAAATCATAGTTTTGCTGAGAAAGAATACGCATCTTTTTCCGAAGCATACAGACAGAAAGTCATAAAGCCATGAGACATCATATCCTTATCACAGGGGCAACTTCCGGTATCGGGCAGGCCATTGCCATGGCGGCGGCAAAACAAAAAATGGCGATCAGCTTTACAGGGATTGAAGCGCCAGAGGCAGGCGAGGTAGTCGCACAAAGGCTGTTGGAAAATGGGGCAGATGAGGCACGCTATTTTCAGGTTGATCTTAGCCATGCAGAGGCAGCGCGTGATGTGGTCGGGCGCATCATGTCCGGCAAAAAAAGGCTTGATATGGTTGTCAATAATGCAGGCATTCAACATGTGGCTGCCATTGAAGATTTTGATCCCCATGCCTGGGATAAGGTGCTGGCGGTGAATTTATCTGCCCCCTTTCATATCATGGCGGCCAGCCTGCCAATTATGAAACAAGCAGGCTTTGGCCGGATTGTGAATATTGCCTCTGTGCATGGTCTTGTCGCCTCTGCCTGTAAAAGCGCTTATGTGGCGGCCAAACATGGGATTATCGGTCTGACCAAAACAGCGGCGCTTGAGACTGCTCAGATGAATATCACTTGTAATGCGATTTGCCCCGGATGGGTGCGCACCCCTCTGGTAGAGGCGCAAATTGAAGCAAGAGCCAAGGAAAAAGGCTGTGATGTTGAAGAAGAGGCACGGTTGCTTGTCAGTGAAAAACAGCCATCCGGCCAGTTTGTCACACCAGAACAGATTGCAAAGATGACTTTGTTTTTGCTGTCAGAGGAAGCGGAAACGATCACAGGGTCTCATTTTGTGATGGATGGCGGCTGGACAGCGCAATAATCACCAAAACAGAGTCATCAAACCAGGGGCCAAAAAGGTCTGGTAAGCTTTATCAGCTTTTGTTTGGATCTGGTATGGGGCGGATATGATCCGGAATGGCAAGGCGCACATCATTGTGATTTGTGTGTAAGGCCGCGCCTTGTTCTGCATCATGGATAGCGCTAAGACGCATTGAGGCAAGGCCAATCATATAGGGGGGGTCCTCATCTTGTGCCGGGCAGGTGACGGCTGATAATATTGTGCCGACTTCTTTGTCATCCGCAAAGATAGTGTCACCTGATGACAGGGCTCTGGCAGTGACAGGCACAAAGCGGCGCTTTACAAGGCCGCGATATCGTGTTCTGGCAGTGACTTCCTGACCGATATAACATCCTTTGTTGAAATCAACGGCGTCAAAAAAATCAAGCCCTGCTTCAAGCATAAGAGCGCGGTTCGGAGTCAAATCCTGCGGCCCTTCAGGAATGGCATTCACAAGGCGCCAGTGATGATACAGATCCAATGGCAAAATCTCATGCGCTGATAGATAGTCTTTGTGTATCAGGCTATGGGTCAAAGAAGGAGATGTGCGTGTATCAGAGGCTGATAAAATTACATTATCTATGATCTCATCATGGGCCAGAAGACAGAGATCAGGGCGCTTGGTCAGCGTGATGTTACGGCGTAATTTATATAATTTTAGCTTCTGTTCTAATTCATCAATCTGAGAGGTATCACAGGCAATCCATACCACTTCTTGTGCGCCATCTGCGCCTAAATTTGTTTTTGGTCCCTGATAGATGGTCATCTCAATCAGAATGCGCCCTTGCGGTGATAACAGGCAGGATTGCCGCATCTGTCCTGTGGCGAGGCCGGCCACATCAGCGGTCAGGATATCTTGCAGAAAGGCGCTGACAGTATCGCCTGTCAACTCAAGGATTGCGCGGTGACTCAGATGATAAAGTGACATAAATTCGTCCTTCGGTGGCAAGCTTGTATGAGGGGTTTGATAAACAATCAGGGCTAATCGTGCTAGGGGCGGTATAAAGAGACCTGCCCTTCATAGCGGGCAATATAGAAATGGCGTTCCTGAGACCACAGGCAGTTTTTATCATCTGGTTTGACAGTCATATAATCCTTGCCTGTGCTGAGGTGATAGCTTTGATTGCACCCCCAATAGCGGACGATTAATTTATCTCCTTTTATCGAGATGTCAGCCACTTGTTTTTTTGTGACTTTAATCGCTTTTTTGTCTCTGGCAAAACATTGGCCTTTTTTATTGCCTTTGCAGTCTGTTTGTTGAGAGTCTTTCATGCGCAGATAATATAAAATACCATCTTTATATTCAAAGCCTTCATCATCAAACATCTGGCAGCCATCATCTGGCGCTCTTTGTCTTTGGGCATGTTCGCAGGAAAACCACACCCCTTCCCACACAGATGGGTTATCTGTTGCGCGTGCCGGCAAGGTGGCACTGACAGCGCCGCAAAATGCAGCAAATATCATCATTTTCAGAACAAGGCTTTTCAAGTGCTACCATCTCTGTCACAGTAAGGGCGGGGGATATAACATACCCGATTTAAGGGTAACGATAAAGATGGCAAAAACAAGGTTGTCATATGATCATAACTGAACACCCCATGCGGCGCTTGCTCAATGATGAGCTTCATGCCCGAAAATTTAATGATTTTGAGGGAACGGGCAGATTTATCCGCTTTGTGTATTTCACACAAGGTGATGATCGTTTGTTATTGGCAGAGATTAACGCCCTGTTGGCGCAATGGTCTTTACGTGAGATGCAGGCAGATGAAAAATTCATCCGTCTTGAGGCAGGTCATTTTGCTGTGCGGGTTGAGCGTCATACCGAATTTATGTCACTTAGCCTGATTGACGGTGATGCAAAAAAGCAAAAAGGTCTGTCACAAACTGCCTTTGATGAAAGCGCTTATTCTCATCTGCCTTTTGCAGAGATAAAGCAAATCAAGCATCCGATATTTCATGCAATGTGGCTTGAGATTTGTCAGGCAAAGAATGCTAAGCCATCTGCTGATGAGATGGAGGCACGCCTGCAGGGCAGGTCCGTGGCAGGTGATATGATTTCGGCAGGCGGGGCACAGCTTTATGCCTCTTTTGATATTGATTCAGATGGCTATAGCCGGATGGCTCTGATGAATATGTCTGTTGCCAGTTACCGCATGGGACGGGTGATTCAAAGAATTATCGAAATGGAAACCTATCGGCTGATGGCTTTGTTATCACTGCCAAAAGTCAAATATCATGCGCCGGCTCTTGATCGGGCTGAAGATGAGCTGCGCCAGTCGACCGCTATGTTGGCCAAAGCACAACGTGATGAGACAGCTATGCAGGATGTTGAACAGGCTGATGCGTTGCTGCGCCAGCTGACAGGCCTTGCCGCTGATATTGAACAGATTTACAGCGAGACTTCTTACCGGTTTTCAGCAAGCCTTGCCTATCAGGATATTGTGAATGCGCGTATCGCGTCATTAAAGACTTCGCGCCTTGACGGGTTTCAGTCCATTGGCGGGTTTTTGGCAAAGCGTATGTCACCTGCGATACAATCTGTCAGTGCCTTTTCGCGCAGGATTGAACATCTGTCTAAGCGGATTTCAAGAGCTGGTCAGTTGCAAAGATCACAAACAGAGCTTGCTTTGCAAAAACAAAATCGTGATCTGCTTACCTCTATGAATAAGCGCACCTATGCGCAATTGCGGTTACAGCAAACAGTTGAAGGCCTGTCTTTGGCGGCTTTGACCTATTATGGGGTTGGTCTTGTTGGTTATCTGGCAGAGGGGGTATCATGGGGCGTCTCAGCCAGCTTTGTCAAAGCGATGGCGGTGCCTGTTGTGGCAGGGTTGGTATATGTGACGATCAGGCGCATTAAACGCGGTTTGGCGCAGGAGACATCCCAAGATTAAATGCGCAAAACGCCCCTATGGCTGATACACATCCACACCCTGCCAACAGGGTCATAAGCGCTGTCAGCCCTGCGCCCTGATCAATCATAATGCCCATCAATATAGGCGCCCCGGCAGAGGCCAGAACATTAATAGGCAAGGTCGCTGCTTTGATCTCACCAAGATGTTGTGTGCCATATCTCTCAGCAAGCAATGAAGATAAAGCTGTTTGTGGCATGCCTGAACAAAGCCCAAACATCATAAAGAATAAGGCAAGGGTGACAGGGCCGTCTGAGATCCACAAAAGACCAGCAAATAAGATGACAGGCATTTGTGTCATAGCCACAATTTTATGCGCCGTGAACCGGTCGACCATAATGCCTGAGATGATTGAGCCGATGATGGCTGCTACGGCATAAAATGAATAATTCGCCGCCCATGTGAGCAAGGTTACATTTTTCAGCTCTGCCAGATAGATTTGGTGAAAAAGCAGGCCTGTCACCGTAAAAGACGGCACAAAGACAAGCCATATGATGGCAAGCCAAAAGGCTGAATCACGCAACATATCCCGGCGATTAAAGGACGTTTTATTGCCGGTGGCGGCCTTTTTGATCATGCCTTCAACCCCTTCGCCATCCTGAAGAGGGGAGCGCTCTGTCAGCCTGCCAAGAAAGGGCGCAAGGCTCATAAAGGCTATCACAGGCATTACCACCCATACAAGGCGCCATGACATCACCGCCATCATCGCCACCACAATGGCAGGGCCAATTGATTCAGCAATTGTCATCCCGAAACTGGCCAAAGCAAGTGTGCGGCCGCGCGCTTTGACATAACGTCTTGCCATGGCGGTTGACCAGACATGAGACATCATCCCCTGTCCCCACAGACGTAACAAATAGATGCCGATTGTTAGTGTCACAACGCTCTGGATTGTGGAAAAATGAAGCGCTGATAAGCAGATGCAGGTAAGGGTGATAAAGCTGAGTTTGCGCACAGGCACTGTGTCTGCCAATTTGCCAAGCCAGACAAGTGTCAGCGCGCTTGCCGCCGTGGCAATAGCATAATAGGTGCCAAAATCACCATGAGATAAATCAAGTGTTTGCCTGATCTCTGCGCTGAATAAGGAGATGAAAAAGGTCTGGCCAAGAGATGACCAGTTCGCCATCAGGGCCCCAAAAAGCATAAAACGCCATTCGCTTTTCAAAAATGTCAGACCAAGCTTTTGTTGAAGCTTTTTGTTCATAATCATGGCAGGGCGCCTTTATATCCGGAGTGACGGGCGTCAGGACGGGCCTTTGAATAAGAAGGCGATATGCCTAGCGCCGCCGCCTTTTGCGAGATGATTTGCCTTTATCCGGTTTTTCCTTTTTGGGCTTTGTTATCATATTATAGATAATGCCTTCGATGATCATGATGGCGACCATAAAGCCAATGCCTATCCACCCCTGACCAGAGGTGGCAACCCACCATCCAACAAAGGCAAGCGCGACCCAGAAAAATCCAAATAATACCGAAATCATACCTGTCATAATGA
>JBMHBX010000021.1:0-5240 GCA_049890215.1 Puniceispirillaceae bacterium (SeqCode) | reverse complement strand
GCTTTTTGCCATGCCGGCAATTCAGCACCAAGCGCACCTGCAATGACAGATTTTGACAGATCGCTAATTTCATAATTAGACGCCCAGCTATTATTCAAAACAGAAATATCAGCCGCGATCACCTCATTGACAAGAACAGGCATGATCTCACTACCTGTTTTGCCACCAAAGCCACCATGATCATCAAAGATACGATAAGAAGACAGCTTTGCATAAGGAGCAACCCCATGCATATCTTTGGCATTTCTTTTGGCGGCAATCAGACTGGCAACATGGGTACCATGGCCGTCAGGATCTGATAACCCTGCACTGTCACCATGAAAATCATAGCCTTGCGCGATATGGGTGAGTTCTGGGTGAGCGCTGTCAACACCTGTATCAGCCAATGCCAGCCGGACACCAAATCCGGCATAGCCTTTTTCATAAGCGCTCTCAGCGCCTATTGCCGCCAGTCCGCTTTGCGCAGAAAATTCAGCCTCATAATCAGCCCCGAAATTGAGGGTGGTTCTGGCAGGGCTGTCTATCAAAGGTGGTTTTGTGACAACCACACGCTGTGCTGTTGCAACAGTGCCACTACCACCACCGCCACCACAGGCGGCAACCAATGCCATCACCAACGCGGCCGGGACACTCTTTTGAATCACGGAAAAAGGACAATGAATATCTTTTCCGATAATACCCTTAATTTCACTATAAAACTTATCCAATGGCACGCTTTCTTAACACCAACAAACTTTTGGTTTATTAAGAAAGTAATAAATTAGATATTTTTGATATTTATAATGATCTCAATTGGTTACCCATATGATGCAAAGGATCAGCGCTTGTTATTTTTTTGGGTTAATCTGGCCATTTTGGCCAGGGCCATATCATATGGTTCAGCAGGGCTAATGGTGCCAAAAAAGCTACCTGCCTCATCATATAAATACACTGAGGCGGTGTGATCTACCATATAAGAGTCTTCATCACCCTCTTCATCAGGTATTTTTTGCGCAAAGACGCCGAATCGGCGAATCGCCTCAGAGATCTTATCCGGCGTCCCGGTAATGCCTGTAATATCGCCGTCAAACAAGCTTACATAATCTGCCAGCTGTTCTGGCGTATCACGTTCAGGGTCAACCGTAAAAAACACAAGCTGCAGGCTATCTGCCCCTAATTCTGATTTCATATCTGCCATTTGCGACAAGGTAGTGGGGCAAATATCAGGACACCAGGTAAAGCCAAAGTAAATGGCAGTCGGCTTGCCGATAAAATCCCGGCTCGTTATTGCGCTACCATCATGGCTTTGCAGGGTAAAAGAGATATCTGACAGACTTGGAAACAATGCTGGCTTTGTGTCACGCAAATAACGATCACCAACAATGCCGCCTGTCAGTGCAAGAAGACCTATTGCGAATATCAGTAACTGGCGCCGTGTTCTTGTTGTCATCCTCACCCTTTTCCCGCAAATATCAGCATGTGAAGGCGCCTAAAACGCTCATCATCAGATGCATTCATCAAAAAGATGTCTTTATCATGAAAGGTCACCTCAGCAAAGCCATTGCCTATGTGACAGAACGCCACGATACAAAAATGACGAAGAGCCGTCAGCAACAGATATATCAAACAGATATCTGTGGATGCTGCCTCTTTACCTCTTATCTGCAAGCCATTATATATCATGAAAAAAGATAGTCTTTCTATCATCTCTTTTTATAACAGGACCTATGGCCCATGACATCCTTATTGCTCCTTCTAGATAGCGTACTCCAGCTTTATATCTGGAGCCTGATTATTTATGTTGTGGCAAGCTGGCTGATCGCATTTAACATCATTAATCCCTGGCAGCCGACTGTGCGTCTGATTCTCACAACGTTGCAGCGCATACATGAACCTGTGATGGGACGCATAAGATCAGTTCTGCCAGATTTAGGCGGTCTGGATATCAGCCCCATCATCGTGCTTTTGGCAGTACAATTTGCCCGAAATTTCCTGTTTGAGATGCTTGGCTAGGGCACAGGCTTAGGACAATAAAAAACCGCCATCACATCTTGACTATTGTCATTATGATTCAATGTTAGTCAGACAACAGACAAAGGCGCATAAGCAAAAAGGGTAAAGGATAAAAGATGGATTATGAAAAGATCGTTATGACTTTATCTCTTGCCATTGTTGCTGCCATTTTATTTTGGGGCGTTATCACAATGGCACGCGGCGGTGATTATAACCGCAATTATTCAAATAAAATCATGCGTTATCGTATCATCCTGCAGGCATTGGCACTGTTAGTCTTTGTTCTCATCTTGTGGTTCAGGGAACCGCGCGGCTAACCACTTATCTCTGCCAAAAGGAAGCTTTATCATGGTCAAATTAAATAAAATCTACACACGGACAGGCGATGGGGGAGAAACCTCTTTGGTCAATGGTGCGCGGGTATCAAAACACTCAAGACGCCCTGCTGCTTTTGGTGAGGTTGATGAGGTGAATTCTGTCATTGGTCTGGCAAGGCTCTATAGCCAAGATGAAATTGATGAGATGTTATCACGCATTCAAAATGACTTATTTGATCTTGGCGCTGATTTGGCAACACCTGAGACCGACAAGCCTGCGTTACGTATATCCAACACGCAAGTCACACGTCTGGAAGAAGAAATTGACGAGATGAATGCAACGTTAAATCCGCTCACCTCTTTTATTTTGCCGGGCGGATCTGAATTAGCGGCATGGCTTCATCTGGCACGCACAGTCTCACGGCGCGCTGAACGCCGCATGACAGAGCTTGCCATTGAAGAGCCTGTCAATGAAGCTGCCATGCAATATATTAACCGTTTATCAGACCATCTGTTTGTGCTTGCACGAAAAGTCAATGATAATGGCGCCAAAGATGTCTTGTGGGTGCCTGGCGATAATAATTAGGGCGATAATCATTAGGGCGATAATCATTAGGGCGGGCATGGTTGGTAAAATAGCGGCTTAACAGGCAGCTTTTTGCTTGTTTCGTGCTAAGAGTGACGCCCTAACGCGAAAAAATGTCACAACCACGCTAAAAATCTTCATTTTGCTGCATTACTAGTTTATGAAAGCGTGAAAGCATATTTGATAGGCCACATCTTTAGGCGTGGCCGTGTCAAGGGAAAGGGAAAAGCGATGAAAATTTTGGTGCCTGTAAAGCGCGTCATTGATTACAACGTAAAAGTGCGCGTCAAAGCTGATCAGTCAGGTGTTGAGCTTGCGAACGTCAAGATGGCAATGAACCCATTTGATGAAATCGCAGTCGAACAAGCGCTTTTGTTAAAAGAAGCTGGTCAGGCTGACGAAGTGGTGTTGGTCTCAATTGGCCCGTCTCAGTCTCAGGAAACAATCCGCACCGGCCTTGCCATGGGTGCAGACAGAGGGATTCATATCGAAGCTGAACATGAAACAGAGCCTCTTGCCGTTGCCAAACTCCTCAAAGAAGTTGTCGCACGCGAAGAGCCTGGCCTTGTCCTTTGTGGCAAGCAAGCCATTGACGATGACAGCAACCAGACTGGTCAAATGCTATCAGCGCTTCTTGGATGGTCACAAGCCACATTCGCCTCAGGCGTTGAAATCGCAGGTGATAAGGCAAATATCGTCCGTGAAGTTGATGGTGGTCTTGAGCATATCACAGTGTCTATGCCGACTGTCATTTCAGTTGATTTGCGCTTAAATGAGCCACGCTATGCCTCATTGCCAAATATCATGAAAGCAAAGAAAAAGCCGATTGACAGCTTGTCAGCTGATGAGCTTGGTGTTGATACATCATCACGTCTGTCAGTGCTGAAGGTCGAAGAGCCAGAAGCACGCGCTGCCGGCATTAAAGTTGGTTCTGTCTCAGAACTTGTTGAAAAATTGAAAAATGAAGCAAAGGTGATCTAATCATGGCTATTCTTGTACTTTGTGATCATGATGGTGCCTCTTTTGGTGCCGCAACCTTAAATGCCATTGCCGCTGCTCAGCAAATTGGCGGTGACATTGATGTGCTTGTAGCAGGCCACAATATCGGCGATATCGCAGCGCAAGCGGCCTCAGCAGATGGTATTTCACGTGTGTTGGCTGCTGATTCAGCTGAATTAGCAAATGGTCTGGCTGAAAATATTGCACCAGTTATTTTGGGTTTGGCTGATAATTACAGCCATATTCTGGCACCGGCGACCACTTATGGTAAAAACATCATGCCGCGTGTCGCAGCCTTAAAAGATGTGGCACAGATTTCTGATATCATTTCTGTTGAAGATGCTGATACATTCAAGCGTCCTATCTATGCCGGCAATGCGATTGCCACAGTCAAGAGCGCTGAGGCAGTGAAATTGATTACCGTCAGAGCAACCTCATTTGAAGCGGTTGGCACAAGCGGGTCTGCAAGCGTTGAATCTGTCGCGTCTTCAGGAGATGCAGGCTTATCATCTTATGTCAAATCAGAGTTGTCATCATCTGAACGCCCTGAGCTGACCTCAGCAGGCATTGTGGTCTCTGGCGGGCGCGGCATGCAGGACGGCTCAAACTTCGCTATGCTTGAAAAAGTCGCTGACAAGCTGGGCGCTGCGGTTGGCGCATCACGTGCGGCTGTGGATGCAGGCTTTGTGCCAAATGATTATCAGGTTGGCCAGACAGGCAAGGTCGTTGCTCCGGATCTGTATATCGCTGTTGGTATTTCAGGCGCTATTCAGCATTTGGCAGGCATGAAGGACTCAAAAGTCATCGTTGCGATTAACAAAGATGATGAAGCACCGATTTTCCAGGTCGCTGATTATGGTCTTGTCGCTGATTTATTTGACGCGGTACCAGAACTGGAAGGCGAGCTTAACTAAGCAACGCCATACCAAAATAACAATCATCAAACCGTGCCCTTATGAATGTAGGGGCACGGTTTTTTATTTACTGGTAATAAGAGATCTGATCTCAGATATGACTGCCTCATCAGCCCAGGCGGCAGGTCCGTTTATCACATAAATATCCTGTTTATCAGCAGATACAAGATAAGTCGCCGGCAAGCCACGCAATCCCAAATGGCGTGGCCAGTCAGATTTAGGATTATAAGCAGAAATCACCCCTGTTATATCCCGCTCATCCAAAAAGGCCTGTGCATGATCTGCGCCTTTGCGATCAACAGAGATCAAAACCACCTGTATCTCTTCGCCTGCTTTTTTATCAGACAAAATATGCGCTGCCTCAGCCAATTCAGGCAATTCGGTAACACAAGGCGCGCACCAACTTGCCCAAAAATTAATCACCATCGCCTT
>JBMHBX010000020.1:0-6955 GCA_049890215.1 Puniceispirillaceae bacterium (SeqCode) | reverse complement strand
GTCAGAATAGGGAAGAGGCCAAGCGATATTTCCTTTACCTCCGGCTCATCTGCATTGGCAGGCAAATCTGCTTTGGCATCATCAACAGCTTTTCTGACATCTTCGAGAACCAGATCAATATCTTCTCCTGCCAGAAACTCTAGGGTTACAGACGCATAACCTTCTGTGGCAACACCTGTCATTTTATCGAGACCTGCCACGGACTGAAGTTGCTTTTCTAAAGGCTTGACCAATAATTTTTCTGCATCAGACGGCGAAATGCCAGAATAGCGCACAGAGGCATAAGCAACCGGGATCTCAACATCAGGATTGGCTTCTTTGGGGATAGAGATGGTCGCTGATACGCCCATTGCCAAAATGATGATGAGCATAAAAATGACAGCGCCGGACCGGCTAAAGGCGCCATGAATAAGTGACTGCATTATGGCCTCTCCTCATCTGAGGTGACAAGCTCATAGCGTACCGCTTCTCCTTTTGATAAAAAGGCCTGTCCTGCGGCAAGGATGATCATATCATCTTCAAGCCCTGATATATAAGCTGAATTGCCTGATGTGCGCACCAACTCAACATCTGCAATGGCAACTTTGTTATCAGCATCAACAATCTTGGCTGTTAACTGCCCGTCTTCATTGACATTCAAATGCGCAGGCGAGATTTTGAAAGCATCAACCTCATCAATTGTCACACTTGCCTCAGCGCTCATGCCAGACAGCAATTTGCCATCCTGATTATCAAGGCTGATTTCAATCGTAAATGTTCTTGTTGCCACATTGGCAGTGCTTGCAATTTTGGTGACAATACCTGTTTCAGCAGAGCCGCCTATGATTTGCACGTCTGCCACATCACCTAGTGTTACATCACGAATGCGCGCTTGCGGAATGGGAACATCAAGCACTAATTCTTGCAGGCCGATGATATGTGCAACTGCCTTATTATCACCTGCAAATTCCCCTACCTCAACAAAGACAGCCTCAAGCCACCCTGTTTGCGGTGCGGTGATGGTGGTAAAGCCAAGCTGCTCTTCAAGGGCGGCAATACGCGCATCAACTGCCTTTAAGGCGGCATAAGAGGCTGATAATTCTTTTTCTTCTGATAAAGATTGTAGCTCAAATAACCTGGTCTCAGCCGCTGTTACCTGTGCGCGTTGATTTGATAAGGTGATCTGTGTCTGAAGGCCGCGTGCCACCAGTTTTTCTGTTGCCTGATATGTTTTGCGGATAGCGGCCAATTCTTGTTCTGCCGCATTTAGCTGTGCTGCCAGAGTGCCATCTGCACTAAATTTCTTTTTCGCATCATTATAAGCAGCGCTTGCGGCCTGCCTGTCAGCGCGCGCCGCCGCGATATCAGCCTCAAGCGTGCTTTTATCCAGTTCGATGATGATATCACCTTGCTGAACCCAGCCACCTTCTTTTGCTTTAATTGCTTTCACAAAGCCCTGGCGTCTGTTTATGATGGTTACATCAAACGCGCTTCTTGTAACACCTGAGGCCCTGACCTGAAGCGCTGTTTTACGATTGGCAACTTGCAATGCTTTGATGGTCAATTGCTTCGGCGCTGCCTCATCTGTGCTATCTTGTCCTGTATCAGCTTCTGCATTCGCTGTATGATTGCCTGATGATGAGCCTGAAAATTGCCCGGAGGCCATCCACCCAAACACCGTAAGAGCAATCAAAAATGCCCAGATATAAGAAGTACGAAACCGCATAATTCGCCTCATTTATTTTATGGAACTGAAAACACGAAAAAATAACGCTCTCAGATCATATCATAATCTGGCTAAATCTGACAGGTGAAAAAAGATGATCGCTGTTACGCCGGACTTGCCTTAAATCACGGCCTTTTCAATCAGAGGGCGATTATGGACAATGCGGTCATAATGAAAAGCAGATAAATCAAGACTACGATAAGCGCCATAGGTGATATATTCTGCAATCCCTCTGCCCATCGCAGGTGATTGTTGCAGACCATGGCCTGAAAACCCGTTCAGAAACAAGAAGTTTTCAACCTCATTATGGGGGCCTAAAATCGCATTATGATCAAATGTGTTATAGGCATAATGCCCGACCCATTCACGTACCACTTTGACAGCTTCAAATTGTGGTATGCGCGTTGCAAGGGCAGGCCAGATATGATCCATCCACAGATTATGATCCATGGTGAAATCATCATAATCAGCTGCCGGATCAATCTGAGTATGTCCACCTGCCATATAATGAGAGGTGCCATCCTGGCGGAAATGCACCCCGGACGGGTCAATCGTTAGTGGCAAATCTCTGTCAAGAGGCCGTTCTGCGGCAAAGACATAAGTATATCTTTTGCGTGGTTCGACAGGAATTGTGATACCTGCCATTTGTGCGGTTACCATGGCGCGCGGCCCTGAAGCATTGATGATTTGCCCACAGCCAATCACCTCACCAGAGGCAAGCGTGACGCACTGTATCTGCCGGCCATTATCTGATTTCGTCATGCTGACGACTTCATTTGCGATATAATCTACGCCATTTTGCCGTGCTTTTTTGCGCCACCAGTCAAAGACCGTTATCCCTTCCCAATAGCCCTCATCCACAAGATTATGAGAGCCAAGAACCACATCATCTACATGATAAAAAGGATAATCGCGCTTGATATCCTCAGCGCTCATTAATTTGGTGCCGGCGCCATTTGCGATTTGTATATCATGATTGTGACGTAATGTTTGGGCGAACTCTTGTGTATCTGCCAGATACATATAGACAAAATTGTGAATGCGGAGCGCCGGCACATCAGGATCGCCCCCCATAAAGCTGCGCATATTTTTGACGAACTCAGCAGCGAATTGCGATATCTTTATATTCAGCGCAGAGCTAAATTGTTGTCTCATACAGCTATTGGTATGGGTGGTGGAGGCAAATTCATAGCTAGGGTCTTTTTCGACCACTAAAATTCGCCCGTTAAAATCCGGATTATCAGATAAAAACCAGGCCGCAGATGACCCCATAATTGCCCCGCCTATAATGACGACATCATAATGGTGATGAGCTGGCGTATTTGGATAGGCTGGTGCACTCATCTGTGTTTATCCCTTTTGCTTAAAAGCGCATATTGACCGAGATATGGGTGCTGCTTTCACCTTCTTTGGTTGGTGTATCTTCATTTTTTAATTGCGTGGATTGTTCAATATTCACAGTCATGCCGCTTGCCATAACAAATTGGCCACCAATGGCGGCAGAGATGGCTTCTTGTTGACGTGATTCACCGGCCGCTAACGGGCCTTTTTGCCGCACAGTTCCTGCATCTATCCGCCCAAGCAGTGTGAATAAAGAAGGCGGCAGAAACGCAAATCCAACCAAAGGCCTTTGCCAGTTTAACTGGGCGCTTGCCAACAGACAATGTTCACCTGACAAGGTGCCTGCATCCATGCCAATGCCATAGCCACGTCCGCCAAAGCTGCATTCAGAATTGGCAAAAACAGGATCATCACTTATCGTGACTTGAGATAACAGGCGCAAAGTGGCATCTACCTGTCCAATTTCAAAAAATTGTAACGGATGACGATATCTCTCTGATATCCTTAGAATTGTATGGTGCAAATTGGCATTTTCACGGCTATTGGCGCGCGCATGAAAAAATTTGGCTCCTTGTTCAATCTCAATATGAAATAGCTGAGTGGCACCATCTGCCAAATCGCTTTCATAATCAGCATAAACGGTCACAGCGCGCACCTTATCAGTCGTGGCCGGCGTATTACCATTATGAGATTGTGAATCTGTTACCCGCACAGACCCGCCGGCAAATAAAGATGATTTACGTCTTTGCCAGACAGGATAAGACAGGCCAAATTCCTGACTATAAGCGCTTGAGCGAAAATCCAAATCAGCCAATGGCCCTTTTTTTGGCTTTGTCTTTGACTGAGACGTTTTGACAAAGACTTCCAAATCTGTGTCATCTATATAGCTTTTATAATCAAAAGCGATTGACCGATAAGCATGAGGATCAGGTGCTTGTCGCAAAGACAGCCTTGCTTCATCTCTTCCTGTCCATTGGCCAAGAAGGGCAACATCACTTAAAAACACATCGCGCCCCAGACTTTCTGACAGATAATTCTGATAGCCAAGAGAGGCGGTTTGTGTGCGTTGTGTGACCTCTAATACAAGTGTTGAACTGCCTTGCCTGTCGCCGGGGCGGATAACGCCTTTTGCTGATATGCCCGGAAAGCGGTTGATTGACAGCAACAAGGCCTCAAGATCACCTGTTCTGGTCAGGCCTTTTTCGGCAAAGCGGGCAAAGGCATCAAGGATATGACCACGCGCAAGTTGAGATAAATTGCGCTCTCTTATCACAAGCTCATCTATGCGCCCTTCGATAATCTCAATGCGCACAAGCCCGTTTGTTACTTCCTGCGCCGGGACAAGGGCAAAAGATAGCGCATAGCCTTCCTGCCGGTAATATTGGGTAATTCTGTCAGCATAATCATAGAGATCTGACAATGAAATATCAGTGCCTGTCTCAGGCGGCGCGAGGCTTGTGATGGTTGCCACATCAAACGTCTCACCCCCTTTGATGGACAGCCCTTTGAGGGTAAAACGCAAATCACCAGCCCCCTCAGGTGTGCTAGTGCCTTCCGGTAGGCGTAAGGAAGGGGCAGGGGCTTTTGCGCCTTCTGGCTCTTCTAGCGCCCGTTCCAGAATTTGCGGGTTTGATAAGCTTGTGATTTGGCCCATTGCAGGGGCGGCTGCCATCATCGCCAAAACCGCAACCCCCATGCGCAAAAACCCCCATCTTTCACCTGTGCGGTGATGATGATGTGACTGATTGGAAGGGGCGGTGGCATGTTTCATAACAAAATACTGTCAGATTTTATGTCTTTCGTCACCTGTTATGAATTTGCCTCAAGCCATTTTGTGTTTCTGCGTTTGACTTCTTCAAATGCCTTGGTAAAGCCAGATAAAGACAGCCCCACAATGCGCGGCTCACCAGTACTTGATAAAACCGCGATCGCTGCCTGATTACCTTTCTTTAACGGGTCCAGATCTGCCTCTGAGACAATGGCCTCAATAAAACAGCCATCAGTCTCGCAACGGGTGAATTTCAGTGCATTCAGCGCCTGTGTGGTCTGGTCAACTTCTAAAAGAACACCGCCGGAGACGAGCAAACCTGTTGGCACCCAAATCTGCACACCTATGTCTTCCTCGCCGCCAAAATGGGCGATTGATGTCAGCATAACACGCTCTTGAGTTTGCGTATCAAAGGCTGTTTGCACTGCATCACAAGGGGGTAAGTCTGTTCTGTCAATACATCTGACAACCCAGTCTTTATAAGTGGTCGTGCTAACTTGTTCATCTGATTGGGCAAGCGCGTTTTGAGATAAAACCAAAAGGAACACAGGCAGCCATAACAGCTTTTTCAGATGTGAAACCATTATTATAATCCTATTTTACTATTTCGCTGAACACATTCCCTGATTAGCGCTTGACGTCTCACAGCTAAGGATTGTCCAATCACCCACTGTGTCGACAAATGCACTGGATACAGTTTCTTGTTCTAGCACCTTCAATTCCACTTGTTCAATCATCTCAAGCTTTTCTTCACGCTCAATTTTTACATCATTTTTGACAATTTCAACCTGCTTTTCAACCATAGGCGCTGTGATATCAGCTTTCTCTTTTGTGCGCCCTTCAATATCGGCTGTTAAGGTCTCACCTGATAGGCTGTAATTGCTTGCAAGACCGCCATTTATCCCATTTTTCAGATAATAAGTGACCAAAACAGATTTATCTTTGCCAGGTTGTGCATTGGCAAACAGGCCGCTTGCGTCAACCTCGACTGTCTGGCTGCCAACAAAGCCTGACAGGGTGCCAGGGTTAATCACCGCAACCCGATTAGCATCATAGCTTTTGCTCAAAGCCACAGAATTCGTAATTTGTAGCGCCTTTTTACTGATAACCCCGCTCACTGAAGGCAGGGTAAAGCTATAATTAGAGGCAGTGCTTCCTGTCAGAGATAAGCCTGTGAGTGTGACAGTCTGCGTGCCTGCATTGATACTGTCAAATTTGGCGCTTACACCGCTGCTATCAAGGCTCACATCATCAGAGCCTGCAATATTCGTCAAACTGCCAACAGAGGTAATATTCGCCGTATCAGAACCGTCATAGGTTTTGTTTGCAATAACCGTGCCGCTAAGGCCTAGCGCACGAAAAGAGATATCAGCGCTCTGGCTTTGACCTGCCAAACTGTAATTTGACGCAAGCCCCCCATTTGTGCCATTGGCAAGATTATAGGAAACACTGACTGTCTTGCCATTGCCCACCGCCGCATTGGCAAATGATCCTGTGCTTGTAATGCCAAGTGTTTGTGTGCCAACCAAACCCGTCACAGTGCCTGTTGTCACAGACGCATTTGTGGTCGCATCATAAATCTTATCACTCACGCTTGTGCCAGAAATAGACAGCGCTTTTTGTGTGATATCAGCTTGTCTTGTCACAGAGGCAAGCTGATAATTATTGGCTTTGCCGCCATTTGTCCCATTGGCAAGGGCAAAGGTAACAGACACATTTTTATTGCTACCGGCATTCGCATCGGCAAAATTACCTTGCACAAGCGCCGTCACTGTCTCGCTATTCACAAAACCTGTCAGGCCAGTGGCAGAGACAGACGCGCTATTATCACCATCATAGATTTTATCTGCGACTGAAATAGTTGTCATCGTCAGTGTTTTTGGTGATATATTTACACTGCCAGACCCGTTGGCCAGAGAGTAATTGCTTGCAAGTCCGCCGCCATTACCATTGGCAAGATTATAGCTCACCGTCACATATTTGCCTGTGCCTGCATCACCATCTGAGGTCGTACCAGACGCGGTGGCAGTGACAGTCTCACTATTCACAAATCCAGACAGATTGCCCGCTGTGACGGTAATTGCATTTGTGCCATCATAAGTCTTATTGGTTGTGGTTGGCGCCGTAATCGTTAATGCTTT
>JBMHBX010000019.1:0-25710 GCA_049890215.1 Puniceispirillaceae bacterium (SeqCode) | reverse complement strand
CGATGCGTCTTGGGATTATTGCTTTGTTATTTGGCTATGTGATGAGTCAATTCTACCGTGCTTGTCTGGCTGTGTTAACGCCTGTTCTGGATGAGCAGATTGGCGCCTCTGCCACAGATTTATCACTTGCCTCAGGCCTGTGGTTTTTAACCTTTGCCCTGATGCAATTTCCTGTTGGCTGGGCGCTTGATAAATTCGGGCCGCGCATAACCACCTCAGTGATGCTGGCTGTTGGCGGCGGGGGCGGTGCTGCGATATTCGCTGTGGCCACAACCCCGTTACATGTACAAATTGCGATGTCATTTATTGGTATAGGTTGTGCGCCTGTGCTGATGGCGTCATTTTTCATTTTTGCCAGAGCCTTTCCGGCGGCGATGTTTGCCACTCTGGGCGGCACCTTAATTGGCATAGGCACGATGGGCAATCTGGCAAGCGCCGCGCCATTGGCGATGGCAGCTGCGCAATTTGGATGGCGTGAATCCTTATGGGCATTGAGCCTCATTACCCTTGTGATTTCAGTGGCAATCTGGCTGTTTGTGCGTGACCCGCAATCAGCTGATACGACCACACAAGATACAGGCAGTATATGGTCTGTTTTCACCATTCAGCCTTTATGGGTGGTCGCGCCGTTATTGTTTTTCTCCTACGCCGCAGCTGCCGGTTTGCGCGGTTTGTGGGCAGGCCCCTATATGCAGGAAGTGTTTTTTCAGGATAGCAGCGGTATTGGCCTTGTGACATTGGCAATGGGCGCAGGCATGTCAGTTGGCAGTTTTCTTTACGGGCCTCTTGACCGGATATTTAAGACCCGAAAATGGGTGATCATAGGCGGCAATGCCGGCACTTTCATCAGCCTGTTATGTTTGGCATTCTGGCCCTCATTATCTTTTACAGGGGCGACCATCTTATTGTCATTTGTCGGTATTTTTGGCATGTCATATCCTTTGATGATGGCTCATGGTCGTAGCTTTATTCCGCCTCATTTGCTTGGGCGTGGAGTTTCGATGCTCAATTTATGTTCTATTGCAGGTGTTGGCTCTATGCAGGCGCTCTCATCTTATGCTTATGATTGGGGCGCGACCACCTCAGCTGCCTCTGGCTATCAGGCATTATTTTTGTTTTTTGCGATACCGCTTGGCTTATCGTCTCTTATTTATCTGATATCTCAGGACAGGCTTGATTAATCACAGAAAGGATTGGAAGGCAGATATGAAACGGATATTGATCACAGGTGCCACAGACGGACTTGGCGCACGCGCTGCACATATGCTTGCCGAACAGGGGCATCATCTCATCTTACATGGGCGCGATCAGGCAAAGCTTGATCACATAAGGTCAGCCTTGCCGGATAAAGGCGCACTATCTGTTATATGTTGTGATCTCTCAAGCCTCTCACAAACTGCCTCTATGGCCGATGAGATATCACGTTCAAGCCCTGAAATAGACGTTCTTATCAACAATGCCGGTGTTTTGGCAGCTCCCGCACATAAGACTAAAGAGGGGCTTGAATTGCGCTTTGTGGTTAATTGTCTTGCGCCTTATTTGCTGACTCTGAAATTGCTGCCTTGCCTGCCTTCACAGGGGCGGGTTGTGAATTTATCCTCTGCTGCCCAAAGACCGCTTGTGGCAACAGAATTGGGCCAATTTGCTGAATACACAGATATGGAGGCCTATGCAAAAAGCAAGCTTGCCATTACCTCATGGACAAGGCAATTGGCCAAAGCACATGATGATAAGGTTTTTGTATCAGTCAACCCAGCCTCATTGCTTGGCACTAAGATGGTAAAAGAAGGGTTTGGCATTGATGGTCATGACATCACAACCGGCGCTGATATTATCTGCCGTGCGGCAATCTCAGATGAATTTTCATCAGCCAATGGTTTGTATTATGATAATGATGCCAAATCTTTTGGCCCGCCGCATGAGGCTGCGCTTGATGATGCACTTGGACAAGATATCATAACAGAAATGAGGCGTATTCTGGCTGATTATATCGCTTAAGCGCCTCCTGCCATCTTCAGATTAATCTATGATGATGGTGCCCGCGGCTGTGTTCATCTCAAAGGATATCTGATGCGGCCCTTCTTCTAAATGGGCCAAATGGTCAATGCCAAGCGTGGCAAAAATCGCTGTCATACCAACAGGGTCAGGATGGCGCAGTTTGACCTGTTTTAATCTTATTCCAAAATCAGCTTGCGTTTGGGCAGGGTGGGGGCCGTGCGACCATTCAATAAAGGCAGGGATGATCCCCTGTTCCGGCAGGCTGCCATCTTGCGGGACAGACAGGCGCCATCTCAAATCACCTCGAGATAATGAAAGAGGCTCTCCCAAATCTATCGGGCTTTTGGCTATAACATCGTCAAGATCATCTGTTTCCACCACCCAATAAAGCGCGCGCGGCCGCATGGCAAGGCGCTCTTTTGTGGCAGGCTCATCAAGAGAAAACCATCTGTTTCGTGTTGGCGCAGGCGCTGTCTCATCAATGGCAATCACCTCCAGAAATTCCCGATTGCCAGTGCTCATAATAGCGTTATGCGTGCTCATCAAAGGATGCTTGCCACCATCTGGTATTGTGATGCCAAAGACTGGTTCTAATGCTTTTATGCCGCTTGCCAGATTTGCTGTACCGATAACGATATGATCAATGCAAAGCATGATGATAACCTCAGAGCCTTGTTAAAATAGCAGATGAACGCCAAATAAGGTGATAGCAGGAAAAGCTGTCAGGATGGCCACACGCACAAGGTCACTTGCCACAAAAGGAAGCACACCTGTAAAGCTTTCTGATAAGGGCACATCACCTGCTAATTTGTTAATGACGAATAAATTCATGCCAACAGGCGGCGTTATCAGCCCGACTTCAACCACAATCAGGACCAAAACACCAAACCATAAAGCGGCATCTTCAGCGCTCATGCCAAAATCAAGTGTTTGAAAGACAGGGAAAAACACAGGGATGGTCAGGATGATCATAGATAAGCTATCCATAAAACAACCCAATATCAGATACAGGATGAGGATAACGCCAAGCACAAGCCACGGGTTGGCATTCATATCCTGAATCATGGCCGCCGCCTCAAATGGCACACGCGAAAAAGCAAGAAAACTATTGAAAACAGCGGCGCCCAAAAGAATGGCAAAGATCATCGCTGTTGATTGTGCAGTCTCAAGAATGGCTTGTGTAAAACTCTTTCGGTCAAGACCGCCATTTACAAAGGCGAACAGCCCTGTGGCACCTGCGCCAACCGCGGCCCCTTCTGTGGGGGTAAACCAGCCAAGATAAATGCCGCCGATCACCAAAGCAAAGATCCCAATAACAGGCCAGATATCTCTGATAGCTTTGACTTTTTGCCCAAAACTTGCTTGTTTGACAGGCATCTCATCACCTTCCCACAAGCGCGCAAGCACCCAAATGGTCACCATATAGCCAAAAATAGCCAAAAAGCCTGGGATAAAGGCAGCGATGAATAATTTGGCAATATTTTGTTCTGTCAAAATCGCATAAATCACAAGCACAACAGAAGGCGGGATCAACACACCAAGCGTGCCGCCTGCCGCCAATACGGCGGTCGATAATTTATCTGAATAGCCATATTTGCGCAATTCAGGTAAAGCCACTTGCCCCATAGTCGCAGCCGTTGCAAGAGACGAGCCACAAATAGCCCCAAAACCCCCGCAAGCCACAATTGCGGCTTGTGCAAGGCCGCCTTTGCGATGACCAACAAAGGTTTTTGCCGCCTCAAAAAGCGATTTTGACATGCCGCCGCGAGAGGCAAATTGCCCCATCAGCAAAAACATGGGGATCACTGATAAAGAGTAATTTGAAAAAGTGCTGTAGGTCACTGTTTTCATCTGCGCAAAAAACGGTGTCCAATTTCCCAAAATGGCATATTGCCCGACAATCCCCACCACAAGCATAGACAGCATGATCGGCACACGTGCCAGGATAAAAGCAAGCATGACAGGCAGAGCATATAGACCGATTTCGAAATTTGTCATCAGCCTACGCCTTCCTCAGACATCAAGTTGGTAAGCACACCAATCGTGGCAATCATACAAGTTGCAAACCATAAAATACTGGCAGGCAGGCTTGCCGCATAGCCCCACCATACAGGCAGTTGCAGGATAAAAGATGTCTCACCCCACTGATATTTATCGACCATGCCAAGATAAAGCTGGCGCGTGATGATAAAGGCAATCACTGCCATGCCAGCCTGGCTGAGGACGGCTATGAATTTTGAGATGACATGCGGAAATCGCCGCGCAAGGATATCAATGCTGACATGACCAAAGCGCATTTGACAATAAGGAAGAGAGCAAAACACAACAAAGGCAGTGCCATTTTCGACCAATTCGAAATCACCTTGTATCGGGCCAAATCCATAGGCGTTAATGGTGCGGCCAAAGACTGATAAAATAGTCAAAATCGCAAGCGCTATCAGCATCACACCACCGGCAAGTGCAAAGGCAGCGCTTAATGTCTCAGTCTTTTGGCGAAGTGAAATAAACACGGTCATGACGCTCTTATAAGTCACCATTAACCCTCTTGGCTAGCGTTAAATAAAATGCCCACCGGCCGTCTTGTGGCCAGTGGGCATGTTTGTTTATGAGTGACCGGCAGATTTATTTTTCTGCTGCGATCGCTGCTTTGGCAGCCTCATATAATTTTTTGCCATCAAGGCCTTTGGCGTCCATTTCTGCGATCCAATTATCAATCACAGGCTGAACGGCTGCCACCCATTTGCCTTTGTCGGCAAGGCTGATTTCAACCACCTCATTGCCAGATTCTTTGGCAATGCGAAGACCATTTACATCTGCTTCATCCATGGCGCGTCCAAACAGGCGGGCCATCTCAACGCCGGAATGACGGTCAATGATTTCCTGAAGGTCAGCAGGCATTGCCTCATAAGCAGCCTTATTCATGATCACACCAAAAGTCGCTGTATAAAGGCCTGTATCACCTTCAAAGCCTGTATGCGCATCTGTCAGTTGGGCAATTTTCAAAGGCACAGAGACTTCATAAGGGATAACAGCCCCGTCAATCACACCTTTTGATAATGATTCAGGAACCGCCGGTACAGGCATACCCACAGGGGTTGCGCCAAGCTCGCCAAGCATGCCGGTAATCACACGCGTTGGACCACGCAGTTTTTTACCTTTCAGATCCTCAATTGTTTTAATGGCGCTTCCTTTGACATGCATGATACCAGGGCCATGTGTATGAAAGCCAAGCGGGTGAACATCTTTGAATTCATCCATACCATTTGCTTCCATATATTTTTGCAAAGCAACAGAGCTGCTTTCTGCATCACCTGTCATAAATGGCAATTCAAATGCTTCTGCGGTCGGGAACAAACCCGGCGTATAGCCAAGAACAGTCCAGATAATATCAACCACACCGTCACGCGCCTGACCATATAAAGAAGGCGGTGCACCGCCTAATTGCATCGAAGGATAATGTTCGATTTTAATACGCCCATTTGATTCTTCTTCGATTTTTTTAATCCAGGGCTCAATGCCTCTCGCCGGAATATCTGCCTTCAAAGACAAAAACTGATGAAAACGTAAAGTTACATCAGCGGCATTCGCAGCTGTGGTTATAAAAGCGGCTGAAACAGCAACAGCCGCCATTGTTAGGTATTTTTTCACTTTCATCCTCCGTTGAAACTTCCTAAACTAGTATTAGATCAACTTTTTCATTATGCGCAATCGTTTTTCATTTCTACGCCCTAAGTGTATGATCAGACGCATGACAAGGTAACGTCTCACCACTTTTACTAGTCCAAAAAAGGCCAGTCGCATGTCACAAGCAACAACTGCAAAGTCAGACTCCTTATTCACCCCTATTCTGATAGCCTCCAGTATCGTTTTGTTCCTCAGCTTCATGATTCGTGCCAGTTTTGGGGTGTTCCAAATTCCCATTGCAGAGGATTTGGGCTGGTTGCGCAGTGAATTTTCCCTTGCCATTGCGATTCAGAATTTGGCATGGGGACTTGCCACCCCGATATTTGGCGCTTTTGCAGAACGTCTTGGTGACAGGCGCGCTGTTCTTATTGGTGTTGGCCTTTATGCCGCAGGTCTGCTTTTCAGCGCTTATTCAGTGTCTGCCTTTCAGCATCAATTGCTTGAAGTGCTTGTTGGCTTTGGAATTGCAGGTACGGGCTTTGGCGTGTTGCTTGGCGTGGTTGGCAGAGCTGCCTCTGATAAAAACAGATCACTTGCCCTTGGCATCACGACCGCCGCAGGCAGTCTTGGTCAGGTAGTCGGCCCGCCACTGGCACAATATTTGTTGCAAGGGGCGCATTGGTCTGAGGTCTTTATGATATTTGCCGTCATCATTATGGCCTCTGTGATGTGTTTGCCATTTATGAAAAGCGATTATAAAGCCACAAAGGCTGAGCTTGAAGAAACGCTTGGCCAGATCATCACACGCGCCGCCAAAGATCCCAATTATATCATGATTTTCGTTGGATTCTTCAGCTGTGGCTTTCAGCTTGCCTTTGTGACAGCCCATTTCCCCGCATTGGTAACAGAGACATGCGCTGCCATTGACCCTGACGGCATTCTGGCAAGCTTTGGTGTGACCACAACCGCTGCTCTGGGGGCGCTTGCGATCGCTGTTATTGGTGTCTTTAATATCATCGGCACCATCTCAGCCGGCGCTCTTGGAAACAGGTTCCAGAAAAAGAATCTTCTTGCGCTGATTTATGCAGGGCGCACCCTGATTGCTGCATGGTTTATTATCATGCCGATTACGCCATTTACGGTTTTGGTGTTCTCAGTCGTCATGGGCTCTTTATGGCTCGCCACAGTGCCTTTAACATCAGGGCTTGTCGCTCATCTTTATGGGTTGCGTTATATGGGCACCTTATATGGGCTTGTCTTTTTCTCGCACCAGCTTGGCTCATTCGTAGGTGTATGGCTTGGCGGCACCTTTTATGATCAATTTGGCTCTTATACCGCTGTATGGTGGGTTGGTGTCGGCACAGGCTTGCTGTCAACGCTGGTCCATATTCCAATCAAAGAGCGCAAAGCAGCCCCCGTTCCTGCCTGATGTGCCTGTCTGATGTGCCTGCCTGATGTGCTAAGGTGTTTTAGCCAGTTTGGCCGCTTTTTGCTTTTGTGTAATCTGCCACACAAGATCGCACAAAATCGATAAAGACACGCGCTTTTTGTGGCTGCAAATGGCGTGAGGCAGTCACAGCGAAAATCATAGCCCGGGGCTCTGGCACCAAAGACGGGCACAAACGCACAAGCCTGCCATCGACAAGATGATCCTGACAATAAAGGCGGGGCAATAAACCAACCCCGCCACCACGCAGCACAATATCGCGCAGGATAACAGGATCATTGACACTCATCAGATGAGAGGTATCCAGAAATTGTTTTCCAGACGGTGTGCGCACCGCAAGCCTGTCAGTCTGATATCGCCTTTCGCAAAACCGCAAATGGGGGCGCAGATCTGACAGCTTGTCGCCAATCATCTTCTTTGCCGCATAATCAGCGCGCGCTACCCAAATAAGAGGCGTATCAGATACTTTTTGAGCGACAAGCTCAGATGAGGCAATCGGCCCAACCATAAAGGCCAAATCCAGATCTTCGCGCAATAAATTGACAGGCTCAGCCCCCACCGTTATCTGCAAGGTAATGTCAGGATAAATCTCGCTAAACTCTGTCAGGCGCCCGCCGATAATCTCACGGCTGAATGCCATGGGAAGTGAGACTTTCAAAACACCTGATGGTTCGTGACGAAGACCAGATAATGCCTCATCTGCCACCTGGACCTGTTCAACAATGCGTGTGGCATGAAGGGCGAAAATTTCACCTTCAGCCGTTAGCCTCATTTGTCTTGTATTTCTGTCAAACAAGCGGATATCAAGCGCCTCTTCAAGCCTGCCTAAGATACGGCTGACAGATGATTTCGGCATAGCTAACTGGCGCGCCGCCGCAGATATCCCTTGTTTATCTTTGACTGCCAGAAAAACAGGCAAATCATCTACGTTCCATTTCATGAACAAACCGTTTGCAAAATTGTATATTGTCCTAAAATAGTAAAAGCATAATATAGAGACATAGAAAATGAAAAAATACCCTTTGCAGGACATAGTTTTTGCAAAAGGGACCGCCACACCGGGGAGGATTTCATGCCCAAACGAGATTATGATGATGTGCCAGGCACATATGTTCTTGATAGTCGCACTTATCGCAAAGGCTATCATCTGAATATGTTTTTGATGACGCTCAACAAACAGGAATGCCGCGATGCTTTTGCCGCAGACGAAGATGGCTATATGGCGCAATTCAAAATGACACAAGATCAGAGGCAGGCTGTCAAAGACAGACGCTATCTTGATATGCTTCAGCTTGGCGCAAATGTCTATTATGCCTTCAAACTGGTCAGCCATGACAGGCAGCCGCCTCAGGTTATGTATGGGAAAATGTCACGCCCGGAGCTTAGCTTTGAAGAATTTCAGGAAATGATGATAGCAGGCGGGCGCCCAATTGAAGGCAACAGATATAAAGGGGAAGAAAATGGCTAAAATTATTGCAGGTATGGGCACATCACATGTCCCGGGTGTGGGCGCAGCGCTTGATCACGGCAAGACAGATGAGCCTTATTGGAAGCCTCTTTTTGACGGCTTTGGCCCGCTTCGTGAATGGCATAAAAAAAATGTGCCTGATGTGAATATCATTGTCTTTAATGATCATGCGACCTCATATTCTCTTGATAATTATTCAACCTTTACCGTTGGTGTTGGCGAAGAATTCAAACCGGCAGATGAAGGCTGGGGCCCGCGCAAGGTGCCAAATATGACAGGGCACCCTGAACTGGCATGGCATATGGTCGAAAGCCTGATGGCCGAAGAATTTGATATGGCAGTCGCAGCGAGCATTGATCTTGATCACGGCTTTACGGTGCCTTTATCCATTGCTTATGATCAACCCAATGAATGGCCAACCGCGGTTGTGCCATTATGTGTGAATGTGATCCAACACCCACTGCCAACCGCGTTGCGTTGTTATAAATTGGGTCAGGCGATTGGCAGGGCTGTTGCCAGCTTTCCCGAAGATATCACAGTTGGTATCTGGGGGACAGGCGGCCTGTCTCACCAATTAGGCGGCGAGCGTGCCGGTGTGGTCAACCCTGAATTTGATAAACGCTTTTTGGATAATTTAACACAAGATCCGATGGCAAATGCGATGATCCCTCATACTGAATTCATACGTGATGCCGGTTGTGAGGGGATTGAGATGATTATGTGGAATGTCATGCGCGGCGCCTTAAATGATAAGGTAGAAGAAATATATCGTTTCTACCATATCCCGGTATCAGCAACCGCCTATGGTGCCATTATTCTGGAAAACAGATAAAAAAACAGAGATAAGAGACACGCCAATGACAAAGATCAGAATTGGGATTGCAGGTGCCGCCGGCGCATTTGGCAAAAAACATCTGGAGGCAGTTCAGCAAATCGCAGAGGCTGAAATTGTTGCGTTGATGGAACGCAAGCTTGAAAAGGCAAATAACATTGTCGCGGCCGGTCATGCACGCCTTGCTTTTGATGATTATGATGCCTTTATCGCCTGTGATGAGATTGACGCTGTGATATTGGCAACACCGACCCAGCTTCACGCAAGTCAGGCGATTGCCGCAATGGCGGCAGGCAAACATGTGCTTGTTGAAATTCCTATGGCTGATAATCTGGCAGATTCTGAGGCAGTTGTTGAGGCACAGGCCCGCACCGGCCTGATTGCTATGGCAGGTCATGTGCGGCGCTTTAATCCGTCTCATCAATATCTGCATAAGATGATAAAGGATGGATCTCTTAGCCTGCAGCAAATGGATGCCCAAACCTATTTTTTCCGGCGCACAAATATGAACGCTCTTGGTGAGCCCCGCAGTTGGACAGATCATCTGTTATGGCATCATGCCTGCCATACGATTGATTTATTCCAATATCAGACAGGCGAGACCATAAGCGAAGTGCACGCTGTGCAAGGGCCAAAGCATCGCGAACTTGGTATTGCCATGGATATGTCAATCATCATGAAAACCCCGTCAGGCAAGCTTTGCACCTTGTCTTTGTCATTTAACAATGACGGCCCTTTGGGAACTTTTTTCCGCTATATTTGTGACAATGGCACCTATATTGCACGTTATGATGACTTATTTGATGGTAAGGAAAATCAGATTGATGTCTCACAGGTTGATGTCTCTTTGAACGGGATTGAGCTGATAAACCGTGAATTTATTCAAGCCATCATGACAGGCAAAGAGCCAAATGCCTCAGTCGCTAAATGTCTGCCTGCTATGAAAGTGATGCATGAAATCGAACAGAAAATGACATCATGACAAACCAGACGGCCTTACCATTTTATCAATTCAGAGGTGGCAGCTCCAAAGGCTTGTATTTTCATGGCCATGACCTGCCCTCTGATAAAGCAAAGCGCGAGGCTGTTCTGAAATCTGTGATGGGCGCTCATGGTGATCCGCGCCAGATTGACGGTCTTGGCGGCGGCGATCCGTTAAGTTCAAAAATCGCTATAATCACGCCCTCTGACAGGCCTGGCATTGATGTTGACTACCAGTTTATTCAGGCCATTATTGGCGAAGATCGCCTTGATGATACCCCTAATTGCGGCAATATTCTTGCCGGGGTAGGGGCGTTTGCCCTTGAAACAGGCCTTGTGACCGCAACAGGTGATGAGGCCCATATCAGCGTTTATATGACCAACAGCGCAAAAATCTGTCACCTTACATTTCCTATCAAAGAGGGACTGCCTGTCTATGAAGGTGATCACAAGATTGATGGTGTTTATGGCACATCAGCTCCTGTTATCTGCCGCTATGAAGGTTTGGCAGGATCGCTGTGCGGGGCGTTACTGCCAACCGGCAAGTCTTGCGATATCATTGATGGCTATCAGGTGACCTTGATTGATAATGGTATGCCTGTGGTGATGATGCGTGCAACAGATTTCGGAATAACAGGTGTAGAATCCCCTGATATTTTGAACCAAAATGAAGATTTGAAAGCCAAAATTGAATCAATCCGCCTCATCGCAGGGCAGATGATGGGGCTTGGTGATGTGCGTGATAAAGCAGTGCCTAAAATGTGTCTGACCTCTGCCTCACAAGATGACACAGCTTTTTCCACACGTATGTTCATACCAAAACAATGCCACAAAGCCATTGGTGTTCTGGGCGCGGTCACCGCGGCAAGCGCCGCCTGCCTGCCTGACAGCGCTGTCTTTGATTTAGCAAAAGTACCGGACGGTCCTTCTAAGCAATTATCGATTGGCCACCCGTCAGGGCGTTTTGATGTGCAACTTGATTTTGCGGCCTCTGAAGATGGCATTCAGCAAAGCACTGAGATCATATCTGCAGGCCTGTTACGCACCACAAGGCTTCTTGCCAGAGGCCATGCATTCATACCCCACCATTTGGCAACATAGGATACCATGATGACTGACTATCGCCACCCGGTGACTGGCAAAAAAAGCTGTATGCCGCCAGAGCCAAATACAAAAACGCCTGCCTTTCGTGCGCCCAAAGGGGCTTGTGATGCGCATTGCCATATTTTTGGCCCGCATGAGGTGTTTCCCTATCATCCGTCTTCTACCTATCATCCGCCCGATGGTCCCAAAGACGCATTGGCCGCCCTTCATAAAAAGATAGGCATAGAACGCGCTGTGATTGTTCAGGCAAGCTGTCATGGTCCTGATAACAGGGCAATGATGGATGCGCTGTCTGCTAACCCTGACAATTATCGCGGTGTCTGCATTGCCAATGACAGTTTTACAGATGAAGAATTTGCTGATTTGCATGCAGGCGGTGTGCGCGGAATTCGCTTTAATTTTGTCACCCATCTAGGTGGTGTGCCTGACCTTGCTATGATGGAACGTGTGCTTGAGCGCGTCAAACCGCTTGGCTGGCATCTTGTTATTCATGTAAATGCCGAAGATATTATCGCTTTTCAGGATTTCTTTTTGAAATTTGATATGGATATCATTGTAGATCATATGGGGCGTGTGCCAACATCTGGCGGCATTCATCAGCCAGCTTTCAAAATCCTCAAAGATTTTGTCGCGCGTGATAATTGGTGGGTCAAGATTTGTGGCTCAGAGCGTATTTCTGTCGCTGGTCCTCCTTTTTATGACGCTGTTCCTTATGCACAGGAATTGGTGGAGATTTGCCCCGATCGTATTTTATGGGGCACAGACTGGCCTCATCCAAATATCAAAACACATATGCCAAATGATGGCGACTTGCTTGATCTTGTGCCATTATTGGCTAGAGATGAAAGCTTGCAACAAAAGATACTGGTCGATAATCCTGCCCGACTTTACGGATTTTAAGCCTCAGGCTTATCAGGACAAAGGATAAAGCGCCAAATCAACAGGCGATAGGAGACGTCATCATGAAACATGTCGCTGTAAAACATATCAAACGTGCTGATTTACAGATTGCCAAATCACTTGGCCAACAAGGCGCCTCTACGGTGCATGAAGCGCAAGGGCGCACAGGGATTATGAAACCTTATATGCGTCCCATTTATTCTGGCGCTGCAATTGGCGGGACAGCGGTAACCGTTCTGGCACAGCCAGGTGATAATTGGATGCTTCATGTGGCACTGGAATTATGCCAGCAAGGTGATATTCTTGTGGTGGCGCTGACAACTGATAATGATGACGGTTTTTTTGGTGATTTGCTTGCCACCTCATGTCAGGCGCGCGGCGTGCAAGGGCTCATCATAGATGCTGGTGTGCGTGATATTGCTGATTTAACGCAAATGTCATTTCCTGTCTGGTCGAAATCTGTCTCATCCAAAGGTACGGTGAAAAACACTTTGGGTGCGGTAAATGTGCCTGTTGTGTGCGCAGGTGTGACCGTCATGCCAGGGGATGTGATCATCGCAGATGATGATGGCGTTTGTGTCGTCCCGCGCGAAGATGCGCAGGATGTTTTGGTCAAATCCCAGAACAGAACAGACAATGAAGAGGAAAAACGAAAGCGCCTTGCTGACGGAGAGCTCGGCCTTGATATTTATAATATGCGGCCACGTCTCAAAGAAGCAGGCTTTTCTTACGTTGACAGCCTGGATGAGCTTGGCAGCTTTAACGGCATAAATTGCCGGCAAGATGATAAGAGGGGCTAAGATATGATTATTGATTGCCATGGTCACTACACCACCACACCGCCTGCTGTCGAGGCCTATCGCAATGCGCAAAAAGAGCGGCTGAAAACAGATCCTGATGCGCTTTTTGAAAAAGGCACCATAGAGGTATCAGATGATGAAATCAGGGAATCTATCGAACATAATCAGCTGAAATTACAACAAGAACGTGGGACAGATGTGACCATATTCTCACCTCGTGCAAGCTGGATGGGTCATCATGTCGGCAATGCCTCTACGTCTCAGGCATGGACCGAACAGCAAAATGATCTGATAAAGCGGGTCTGTGATTTATACCCCCGGAACTTTGTTCCTGTATGCCAATTGCCGCAAAGCCCTGAGACACCCATTGATAACAGTATCCGCGAATTACAAAGATGTGTGGAAGAGATGGGATTTATTGGGTGTAATCTGAATCCTGACCCTTCAGGCGGCTATTGGAAAGATGCACGTTTGGGCGATAAATATTGGTATCCTTTATATGAAAAAATGGTTGAACTTGACGTGCCTGCCATGATCCATGTCTCTGGTGCTTGTCATCATTCTCTGGATACCACCTCAAGCTATTATCTTGGCGCCGATACGACTGCCTTTGTCCACTTATTATTCTCAGATGTCTTTACCGATTTTCCTGAATTGCGCTTTATCATTCCCCATGGTGGTGGCGCGGTGCCCTATCATTGGGGACGGTTTCGCGGGATTGCTCAAGATAAAGGTCTTGGCGATTTAGAAGAGCGTATGTTGAATAATATTTATTTTGATACATGTGTTTATCATCAAGATGGCATTGATATGTTGCTTGATGTGATCCCGACCAAAAATATATTATTTGCCTCTGAGATGATTGGCGCGGTGCGTGGTATCGATCCGCGTTCTGGTCATTATTATGATGATACAAAGCGCTATATTGATGCGAACAGGGCACTTGATAAAGGCCAGAAACAGATGATTTTTGAAGGTAATACACGCAAAGTTTTTCCGCGTTTGGCCTCTTATGATTTGTAGGGCGTTGCGATGACAGCGATCGGCTTACTTGGCTATGGCGAAGCTGGCCGTGCCATAGCGGCCTCTTTGGCAGAAGAACAGACAGATATCTGTCTGTTCGCTTATGATGTGGCAGATGTATCAGCGCCGTTACCAGCTGCCTTGTGCGATAGCCTGCAAGCCTTATGCCAGACAGCGCCCATTATCATCTCAGTCGTCACCGCAGATGAGGCTGTTAACGCGGCCCGTTCTGTTGCCCCTTATGTAACAAAGCAGACCATGTTCCTTGACGGGAATTCTGTCTCACCCGGCACAAAGCAAAAATCCGCCGCGCTGATTGAGGCCAAAGGTGCAACCTATATCGATATGGCCATTATGGCGCCTATCCATCCTCGTGGTCACAAGACACCGTTATTGCTTTCAGGCCATCAGGAGGCAAGGCTGACCTCATTGCTTGATAAGCTTGATTTCACCTATGATTGGGAAGGCCCGCAAATTGGCGATGCCAGCATTGTGAAAATGCTCAGATCCATATTGATAAAGGGCATGGAATGTTTGATCTCAGAATCTGTGACAGCCTCACAAGGCCTTGGTCTGGATAGCCGCATATTACAATCTGCCGGCAAAACCCTTGGTATTCAGAATATGGAAAAGCTTGCTGATTATGTGATGGAACGTGCCGCCACCCATGGCAGACGCCGCGCCGCTGAAATGCGTGAAGTGGCCAAAACACTTGAAGAGCTTGGCCTGTCAAATGATATGTCGCAGGCAATCGCTATCTATCAGGACCGCATTGCCGATATGAATTTGGCAGATTATTTCGATAATGATATTCCCCAGGACCGCCATCATCTGGCACCGGCAATGCGCAAGGCGCAAAAGGCAAAAGGATGACAGATAAAGCAAAACTCCCCTTATGGCTGATTGCCCTTGGTACAGGCAGCGCTGTCATGGGCATTACGCTCATCACACCTGCCTTGCCTGTGATTGTACAAGAGCTTGATGTTATCCCTGAACGTGTGCAGCTTTTATTAACAGCTTATCTGGTCACGCTTGCCACTGGCCAGCTTATCTATGGGCCTTTATCTGATGCGTTTGGTCGGCGTGTGTTTTTTCGTATTGGGGCTTTTTTGATTTTTGCCTCTGGCATTACCTCTTTATTTGCCTCAGATATTTTTGTGCTGACTGCCTGCCGCGCGGTTCAGGGTTTGGGGGCAGCCGCCTGTATATCAATGGGCAGGACGATGTTAAATGATCATTTCAACAAAGAAGATGCCTCTAAGGCCATGGCCTCTGTGCAAACCATTCAGGCAATTGTGCCTATGATTGCCTTATCGTCAGGCGGCGCCATTGTCTATTATACAGGGTGGGAAGGTGTGATGGGCCTTATCACGCTGACAGGCGGCATTTTATGGGTTTGCAGCCTTACCGTCTTGCCGGAAACCCATATTAGCCGCTCTTCTGTCCTGAAGCTTGATACGTTTATGCAGTCTTACAAAGCTGTTCTGACCAATAGGTTATTTTGGAATTTCATGCTGATATCAAGCTTTCAGGTCGGCGCCTTTTTTACCCTGAATGCCTTTATCCCTTATGCCTATGATAATATTGGCACAAGCTCTCTTGCTTTTGGTTTATGGTTTGGCATGACCCCTGTCGGCTATATGTTCGGCAATTTATTTAACAGGCTCTATATGGTCAAAAAAGGGATAGAGAGGGCAGCGCTCTACGGTTGTGTATTTGCCTCACTCTCACTGGCCTTATTACTGACTGGCCAGCTAGCATCTTTGAAGTCACCTTTGGTGCTTGCACTTCCGTGCATATGTTTTGGTTTTGCAAATGGTCTCACAGTGGCCAATGCCACCATTGGCGGCATAGGCGCAGCCAGACCAAATGCCGGCACAGCCTCAGGTTTAATTGGCGCTTTTACCATGATGATCGGCGCTGTTGGCGGCGTCATTGTCATCAGCCTTGGCGCTGATAAATCAGTCATCACAGGCATTGTGTGTTTATTGGTGATGGTATTGCTTTCGCTAATCAGTGCAATTGCGATAAACCGCACAAAGCACTCATCATCCTAATTTCGCGCGATGGGCAAAGCTGTCACGCCTGAAGCTATATAAAGCTGCCGGGTCAACTGATACATCAATCACACAAGGTTTATCTTGTCCAAGCGCAGCGCTCACCGCCTCAGATACTTGTGATAAGCTTGTCGCACGATAGCCCACAGCGCCATATAATTCTGCCAATTTATCAAAAGGTGGGCTAGAGATATTCGCGCCAATATAACGCTCACCAAAAAAGTCTCTTTGATAAGCTTTCTCAGCGCCCCAGCATTGATTATTCATGACAATCGTCACCGTATTTATCCCATGATCAACTGCGCACGACAGCTCAGAGACAGTCATCCCAAACCCGCCATCTCCCATCAGGCTAATGACAGGGCGCTCAGGATTGGCAAGCTTCACACCAAGACCACAGGCAAAGGAAAATCCAACAAGGCCAAAATCAAGAGGCGTGAATAGACTGCCTGCCTGATGATAATTCAGATTATCAGTCGCTTGCAGACATAAAGTGCCTGCATCCATGGTAATGGCCGCATTTTCCGGCAGACAGCCACGAAGCGTGTGATATAAGGCCGCTGGCTGAATCAACTCTGCCTCTGCCAGAGATAAGGCGCTCTCATCTCTTTTTGCCAAAAATGCCTGACGTTCTGCCAGATAGGCATCTGTCCAGGCTTTTGCCTCATCTTTTTGTGCCTGATTTTCAATCAAATCTGTCAGCATGATGGCAGCGCTCGGCGCATCAGCCACAATGCCAAGCGCAACCGGAAAGTAACGACCAATGGCAGTTGGCTCTTGTTCAATATGAATGATGTCTGCCTCTTCATTGATGTTATCATAGCTGAAAAAGGTAGAATTAAAGCCAAGTCTTGTGCCAAGTGCCAGAATAACATCTGCTTGTCTGACAAGGCGGGAGGCTACCTCATTGCCGCGCGGTCCCATCTGGCCTGCATTTAATGGATGACCAAATCCAAGCGCATCGCCATGACCGGGTGAGGTGACAATCGGACAATGGAAGGCGCTTGCAAGGCCAAGTGCCGCTTTTTCTGCGCGTTCATTTTTAATCCCGCCCCCTGCAATAATAACAGGCCGCTTCGCATGGCGTAGCATATGTGCTGCTTGGCGTAAGGCATCTTGGGCAGGCGCAGCCGCGCTTGGGCCGCGATAGGCTGATACAGGCGGCAAAGGGCGATACTCTGCCTGTCCTGCCAGAACATCTCTTGGCAGATTAACATGCACAGGTCCTTTTCGCGGGGCATGGGCAACACGAAATGCGTCTGTCAGAATATCTTGCACACGCTCTGTTGACGGCACATTCCATGTTTGTTTTGTGACAGGCCGAAACAACGCTTCTTGATCAACTTCCTGAAAGGCATCCTTGTAATGATGGGCCGTTGACAAAGCACCTGCCAGAGAGATAACAGGCGAAAAGGCTGCTTTTGCTTGTGCCAGACCTGTGACAAGGTTGGTTGCCCCCGGCCCGTTTTGCCCTGCCAATATCACACCAGACTTACCCGAGGCGCGTGCAAAACCATCAGCCATATGCGTACCTGTACGCTCATCATGAACCCCGATAAAGGCAATGTCAGACGCCTCATAAAGCGCATCAAACATCTCCATTGTGGCGCTGCCAATCAGGCCAAAAACATGGCTGACAGATTCATGTTGCAGGCTTTCAATCGCCGCCTGTCCGCCGGTCATTGTGCGGCATTTATCACTCTTTGTCATCTGATAGCTCCTTTAGCCAGAACTGGCCTCGGCGCCAGATAAAAACGCCTTTATATGTGTCAGGAATGACGCTGGTTGTTCCAGCAGGCCAAGATGTTGCAGATCTGGAATAATCACAATCTGCGCTCCTTTAATTTCACTTGCAATGGCCTCTGACATGGCCACAGTTGAGCCTGAATCATGCGCACATGTCATCACAAGGGCAGGGCAGGATATCGCAGGCTCAGGGCGTATCAGCTCAAGCACCCCATTTGCCAGAACAAAGCGATGATCTGCATAATTTTGCGGATCATTGGCAAGAACAGTGGCACGCACCCACGCTGTTATGGCCAGGTTATTGGCGCGAAAAGCGCTTGTAAACCACCTCTCAATGGTCGCCTCAATGGTGGCAGCCGCGCCGCCACCTTGGGTATCAAGAGCTCGTTTTTCAACAAGGATTTGCTGTTCTGCGCTTCTTTCATGAGGAGAGTTTAAGATAACAAGCGAGGCAATTTTATCAGGATAATCCATCGCAAAGCGTCTGTTAATCATACCGCCAAGGGAAAAGCCGATAAGATGCGCTTTTGCTACATCAAGATGAGTTAGCAATTCAGACAACTGTTCTGACAGCACCCGCAAGGATGGCTTTTGTGTTGGTAGTGCTGATTGCCCATGCCCGCACAGATCATAGCTGATAACAAAATAATCATCTTGCAAATCAGTGATAAAGCCATCCCATGTCTGGCGGGTTAGCCCAAGGCCATGGATTAGCACAATAACAGGTGCGCCTTTTTGTCCAAAAGTCTCATAGGCAGTGCCAAGAGGGGTCAGCGCACTCATCGGCTATACACCTGCCGGATTATCAACATCATGTCCCATTTCCTTTAGATCGGAATAGCGATCGCCAATGCGGTGGTGAGGATGGCCACCAACAGAGCCGCCTAGCGCGATAATGATCTCATCAGGGGCAGGGGCATCTGCAACGGAGACAGAAATCGTCTGATAATGAGAGCGTCTTCCGCCATCATCTTTATCCATCAAAGGGATGAGGAGGCTGCTGCCGCCAACTGCCTTAATATTGGCAAAGGCAAGATAGCTTTTCGCATTTATCGCACCTCGCAACTGGTTGCCAAACCATAAAGAATGGGTCAGCGCCTGTGCATGTTCAACCTCACCTCCCATACCAACAAGAGAGGCTTTGCCAACACCTTCAATTGCACCACCAGACAGGCGCAACAGATTCTCAGTCAAAAGCTTGCCAATCACAGGGCAATGGTCTCTGATTTCCGGGCCTAAATCTTCAACAAATCCTTTGCCAAACCACGGGTTTCTGACAATCGCAAGGGCGGCATAAAGATAGGTTGGCTTGTCAACAGCTTTGCCACCTTCCACAAAGGTTGTTTGGCTCCAGTCAATGGTGCGTCTGATTTCAACAGTCATAATCTTATCTCTCCTATTGCCACAATCTATGTGAATTCTGGCATAACTTCTTCAATGAAATATTGCAGGCTGCGTTTTTGCTGATCCCTGTCAAGGCCCATGCTTGCGTAATAGATAAAGGCATCTACCCCAAGCGCCTCATATTGTTTTAATTTTGCAACCACCTCTTCTGGTGTGCCAAATGCCAGATTCTGTGCCAGCATCTCCGGGTCAACGCGCACATTACCTTCAAGTGACTCAAGCGGCACTTTGGACGGGAATCCATTGACCACCTCGCCAGACTGCATCATCAAATTGCCAAACATCGCCAGAACAGACCGCACAGCATCAATGGCCGCTTGTTTATCTTCATTTGTTTTATAAACAGCCGTATGGCGCATTAAAGCCCATTTGCCTGTAAAATCTGTATCAGACTTTACAATGGCCTCATCTAGCCTCTGACGATAGGCCTCAGCTTCTGAAAAAGGCATGGTCAAAGGCCAGCTCATGATATTGCAATTATGTTGAACAGCATAATCAAAGGTTACAGGCGCTCTTGCGGCAACCCATAACGGCACCTCATCCTGCATAGGTTTCGGGCAGGAAGTAGCGGCAGGAAACTGCCAGAATTCGCCATTATGTGTCACATCGCCCTGCCATAATTTTTTGACCAAAGGCAGCATTTCCTGCAGATATTTATAGCCCTCTTTTTGGTCAAGGCCAGGGTGCATACGGTCAAATTCACGCTGATAAGCGCCAGATCCAATGCCAAGATCAACACGCCCGCCACTGATAAGGTCAGTCATCGCTGCCTCACCTGCCAGATTAATCGGGTGCCAGTAAGCAGCGTTCACAACACCGGCCCCAAGGCGGATATTTTGTGTATGGGTGGCCCACCATGTCATCAACTGAAACGGGTTAGGCGCAATGGTCATCTCAAGCGCATGATGCTCTGCTGCCCAGACAAGCTCAAATCCGGCCTTATCAGCCATTTGCACCATCTCTAATGTATGATCACGCACCTCTGTCATAGACACATTTTCATCCATGCGCTCAAGGTTAATGCTTAAATGAAACTTCATGATATTATCTCTGCGTTTTGCGATAGCGGCTGATTATTGAGGCTGAAACGGATTGGCGATAGGCTCTTCAGACATATTCATCCACACCGTTTTCGGTCTTGTGTAATCCATCAGCGCCTGAAATCCGGCTTCTCTGCCATGGCCGGAATGTTTCATCCCGCCAAATTCCGCAATGGGTGATATCGCACGATAAGTATTCACCCAGACAATGCCTGCTTTGATATGTTTGCTCATCCGCAAAGCTCTTGCATGGTTTGTCGTAAAGATACCGGCCGCAAGCCCATAATCACTATCATTGGCAAGGCCAAGCACCTCATCTTCACTGCGAAAGCGTTGCACAGCCAGAACAGGGCCAAATAATTCTGTTTTCACAAGGCTCATATCCTGATGAGGGCATTCAATAATGGTTGGCTCAAAATACTGGCTGCCAAGCTCAGGGCGCGCTTTGCCGCCTGTCAGGATAACCCCGCCTTCTTTTTCAGCAAGCGCCACCTGTTCAGTAATAAGGGACATTTGCCCTTTTGTGCATAAAGGCCCCATTTCTGTTTCATCAGATTGCGGGTCGCCAATAGTAATGCCTTTGGCAATCTTGACCATTTTCGCAAGGAAAGCCTCAGCGATATCTTCATGCAGATAGAGGCGTGATCCTGCCACGCATGATTGACCTGAGGCGCCAAAAATACCGGCAACACTGCCATTGACGGCGCTCTCAAGATCAGCGTCATCAAACACGATAAACGGTGATTTACCGCCAAGCTCAAGAGAGACTTCGGCAAAATTCTCAGCAGAATTACGTATAATATGACGCGCAGATTGCGTGCCCCCCGTAAAAGCAACACGCGCTATCCCTTTATGAGATGTTAATGCTTGTCCGCACGGATCACCAAATCCGGTAATGATATTCACCACCCCATCAGGAATGCCGGCCTGTTTGATAAGCTTGCCAAATTCTAATAAAGGGGCAGAGGCATGTTCTGAGGCTTTCAGAATAATACTGTTACCGGTGGCAAGGGCAGGGCCAATTTTAACAGCCGCCAAAAACATCTGAGAATTCCACGGTATCACAGCCGCGATAACACCAAGAGGCTCTCTGTTTGTAAAGACAAACATATCAGGCTTATCAATCGGCAGAGTATCGCCATGAAGCTTGTCAGCGGCGCCTGCATAAAAACGAAGATATTCTGCAATATACTGGCATTGCCATCTTGTTTCTTTGAACATTTTGCCGGTATCTTTGGTCTCAGTGCGGCCGATCACCTCTGAATGCTCAGCAAGCAAATCTGCCAAACTGCCAAGGCATTTACCTCTCTGGCTTGGCGTCATCTGCCCCCATGGCCCCTCAAGCGCTCTTTGCGCTGCGTCTACCGCTTTATCGACATCTTCTTTTGTAGCAGCCGGTATGCGCGCCCAGACTGTGTCATTTGACGGATCGCGCGATTCAAAATAGGCGCCATCGCTTGCCGGCACCCATTGCCCGTCTATCAACATATCATAAGTCGAAATATCAGCCATCTTATCCCTCCCCCAGGTGACCTCATTAATCTGGCAAAGATTTATAATTTTGAAAATCAAATTATTTTGACTTATAAATTCAGTATTTCTGAATTATAAAGATCATATGAATCAGTCATCCTTGCGCACCTTTATGGCTATTATTGAGACAGGGTCTCTTGTCAAAGCCTCTGAAAAGCTCAACATTACCCAGTCAACCGTGACCATGCGCCTCAAGGCTCTGGAAGATGAAGTTGGACAAAAACTGCTTGTCAGGGCCAGATCAGGGGTCAGCCTGACCGCCGCCGGGACAAAATTACTATCCTATGCGCATATCATAGATGGTTTGTGGGGGCAGGCGTTGCGTGCGACTTCTTTGCCGCAAGGTTTGTCACACATTTATCATTTTGGGTGCTCTGTCACCTTATGGGAGATGGGCGGCAAACAGCTCTTTAATGCCATGCGCGCACATGAAGCGGGGTTTGCGCTATCTGTCCGGCAATCAGATGAAACGATTTTGAATAAGGCATTAAATGACGGCACCATTGATTTATGCCTTGTCAGTGATCCTGTTATCCGTAAATCACAAAGAGCCATTCGTCTCACTGATTGTGAATTGCGTCTTTATTCAGACCGTCAGGATACGCCTCTGCGATTTGACAGCCAATATGTTTATGTTGATTACGGCGCTGATTTTCGCCGCAAGCATGATGTATATTATTATGATGCCGGCGCAGCGCATCTTGGCTTTAATACCCCGCAAATGGCGCTGTCACATATTCTGGAATTTGGCGGGTCTGTCTATCTGCCAAAGACACTGATTGATACATATGCGCCCTCATCCCCGCTTTTTGAGATGACACAAGCGCCGCGCTTTTTGATTGAACGCTATCTTCTCATTACCCAACGCCAGGAAGATGACTGGCATTGGCTTGATAATTTATTAGCTGAGACAGGATTACTTAACCTGGGGTAACAGATGATCTGATCATGCCGCGAAGACGGTGTTGCAACCGGCTCATCCCCTGCGAGACTCTCTCACCAAGCACAAGCAGGGCAGGGGTCGCAAGCAAGGTTAAAATAGTCGCAAAGGTCAGGCCACCTGCAATGGTACTGGCAAGATCAGTCCACCATTGAGAGGATGGCGCACCAACCAAAACAGACCTGTCAGCAAATTGAATGGTCAACTCAAACACCATTGGCATCAGCCCCAATATCGTTGTCACAGCTGTCAGAATAACAGGCCGGAAACGGGCTAGCCCTGCATGAAAAGCCGCATGACGGGCGCTATATCCTTTTTTGCGGAATTCATTAAAGGTATCGATCAGAACAATATTATTATTCACCACAACACCTGCCAAAGCGATGATACCAAGCCCTGACATCACAATGCCAAACGGCCTGTCGATGATCCAGAGCCCTAAAAACACACCGCCAGATGACAGGATAATCGCTGACATGGTGACAATGGTCTGCCATGCAGAATTAAACTGGAACATCAGCACCAGAACCATCAGGCACATTGATAAGGCAAAAGACGAGCCTAAAAAGGCCTGTGTTTCTGCGATATCTTCAGACTCACCGCCAAATTCAACACGTGAATTACCGGCAATCTGTGCCTCATCTATGGCTGATTGTAATGTTTCAATCATTGTGGCAGGCAATAAGCCATCTTCGACATCAGAATCGATAAAATAAAAACGCTGTCCGTTTTTGCGCTGAATATCGCCGCCTTTTGGTTGCGGGACAAGTGAGGCAAATACAGATAAGGGGACATAATTGCCATTGCTTGTCGGCACCCGCAATTCTTCTAACCGGTCAAGATTTCTCTGACCTCTTTGAAAGCGCAAAGTGATATCAATCTCATCATCTGAATCATCAGGGCGATAATCCGATATATCAATGCCTTTGGTAATCAGCTTGACCATATTGCCAATCTGGTCGATTGACACACCATGTCTGGCTGCCTCATCTCTGTTAATCTGCACTGTCCATTCTATGCCGGGAAGGGGGCGTGAATCTGTAATATCAACAAAGCCGCCTATCTCTTGCATTAGCGTGATGATTTGCGCGGTCGCAGTGGCCGCGATATCAAGATCATTATTAAAGATTTCAATATGAATGGGCATGCCGCCACCGGGGCCGCCTTGTTGGGCTGTGATAGACACATCTACCCCTGCCAGACCATCCAGCTTGCTGCGCATATCATCAATCAGAACAGTGGCTTTATCCCGTGTTTGCCAATCATCAAAGACGGTACGAATAAAGCCGATAGAATCATTGGCATCTTGTTGGCCGCCCGGGCCTGATTTGGCATATTTGGCAGAGACACCATCTATATCCAGAATGCGGCTTTCTGCCTGTTGGACCAAATCATCTTTTTCTTCTGCTGCCAAATCACCTCGCGCCAATATCTGAACCACAGCTTGCTCTGGCTCAATATCGGGGAAAAAGCTTACCCCCAGGCCGGCTGAAAAATAAGCGCCAAATGAAAAGGTCATAAAACCTGCCACAGCCACAACCACAAGGATAGGATAATGGATGGCCCTCTTTAAGATCCACCGATAGCTGCGCGGGGCACTTCGCCTTGCCTGTTTTTTGTCAGGTGCTTTTTTGCCGATAATCCCGCCTAAGACAGGCACAAATACAAGCGCCATTAATAAAGACGCAGATAAGACGCAAATCACCGTAATAGGCAGATATTTCATAAATCCACCAACAATGCCGGGCCAGAATAATAATGGTAAAAACACCATCAAAGTTGTGATGGTAGAGGCAATAATCGGCCATGCCATGCGCAAGGCACCATCTCGATAGGCAGTGATACGACCTGCTGATTGCGAAATCCGCCTGTCTGCATATTCAGTTGTGACAATCACCCCGTCAACAAGCATGCCTGCCACCAAAATCAGAGAAAACAGCACAATGATATTCATGGTAACGCCCAGATAGGACAACACCGTAATGCCCATCAAAAAGCTGCCGGGAATAGCGATACCTACCAAAGTGGCATTGCGTAAGCCAAGTGAGGCCACAACAACAATCATCACGATAATCACTGCCGCAATCACATTATTGGTCAGATCCCCAAGCAAGGTACGCACTGTTTTGGAGTCATCAAATAAATAGCTTACCTTGACATCGCCGGGGATCGTCTTTGCCCCTTCATCAATAATGGCGCGCGCCGCCGCTACCACTTCTAAAATATTGGCGCCCACTCTTTTTTTGACATCAAGCACGACTGAGCTTTGGCCATTGACCCGTGACCAGCCATTAGCATCCTGAAAGGCACGTCTGATGGTGGCGATATCGGAAAAATGAATGGTGGTGCCATCTGCGATTTTTATCGGCATTTTAATCAGCTCATCAAGGCTTTCAATCACGCCAGGCACCTTGACAAGCAGGCGGCCTGCGCCTGTATCAATGGCCCCTGCGGTCACAAGCTGATTATTCGCCGCCACAAGCCCGATCACTGTTGCGGGATCAAGCCCGTAAGCTTCAATAGCAAGCGCATCAATGAGGATTTCAATCACCTCATCTCTGTCACCACCAATATCAACTTCTAAAATGCCGTCAACAGCCTCAAGGCGCTCTTTTAGATCGCGCGCCGCAAAGACAAGGGTGCGCTCATCAATATTGCCATAAAGCGCCGCGGTCAGAATAGGGAAGAGGCCAAGCGATATTTCCTTTACCTCCGGCTCATCTGCATTGGCAGGCAAATCTGCTTTGGCATCATCAACAGCTTTTCTGACATCTTCGAGAACCAGATCAATATCTTCTCCTGCCAGAAACTCT
>JBMHBX010000018.1:0-3876 GCA_049890215.1 Puniceispirillaceae bacterium (SeqCode) | reverse complement strand
CGCTGAGTGGCGTAGGCGGCTTCTAAATCATTTTCAGCAAATTGGCTCCGAATAGGGGCAATGCTCTGATTGCTATTAAGGGCATCCCATAATTGCTTTGCGACTTTATCTGACATCTGAATCTCTCTATCATTTAGACATATGGTGTTACATTTGCGTTTTATGCGATGAAACAGTGCAATTTAAAACCAATTTTTTTGAAAAAGGCTGATTTACTACCATGCAGAAACATAAATTAGGTATTTTAGGCGGCATGAGTTGGCAAAGCACGCAACTTTATTATCACTATCTCAATGAGGGTATGGCCGTCAGGCAAGGCGGGCTCCATTCTCTCGAGTTGCTTCTGTATTCCTTTGATTTTGAGCGCATTGCAGCAATGCAAGCACAAGGCGATTGGCAAACAGCCACTGAAACTTTGGTAACAGCTGCACAGTCTCTAAAAAAAGCAGGCGCTGAGCGCTTACTGATTGCGACAAACACAATGCATAAAATGGCTGATGAAATTGAGCAGGAAACAGGGCTAGAGATTTTTCATATCGCTGATGCCACAGCCCAGGCGATTCAATTATCTTCCTCAGAAAATCCCTTATTGTTAGCGACGAATTTCACCATGACACAGAATTTTTATAAAGGGCGACTAGCTGACAAACATGATATTCATGTCACCGTACCAAATGAAGGAGATCGTCAATTTGTGCATGACGTTATTTATCATGAACTTTGTCAGGGCCATATCTTGCCGCGCTCAAAGACTGCCTATCTTGAACTAATCAAAAAATACCAAGATGAAGAGGGGATTGATGGCGTGATATTCGGTTGCACTGAAATTGGCTTGCTATTAAGCCAATCTGACCTTGATATGCCTTGTTTTGATACTACAAAAATTCACTGTGATTATGTGCTCGACAAGCTGTTATCATAAGTATTCACCTCTATAACATATCCTTGCTTAGTCATATGGCGATGGTCTATGATGCGGGCGTGCCTCCTCGTGGCACAATGAAGCAAACAAAATAAGATAGGGACGATTTGTCATGTCTGAATGCCGCATTGCAATTGCTGGTCTAGGTGTCGTTGGAGCGCAAACTGCCTCTTTATTACTTTCCAAAAAAACAGACTTGTCTATGGCAGCTGGCCACACACTGACTTTGACAGCGGTATCTGCGCGCTCAAGAGGCAAAGACCGTGGTTTTGATATGTCCAATTGCGCGTGGTGCGATAACCCCGTTGATTTGGCAACGCGTGATGATGTTGATGTTGTTGTGGAGCTCATGGGCGGCTCTGATGGTCCTGCCTTAGCCCTTACCAAGGCAGCCTTATCTGCTGGCAAACATGTAGTGACTGCAAATAAGGCCATGATTGCCATTCATGGCAAAGAGCTAGCTCAATTAGCAGAAGACAATCATGTGCAACTGGTTTTTGAATCAGCTGTTGCGGGCGGCATTCCTGCGCTTAAGCTTCTTCGTGAAGGCTTGGCGGCAAATGATATTCATTCTGTCTCCGGCATCTTAAATGGCACTTGTAACTATATTTTATCAACCATGGAAGAGACAGGGCGCGCTTTTGACGATGTTCTCTCTGAGGCACAACAGCTTGGCTATGCAGAAGCAGATCCAACTTTTGATGTAGATGGCATTGATGCGGCTCATAAATTGGCAATTTTATCAGCCATAGCCTTTGGTCATGAGCCAGACTTTGACGGTATTCATATCAAAGGGATACGTGAAGTGAGTGACATTGACATCTCTTACGCCAGTGAACTGGGATATCGCATTCGCCTTATTGGTCGCGCCACATCACAAGGGAGTGCTTCTGTTACGCCATGCCTGCTTCCCTTATCAGCTGCTTTGGCATCTGTTACAGGGCCAACAAATGCTGTTAATTATGAAGCATCACCTGTACAAACCATCTCAGCGATGGGGCCAGGGGCAGGGGCGGGGCCAACAGCGTCAGCTGTCTTAGCTGATATCATTGATATTGCGGCTGGTCGGTATGCCTATCCTTTTGGCCGTCCATGTGCCTCATTGGCCTCTCAGCAGGGTGATGCTGCTCAGTTAAGCAGATCTGCCTTTTATCTTAGATTAAAGGTGGCTGATGAATCAGGTGTGTTATCAGAAGTCACTGAGGTGTTGAAATCACATAATATGTCGATTGAAACCCTCATACAAAAACAATTGCCTTCAGGCTCATCCGCCGATTTGGTTATGATTTTGCATGAAACGACATCTGAAGATATTACAAAAGCAAGTGTTGCTCTCATAGCTATGTCTTCTGTTCAAGATGTATCAGCTGCCTTAGCAGTGTTGTCTTAAAGGCGTGAGCGTGAGTGAGATAACGCCACAGGTGATATTACAAAATTCACTGAGCCGCGCCTCATGGGTGCAAGAGAAAACGCTCGCTACAAGTGAGGTTGTTCACAGATATACTGATTATTTTTATCAGCAATATGACATGCCTCAGACGATTGCGCAGTTTTTGGCCATGCGCGGCATTACACCAGAGACAATTGATAGCTTTCTTGAGCCTCGATTGCGTGATATCCTGCCCAACCCGTCTGTCTTCAAAGATATGGACAAAGCATGTTTGCTTTTGGCTGAGGCAATCATACAAAAAAAACCAATTGGCATTTTTGGTGACTATGATGTTGATGGCGCCTGTTCAGCAGCGATATTTCATCGATTTTTCAGTGCCTTTGGGACAGCGTCTTATATTCATATTCCTGACAGATTTGCTGAAGGCTATGGGCCAAATATTACGGCCTTGGAAAGTCTGAAACAGCAGGGAGCTGAATTGATTGTCACTGTTGATTGTGGCATTACAGCCCATCGACCTCTTAAAGATGCGCATGATATGGGGATGGATATCATTGTCATTGACCATCACCAAGCAGGTACAGAACTGCCGTTAGCGCGTGCCGTTGTCAATCCTAATAGATTGGATGATGAAAGTGGGCAGGGCGCGCTTTGTGCGGCGGCGATGGTATTTATGACATGTGTGGGCACCATGCGCACTTTGCGTGAAAAGGGTCATTTTAGCGCGGCCAATCCTCCTATTGATTTATTAAGTCTCTTGGATTTAGTGGGAATGGCTACGATTTGCGATATCGTGCCCTTAACCACTGTCAATCGTGCCTTTGTAAAACAAGGCCTTAAAATACTCAAACAGCGTCAGAATGTAGGGCTGCGCTATCTAGCTGACCAAGCGCGTCTCAACACACCGCCAACGGCTTATAGCTTCGGTTTTTTACTGGGGCCACGTATAAATGCAGGTGGCAGGATAGGGAACGCCAGTTTGGGCGCTAAATTACTTGCGACACATGATGAAGCCATAGCGATGTCATTGGCTCTGCAATTAGATGATTTAAATACGCAAAGACGCACTATTGAAAGTGATGTGCAAGCCAAAGCCATCTTGCAGGCAGAAGATATACTGATCAATCAACCTAATAGTCAGATTTTAATCGTATCGGGGCAAGGGTGGCATGAAGGCGTCATCGGCATAGTTGCTGGCAGATTAAAAGATAAATTCCATAGACCTGTGATTGTGATTTCATTTGATGAGGATGGCAATGGTAAGGGGTCAGCGCGTGGCATAGCTGGTTTTTCCCTAGGAGATGCGATAATGGCAGCCCATCAAGCAGGTCATCTGCTTGGTGGTGGTGGTCATGCCATGGCTGCAGGTCTGTCTTTGCGTCAAGAACAGCTTGCGTCTTTTCAAGAGTTTATGAATAAGGCTTTTGACAAACAGCTTGGCACATTGCCGCCTGTTCAGACAATGGTTAGCCTTTCTGCGCCTCTCTCTGCCTGCCATAAGCAACTGGTGGATTGGCTCGACAAATGCGCGCCTTTTGGGCCCTCTTTCCGAGAACCTCTATTG
>JBMHBX010000017.1:0-26330 GCA_049890215.1 Puniceispirillaceae bacterium (SeqCode) | reverse complement strand
TACGCCGTGGGGCAGGACGCCCACTTCACGATTGACCCTTTGCGGAGGGGTGGCCGAGTGGCTGAAGGCGGCGGTTTGCTAAATCGTTAAAGGAAGAAATTCCTTTCGGGGGTTCGAATCCCTTCCCCTCCGCCATTTTTTTCCAAAGTCTAATATAATCAATTATTTGGCAGAAAACCAACGGTGTGTTACGCTTAAGACTCTGTTTTGGACACTATTTGGTTTTGTTTGATGATATGTTGACAAAACATTACCCTTGAGTAAGTTGTTAAGAACAAGAGTATAGTCTGTTATGGCACTAAGTTAATGTTTCTGCCCTCTTGGAAAGACATTAACAGCTATAGAGTAAAATTTGGCAGACCTTCTAGATGATGTTCAAGAGTTCCATTTTAACGAGAACCTTGTAGGCAGAATAAACAACCTTTTTCTTTCTCCCAGTGCAGAAAACGCACTCTTCCCATTATTTGAAGCTATCTCAAACTCTTTTCACGCGATAGAGGAACGATTTGGTGAAGATTCAGAATGGTAGGATAAGCGTCTACCTCTTTCGTGAAAAGGTTGAGCAGGAAAAAGGTGATGTTTGGCAGGTGCGTTCGATTGAAGTGATAGATAATGGAGTTGGGTTAACAGAAGAAAATATGCTGTCATTTAGAACGTATGATTCCAGATATAAGTTAAAAAAAGGGGGTAAAGGCGTTGGTCGGTTAATTTGGCTTAAAGTTTTTAATAGCACGTTCATAAGCAGCGTCTACTCTCATGATGGCAGCAAGAAAAGACGGAATTTTAATTTCTCTTTGGATAATCAAAAAGCTTTTAAAAATCTTGAGGTTTTCATAGAAAAGCCAAACACTCCCTTTGAAACAATTGTGAAATTAGACGGAATGAGAAGTGAGTATTTTTCAAAGTGTCCAAAAAAGAGTGACACTATCTCATCATATGTTGTTTCCCATTTTTTAAAGTTTTTACTTGCGCCAAAATGTCCATCAATTTTGTTGTGGGACGGGGATGAAGAGATAGACCTGCGAGAGAAGGCTAAAAATGGGATAAGAAAATTAGTTGAAGAAAAAATTACTTTGTCTAATGGTCAAGTTCTTGCGCTGTCACACCTTCTTGTTAGTAAGGATGTTTCAGAAAAAAAAACCTAGACAAATGCTCTCGTTTTTGGGGCACGGAAGAGCAGTTGATGAGAAAGACATCTCCACTTTATTAGGAATAGGGGATACAATTGTATTTGAAGGCGAAACTTTAAGATACATCGGAATGATTTCATCGCCACTGCTGGATGAAAATATTTCTCAAGAGAGAAGTCGTTTCAATTTACTTGGAGAAATTTGGAAAGAGATAAATGACAAAGTTATAGCGTCTGTAAAAGAGTTTCTGGACGAACCGATACGAAACTGGAGAAATATCCAAAAGGAAAAAATGGAAACCGTCCTCAGCAATTACCCATCTTTAAACAGTCTTGTGAAGGATACAGAGGAGTGGGTGTCAAAGTTAAAGTTGAGTTCAAATAAGGAAGAGGAAATATATTCAACATTAAGTCTCTATAAACATAGAAAAGACAATGAACACAGAGAAAAATTAAGAAAGGTCTTAAATACAGAATCATCTGAAGTTAATGATGAAGATTTTGGTAAGCAAATAGACGAAGCTGTGGCTCGTTCTACCGAATTAGAAAAAACGGGATTGCTTGAATACCTAATTCACAGAAAACACATTATTGATTTGTTGAATAAGTGTTTGCAACGAAATGTATCCACTGAACGTCATGTCCACGAGGCACAAGTCCACAAGTTAATTTGTCCAATGAGAACAGACTCAAAAAAAGTTGAATTTATATCCCATAATTTATGGCTGGTTGACGAGAGGTTGGCCTATTCAGCCTTCTGGGCATCTGACCTTCCACTAAGTAACTACACATCCTCTGAAAGCTTAAAAAGACCTGATTTAGTATTCTACGACAGCGCAAATTTATTAAGTAGACAATCAGCAATGTCGTTGATTGTTGTGGAGTTTAAGCGGCCAAGTAGGGGCAGTTATGCATTGAAAGAAAATCCTGTCACTCAAATCTGGGATTATGTCAGAGAACTTCGCAATAATGATTTAGAGGATTTAAAAGGCGAACACATAACACGTATTAAAGAGCAAGAGGGTTTTTCATGCTATCTCATTGCCGATTTGTTACAGGATTTAAGGAAAATAGTGATAGATGCAAGTGGTCAGGAATTACCGGACGGTGGTTTTATAATTAGAAATCATATGCTAAATGCAGAAATCATAGTAATTCCTTATAGAAAATTGCTGGATGACGCTGAACTTAGGCACAAATACTTGTTTGATTTGCTTGAGAGAGAAATAAAATTTGTAACTTAAAATTCCAATCTGTTTAACTGCTCTTACATGACGTACGGAAAGGGTGGCAGTTGTTGTGCCCGCATCTTAATAATCAGTTGCTATCTCCCATCCCCCCTCCATCTCAAAAGGGCTGGATTTGGGGGTGGGGGTTTGGCATGATGGGGCGGTGTTTTGGAACTTGCCGGAGAGTGTTATCGTGCCTGCTATGTTATTTGATCCTGCGCCTGTCTTTGCCTTGCCTGTGGCAGGGGAGGAGAAAGTCTTTCCTGTAAACCGGATATTCTGTGTCGGGCGCAATTATGCCGCCCATGCCGCTGAGATGGGAAATGAGGTCGACAGGCAGACGCCTTTTTATTTCACTATCTCGCCTGCCAATGCCGCGCTTGGCGGACAGGTGCCTTATCCTGCAGGGACGTCTGATTATCATCATGAGGTGGAATTGGTGGTCGCGCTTGGCAGTGGCGGCGCTGATATCCCTGTGGACAGGGCTATGGCGCTTGTCTATGGCTATGGGGTGGGGCTTGATATGACACGCCGCGATCTGCAGGCCATTGCCAAAGAGAAACGCCGGCCATGGTGTATTTCCAAAGATTGCGAAAATGGGGCGCTTTTATCGCCTTTGACCAAAGCAGCTGACTTTGGCCCTTTGGGCAATCAGCGTATCAGCCTGACTAAAAATCAGGAGGTGGTGCAGGATTCCACCCTTGATCTGATGGTCCATTCTGTCCCTGAGCTGATTGCGCATCTGTCACAATTTTATCACTTGCAGGCAGGTGATATCATCATGACAGGCACGCCTGAGGGGGTTGGCCCTGTGCAAAAAGGTGATAGATTAACAGGTAAGGTGGCAGGGCTTGCCCCGATTGATGTGACATTTACCGAAAGGCATGGCCTATGATCCCCTTTGACTGGCAGGATCCGTTTTTATTAGACGATCAGCTAAGCGCAGAAGAGCGCCTCATCAGGCAATCAGCGCGCGCCTTTGCAGAGGCGCAATTGCGGCCCCGCATTGAAGATATGTATATGAATGAAGGGGTTGCGCCTGAGTTATTTGGCTTGATGGGTGAGGCAGGGCTATTGGGCGTCACAGTGCCAGAGGCGCTTGGCGGGGCAGGGGCGTCTTATGTCGCCTATGGTCTTGTTGCGCGGGAAATTGAACGGGTGGATTCAGGCTATCGGTCGATGGCATCTGTGCAATCTTCACTGGTGATGCACCCGATAAATGCCTATGGCAGTGAGGCGCAAAAACAAAAATATCTGCCACAACTGGCAAAAGGAGAGCTGATTGGCTGTTTTGGTCTGACAGAGGCTGAGGCAGGATCTGATCCGGCAGGGATGAAGACAACGGCACGCAAAACAGATAGCGGCTATGTCTTGAATGGCGCCAAAATGTGGATATCAAATGCGCCAATCGCTGATGTGTTCATCATATGGGCGAAGTCTGAGGCGCATGATAACGCTATCAGAGGCTTTATTCTGGAAAAAGGCATGGCAGGTTTGTCTGCGCCAAAAATTGACGGCAAATTATCTTTGCGCGCTTCTGTGACAGGTGAGGTGGTTATGCAGGATGTAGAAGTGCCTGAAGAGGCGCTGTTGCCGCATGTGCAGGGCCTCAAAGGGCCGTTTGGCTGCCTGAACAGAGCGCGCTATGGTATCAGCTGGGGGGTGATGGGCGCTGCTGAAGATTGCTGGCACAGAGCCCATAGCTATGGCATGGACAGGCACCAGTTCGGACGCCCTCTTGCTGCCACACAGCTTTATCAGAAAAAACTGGCAGATATGCAGACAGATATCGCGTTTGGCCTGCAAGGTGCCTTGCGGGTCGGGCGGCTGATAGATGAGGGACGCTTTGCGCCTGAGATGATATCACTGACCAAACGCAATAATTGTGGCAAAGCCCTTGAGATTGCAAGGCAGGCACGTGATATGCATGGTGGTAATGGTATACAGATAGGATATCAGGTCATGCGCCATGCCGCCAATCTTGAAACAGTCAATACCTATGAAGGTACCCATGATGTGCATGCCCTTATCCTTGGACGTGCGCAAACAGGGATACAGGCGTTTTTCTAAGGCTATGACAGCGCCGCTTGCAGGACTAAAGGTCATTGAACTTGCCAGAGTGCTGGCAGGGCCGTGGATTGGCCAGACTTTGGCAGATCTGGGCGCAATTGTGACCAAAATCGAAAGCCCGGCAGGTGATGAGACCAGAGGATGGGGCCCGCCTTTTGCCACCATAGATGATGAGGAGATATCAGCCTATTTTTTGTCCTGTAACCGCGGCAAATCATCTGTTGTTATTGATTTTAACGATGAAAAACAGCTTGCCAGATTAAAGCAGATGATCTCTGAAAGCGACATTGTGATTGAAAATTTCAAAGTTGGCGGCTTGCAGAAATATGGGCTGGATTATGAATCTGTCAGCCGTGATAACCCTAAGATTATCTATGCGTCTATTACCGGATTTGGGCAGGACGGGCCTTATGCAGAGCGTGCCGGATATGATTATCTTATTCAGGGGATGGGCGGCATCATGGATTTGACTGGCACCCCGGATGGCCCGCCACAAAAACTGGGTGTGGCTTTTACTGATATTTTTACAGGTCTTTATGGTGTGATCGGGATACAGGCAGCCTTGCGCCACCGTGACCAGACAGGAGAAGGCCAGCAAATTGATCTGTCATTATATGACAGCCTTATCGGGGTTCTGGCTAATCAGGGGATGAATTACCTTGTCAGCGGCAAAAGCCCCACAAGAATGGGAAATGCTCATCCCAATATTTGCCCCTATGCTGTGTTTGAGGCAAAAGACGGCTATGTGATACTGGCGATTGGTAATGACGGGCAATTTGACCGCTTTTGTGAGGCTTTCTGTTTAAGTGAAGCGCGATATGAGGCACGATTTGCGACAAATAAAGACAGGGTGGCAAACAGACAAGAGCTGAGTGATATGATCGCCCATGTGTTTGCCCGTTATGAGGTCAGCACAATTTTGCAGATATGTGAGCGCCATGTGATCCCTGCCGGGCCTGTGCATAATGTCGAGCAGGCATTACGTGACCCTCAGACAGCCCACCGCCAGATGGTCATTACCCTTGATGGCATAGAGCAAATACGCACGCCCTTGCGCTTTTCAAAGTCAACTCTGGCTTTATCGAAATCAGCGCCGAAATTAGGGGATAAGCGATAAAAATTATTGCGCCAGAACAGCAGGCCAATTCTGATCAGCCAGAATGATGCGGTTATCTCTGTCAGATTCCCATTGTGAGCGTACACGCAAAGAATAATTTAGATAAAGCTTGCCATCGACAATGCTGAAGGCTTCGGGGATTGTGGAGGCTGTATATCCCAAAGAGACAGCCCAGGCACAATAGCCGCCATATTGCGGTGCATATTTTTCCGGATCTTTTGCAAATAAAGCTAGATTTTCAGCTGATGAGAAACGAAATTCCGCCCCGTCATGCATAAAGCTGAAATCCTTATGGCCCCTGACAGCGCGGTTCTGAGTGAAATAGGCCACAGGATCTGTGCCTCTTATCGCAACGCCGCGATTGGCATAAACGGGCGCTTTGTCCGCAAAAGCAGGGCTCGCAAAAGTGATGGCAGCGCTGATAAGGGCACTGCTATAGCCCGCATGAAGCAGAAAATCACGTCTGGTCGTCATATCCGATATCTCCTTTTGCAATCTCAGAGCGCCGGAGCGCTTGATTTTTGTGCGTTCAGGTAAAAAACGATACGCTTTTTGTATGTTTTCTTGATATCTATAGAACATGGCAAAAATAAGACAGTCTTACACGTTTTTATGTCGTGATTGTGTCACCTCAGGTTTTCTGGCAGATGATACAGCGCCGGGCGCCTGCCCTTCTTGCGGCAGGGGGCGGATTGTCGTGGATGATGCTTTGCTTCAGCTATGCATTGCCCATCTTGATTGTGACAGTTTTTATGCTTCGATTGAAAAAAGAGACAACCCGTCACTGCAAGATAAGCCCATTATGGTGGGGGGTGAGTCCAGAGGGGTGGTGGCAGCTGCTTGTTATGAGGCGCGCAAATATGGTGTGCGTTCTGCCATGCCAACATTTCAGGCCAAAAAATTATGTCCCCATATCACAGTGATAAAACCGCGCATGGACCATTATGTTCATGTAAGCAGGCAAATCAGATCCTTTATGCTGGAATTAACGCCTCTTGTTGAGCCTCTTTCGATAGATGAGGCGTTTCTTGATTTGTCAGGCACAAGATCATTGCATAAGGCAAGTCCTGCCGAGATGTTAATGCGCCTGCAACAACGTATTGCCACTGAGATCGGGATTACAGTGTCTGTTGGTCTGGCTGCGAATAAGTCGCTTGCAAAACTGGCATCTGATCAGGATAAACCGGATGGGTTTTTTATCTTGAATCAGGAGATGGCAGAAAGATGGCTGGCGCCTCGTCCGGTATCCACCATTTATGGTATTGGCAAATCTGCGGCACAAAAGCTCATTCATGCAGGCTTTAGGACTTGTGCAGATATTGCAGGGGCAGATTTGAGTCGCCTTATCCCGCTTCTTGGCAAGCAAGCTTTATTTATTCAAAATTTATCCAAAGGCATAGATGACAGACCTGTCAGTATTGAAAGAGAGGCTAAATCAGTTTCATCAGAGACCACTTTTTCAGAGGATCTCTCCACCATGCAAGAGCTTCTGCCTATTCTTGAGCGACAGTCACAACGTGTATCACGCAGGTTAAAAGAAAAAGCGCTTCAGGGATATGTGATTACATTAAAGCTGAAATCTGCCCAATTTGAGACTGTATCACGACAAAAGACCTTATCAGCTGCAACAGACAAAGCGCATGAAATCTTTGAGGTGGCGTCCAAAATGCTTGCCAATGAGGTGAGCGTGCATAAAAACTGGCGCCTGTTGGGGGTTGGTGTGGACGGGTTCCGGTCTGGTGAGCAAAATGCTGATTTTTTTGCCGCTCTTGAGCCAGATCATGCGCGCAAAGACCAATTGGAAAAAGCGCTTGATGATGTGCATGCAAAATTTGGTGATGATATCGTCTTTTCAGGGCGTCAGATGAAATCAAAGCCAACGAAGCGCTAGTGCTGATTGAGAAAAAGCATTATCCTGTCAGCGATATCTATTTGAGGTGGTCGTCCTATATGAATCAGTTATTTATCTATGGCACTTTGCGTGATCGTGACATTTGCGAGGCGGTGTTGTCACGCGCTGTTGCGCCAGATGATATGATCGCAGCTTCTGCGCCGGATTTTGCCATCTATAAGGTTGCTGATGTTCACTATCCTTGTTTGTTGCCGGCAGACGGGCAGTTGGCGGTTGGCGCGCTTCTGACAGGGCTTTCAGATGAGGATCTGGCATTGCTTGACCAGTTTGAGGGGGTCAATTATTCACGCAAGCCAATTGGCATTCTGGTTGATGGAAAAGAGATTGAGACACAGTATTATCAGCCAAATGAGATGCTTCGCACAGATGGCGCCTGGTCCTTAGCGCAATGGCAAAAGCAAGGAAAGGCCGATTTTCTGGGACGTGATTTTCATAAAAATGGGGTGAGAGTGCCACCTCATGCTTGATCTATCATTATTGGCAGAGGCCCCTTTATTTAGCATTGTAATAGGGCTGATATCTGTTCTGGCTGTGGCGATTTCTAAGGCTGGTTTTGGTAGTGCCTTTGGCTCTTTAGCGGCGCCTATTATGTTGTTTGCCTTTGAGCCTGCTATTGCGCTTGGGATCTTGTTGCCATTATTTTTGATGACGGATGTCTGGATTGTGTGGACATGGCGGCACATTGGGGTGCGCCGCATTATCATTGTGATGACAATATGTGCGGTCATTGGCCAGATTTGCGGGTGGGCTGTTTTGCGCTTTGGGGCAATGGATGATGGTCTGCTTATTCTGTTTATCGGTGTTATGGCAATTGTCACCTCTGTTCGTTATTTCATTGATATGATGAGCAAAAACACAAAAGGCCTTTATGTGCGCCAGATCATACGCGCTTATAGAAAACGCCTTGTGAGTCGGGCGATATTATGGTGTGGCTTGTCCGGATTTAGCAGTTTTGTCTCATTAACAGGTGGTATTCCTGCACAGATTTATATGCTGCCTTTGGGGCTTCCCAGACAATTATTTGTGGCCTCTATGGCATGGTATTTTTTGTTTATTAATCTTGCAAAATTGCCTTTTTTCACTGATTTGCACTTTATTTCAGCGCAAAGCCTGACCGTATCGCTCATTTTAATGCCTATGGTGCCGATTGGGATTGCTATTGGCAGGTGGCTAAACCATATCATGTCAGACAAGCTGTTTTATCTGACGGCCCATTGTTTGTTATTGATACTTGGCGCCCAATTAGTGATGCGCTTTGTGACGGGAGCTTCGTGATTATGAAACGTTGGCGTCATCTTGTGGTTGCCCTTTTAACCATTCCGGCTTTTGCCCTTTATATTGGCCTTGTTCTGGTGCTGAGCGATTATATGACTGAGATACATTGGCTGATTGATATGGTGTTTTATATTTTGGCCGGTTTTGCGTGGATTCCCTTGTCGGTCAAAGTGATAGACTGGCTTGCCAATCATGAAGCGCAATAGGTGTATTTGCGCATTGTAAAAAAATAAGAACAAGCCCAAAAATAGGTTGCGGCACGGCGTAATTTTATTCAGGGTGGGATTACGTTTTCTCCGGCTTTGCTGAGCTTGTTTTGTTATGTCACGCTATTCTGTTTTCTCAATCTTAAAAAATGGCCTTTCGGGCAACCAGGGCTGGGATGAGGCATGGGGCACACCAAAGCCTAAGAGGTCATATGATGTGATCATCATTGGCGGTGGTGGTCATGGTCTTGCGACTGCTTATTACCTTGCAAAAATCCATGGGATCACAAATGTCGCCGTCATTGAAAAAGGCTGGCTTGGCGGCGGAAATGCCGGCCGCAATACCACCATTGTCAGGTCAAATTATTTTATCGAAGGCAATTTGGCCTTTTATGAGAAATCCTTACAATTATGGGAAGGTCTGTCGCAGGAGTTAAATTATAATGTGATGTTCTCGCAAAGAGGGCATTTGAATTTGTTCTTTACACCTTCGCAAAAAGACGCGCTTGCACGCCGTTATAATACGATGAGATTAAATGGCATTGATGGTGTTTTGTTAGATAAGGATAAAGTGCGCCAATTTGTTCCTCATCTTAATTATGGGCCTGATGCAAGACTGGAAATTCAGGGTGGCTATCTGCAACCAAGAGCAGGGACAGCGCGCCATGATGCGGTGAATTGGGGCTATGCCAGAGCCGCGTCACAATTAGGTGTTGATATCATTCAGAATTGTGAGGTCACAGGCTTTATCAAGCAAGCAGGCGCGGTGATTGGGGTTGAAACAAGTCTTGGTGAAATTCTGGCTGATAAAATTGGTATGGCGGTGGCAGGCAATACCTCTGTTCTGGCAGATAAGGCAGGTCTTGGCCCCTTGCCAATTGAAAGCCACAAATTGCAGGCCTTTGTATCGGAGCCGTTAAAACCATTCCTTGATACGGTGGTAGTGTATGGGGCAGGTCACGGGCATTTTTATATCAGCCAGTCTGATAAAGGCGGCATGGTCTTTGGCGGTAATATTGATGCTTATAATTCTTATGCACAAAAGGGCAATCTGCCGATTTATTCAGATGTTGCGTCTTGTGCGATGAATGTGATGCCATCTTTGGGGCGCATAAAATTATTGCGCCAATGGGCAGGTATCATGGATATGTCTATGGATGGCTCTCCTTTTATTTGTAAGACAGATATAAATGGTTTGTATCTGAATGCCGGGTGGTGTTATGGCGGATTTAAGGCAACGCCGGCCTCTGGGTGGTGTTTTGCCCATACAATCGCCCATGATGAGCCTCATGAAATTAACAGGCTGCTCACAATTGACCGTTTCAAATATGGACGCCCGATAGATGAATCAGGCTCTGGTCCGACACCAAACAGGCATTAAGGAGTTACGATTATGTTGCGCATAGATTGTCCTTTTTGTGGCAAAAGAGACCATAGTGAATTTTCTTATGAAGGTGATGCGTCTGTTGTCTATCCGGAGATTGATAATACAGATAAGGACGCATGGTACCGGGCTGTGTTTTTGCGCAAAAATCCGCGCGGCCCCCATCTTGAATATTGGTATCATGCCATGGGATGCAGAATGTGGCTGACGGTTGAGCGTGACACGCTGACCCATGAGATTGGTAAGGTGGTGCCTGCGCATAAAGGCTATGCAAAGCAAATCAAGGCAAAAGGGGCAAAATCATGACAGGATTTCGTCTCTCAAAAGGAGGGCTTATTGATCGAAACAAGCCTTTGCAATTTACCTTTGACGGGCAAATCATAGATGGCTATGAGGGGGATGTGGCAACATCTGCCCTGCTTGCGTCTGGTAAAAGGGTTTTTGGCCGCGGTTTCAAATATCATCGCCCCAGAGGCGTTATGTCCGCCGGTGCAGAAGAAGGCGGCGCATTATTTCAGATGTATGACGGGCCGGGGCGGATCGCAAATGTCAAAGGCCCGTTGATTGAAATTCATCAAGATTTACCCTTGTCAGGGCAAAATGGCTTCCCGTCTGTGCGCTTTGATATGATGGCTGTAAATGGCTTGTTCAAGCCTTTTTTAACGGCAGGCTTTTATTACAAAACCTTTATGGGGCCGTTATCAAATACGAAATTCTGGATGTTTTGTGAGCGCTTTATCCGCAAAGCGGCAGGCATGGGGGCGGCGTCAAGAGAGCCAGATTGTGATAGCTATGATATTGCCAATGGGTTTTGTGATCTTCTGGTTGTCGGGGCAGGGCCTGCTGGCTTAAGGGCAGCGGTGGCGGCGGCAGAATCTGGCAAGTCAGTCTGGCTTGTTGAACAAGATTTCAAAGCAGGCGGCTGGTATTTATCATCTGGTGAGGCTGATAAGCTTGACTGGGTGCAGATGATGGTTAACCGGTTTCTGGCTGCCGGTGGTGTGATGAAATTGCGCACCGGCGCCTTTGGTCTTTATGATGGTACGGTGGCAGGTCTGGTGGAACATGTCACAGACCACTTGTCTGAAAAGCCAGAGAATACACCTCGGGAAATCTTTCATATCCTGCATGCTGAGGCCATTATTCTGGCAACAGGAGCAACAGAGCGCGGTATCGCATTTGGTGATAATGACCGCCCGGGTGTGATGAACGCAAGCGCTATCCAAACCTATATAAACCGCTATGGCGTGGCGCCCGGAAAGCGGATATTATTTTCCGGCACGCATGATGGCATTTATGAAAATGCCCTTTGTGCCGCAAAGGCAGGTTTGCATGTCACTGTGCTTGATTCAAGAGAGCAAATATCATCTGAGCTTGTTCGTTTGTGCACGGCGCATGATATCGCCCTCATGAAAGGCACTGTGCCTGTCAAAGCGATTGGCAGAAGCGGTGTTGTGGGCCTTGAATATGCCAGAAAAGCACAAGATGACATCATCAGTGAGGGTAAGGTTATCGCTTGTGATGTGATAGGCGTATCAGGCGGATTTTCAGCGAATATTCAGCTCGTCTCTCATCGCGGCGTAAAACCTTATTGGGATGATTCCATATTGTCGTTTTTATCAGGTGAGACTGTTGAGCCGATTGCGCTTTGTGGGGCAGCAGATGGCGCCTTTGAAGATGATTATATTGCAAGCTCTGTGATACGCGCGCTGTCTTTGGCAGGGGTGTCGACACAAGATGCCACATCATCTGGTGAGAGCCGGCAAGCAGGATGGCAAAATGGCATAGATAGTCTGTTTGAAGTGCGCATAAAGGGCAAAAAGTTAAAAAGCTTTATTGATCCGCAACATGATGTGACCACGGCTGATATCAGGCAGGCTAAGGCTGAGGGCTTTGTCTCTGTTGAGCATATGAAACGCTATACAACGCTCGGCATGGCGACTGATCAGGGGCGAAACGGCAATGTGCTTGGGATTGCGGCAATGGCAGAGGCGCGCCAATTAGCGATTACTGATGTGGGTATAACCACTTTCAGGCCACCTTATACACCTGTATCAATCGGGGTGTTGGCAGGGCGGTCTGTTGGCCATCATTGGCAGCCTGTGCGCCGTACGCCTATGCATAATGCGCATAAAGAGCAAGGCGCACCGATGACAGATGCAGGCTTATGGCACAGAGCCTGGTATTACCCGCAAGACGGGGAGACCATCACTCAAGCCTATATCAGAGAAGCGGCCCGCGTGCGCCAGACGGTGGGGATTGTGGATGTATCAACCTTGGGCAAGATTGCTATTCAGGGACCTGATGCAGCTGAATTTGTGAATCGTCTTTATATTAACGGATTTGCTAAACTGCCGGTTGGGCGTGCCCGCTATGGCATTATGCTTCGTGATGATGGGATGGTTCTTGATGACGGCACGACATGGCGTCTGGCAGATGATGATTTCTTTATGACCACCACCACGGCGCAAGCAGGCGAAGTGATGCGGTTTTTAGAGGAATTGCGCCAAACAAGATGGTCTGATCTGAAAGTGCACCTGACATCTGTCACAGACCAGTGGGGCGCTGTTGCGATTGCAGGCCCACAAGCAAGAGCGCTATTGCAAAAGGCTATGGCTGAAATTGATTTTTCAGATGAGGCGTTCGGATTCATGGATGTCAAAACAGCGACATTGAAAGTTGATGGCAGACAGGTATCTGTGCGGGCAGCGCGCATTTCATTTTCAGGTGAGCGCGCTTATGAAGTCTATATTGAGGCGGCATATGCAAAGTCATTTTGGCAAAAACTGGTCAGCTTTTTGGATGAATTTGATGGTGTTTGCTATGGTCTGGAGGCGCTAGGGGCTTTGCGTATCGAAAAAGGGCATGTCACCGGCGCAGAGCTGGAAGGTCGCGTGACTTTGGAAGATGCCGGATTTGCCGCTATGGCGTCTTCGAAAAAAGACTATGTTGGCAATGTGTTACGCCGCCGCCCGGCTTTGCAGAACCATCAGGAAAGACAACAATTAGTGGGTATTATGCCAGTTGACAATAACCAGACATTTGGGGCAGGTGCGATTTTATGTGCACCTGATAATCTGGCAGGATTTGGGGATGGCTGGATTAGTGCAGTTACCCATTCACCGGCGCTTGGCCACTGGATTGGCCTTGGCTTTGCCAAAGGTGGATATAAGCAATGGGAAGGCACGCATTTGATCGCCGCAGATCCTGTGAATATGCGCCAAGTCGCTGTTAAGCTTGTCAGCCCGCATATGTTTGATCCAAAAGGAGAGCGGATGCATGGTTGAGTATCAGTCTGGATTAGATGATCTGATGATCACACATGGTGCGTCTTTGGCAGAACATAAAGCGCAACCAGATGTGATTATCTCTGAAAGACGTCATCTTATGATCACACAGCTTAGTTTTTTTGCGTCACAAATGGCAAAGCTCAAAAAACAATTAGCGGTCTTTGATGTGCAGGACATTCCCTCATTTTCCAATGTTGAGGCCAGCTCTTTGGTGATGGCAGTGCGCGTTGAGATGGAAAAAATTTGGCTGGTATCTGAACAAAGCCATGAGGCGTTAAAAAAAGAATTTTATCCGTTAGATCTCTCATCTGCAAAAAGTGTCATGCGTCTTTCAGGTCCGCGTGCAGGAGATGTTATGGCGCGGCTGTGTGCCGTTGATTTCCGTGATGATACAAGATGCTTTTATGCAACCGCTATTCACCATGTTGGTGTTCATATTCATCATCATCATGATATTTATGATATTTATATGCCGCGCAGTTTTGGTGAATCTCTGGCAGAATTGGTGATTGATATATCACGACAATATCATGTTCAAATGGCCTAAGCAGAATAACAGACAAGCAAAGCTCGGGGCGATAGCGTCTGCGGTTGGTGATGATCGCCCTCATGCATTTGCGCTTGATTTAGGGGCTGAGCTGTTTGCCTTGCACGAGCTGACTGATTGGCGTCTGACTCTTGACCATGCCAGACGAAGGGCAGGGCAGTGTGATTATCATAATAAAGTGATTTCTCTGTCACGCCATTATGTGCGTTATGCCGACAAAGACCATATTAAAGATACGTTACTTCATGAAATTGCCCATGCGCTTGTCGGGCCGCGCCATGGTCATGACGCAGTATGGCGGCAAAAAGCAAGAGAGATAGGTTGTACGGCGACAAGATGCCATAATCTTGAATTTAGTCATGCGAAATGGATCATGCGTTGTCCAAATGGCTGTTTTGAAGTGACGCGCCACCGCAGAAAATCAAATATGGTGTGTGCCACTTGCCGCGCTGCGGTGGAGTATAGACAGACATGACGCTTTTTGAGTTGTCATCGGCACGTGAAAAAACATGCCATAAAGCGCTGTCTTTATTATCTGGCAAAGATGAGACACATATCAGCTTTCCGTTTTTTACCAAAGATGAGATTGAAGCTTTGAAAGCTGATACGGATTCGCTTTGTTTCAGACAGGCAACGCCTGTTGTGGGCAATCAAGTTCATCAGGATATGCAGGTTTGTTTTCCGGCGCCACTGGTTGGTCACTTTAAGGCGTGTGCAAAGCTGATAGAGACAAGCGTCAATCAATGGTCACAAAGGCAGCGTTTTTTGCCTGAGATGTATAAGATTAACGATTTTGCCGTTCAAAAATATGGCAAGGAGTCAAAAGGCATTGGTATTCACAAAGATGGTCTGCGTTATAAATATTTGGTCATGATCATCACGCTTGACGGGGAATCCCGCCTGTTTCATTGTCCGACAAGAGATGGCAGCAGACGCTTTGCCATAGATGACAGCCCTGGCAGGCTTGTGATACTGAAAGGCCCTGATTTTGCAGGGTTTGATGCGCATAATCGCTTGCTTCACGGGGTGGATCAGGTTGTATCAGGCAGGCTTTCTATTGGATTTCGCCATGAGGTTGTTGTGCAAACGAATTAGCCTTAGAGCATGAACGCCAAGATAACATCTTGTCACAAGGTCATATTCCTGCCATTGTTTAATGTACGATGAAAGATAAAGGCGTAGGATGCTGCGCCGGTCTGGGGCAGCATTCAGCCTGTTAACTTGTAACAGGGAGAGCTCCATGAAAATAAATGTCTCAGGAAAAAATATGGATACAGGTATGGCATTCCAAGGTCATGCTGAGGAAGCATTGTCACATGTTGTTGATAAATATTTCCATAATGCCATAAGTGCCTCAGTCACATTGGAAAAAGCAGATGAAGGCTTTACCGTGCGAACAAGGGTGAATTTGACGAGACGAATGGAGCTTGAATCAACAGGACAGGCAAGAGATGCGCATGCGGCTCTTGATGCTGCGATTGAACATGCTGAAAAACGGCTTCGGCGCCATAAAAGACGTCTGAAAAACCACCGCAATTCTGGGCAAGAGGATGATTTAAGCGATATTTTGAATGCGCCATTATCTCTGCTGCCAAGTTTTGATAATGAGGTTGAGGATGATGTTGATTATGACAATGATAATGAGGAGGCCGCCTTGCCGGTCATTGCAGAATTGTCATATGAGGTTGAGTCTTTGGCTGTCGATCAGGCGGTGATGAGATTAGAATTATCAAATCAGCCTTGTTTGTTGTTTCGTAACGCGGCGCATGACGGGCTGAATATGGTCTATCGGCGCGAAGATAAAACCATTGGATGGGTTGACCCGCGCGGTGCCAGACGGACTAGCTCTTTGCAATAGGGCTGTTGCAGACTTTATTGATATAATGGATATGCCAGGGAATCACTGTCTCTGGCATATTATTTTGCCAAATATAATCAGCGCGGCTGACAGACCCATGATCAATTTGCAGCATGAGTGCCTGATGCGCGCTTAATCCCATCATCTGCGCTAATAAGGCTTTGATGATATGGGCATGACATATGATGATCTGCGGCTTTGTAGGTTTTCGGGCAATGAGATCAGATAAAAAATCAGCACAGATGTCATAAATCATCACAAAAGACGTGCCATTTGGCGGACATGTGTCAGGGTTGATAAAGCTGGCAGGATGACGGGGCTGATGATTGTTGGCGATTTCCTGCCAGACATCTTGCAAAGATTTGCCATGCCAGAGGCCAAAATTCTGCTCTTCAAGACGGTCATCAATTTGCGGTTCCATGTTGTCTGGTGACAAGATGGCGCTTGTCTCTATCGCCCTTGTAAGAGGGCTGACATGCCAGTCAGCGTCAAAATCAAAGTGAGGCATCAAAGCCTGTAATGCAGGCTGTTCAGGTGTAAGAGGTGCGTTATAATCTGGCAGGTGTCCTGATTTTTTTTGCACCTTGCCATGGCGAACAAGATAGACAGGAAGATGTGTTGCCTCATCCATGGCTGATAAAACCTATCATGAAGCTAAGCTCTGTTAGGATGATAAGTGCGCCCATGACATCACCTGTTAGGCCCTGAATTTTACGCATTGCCAGATTGCGCAAAATGATAAAGGCGATAAAAGCGGCGATGATACCAGATAAAAAGCTGCCAACAGGCAGGGTGATGGCGCCAATGCATGCGATAATCAAAGCCGGTATGAACACGGAAACATCAGGCTTTGAAAGAGATTTTCCCAAAGAGGCATAAGGCGAAAGAGGGGTTGTCATCATCGCAATGATGACAAAAGAACGCCCAATAGCACAGGCAAAGGGCAGTAAGAAGATAAGAGCTGAAAAAGGGACAGATGCTATGACAGAGATTTTGGCAGATATCATCAAAATAAGCGCTAATGTGCCATAACTGCCAATGACGCTATCTTTCATGATGCGGGCGATTTCCTCAGGGCCTTTGTGAGAGCCGAATCCGTCTGCCAGATCAGCAAGCCCGTCTTCATGAAGGCCGCCTGTGGCTATGACCATCGCTGTGATGGCGAAGATAGCTGACAGCCAGTTTGACAAGCCCAATATCAGCGACAAGCCATAAGCGCCAGAGCCGATGGCACCAATGATGAGGCCGATGAGCGGGAATGCCCATAAGCTTTGTTGCAGAGAGGGAAAATGGCTTTTGAATAAGGATTGTGGTACGGGCAGGCGCGTTAAAAAAACAGCTGCACTGCCGATCTCAGCCAATTTCGGAAGAGAAGTTTGTACCATATAGCTTTGTCCTTATTCGTCAGATTCACTGACGCCTGCTTCGGCAAAAGTTGCCATGCCATTATGAGTGGAAAGCGCCCCTTTGACAATTAAGGTTGCAAGCGCAGCGCCACTTGCTTCGCCAAGACGCATTTGCATATCAAGAAGAGGTGATTCGCCAAGCGCCTTTGTCATCTTGTGATGACCTGGCTCCATTGACTGGTGAGAGACAAGGCAATGGTCAAGAACTGACATGCCAAAGCTGGCGGTTAAGGTCGCGGCTGCGGCTGTGCAAATGAAGCCGTCAAGCATCACAGGAACAGAGCGTGCGCGTGCCGCCAGAACACCGCCTGCAATAGCAGCCAATTCACGCCCGCCATAGGCGCAAAGCAAAGCAACGGTATCTTCAAAATGTGTTCCGTGATGTGATAATGCCTGATTAATAATGGCCGCTTTTTGCGCTATGCCTGCTTGATCAAGGCCAGTGCCTGCACCTGTCCAGTCAGAAGCATCACCACCGAATTGCGCCGCCCCAATGGCAGCCGCAGATGAGGTGTTGCCAATGCCCATTTCCCCAAAACAGACATAATCAGCATCTGCCGGTAGGGCGTCTGCGCCAATTTGCATAGCTTCAAGCACTTCTTCACGGCTCATTGCTGGACCTTCTGAGAAATCAGCTGTTGGTGTATCAAGTGAAAGGGGGGTGACTTTCAAAGACAGGCCCGCTGTATCACAAAGCTGATTAATGGCAGCGCCGCCTGCTTCGAAATTCATCACCATCTGCGCGGTAACTTCTGCCGGAAACAAAGAGACACCTTTTGCTGTTATGCCGTGATTTCCTGCGAAAACAAGACAATAACCATTAGATATTACGGGTTTTTCTGTATTTTGCCATGAGGCCATGAATACCGCAATTTCTTCAAGGCGACCAAGGCTGCCTTGTGGTTTGGTGAGCTGATCCTGGCGCGCGCGCGCGCTGTTCAAACTAGCTTCATGCGCTTCGGGAAGAGAGGAGGGAGCCTCAAATATAGCATTTATGGTAACAGATTCACTCATGGGGCAGTCCCTCTTTTTTCATTGTTCAATTTATTGTGAGATAGATTTCATGGATAATGGCAAGCCGGCCGCTACAAAAGTGACATTTTGCGTTGCTTTTGCGACAGATTGATTCATCACACCTGATAAATCTCTGAAGTGGCGTGATAATTTATCCATAGGCACAAGTCCCAAACCAATCTCGTTGCTGACAAGTATGACGTGACAATGTGGCGAGATGAGCCAGTCACATAAGCTTGAAATGGCAGAATCACAGTCTTTTTCATAATGGATAAGATTATTTAACCAGATGGTGAGGCAATCAACCAGAACAACATCATCTGCTGATAAATCCTGTAATTTTGTGATGATATCAACAGGTTCCTGAATGGTGTGCCAATCACTGCCGCGGCGCGCAATATGTAAATCAATCCTGTCTTGCATTTCCTGATTAAAGGCTTCGGCGGTTGCCAGATAATGTTTGCGTGCCCCGTTTTGAGTCGCAAAATCACAAACAAGTGTCTCGGCAAAAGCGCTTTTGCCAGATCTTGCGCCACCAATCACAAAATGAGTTAGCATTGTTTGCTCTTTATATGCCAAAATAAGCCCTGTCGTTTTATAAAGATTGTCATGTTATGTAGCGCAATTTCCTGCGATTTGATAATTGATTTTTTTGAAAGACGCAAACAGGAAAGCGCAGGTCTGTTATAAGATAAATCTGTATCATGAGCGGCGTAGCTTTACAGGCATGTAATGACGGGAATGTGACATGCAAACCAACCCTTCGCGCCGTGGTAGCAGGCGGCGAAATACAAATGCAAATAATGATAAATCGCTGTTATCTGAGCAGATGCCATGGCAAGTGCCATCTTATTTAGAGGCGCCAATTGAGCCATTATCTGATGAGCAGATACATGCGATACATGATATGTCTTTGCGGGTATTGGAAGAGATCGGAATCCTGTTCCTCAATGAGAGCGCTTTGTCTTTGTTGGAAAAAGCGGGATGTGATGTCGACTGGTCAACAAAAAATGTTAAATTTGACCGTGGTTTTATTCTGGAACAAATCAAAAAAGCGCCGTCACAATTCACCCTGACCCCCCGCAACAAAGATCATCAGATTATCTGGGGCGGCAGGCATTTTAGTTTCGGTCCTGTGGCGTCTGCGCCAAATGTTATGGATCTTGAAAAAGGGCGCCGTGTCGGGGACAGGCAGGCGTTTCAGGATTTCCTGAAATTATCGCAAAGCTATAACTGTATTCATTATATATCAGGCTATCCGGTAGAGCCTGTTGATATGCATGCCTCAGTGCGTCATTTGCACTGTTTGTATGATATGCTGACACTGACTGACAAAGTGGTTCATGCTTATTCTCTTGGCACTGAGCGTATTGAAGATGCAATGGAAATGTGTCGCATTGCCGCCGGGCTGAGCGAGACAGAATTTGAGTCTGGCGTTCATATGTTCACCAATATTAATTCCTCTTCGCCTTTGAAGCATGACTGGCCGATGTTAGATGGTGCCATGCGTGCAGCGGCAAAAGGGCAGGCTGTGATCATCACACCTTTTACCCTTGCAGGAGCGATGGCGCCTGTGACCTTATTTGGCGCGGTAACGCAGCAAAATGCAGAAGCTTTGGCAGCGATTGCCCTGTTGCAGTTGGTCAAAGAAGGGGCACCTGTTGTTTATGGAGCTTTTACTTCAAATGTTGATATGAAGTCCGGGGCGCCTGCCTTTGGCACACCAGAATATGTGAAAGCCTTGCAAATGTCCGGCCAGATGGCGCGGTTTTATAATTTGCCATGGCGTGGCTCTAATGCCAATGCGACCAATGCGCCGGATGCGCAGGCTATTTGGGAATCTGCTTTTTCATTGCAAGGCGCAACCCAAGGGGGCGCAAATGTTGTCTTTCATGCCGCAGGATGGCTTGAAGGCGGGCTGTCAGCGTCTTTTGAAAAATTTGTCATTGATTGTGAGATGCTGCAACAAATCTTATATGCCCAGAAACCTCTGTCATTTTCAGAAGATGAGCTTGCTTTTGAGGCAATGAGAGAAGTGGGCCCGCATGGCCATTTCTTTGGCGCTGAGCACACACAAAGCCGGTATAAAGACGCTTTTTACAGCCCGTTGCTGTCTGACTGGCGCAATTTTGAAAGCTGGGAAGAGGGAGGTGCAATATGGACTCATGACAGAGCTCATGCGCATTATAAACAAATCTTGCAAGATTATAAGGCGCCGCCAATCGATGTGGCGGTAAAAGAAGAATTAGAGGCATTTGTTGCAAGACGCGTGGAACAGGGCGGGGCACCGACCGATTTTTAAGTTCATAAAAGCCATGAGCAGAAAGACATAAGAAAATATCATGAAAGATCAGGCGAGAGTTGTTGTTATTGGCGGCGGTGTTGTCGGCGCGTCTATTTTATATCATTTAACAAAGCGTGGCTGGCAGGATGTGATGTTAATTGAACGGTCTGATTTGACCTCTGGTTCAACATGGCACGCAGCAGGTGGTATGCATACCATTAATGGTGATCCAAATGTCGCCAAATTGCAGCAATATACAATTGAGCTTTATAAAGAAATTGAAGAGGCATCTGGTCAGGATATCGGGTTGCATATGACAGGCGGTATTATGTTGGCCGCCACTCAGGAGCGCTTTGACTGGTTAAAAGGTGTTGCTGCCAAAGGGCGCTATCTGGGGATGAACGATATTGAGATTATATCGCCCAAAGAGGCGGCAGAAAAAATGCCTTTGATTGATGAGACACAATTTGTGGGCGCTCTTTATGACCCGATTGAAGGTCATGTTGACCCTTATGGCGTCACTCATGCTTATGCCAAAGCTGCCAAGAAAAATGGCGCTAGCGTGGAAGTTCACACAAAAGTGGAGGATTTAACGCAGCAAGCAGATGGCACTTGGCTTGTTCATACAAATAAGGGCATTGTGAAAGCAGAGCATGTTGTCAATGCCGCAGGTCTGTGGGCAAGAGAACTTGGCCGCATGGTTGGGCTGGAATTGCCTGTTCTGGCCATGGAACATATGTATCTTTTGACAGATGACATGCCGGAAGTGGCAGACATCAATGCGAAAACGGGCAAAGAAGTACTGCATGCCGTTGATTTTGATGGTGAAATTTATTTGCGTCAGGAACGTGGCGGCATGTTAATGGGCACTTATGAAAAAGCATGTGTGCCTTGGTCTGAAAAAACCACGCCATGGGATTTTGGGCATGAATTGCTAGAGCCTGATCTTGACAGGATTGCGCCGTCTCTGGAAGTAGGTTTTTCGCATTTTCCGGCATTTCAGAATGCGGGTATCAGGCGTATTATTAATGGCCCATTTACCTTTGCGCCAGATGGCAATCCACTAGTCGGACCTGTGCGCGGGCTCACAAATTATTGGTCTGCCTGTGCGGTTATGGCAGGATTTTCACAAGGTGGCGGTGTTGGGCTGTCTCTGGCAAACTGGATAGTGGATGGTGATCCAGGCTTTGATGTGTGGGCCATGGATGTATCGCGATTTGGTGATTATGCCAATGCAGCCTATACCAATGCGCGGGTGCGTGAGAATTACTCACGGCGCTTTTCCATTCGTTACCCCAATGAAGAGCTTGAGGCAGGACGCCCTTTGTTGACCACACCTGTTTATCATGAATTAAAGGCAAGAGGAGCACAATTTGGCGCTTCTTATGGGCTTGAGACTGCTTTGTGGTTTGCGCCTGAAGGGGTGAGCGACCAATTTAGCTGGCGGCGATCTACTGATTTTGACTATGTTGGCGCTGAAGCAAAGGCTGTGCGCGGCTCTGTTGGTATGTCTGAAATCTCCAATTTTGCCAAATATCTGGTTACAGGCGCTGATAGTGTTGCGTATCTTGACAGAGTGCTTGCCTGTCAGATACCGCCTGTGGGCCGCATGACACTCGCGCCAATGTTAAAACATGACGGGCGTGTGATTGGTGATTTTTCACTGGCACGTTTGGATGATGACAGCTTTTTAATTGTGGGCTCTGGTATCGCTGAAGATTATCATATGAGATGGTTTGAAGATCAAATCGGCGCTGAAGAGCAAGTTGATGTCGAAGCTTTGGGGCTGTCATTAACCGGCCTGACCATTGCCGGGCCAAAGGCACGAGACGTGCTTGCCAAAATAACAGATGTTGATGTCAGCCATGAGGGGTTTGGCTTTATGGCCGTGGCAGAGATAGATCTGGGCATGATACCTGCCATTGTCGGGCGGGTAAGCTATACAGGCGATTTGGGGTATGAAATCTGGGTGCGTCCTGAATATCAGCTTGCTTTATTCCATAAATTAATGGAGGCAGGTGACGAATTTGATATGCGGCTGTTCGGAGGCCGCGCTTTGAACGCGCTTCGTCTTGAGAAAAACTTTGGATCATGGGGGCGCGAATTCAGACCCATTTACACGCCATCTGAGTGTGGTCTTGACCGGTTTGTGGCTTTTGATAAGACGGCAGATTTCATCGGCAAAAAAGCGGCCAGTGAGGCGCGCGGCAAAGAAGAATATGTGTTGCGCTCTTTTGTGGTGCAAGCCAAAGATGCTGACGTGATTGGTGATGAGCCGATTAGCATTCATGGTGAGGTTGTTGGATGGGTGACATCTGGCGGTTTTGCGCATGCGTCTGGTGTGTCTATGGCGCAAGGTTATGTCAAGGCTGCCTATGGTGATGAAGCAACCGGCTGGTCGATTGAGTTGCTGGCAGAGCATTTAGACGCAACTATGCAAGCACAGCCTTTGTTTGATGCCAATTATAGCCGCATGCGAAGCTAGATATAATTAGATCGCACCTTCGATTGATAAGGCGCGGGCAAAGATGTCATCATCAACATTACCACCAGAGGCAATAGCGATGATATCTTTGCCTTTGACAGACGTGTCTGTGCCGGCAAGAGATAAGGCGGCGGCTATGGCAACAGCGCCGCCAGGCTCTGTGACAAGCTTCAGATAACGCCACGCGGTTTGCATGGCGCGCAGGCAGTCATCATCTGTTGCCACAACCCCGCCGGCAAGATGCGTTTGAAGGATGGGAAAGGTGATTTCCCCTGGCATGGGTGTGACAATGGCATCACATAAAGAGCGCCTTGTTGTGTCATTTGATACACGATTTCCTGTTTCAAGTGAGCGTTTGAGATCATCATAATCCTGAGGTTCTGCTGCAAAAATTGGCAGGTCGGTATGCGTATGATGCAAAGCAACAGACAGACCTGAGATAAGGCCGCCGCCGCCTGCGCAACAATAAAGTCTGTCCGGATGAATGTTTTGTGAGGCGATTTGATCTGCTAATTCTATGCCGATGGTGCCCTGGCCACAGATAACATCTTCATCATCATATGGTTTGATCAAAGCAGCGTTGCGCTCATGGCTGAGGCGTTCGCCTATGTCCTCGCGACTTTCGCGATAGCGATCATATAAAATCACTTCGGCGCCATAGCTCTTTGTTGCTTCAATTTTAGCCATTGGGGCATCTTTGGGCATGATGATGGTTGCATTATGGCCTGTAATGCGGCTGACAAGGGCAACGGCCTGTGCATGATTGCCACTTGAAAAGGCTATGATGTTCTTTGTTTCATCTGGCAGTTTCAAAATAGCATTACAGGCGCCGCGAAATTTGAAGGCGCCAATACGTTGCAGGGGTTCTGCCTTTACAAATAACCGAAAGCCAAGCTTGTCATTTAACCTGTCAGACGTCAGAAGAGGGGTCTTTATGATCAAGGGCGCAATGCGCTGATACGCCATTTCAATATCTGCATATGTGACCATTTGGCTACCCCTTTTTATGGTGTGTGTGAAAATTGTAAGAGCTTGATATGAAAAGGCAACAGTGGCCCCTTGTTTTGTGCCCTCTTTGCCTTTAGTTTATGCATGTTAGCTCAAAACATGAGGTGTTGCCTATGTCTTCTTTATATCAAAATGTTGCTTTTTCAGGCGCTTATACAGCGTTAATTACACCATTTAAGGATGGTCGTGTTGATACAGAGGCATTTGTGAAACTTGTCGAGTGGCAAATTGAACAAGGTATTCATGGTCTTGTGCCTGTTGGCACGACTGGTGAATCCCCAACTTTGAGCCATGATGAGCATGATATGGTCATTGAATTATGTGTCAAAACAGTGGCAGGGCGGGTGCCGGTTATCGCAGGCGCCGGCTCAAACAGCACCGCAGAGGCCGTGCGGCTTTCGAAAAATGCACAAGCGGTTGGCGCAGACGGGGTTCTGATTGTCTCGCCTTATTATAACAAGCCAACACAAGCAGGCTTGTTAGCGCATTTTAACGCTGTGGCAGAGGCTGTATCAGTGCCTGTTATTGTTTATGATATTCCGGGGCGCTCCATTGTGTCTGTGAATGATGATACAATGGCAAAATTAGCAAAGATTGACGGCATTGCCGGTGTGAAAGATGCCACTGGTGATGCGGCGCGTCCGACCAGATTGTTGAATGAGATAGGTGAAACCTTTGCCCAGTTAAGCGGCGAGGATGCGACTTGTCTGCCTTATCTGGCAGCGGGCGGGCATGGCTGTATCTCTGTTGTGTCAAATATTGCACCAAAGCTTTGTGCGCAAATGCATGAAGCCTTTGCCAAAGGGGATGTTGCATTAGCCCAAAAAATAAACAGGCAAATTATGCCTCTGCATGATGGCATGTTCACAGAAGCAAGCCCCGGTCCTGTAAAATATGCGGCATCCTTGCTTGGTCTGTGTGAGGCTGATACAAGATTGCCGTTAACCGAAATCTCAGCAGATTCAAAAGCGGTTGTTGAGGCAGCTTTACGCAGTTCACAATTGCGCTAGGCTGACAGGTTTTTAAGGGTTTTCCATGGCCAAACAGACACAGCCATCTGGGCGCATAGCAGAAAACCGCCGCGCGCGTTTTGATTATGAAATCGAAGAGACCTTCGAGGCAGGCATCGTGCTGACGGGAAGTGAAGTGAAATCTTGCCGCACCGGCAGAGGTGTGTCGATTGTTGAAAGCTATGCCGGAGAAGAGCAGGGGCAGTTGGCGCTTATCAATGCCAATATCCCTGTTTATACCCAAGCACGCGATAATCATGAGCCAAAACGTATTCGCCGTCTTCTGGTATCTGGTAAAGAAAAAAATAAGCTTCTCGGGCAAATGCGCAGAGATGGCATGACCCTTGTGCCTTTATCATTATATTTTAATGCAAGAGGCCTTGTGAAATTATCGCTTGGGATCGCAAAAGGGCGCAAAAAGCATGATAAAAGAGAGGCTGTGAAACAACGCGACTGGAACAGGCAGAAGCAAAGATTGCTTGGCTAGGGCTTTGCCAGACTTGTCATGTGAGAGATAACATTATCAAACATGTCTGTTGTCAGACGATTTGTCTGCACATTATAGCGTGAGCAGTGATAGCTGTCGATCAGTGTGATGTTACTCGTTAGCTGATGAATATGAAAATGGCCAAACGGAAAATCTGCCTGGCGTTTATCAAAGGTTTTTATCAGCGCCTTATGCGCGATACCGCCCAAAGCCAGAATGATTTTCAGCTTTGTCATCCTTTTGATTTCAGGAATTAAAAAAGCATCACGGCAGGTGTTTATTTCATCACCGTTCGGTTTGTTTTGTGGAGGGACACATTTGACAGCGTTGGTAATGCGCACATTGTGAAGGGCAAGGCTGTCATCAGCTGATCTTTGATAGGTGCCTGAGGCATAGCCATGCTTTAACAAAGCGTCATAAAGTGTATCGCCGGCAAAATCACCTGTAAAAGGGCGCCCTGTTGCATTGGCACCGCGCAGGCCGGGGGCAAGGCCAACAATTAATATTTCTGACTCAATCGCGCCAAAAGACGGCACAGCGCCATTATGCCAATCAGGAAATTTTTCGGCTTGTTGCTGAATAAAACTATATAAGCGTGGGCATTTTTTGCAATTTACAG
>JBMHBX010000016.1:0-7143 GCA_049890215.1 Puniceispirillaceae bacterium (SeqCode) | reverse complement strand
TTTTGCTTTGGTGTCTATGGTTTGTTATGCAGCTTTATGGCCCTGCCATTACAGATCTCACAAAGATGGCCACACCACAAAATAGCAGCGATCATTGCCATTGCTTCCGGCTTATTCTATCTGCTGTTAGCCGGAACGCCTATCAGCGCCATTCGCGCTTTTGCAATGGCAGGCCTTATCTTATGCGCTGCTTTGTGGGACAGACGCACAGTGACGTTGCGCAATCTGAATTATGTTTTTGTGTTATTCCTGATTATGATGCCATCTGCGTTATATCAACCTGCCTTTCAGCTGTCTTTTGCCGCGACCTATGGCATTGTGTGTTTCCATATCTATGTAAAATCATCAGGCATATTCAAAGAGCATACATGGGGCAGACGCATCATTTATCTCACCGCAACGTCCGTTATTGCGATCATAGCAACAGCGCCGATTACCATCTATCATTTTGGGGCACTTTCTGTGTGGGGCGTGCTGTCAAATATGGTCGCAATCCCCTTTACGGCCATTGTGATTATGCCTTTATGCATGATGTATCTGGCAGCGTTTAGCGCAGGCTTATCTGAAATAATTGCACCTTTATTAACCTTTGCTCTGTCTGGCCTCATCTGGTTTGCCAAGATGATGGCATCTTTGCCCTATAGCCTTGTGCCTGTGAAACCGATCCCGCCTGTCTATCTGCCAGTATTTGGTCTGTGTGGTATTGCTCTTTATTTAGCAAACAGGAAAGGGCGGTTTGTGGCAGGTACGATTATTGTCTTTTTTGTGCTTGTCTGGAGCGCGCAAAACAGGCCGGTAGGCGCGTTATATTGGCAGGATCGCTATGTCAGATTTGCATTTCTGGATGGCAGAGTGTTGCACCATACGGGCAGATTAACCAATTTCTGGCACGATAATTATGAAAAATTACTTGGCCCGTTTGATAACACAAAACAGCATAAATGCCGTGATATATGCAGGATAAGCACACCATCTTATGATGTGACAATCAACCTTCAAGCGCCGTCCCTGCTTATTTGTCTGACTGGTATCTCAGGTGAGACAAACTGCCAACCTATGGTTTTACCACAATCAGGTTATCACATGAAATTATTTTATAACAATGCGTTAGGTCATTATATTGAGGCAAGAAAAAAGCCGGTCAGACCCAAAATATGGCATGGTGATTAGCTGTAATTTCGAATCAGACCTGCCAATTTACCTTGTATGCGTACAGCGTTTGAGCTGAAGTAGCGTGTCTGATAATGACGATTTGCAGGCTCCAGACCAATGCGGCCATCTTCTTTGCGTAATGTTTTCAAAGTGGCTTCATGTTCGTCAATTAAAGCCACCACAATATCGCCGTGATTGGCGATATCCGTTTTCTTGATGACCACTGTATCACCGTCATGAATGCCGGCATCCACCATGGAATCACCAACAATTTCAAGTGCGAAATGTTCACCAGACCCAATCATGCTTGCAGGCACGTCTAAAAAGCGAGAGTTATCTGATAACGCTTCAATAGGAGTGCCGGCCGCGATTTGACCAAGTAATGGTAGCGACAAGGTAGAGGCAGTTTCAAAATGCCCCTTGATAACATTGCCAGACTGTTCTGGCTTGTCCATTGGTGTGGCAACAGGGTTGTCGATGATTTCAATCGCTCTGGCACGATTGGCAAGACGCCTAATGTGACCACGTTCTTCAAGTGCAGAAACAAGTCTGTGTATCCCTGATTTTGATTTCAGGCCAATGGCATCTTTCATTTCATCAAATGACGGCGCATGGTCATGCTCATCCTGATAAGATTTCAGAAACTGCAGCAAATCGCGTTGTTTTGCGGTCAACATATTTCGCCCCTTTTAGCAACTGTTCTGTCTATGTTCTATCATGACGGGAAGAACAAAGCAAGAATTTTTGCATGAGCTTTAAAAACCGTCTGGTAGTAAGGCGAATTGCACCTCGTCTCCTGATTGGATTGCTTTATCAAATGGGGGGCGAATAATAACCGCATTTGCCATTGCCAGTTTTTTCATCATGGCTGAATCTTGTTTATCAAAAGGCATAACGGACCATTTGTTATTTTGCTTCGTTGCGATAGCGCGTAAATAATCCTGTCTTTGGTCATTTTCACCAAGGGTGACGTCACAAATGGCTGTCTGAGGCTCGATGTTCAGATGAGATACACCCATCATATGTCCTAAAACAGGGCGTAAAAACACAAGAGTGCAAATCGCGACTGATACAGGATTTCCGGGCAAACCGATTAACGGGGTCTGACCAATATGCCCATAGATAAGAGGCTTGCCGGGGCGCATGGCAATTTTCCAAAAATCAAGCGCCATGTCTGATGAGGTCTCAAGGTCTGAGACAATATGATCATATTTGCCAACTGAGGCGCCGCCGGTGGTCACAATCAAATCAAATTGAGACGGATCGCTTAACACAGACGATAAGGCGCCAGGTTCATCTGGTAATATGCCTAAATCTGTGACTTGCGCCCCTGCCTGGCTTAATGCTTGCGATAAAAAGACAGCGTTTGAATTGATAAGCTGGCCAAATCTGGGGATAGCCCCTAGTGAGACAAGCTCATCACCAGATGAGATGATGGCGATATGTGGTTTTTTTCGCACCTTCACGTAAGATTGCAATCCCAGTGCAGACAAAGCAATCGCGCGTGCATTTAATATTGTGCCTTTGGGAACCAAAATATCATCTCTGGCGAAATCTTGTCCTCTTTTTCTGATAAAGCGTCCTGCCTGCACAGGGGCAGGGGGCGTGATTATGTTGTTATTTTCGCTGACCTCTTCTTGAAGAATAATGGAATCACAACCCTCTGGCACATAGGCGCCTGTGTAAATGCGCACAGCCTGATTTGGGCCAAGTGGCTTTGTGTAGGGATGACCTGCGGCAGATTCACCTATGACTGACAGGACAGATCCATCTGTTGTGTCGCTTGCTCTTACGCCATATCCATCCATGGCAGACATATCAGCCAGAGGGTGATGTGTGCCGGCAATGATATCATCTTCCAAAAGACGTCCCGAAGCCATCGATAATGGCATGGATTGTATCGGTAAGGGCGCGATATCAGAGCATATTTGCGCCAATGCCTCAGCGATTGGTTTTAGATTTGCCATCAGTTTGACCTTGGTATTACGGGCTTGTAAATATACCTGATTTACCGCCAGATTTATAGGTGAGGCGGATGGTTTCAATCACCATTGCCTTGTCTGTTGCTTTGCACATATCATAAATGGTCAGGGCGGCAACGCTTACCGCTGTCATTGCTTCCATCTCTACGCCTGTTTTGCCAGTGACCTGACAAGTTGCTTCAATGGCAATGCCTTCATCTGTCAATGACAGGCGCATGCTGACATGATCAAGGCCCAAAGGGTGACATAATGGGATTAATGAGGCTGTTTGCTTTGCCCCCATAATGCCAGCCAATTCAGCAACGATTAGAACATCACCTTTGGCATTTTTCTGATCTTTGATAACAGAGATGGTCTCAGCACTCATGCTCACAAAGCCTTTTGCAATGGCTTTTCGCATTGTGGCGGACTTTTCCCCGACATCAACCATTTGCGGGCTTCCGTCATTGTCAAAATGTGTCAATTTATCTGACATGATTGTCCCTTTACGCTGCCACCGGGTTTGCCAAAATGGCTTTGGTTGCCTTGCATACATCATCCTGACGCATCAGGGATTCTCCGATGAGGAAACAACGTGCACCGTGAGAGGCCATAAAGGTTAAATCATCTGGCGAAAATAAGCCGGATTCTGCCACAGCAATGCGGTCATCAGGCAATCGTGGCAGCATGGCTGCACCAACATCCAGTGATATCTGCATGGTTTTCAGGTTACGATTATTAATCCCCATTAAAGGTGAAGATAAAAGGCAGGCTCTCTCAAGCTCTGATTCATCATGCACTTCGATCAGAACATCCATGCCCCATTCATGAGCCACCGCTTCGAGCTCCAATGCCTGGTTGTCACTCAAAGAGGCCATAATTAACAAAATGCAATCAGCGCCAAGTGAGCGTGCTTCGATGATTTGGACTGGGTCTATCATGAAATCTTTGCGCAATACGGGTAAAGAGACCGCGGCGCGTGCTGAGACAAGAAAGTCTTTATGACCTTGAAAATAGCGCTCATCTGTTAAAATAGACAGACAAGTTGCGCCGCCATCTTCATAGGCTTTGGCTAGGCTTACAGGATCAAAATCAGCTCTGATGAGCCCCTTGGACGGGCTCGCTTTTTTCAATTCTGCAATGAGACCATAGCCAGATTCTGAGGCTTTTTTCAGGGCCTTTGCAAAGCCTCTGGGCGCGTCTGCCTGTTTCGCCTGCGATTCTAGTTCGCTAAGTGAAATACGATCTTTCAGCGCTGTTATTTCAGTTTGCTTATGAGCGTTTATTTCGGCAAGCACATCACGCATTTGTCCCTCCTGTTTTATGTTTGTGGCGCATTTGTTATGTCCACAAGGCTGTTAAGCGCCTGAAGGGCGGCACCGGACGACAAAGATGTTTGCGCTCGTTCAAGCGCTGTCGCAAAATCATCTGCATGGCCGGTGCCAACAAGAGAGGCTGCGGCATTCATCAACACAATATCACGATAGGCTGATGAGGCTGCCTTATCTCCTTCAAGAAGGGCGCGCATGGATTTTGCATTTTCAACGCCATCGCCGCCTTTTAGATCATCTAGTGAGGCGGTAGCGATACCATAATCAGCAGGATGAATGTCAAATTCAGTGATTGTACCATTGGCAAGCGCCGCAACTGAGGTTGAGGTCGTGGTTGTGACTTCATCAAGGCCATCATGGCCGTGAACAACCCATGCATTGGTCGTGCCAAGTGCCTGAAGCGCTTCGGCAAACGGGCGGCACCACATGCGATCATAAACACCAATCATCACCCGTTCCACCAAGGCCGGGTTAGATAATGGTCCTAATAAATTAAAGATGGTTCTGGTCCCAAGCTCTGCTCTTATGGGGCCAACATGGCGCATGGCAGAATGATGACGTGGCGCCATCAAAAAACACACACCTGCTTTATCAAGTGCCTCTTCAAGAACAGGAAATGGCGCGTCCAGATTGACGCCAACTGAGGTTAGCACGTCTGCTGCGCCACTTTTGGAAGATACAGCGCGGTTGCCATGTTTTGCCACCACAACACCGCATCCTGCCACAACAAAAGCAGTGGCGGTTGAAATATTAAAGGTGCCTATGCCATCACCGCCTGTGCCAACAATATCAATGGCACCGTCCGGTGCGGTGATTTTATCTGCCATCGCACGCAAAGTTGCAGCACCGGCTGTGATATCTAGCGGGGTTTCACCACGCATTTTCAGGGCAATCAGAAAGGCTGAAATAAGGGCAGGGGACACATCACCTGACATAATGGCAGAAAAGGCCTGCCTCATATCCTGTTCATCATAGGGGATGTTACCAGTGATTTTCTGGATGAGGGTGCGGACAATATCAGACATGCAGCTGCTCCGGGAATTTTTTATCTAAACGAATAATTTGCTCTTCCAGACGAGATAATTCAGCTTCCTCAGGCCCATTATAGCCACAAGAAGTTAGAAAATTGGCCAGGATGCGATAGCCACCGACTGAGGCGATACTTTCCGGATGAAATTGCACACCGTGAACATTAGCCTGTTTATGGGACAGACCCATGATATGCCCCTGAGCGGTCCTGGCGGTAATGATAAGATCATCTGGCAGGCAATCAATATCTGCGGTCAAAGAATGATAGCGCGTCACAGGTATGTTGTTTTCCAAACCTTGGAACACATGCGTGCCGTCATGTTCAATAAGAGATAATTTTCCATGAACAGGAGGATCAAATGGTTTTAATTTGCCACCGAAACTTGTGCAAATAGCCTGCATGCCAAGACACACTCCAAAAATGGGAATAGTGCCGGCCGCTTTTTGGATAAGCTCTTCAATCACGCCTGCCTGATGAGGTGCGCCGGGGCCGGGTGAGATGATAAAGCCCTCAGGTGCCATCTCTATAAACGCATCAGCGCTATAAGCATCATTGCGGATGGTTTTGACCTCAACACCCAAATCGCTTAGAAAATGCCACAAATTCCAAGTAAAGCTGTCATAATTATCTATCAAGATAAACATTGATATCTCGTCCATTTGGTTTCAAACAGGAGCACCTTTATGCCTGAAAAACAGGCTGTGCGGCAAGTCGCAAAACATATCATGGCAAGGTAATTGTCTCTTTTGCTGATTGCTGATGGTTGTTTTGAATAAGGTAAAATAATACCTTATTTGTAATTCATTGTTTTTTATCACTATTTTTAATTTTCATGAAAAAATAGTGGTTGAAAAGAGACAAAAAGTGCTGTAGGTAATGCGCACAAGCTCTGAGAGGAGCAGAAATTTATTTAATGTTGGAGTTTTCCAAATGCCTTTACCAAAGACATATGTGGCAACACCTAAGGATATTCAGAAAAACTGGATCCTTATTGATGCCGAAGATCTCGTTCTTGGTCGTATGGCAAGCTTGATTGCAATGCGCCTTCGTGGCAAGCACAAGCCGACCTATACACCAAATATGGATTGTGGTGACCATGTTGTGGTCATTAATGCTGAAAAGGTCAAATTGACTGGCAATAAGCGTAATCAGAAGACTTATTATTGGCATACAGGCTATCCGGGCGGCATTAAGTCAAGAACAGCTGATAAGCTTCTTGATGGTCGTTTCCCTGAGCGTGTTATCCAAAAAGCCGTTGAGCGTATGATCCCACGTGGTCCGCTTGGCCGTAATGCGATGAGAAATCTGCATGTATATGCCGGCTCATCACATCCGCATGAAGCACAACAGCCAGTCGCGCTAGATGTGGCGGCAATGAATGAAAAGAATAAGAGGTAGACATGTCTGAAGAAAATCTGAATGAAGATAAGGCCGGCATGGCAGCTCTTGAGGCTTTATCAGATACAGCTGAAACTGCCGCTCCTGCAGTGGTTGAGCCAAAAATTGATGAATTGGGCCGCTCTTATGCGACTGGTCGGCGTAAAAATGCCTCAGCGCGTGTATGGATTAAGCGCGGGTCAGGACGCATGACAATCAATGGTAAGGATGTGAACAGCTATTTTGCACGCCCTGTGCTGCAAATGCTTTTGGCACAGCCGTTCCAGACTGT
>JBMHBX010000015.1:0-8191 GCA_049890215.1 Puniceispirillaceae bacterium (SeqCode) | reverse complement strand
CCGCATCACCGCACTACATATCCTTACCTCTGTCAATCACCCAACATACAGCGCGCGTCTCGTCCCGCAAACAAGACTTGCCTGTCTCTGGCGCGGGGTGGAGCAGCCCGGTAGCTCGTCAGGCTCATAACCTGAAGGTCGTAGGTTCAAATCCTACCCCCGCAACCAAAAACGCAAAGATATCAGTAATTTAGAAAGACCCAATCCTTCGGGGTTGCGTCTTTTTTTTTGTTTCTATGTCATGGAGCGTTTGGGGCCAACAGAGAAAAGCGCAGATTTATATCTCAAATTCCTGCAAATCCTCTGCAATAACTACATCATCACCAAAGGCCACGCGCGCATCAAACAGCGCCTGATCGAACAAGTCTTTCTTATCCATATATTTTCTGAAATGTGTTAGCACGAGGCACCCCACTTGAGCGTTTTTTGCCATTTCACCGATCTCAGATGGTGTCGGTGTCGTTATCTTCATTAAATCAGTGGCCGCCACGCCATCAAGGCGATAGCACCAATGTAATAGGAGGTCAGCGTTCTTTGATAGCTCTGCCACTTCTTGACAAAGACCTGAATCGCCAGAATAAACAAATTTCTTCCCTTCAGAGCGAAGGGCAAAAGCCATACTGTCTAAAAATGGCTGGGCATGTGGGGCAGTTACACTATCTATACGCCATCCATTCCCTTCGATGCGATCGCCAGCTCTGATTTCATGAATTTCAGGTGCAGGCCAAGGTCGAGGCAAGGTGCCGCCACGTGCTACCCACACTTCTTGACTTTGCGGCAGTTCAGTACGTGCTCTAAGGTCATGTGATAAAACGCCATTTGTGCCAAAATACCCTTCAGTGATTTGCCAAATAGGGGCAGGGCCATAAATCTTTATGGGTGCACCCCCTTCGTCCCATGCAGCATGTATTAACCGTGCATAATCCATCATATGATCTGAATGCAGATGGGTAAAAATAATGTGCGTGATATCAGAGGGTTGTCTTCCAGAGCGCAGCAAATTATCGAACACGCCGCCACCACAATCAAACAGGATACAATCTGTACCGACTTCAACAAGATAGCCGCTAGAGGCACGTCGTATATAGGCCTCTGGTGAGCCTGATCCAAGGATTGTCAGCTTCACGTTCTATCTCCTGATGGGGCTGCCTGTGGTGGTGGTGTAGCACCAGGGGCTCCTAATTTCATGGCTGCATCTCTGCCGCCATGATGTGCTATCAAAGCAGCCTGATCTGCAAAGGCCATTTCATCGACCACATCAGGGTCACAAATCTTGCGAAGCTCTTGATGCAAATCTTTTAAGATATCGATATATGCGGGGTCTTCAGCGCGGTTGGTGCATTCTTGCGGGTCGTCCTCTAGGTTAAAAAGCTCATCTGGAAAACCAACATAATGAATCAACTTCCATGCGCCTTTGCGAAGCATGAAGGCACCAGATACAGCGCCAGCTGCGTGATATTCAGAAAAGATAACGCGGTCCTTTTGCACAGGTTCTGATAAAATAGATGTAAGGTCGCGCACACCGTCAGCAGCCGCGATTTGTGTGCCGAAATGGGTCGCGATCGTCGCAGATACATCCAAAAGGCTAACAGGCGTATCACATATGCCGTGAGGGATATCTGGCCCTGCCATGATCAAAGGCACAGCAGCGCTTTCTTCATACATGTTTGACTTTCCCCACAGCCCGCGCGCGCCAACATTATCGCCATGGTCAGAGGTATAGATGATTTGTGTATTGTCCATCTGTCCAGATGCTTCTAGTGCTTCTAGGATCTACCCGATATTATGGTCAAGCCAGCTACATAAACCGTAATAAGCAGACATTGCGCCAAGACGTTCCTCAGCATTGGCAAATTTGTTTTCGCTGTCCATAAAGGCATTCTGCTTTTCAATCCAAGGGTGGCGCTGATAACCATCTTTGGGATGCAGCTTTACTTCAGGCAAAGTATCAGGCGGATACATATCAAAATAGTCTTGCGGCACCACAAGAGGGAAATGCGGCGCCACCAAACCGACATAGAGGCACCATGGCCGCGCATGACCAGCTTTATCAGCAATCCAATCGCGGGTGCGGCTTACAACGGCCTGGTCGTATTCTGTATATTTGCTCTCACCTGGCCCTATATACTCGCCTAGCATGCGTTTCGGCCCAAGAATGCGCTCATCTTCTTTGCGAATGCTGGCCCAGACCATACCAACCCCGCCTGCCACCATCATCGGAATATGTTCAACATCAAATCCTGCTGGATCATTTTCATCGCGGTAATGCAGCTTGCCGATGCTTTCAACTGGCACGCCTTTTTCCTGAAGGGCATGCCCCCAGCCGCGAATGGCACCTGTATAGGGCATGGCATTATCCCATAAACGTGTCTGGTGCGGGTAAAGACCCGTGGCAAAGCTAGCCCTTGCTGGCACACAGATAGGGCTTGGCGTATAGGCATTGGTGAATCTAGTGCCTCTTGCAGCCAATTTATCAAGGTTTGGCGTTTGCACGAAAGGGTGGCCTGCGCAGCCTAGTGCGCGCGCCTGATGCTCATCAGACATTATGACAATCAAATTGGCTGGTTTTTGTTTGGGTGAGGTCACTTGATATCTCGTAATTTTGCGGCGGCTTCAATTTTATTGATAATACGGTAGAACAGCTCTAACTCTTCAGCTGTCACATCTGCTAGAAGGCGATGTTGGCGCTGTTCCATCACAGGCATAAGATCCATATTTATTTTTTTGGCCTTTTCAGTCAGCCAGAGTTTCTGGATTCTTTTATCGTCATCATTGCGCCGACTGTTTAGCAATCCTTTTTCAATCATGACTTTGACTTTGCGACTAAGCTGCCCTTTATCCATCTGAACATGTTCTGCAATTTGGCTAAGAGACGGTTTTTCAAACATGCGGATAACTTGAATGACGCGCCATTCGACTAAAGACAGACCAGATTTTTCTTTAAGGATAGCTGTGCCTTGTGCATTCAGCCGGCTTTGCAACTTGGCCAGACGGTAAGTCACAAATGAGGCGGGTTTTTCAAAACTCATGTCTAAAGGATTTGCCATTGTTCTAAATTTTCAGGAACAAGTTGACATGTCAACTTTATTGTGAACATCTTACTTCATAGATTTTAGGGAGGAAATCATGAAGAGATTTTTAATGGCAGCCACTGCAGCTGTTGGATTATTTGCGGCGAGTGTCTCGTCATCATTGGCTGATGGTCATGGTTGGAAGCCTGATGGCCCTATCAAGATGGTAATTGCATTTGCAGCAGGCGGCGGGGCAGATACACAAGCCCGATTGATTGCTGGTGATATCCAAGCGGCAACAGGTTGGGAGATTATTCCTGAGCAGGTTACGGGCAAAGGCGGTGTGAACGCGCTTGTAGCATTAAAAGACATGCCAAAAGATGGCACAGCCATTGCATTGGTAGTCACAGAATCACTTGGCTATAACGCAGTTGCCGCTGCAGGTGCAGGCCTCACGCCATCTGATTTCACAGGCCTTACAACCACTGCTGGCTTCCAGATGGGCGTTGTGTCGAAAGCTAATAAAGGTTGGACATCTTTTGCTGATATGATTGCAGATGCGAAAGCAAATAATCTGCGTTTTGGCACTATGTCACCAAAATTGTCTGATTTAGCATTTTTGCTAGGCGAAGCGCAGGGTGTTGAGTTTAACATCGTTCAGGTCAAAGGTGGCAAAGCTGTTATGAATGGTGTTCAGGCTGGCGATATGGATCTTGGCTTTATGGCAGGTATTCAGGGCAAGGGTGTTGCCTCTGGCGATCTTGTCAATCTGGCCTCTGCAATGTCAAAGCCATTGATACAGACACCAGATGCTCCTGTTTTTGCAGACCTTGGGGTACAATTCAATGCAGATGGCTATTTCGTTTTTGTCGCTCCTGCTGGGATGGACTCGAAAGCGCGTGACGCCATTACCAATGCCATTAAGGAGTCAATCCAGAATGGCAAAGCTTCAGGTATGATCACCAAAGCATTTGGTGGCGCTGCCATTAATGAAGGTGCTGAGCTAGATGCTATGTTGCAAGCCGAATATGATGCCGCGGGCGCATTGATGAAAGCTGCTCAGTAAAAGCATAAAACAAAACATACTGTAACAATCATGTTGGCCAGCAATGGAATCTTATCCAAGAAAAGATAAATTGCTGGCCATTTTCTTTACTCTGGCGGCTCTGTTTATCATTTTTGTCTGGGTGCCTATGGATACTGGCACAGGGCTTGTTGAAAAGGTCAGACGCAAATATACCATCGGTGATGCACTCGCGCCTACGGTTGCTGGTGTCATATTGTTGATAGGCGGGATGCTTTTATGGCTGCGGCCTTCGGCAGATAAGGCCATCACAAGGCAAAATCTGATATGGATGGCTTATTTGTTTGGAGTGTTTACGGCCTCTCTTATGCTGATGCGCTACGCGGGGCCGATTGTCGCCATGCTGATGAATCTGGATTACAGGCCGTTACGGGCGACCCCGCCATGGCATTACATTGGATTTCTTGTCGGCGGCACAATATTAATCGGTGGATTGGCCAGTTTGGTTGAACGACGTCTATCAGCACATAATTTTGTCATTGGATTTATCGCTGCGTTGGTGGTGGCTCTTATATATGATTTGCCCTTTGATGATTTGATATTGCCTCCGAATGGAGATGTCTGATGGGCATTTTGGATCATGTTATTGCAGGTATGCTTCTTGTCGTTCAGTCTGACCCCGTGCTAGGCATACCGATTACCGTGTTGATGGTTTTTGGTGGTTTCCTGCTAGGGATTACAGTGGGGGCAACGCCGGGTCTTGCTGGACCGATGGCGATGGCTATCTCTTTACCTATTTTGATTTCGATCTTTGGATTCTCTGAGGATGCGCTTTTACCAGTGCTTGGTTTTTTGATTGGCATCATGAAAGGGGCTACCATCGGCGGCGCGGTGCCAGCAATTTTGTTTAATACGCCTGGGACGCCAGATGCCTATATGACAGCAATAGATGGCTATCCAATGGCTAAGAAGGGAGAGGCCAGAAAGGCCTTGCGGGTTGCGCATTTCTCATCTGCCTCAGGAGATACATTTTCTGACATTGTGCTCGTGTTCTGTGCTCCATTTTTAGCCATCATGGTTGAGCGATATCTCGATTTGCCTGAAAAAACTGCATTGTTGTTGCTTTCACTTGCTTTTATTGCGTCACTCATTGGTAATTCGGTGGGCAAAGGTCTTATTTCCATGGCACTTGGTTTGTTTGCGGCCATGATCGCTACTGGTGAAGATTTCTACCCTCGACTAACTATGGGGCAATCATCGTTGTCTGAGGGCATTCCTATTGCAGCGGCCATTTTGGGCGTGTTGATTGTCGGAGAGGTTTTTAAAGCCCTTGAAGATATCTATCGCAGTGGGTCTACAACGCAAAAACTGGCGAATATCAAAGATAGCAACATAAAAATCTCTGTTGCCGATTGGCGCAAATATTTTCCCTATATAGGCCGTTCTGCGATTATTGGCACAGCGATTGGCGCCTTGCCGGGTGTTGGGTCCACGCTTGCGGCAACTTTGGGCTATTTCTCTGCAAAGCGCAGATATAATCTGGAAAAAAACAAAGCAGATCCTGATTTTGGCGAAGGCGCACCTGAAGGGGTTGCTGCAACCGAAGCTGCCAATAGCGCGGTCTCAGGTGCAAATTTGATCCCTGTTCTCTCACTTGGTATTCCGGGAAATGCGGCGGCTGTCTTTCTGATTTTGGCAATGGATTCTATCGGCGGTTTTAATCCTGGCCCATCTGTATTCAAGCTCGAAGGTGGGATTGGTGACAGTCCGATGAATCCTGAAATGGTAATTGCTTTTGGGATATTTACCACCATGTTTGTGGCTAATGCGCTGAACTGGACTATTGGTGGGGTGTTTATGCGTTGGGTTGGGGTGATGGCACTTATCCCGAAATCCAAATTATTACCTGTGGTGTTGTTGCTGACCATCACAGCTATCTATGTTCAAGAAACATCGATGCTTGCTGTTTGGATTACTCTATTTTTTGGCCTATTGGGGTATTTGATGCGGCGGATGGGAATGTCTCCTTTGCCATTTGTGATTGCCTTTATCCTTGGTGGCAATCTTGAAGCCACTGCACGTCAGGCCTTTGCCGCAACAGGCGCCGATCCTTTTTTCTTGTTGAAAAGCCCAATAGCCGCCCTGTTTGTTGCGCTGGCGGTATTTGTTATTATCTATAATTTAAGAAAGTCAAAATCATGACACGTCCTAATATCCTTCTGATTTCAGCAGACCAGCATCGCGCAGACTGTTTTGGATTTCAGGGCCGCAATATTAAGACCCCTCATCTTGATCAGCTAGCAGCTGATGGGACACATTTTTCGAACTGTATCACGCCTACCGTTGTGTGCCAGCCAGCACGAGCCTCTATTCTGACAGGCCAGCTATGCCGCACCCATGGTGTGCATGATAATGGCATTGATCTTGAACCTGAGGTGGGAGAAAAAGGATTTGCAGGTGCGATGGCCGCCGCTGGTTATGAAACATCCTTTTTTGGCAAGGCGCATTTTTCCACCTTTCACACATTTGCGCCAACTGGCACGCCAGAATGCCTGCAGTCATCAGCCGATTATCCAGATAGCTGGTTTGGGCCTTATATGGGGTTTAATCATGTGGAAATGATGTTAGTGGGGCATAATTGGTTCTTGCCTGAAAAGCCACCTCATGGCCAGCATTATGAACGTTGGTTTTATGCAGATGGGCGAGGCGATGAGAAGAATACCCTCTATCAAAAGAATGGCGGCGATACCAAAGGCGCGGCGCAAACATGGCACTCACAGCTGCCAGTGGCGTGGCATAATACAAGTTGGACAGCAGATCGTGCGATTGAATGGCTAAAACACGGACGAGGTGAAGACCCATTTTGCACGTGGGTTAGTTTTCCTGATCCGCATCATCCCTTTGATGCGCCAGAACCTTGGTCAAGGTTACATGACCCAAAGGATGTTGATCTTCCCAAACACCGAAAGCGTTCCTTTGAAGGTAGGCCTTGGTGGCATGAGGCAGTGCTAACCGCAGAGCCAACAGGCGATAAGAAAGGGGCTGAAATTCGCAAATCTTATAGCCGTATCCCCGAGCAATCAGATGACCAGCTACGCGAAATTATTGCCAACACTTATGGCCAGATTGCCCTTATCGACCATAATGTTGGGCGTATCCTGACGGCTTTAGATGAAATGGGGATCGCGGATAATACGATTGTTATCTATATCTCTGATCATGGTGACTGGCTTGGAGATCATGGGCTGATTTTGAAAGGCCCTATGCATTATGATGGCTTGTTGCGCGTGCCGATGATTGTGCGTGGCCCAAATGTGCCAAAAGGCAAAAAAGTTGATGAGCCTGTCTCAACGCTTGATCTTGGCCCGACCTTTTTTGATTATGGCGGTGCCAAAGCATTACAAACCCAACATGGCGAGACATTGCGCCCATTAGTTGAAGGTGATAACGCATCGCGTGATTATGCCATGAATGAATGGGAGTTGCTGCCTACCAGAGCAGGGGTCGGTCTTAGTCTGCGCACAGTGCGCACCAAGACGCACAAATTGACCATTGATTTGCAGTCACAAGCAGGGGAGATGTATGATCTAGCCTCTGATCCTGATGAAATTCAGAATCTGTTTGATGATCCAGCACATCAAGCTATCAAACAGACATTGATGGGTTATATCCATGAACGGCCAGATGATTCAGGTCCTATCCGCCAGCAAGTAGGCATGGCCTAGTATAAAATGTTGAACAAAATATAGCGTTTGCTATTTGATTTTATCCCTTGTTGAAATGGTAAATGATATAAATTGCAATCTATCCGCTATAGTAATACAGTGTTTCTAACCCCAGATTGTAGCAACAATCTAGCAACACACCGCTGTGTGTTAGGGTTTCCGCCAAAAATGTCAGGCTCATAACCTGAAGGTCGCAGGTTCAAATCCTGCCCCCGCAACCATTCCTATTATACCAATCATATCAATCACACAGCCGCCCCATAAAGGCGGCTTTCTTGCGTTTAGAGAGGGAATCCAGTCGAATGACTGCATGCTCCATCAACAACCTCCAAAAACATATCTGTCTTTTTAATAGAGAGGTTTGTAAGCTTATTCATGGGCGCAATGAGTGCAAATATCGCGGTCCTTTGAATGAAATATAACGACAATCT
>JBMHBX010000014.1:0-10400 GCA_049890215.1 Puniceispirillaceae bacterium (SeqCode) | reverse complement strand
GGTTTTGTGCAAGGCGCTGGTTGGCTCACAACTGAAGAGGTGGTTTATGGTCAGGATGGCAAATTGCTGACACATGCCCCTTCCACTTATAAAATACCTGCCTGTTCAGACAGGCCGCGCCAGATCACAATTTCCCTATATGACAGCGGCGGCAACCCATCTGAGACAATTCACCGGTCAAAAGCGGTTGGTGAGCCGCCATTCATGCTTGGCATTTCTGTTCATTGTGCGCTTAATCACGCACTGCAATCTTTATCTGATGATAACCCTGATTTACAAGCGCCTGCCACCGCAGAGGAGATATGGCGTACGGCAAGGAAGCTGACCTCATGATGCAAATGCAATGGCCTGCTATTGTATCTGAGGCTTTACAGAATGGGCAGCCTGTTTGCCGTATCATCATTGCGTCTGTAAAAGGCTCATCCCCGCGTGAAACAGCGACCTATATGTTTGTCACAGCTTCAGATCAAAAAGGCACGATTGGCGGGGGCACATTGGAATATGAAGCTGTTCATTTTGCGCGAAACACCTTAAAAGATTTGCCGCAATCCGGCTTTGTGCGCCATCTACAGGATGTCGCTCTTGGTCCTGATTTAGGGCAATGCTGTGGCGGTAATGTCAAACTGGTATTTGAGGCCTTTGCGCCTTCTGTTATGTCAGATATTCAGGCATTGATGACAGACACACCATCTGCCTTTGTGCATGATCTAAGCGGACAGTCACTGCCCGCAATTGCCCCTCGCACAGACAAATCAGCTGGCTTGTCAGGTCATCATCTTTATATGCCTGATCAAAATCACCCCGTGCCCTTATATATTTATGGGGCAGGTCACGTTGGCAGGGCTCTGATTAATGTGACACACAGCCTTGGGCTGAAACGTATTTGGATTGATACAGACAAAAAGAGATTTCCCGATAATGTGCCGGGGGATGTGACCATTGTGCCTGCCAAAGATATGTCTGTGATAGCCTCTCACGCCCCGCAAGGCGCATTTCATATTGTTCTGACATATTCACACGCTATGGATGAGGCCATTATCGCCTCCCTTTTGTCAAAGGCGGTCTTTGGCCAAGTCGGCCTGATAGGCTCAAAGACGAAAAAAGCACGTTTTACAAAGAGGTTACAGACTGCCGGTATCTCTTCGGATATGATATCGAAAATGCACTGTCCTGTCGGCTTGGCCGCTATTGGTGATAAATCGCCGCCTCATGTGGCCTTATCTATCGCAGGTCAAATCGCAGTCTGGATCGAAGAGATATCTTAGTGATGGCGATTAAATAAAGCGCGCGCTGCTTTGTCGTGATGAGATAACAGATTTTCCATAGATAAGGTCATAAGCTGATGATCACGTACCACAAAACGCCCGTTAATCATTACATGGCGAGGATTGACAGGGCCACAAAATATCAGCGCTGCCAGAGGATCTGTCTGTGTGCCTGCAAAGTCAACACAATCACGGCTAAAGATCGCCATATCAGCGCTATAACCAACAGATAACTGCCCGATATCATTGCGGTTCAACACATCAGCGCCGCCTCTTGTTGCGATATATAAGGCGTCTCTTGCCGTCATCGCATCAGGGCCGCCACGCACACGTTGTAATAACATGGCCTGCCGCGCTTCATTGATCATATTGCCTGAATCACTCGAAGACGAGCCATCTACCCCTAAGCCGACCTGTACACCTGTATCAAGCATCTGCCTGATAGGGGCAATGCCGCTTGCAAGGCGCATATTAGAGCAAGGGCAATGTGCGATCCCTGTTTTTGTTTTGGCAAATAAAGAGATTTCTTCCTGATTTAGCTGTACACAATGGGCATGCCAGACATGAGCGCCAGTCCAGCCAAGATCTTGTGCATAATCACCAGGTCTTTGGTTGAACATATGAAGGGAGTAGTCAATATCTTCCTGATTTTCAGCTAAATGGGTATGAATGCCAACCTGTTTATCTTTGGCAAGAAGCGCTGTATCACGCATTAATTCACGGCTCACCGAAAAAGGAGAGCAGGGCGCCAAGGCAATGTGAAGCATGGCATGACGACTATCATCATGGAATTGATCAACAAGGCGGATACATTCTTCTAAAATATCATCTTCTTTTTCTGTTAGGGAATCAGGTGGTAAACCGCCATTTGTTTCACCTATGCTCATAGAACCTCTGGCAGCGGTAAAACGCATGCCAACATCACTGGCAGCTTCAATGGCATTTTCCAAAGTCGTGCCATTTGGATAGATATATTGATGATCTGATGAGGTTGTGCAGCCACTTAACGCAAGTTCAGCCAGACCAAGGGCGGCTGAAATATAAAAATCATCCGGCTCAAGATTTTGCCAGATAGGATAGAGTGTTTGCAACCAGCCAAATAAGCTTTCATTTTGCGCCTCAGGCACCACTCTGGTGAGGTTTTGAAACAGATGATGATGCGTGTTCACCATGCCAGGTATCACAATATGGCCTGCCATATTATAGGTTTCATCGCATTCTTGGCCTGCTATTTTGAGCTCTTCATGCGTGCCGATATGGCTGATAACATTATCTTTGATGATAATCGCACCGTCCGTGATTTCACGTCTGGTGTCATCCATTGTTGCCAAAATATCAAAATGAGTCAGAAATAACGTTGCCATAATCAATCCCTGATTGTCATATATCCAAGGATTGATACTAGCCTAATTCACCTATATGTAAAGCAACTAGACAGCTAGTCCAGATCAATCCAGCCACTGACATTTTCACGCATGATTTGTTCAATAACGGCCATGCCATGGGCGCTGTCATTCAGACAGGGAAGATAATGAAAGGTGCCGCCTCCTTTTTCATGAAAGGATTCCTGGCCTTCAATAGCAAGCTCTTCCAGAGTTTCCAGACAATCAGCAACAAATCCCGGCGCCATAAGGGCAAGGTGAGAGACCTTTTTTTCACCAAGCGCTTCAAGAGTCTCATCAGTATAAGGCTGCAACCATGGCTCTCGCCCGAAACGTGACTGGAATGTCACCATAAAGTTATCCTCAGGCCATTCAAGCTCTTCTCTGACAAGGCGCGCTGTTTTCATGCAATGGCAATGATAGGGGTCACCTTGGGCAAAATAACGCTGTGGAATGCCATGAAATGATAATTGGAGCATTTGCGGTTCGCCATGTTCTGAGACATGATCACGAAAGCTGTCTGCCAATGCTTTGATATAGCGGGGATGGTCATGCCATGGCGGTGCGGTGCGTATCGCCGGCATCCATCTTTGCTTCAAAGCCCATTTGAACACTTCATCATTCACCGTGGCTGTTGTTGAGGCCGCATATTGCGGATAAAGCGGGATAATGACGAATCTGTTACAACCTGCTTTGCTCATCTCATCAAGACGTGAGGCGATAGACGGATTGCCATAACGCATGGCATAATCAATCATCATATCATCTCTTTTGCCGAATTTTTTAGCCAGATATTCAGCTTGCAGTCTTGTATATTTGCGCAAGGGCGAGCCATCCTCATCATCAAGCCAAATGCTTGCATAAGCATCGCCTGATTTACGGGGGCGAATATTCAGGATAATAAGATTAAGAATAAGCCACCATAAAAGGCGCGGCACTTCGACAACACGTCTGTCTGACAAGAACTCTTTCAGATAGCGGCGCATAGACGGCGTATCTGTGCCATCCGGCGTGCCAAGATTGACAAGCAAAACGCCTGTTTTAGCGTGGCGCGGCCATGTTGGGTGGTCAGATGGATATGGTTTCACAGACATCGCAAAAGCCCTGTTTTTCTTCACTTTTATCTTATGTTACGAGATGATGGGACATCTTAGATCAATGTCTTATGACACTCTGGCGCAAAGGCGTAAGACAGGCCTGTCAAATAGCGGTTGCTACAGGGCCTTGCTGGTCATGTGGCTGCATAGAGGGAGGACTGATTTCTGTCATAATGGTCGCAAGCGCGTGTGCCAGCTCATCAATCATCTCATCTGTATGGAGCGGGCCTGGCGTGATACGAAGGCGCTCAGTGCCGCGTGGCACGGTGGGATAGTTAATGGGCTGAATATATAAATTATATCTTTCAAGCAATGCCCAGCTGATCTCAGAGCATTTTGACGCATCACCTACCATAACAGGAACGATATGAGTGGTAGACGGCATGGCAGGCACGCCTAATTCTGCAAATCGTTTCTTCAGTTTAGCAGCTTGTTCCTGCTGAGCATCACGTTCAGCACAAGAGTGACGCAGATAAGAGACACTTGCCAAAGCCGCCTCAGCCAGAGCCGGAGGCATAGCGGTGGTGAAAATAAAACCTGACCCGTGTGAGCGAATAGCATCACAAATCGCATCACTTGCTGCAATATAGCCACCCATGGCGCCATAGGCTTTGCCAAATGTACCCTGAATGATATCAATTTCATCTGACAGACCTTCACGCTGTGCCACACCGCCGCCATGGGCGCCATACATACCAACAGCGTGCACCTCATCAAGATAGGTCAAAGCGTTATATTTTTTTGCCAATGCCGCAATTTCGGCAATTGGTGATGTATCGCCATCCATTGAATAGACAGATTCAAAAATAATCAGTTTCTGGCGTGACAAGGGCTGTGATTGCAAAAGCTCTTCAAGATGAGCCACATCATTATGTCTGAAGATCAGCTTTTCTTCTCTGGCATATCGAATGCCGGAGATGATAGAGGCATGATTCATAGAATCAGATAACACAATCGGATCATCCATCATTGCAAGAAGCGCGCTTATGCTGGCTTCATTGGCAACATAACCTGAGGTGAAGACAAGGGCGCGTTCTTTGTCATGCACAAGGGCGCATTCTTTTTCAAGGGCTACGATAGAAGATGAAGTGCCAGAGATATTGCGGGTGCCGCCTGCGCCTGTGCCATGTTCCTGCACAGCCTTTGACATTGCATTGATAGCATGAGAGGACTGCCCCATGCCAAGATAGTCATTTGAGCACCAAACAGTCACATCACGCGGGCCATCATCGCTATGCCATATGGCATGAGGATGATTGCCAACCTGCCGCTCAAGCTCAACGAAATATCTGTAACGATTCTCGTTTCTCAGCTTTTCGACCTGGTCTGCAAATAGCGCGTTATAATCCAAGATGTGCCTCATTTGGTGTTGGCATGACAAATGTCCCGATAAGTGGCAGTGTATATAGCACATCTGGCGCTATGGCTAGTCCTTCGCATGTGACAAAACGAAGCGACTATCTCAGCGCCAAAGGACTTTATACTCTTAATAGCTTTATTCTGCTGCTATGGGTGACTGTATCACAGATAGTCGCGCAGCTGAAAATTTCAACTCAGGAATTTTGCCATAAGGGTCAAGAGCCGGATTTGTTAGCATATTAGCAGGCGCTTCGGCGAAACAAAATGGCACAAAAATCATCCCCTTAGGCAGATTTGGGTCCATACGCGCTGCTAATTCAATGCGGCCACGGCGTGTTTCAACGGCTATCATATCACCGCCTTTTGCTGATAAATCCTGCAAATCATCAGGGCTGATATGCACCTCAGCGGTTGGCTCAAGCGCATCGAGCACTGTGGCACGCCTTGTCATTGACCCTGTATGCCAATGCTCAAGCAAACGTCCTGTCGACATCACAATCGGATAGTGATCATCTGGTTGCTCATCAGGTGGCAGAATATCAGCCGGTGTCATCCGGCCTTTGCCAGAGGCCGTTGGGAAGGCATCACCAAAGATGACGTCCTGACCTTCAGAGGATTCATCCGCGCACGGATAGGTAACAGCATCTTCTGCCTCAAGACGAGACCAGCTTATGCCTGTAAGAGATGGCATCACCATCCGCATTTCACCAAAAATATCCTTTGGGTGCTCATAAGACCATGACAGGCCAAGTCTGTTTGCCAGCTCCTGAATAATCCACCAGTCCTGGCGTGCTTCACCCGGCGGGTTTACCGCCTGTCTGCCAAGTTGCACACGTCTGTCTGTGTTCGTCACTGTGCCTGTTTTTTCCGGAAAGGCAGAGGCGGGCAGTATCACATCTGCAAAAGCGGCTGTTTCAGTCATGAAAATATCCTGAACAACCAGATGGTCAAGGCGCGTCAGGGCAGCGCGTGCATGGGTCTGATCAGGGTCAGACATAGCAGGGTTCTCGCCCATAATATACATCGCCTTTATTGTACCATCATAAGCTGCATCTGTGATTTCAACAACTGTCAGGCCTTTTTCAGGATCAAGCTTTGCATTCCAGAATGATTCATATTTCGCGCGTGTTTCAGCATCTGTCACAGGCTTGTAATCCGGGAAAAACATCGGGATAAGGCCGGCATCAGAGGCGCCTTGCACATTATTTTGACCACGAAGCGGGTGAAGGCCTGCCCCTTCTTTACCAACATTCCCTGTCAAAAGCGCCAGAGAAATCAAACAACGTGCATTATCAGTGCCGTGTGTGTGCTGTGATACGCCCATGCCCCAGAAAATCAGCGCTGCTTTTGCCTTTGCATAGGTTCTGGCTGTCTGCCTGATAACCTCTGGTGTGATCCCGCAAATGGGGCTCATAGCCTCAGGGCTTGTTGCGGCTGTGGCTGATTTGAGGTCTTCAAACCCTTCTGTGTGATTTGTGACATAATCGCTGTCATATAAGCCTTCGGCGATGATGGTATGTATCATGGCATTTAACAAGGCCACATCAGTGCCGGGGGTGAAATTCAAAGACGCCTTTGCATAACGGTCAAGCGCCTGGCCACGCGGGTCAAGAACAAATAATGAAACCCCTTTTTGAGCAGCGTTCTTAATAAAGGTTGCCGCAACAGGATGATTCACAGTCGGATTAGAGCCGATAACGATTATCACATCAGAATGCTCACATTGCGAAAATGAGGCAGTGACAGCGCCAGAGCCAATATTTTCAAGCAAGGCTGCAACTGATGAGGCATGACATAATCTTGTGCAATGATCCACATTATTGGTTTTGAAACCGGTGCGGACCAGTTTTTGTACAAGATAGGCTTCTTCATTTGTTCCTTTGGCAGATCCAAAGCCACTCATCGCAGATGGCCCGTGCACCTCAAGTGTGCGCTTTAATCCTTGTGCTGCATAATCAAGCGCTTCGTCCCAGCTAGCTTGTCTGAAATGCGTAAAAGGATTGGTTGGATCAAATGGCAATGAGTCTGATTTTGGCACATCTTCGCGTCTGATCAAAGGTGTGGTAAGCCTTTCAGGGTTATTGATATAATCAAAACCATAGCGCCCTTTAACACACAAGCGCCCTTGATTTGCCGGGCCTTGCTTGCCTGTCACAGAGACAATGGTCTCATCTTTGACATTAAAGGTAAGCTGACATCCCACTCCGCAATAAGGGCACACAGAATCCACTTGCTTATCTGGCGTGACCGCAAGCTTTTGGCCCTCATCAAGAACGGTTTTTGGCATAAGCGCGCCTGTTGGGCAGGCCTGAACACATTCACCGCACCCCACACACGTAGAGGCACCCATATCATCACCAAAATCGAAAACGATATGCGCATCAGCCCCTCTGCCGGCAAGCCCTATCACATCATTGACCTGAACTTCACGGCAGGCACGCACGCACAGATTACATTGAATACAGGCATCCATATTGACCGCAATAGCAGGGTGTGAGCTATCTGGCTCAGGTGCAAAAGAGGTTGGAAAACGAGAATCAGTTGTGTCCTGCGCTTTGGCAAATTGCCAGAGCTGGCTGTCTGGGTCATGCGCGCTATTTTGCGGCGGCTGATCAGATACAAGCAATTCCATAACCATCTTACGCGCTGTCTCAGCACGATTAGTCTGGCTGTGAACCACCATATCTTGTGTTGGTTTACGCAGGCATGAGGCCGCTAAGACGCGCTCGCCTTCGATCTCCACCATGCAGGCACGGCAATTGCCATCTGCGCGGTAATTATCATCATCTTTATAGCAAAGATGGGGAATGTTGGTGCCTTGTTCTTTGGCGATTTGCCAAATGGACTGGTCACTGTCAGCGGTGACTTGTTTGCCATCAAGGGTAAAGGTAATTTTTTGTGCCATTGCCTTATGCCTCCTCAGACTTTGACGGCATGCCATTTGGGATATCTTGCGGGAAATGCTTCATCACACTGACAAGCGGGTTTGAAGCTGCCTGTCCAAGTCCGCAAATAGACGCATCTGCCATCGCAACAGATAATTCACCAAGAAGGGTTGTATCGGCAACTGGTTGCTGCATTAAGGTGACAGCCTTATCTGTGCCATTGCGGCAAGGTGTGCATTGTCCGCAAGATTCATGCTTAAAGAACTTCATCAAATTCAGCGCTGCCTGCCACATATTATCCTTATCAGATAAGATCACCACAGCATGAGAGCCAACAAAACAGCCTTCATCTGCAAGAGGGCCGCCAAAATCTAATGGTATATCGCTTTTTGAGGCAGGCAGAATGCCGCCAGAAGCGCCGCCAGGCAAATAGCCTTTGAAGTCATGCCCCTCTGCCATGCCGCCACATGCTTCAATCAGCTCTGAGACACTGGCGCCTGCCGCACAAGTCACAAGTCCTGGCTTTGCAACGCGTCCTGAGACAGAATAGGTGCGAAAGCCCGGGTGGCCGTCTCTGCCCTGATCATTAAACCAGTCAGCCCCTTTTTCCACAATGTCACGCACCCAATATAAGGTCTCAACATTATTCACAAGGGTCGGGCGGCCAAATAATCCGACTTCAGCCACATAAGGTGGCCTGTGACGCGGCAGGCCGCGCTTGCCTTCGATTGATTCAATCATCGCTGATTCTTCACCGCAGATATAAGCGCCTGCGCCCCGGCGTAATTCCACCACCGTATGATCATCAAGACCTGCTTTGTGAACAAGTGCCAGCTCATGTCGCAAAAGCTCTATGATTTCAGGATATTCATCTCTCATATAGATATAACAATGCGCAATCCCCACCACCTTTGCGGCAATCAGAATGCCTTCGATCATTCTGTGCGGATCTGTGGTCAGGTAATGGCGGTCCTTAAAGGTGCCTGGCTCACCCTCATCACCATTAATGGCCATCATGCGCGGCCCGTCATAATTGCTGACGATTGACCATTTGCGACCAGTCGGAAAACCGGCGCCCCCCAGACCGCGAAGGGCAGATTCTGACAAAGCATTAATGACTTCATCTTTGTCCATCTCACCTGATTTGAGGCGATTGAGTAAGTCATAGCCGCCATCTGCGATATAGTCATCAAGCGAGCGATAAGAGACAGCCTCATCATGCGTAGGGGCTGACTGCACCCGTTCCAGTAATTGGTCTTTTGATATGTGAGGCACCAAATTATGCCCGTCTGCTGCTGCAGGCGCTTTATCACATGCCCCGATACAAGGCGCGCCGACAAATCGCACCTCTTCATTATTATAGGCTTGCAACTCTTCTAGTAAGGTTTCGCCGCCTGCCATCATACAAGACAGGGAGGTGCAAACGCGAATAGTGCGTTTTGCAGGCGCCTCTTCACCTTCTTTGACAAGATCAAAATGGTCATAAAAGCTGGCAACTTCCCAGACTTCTGCCATAGGTAATTTCATCAGATGCGCCAGGGCTGCCAGATTTTCAGCGCTCAAATGCTTATGATGATCTTGCAGAATATGCAGATATTCAATAAGCATATCACGCTCAAAGCTAGCGCCTGATAATAAGGTTTTTACGCTTTCAAGCGCTGCCGGATCTGTGAGCCTGCCTTTTGGCTTAAACCGCCCTTTGCGGCGTTGGTTTTGTGGCTGAGGCGAAGACAATGTCTCTACAGAATCAGGCATGATGATCAATCTTTCTTAACACAATCATGAGCAGGGGTGAAAACCCATTTTCAGTTATGCTTTGATCGTGCCTGATATGCAATGTGAATTTGTGACTAAAAATGGCCTAATCTGTTCTGTGGGCGACAGGGTGAAGGTCAACCGTTTCACAATTGATCAATAATTTGCCTGCTTCTTCGAAATTGACCACAACACGCATGCCGGTAATTGACTGAACCTGCCCAACGCCCCATTCCGGTTTTTCAGGATGCACAACAAAATCACCTAAGCTGAAATCTATAAAACCGACCATGATTACCTGCTATCATTACCTGTCATTATTTTGTGCAGTCTGAAACGAGGGCGTGGTTATCACAATGCGCCTTCATGCCGCCACCATAGAGCGAGGGTCACAAAATGAAAAGAGCGCATTTTAACGAAGCAAGCCTCTAGGCACTTTGTACAAACTCTGTCTCATCAACTTCAACAAGCTTGTGGCCTTGCCCCCATACAGTCTGGATAGCGGCGCCTTTTAGTCCTGCTTTTTTCAGTTTTTGCCGCAATTTACACATAAAGACATCCACAATTTTGGATTCCGGCTCATCACGGCCGCCATAAAGATGATCAATAAAGCTTTCTTTGCTCAGCACAGCGCCTTTACGCACCCCGAGCAAATTG
>JBMHBX010000013.1:0-23721 GCA_049890215.1 Puniceispirillaceae bacterium (SeqCode) | reverse complement strand
GATGAATTTAAGGCCGAAAATCAGATTGATTTACGTGGTGACAAATTGGCGCTTCAGCGTCTGAAAGAAGCAGCTGAAAAAGCCAAAATTGAGTTGTCATCTGCTATGCAGACAGATGTGAATTTGCCCTTCATCACCGCTGATCAGACAGGGCCAAAGCACTTAAATGTCAAAATGACACGTGCCAAGCTTGAACAGCTTGTCTCATCTTTGGTGGAACGCTCTCTTGAGCCTTGCAAAAAAGCCCTGAAAGATGCCGGCATTTCGGCCTCTGAAATTGATGAGGTGATTTTGGTGGGCGGCATGACACGTATGCCGAAAATCATTGAGACAGTTCAGAATTTCTTTGGCAAAGAGCCGCATCGCGGTGTGAACCCAGATGAGGTTGTTGCCTCTGGTGCTGCGATTCAGGCAGGTGTTCTGACAGGTGATGTCAAAGATGTCTTATTGTTGGATGTCACACCTTTGTCACTTGGGATTGAGACTTTGGGCGGTGTGTTCACAAGGCTGATTGACCGCAACACAACCATTCCAACCAAGAAAAGCCAGACATTCTCAACCGCTGATGATAATCAGCCGGCAGTGACGATCTCTGTTTTTCAGGGTGAAAGAGAAATGGCACAGGATAACAAGCTTCTTGGCCAGTTCAATCTGGAAGGCATTGCACCTGCACCGCGCGGCGTACCGCAAATTGAGGTGACTTTTGATATTGATGCCAATGGTATTGTCAAAGTCAGCGCCAAAGATAAAGCAACTGGCAAAGAGCAGGCGATTTCAATTAAGGCAAATGGTGGCCTTGAAGATGATGATATCGAACAAATGGTCAAAGATGCCGAAGCCAATGCTGAAGAAGATAAAAAGCGCCGTGAACAGGTGGAAATCCGCAATCAGGGTGAAGCCATTGTCCATGGGGCTGAAAAAGCCATCTCAGATCTTGGTGATCAGGCGGACGGGGCGCTCAAAGCTGATGTGGAATCAGCGGTCGCTGATTTGAAAACCGCTCTTGAAGGTGATGATAGCGAAGATATCAAAGCCAAAACAGAAGCTGTCAGCCAGGCCATGATGAAGATGGGCGAGGCTGCCTATCAGGCCTCAGGCGCCGCAGAAGAGGGTCAGCCTGCCTCTGATGATGGCGTTGTTGATGCAGAATATGAAGAAGTTGACGAAGATAAGTCAAAAGAAGCATAAGATGCAACGCTGCCTCTGGCAGATCAGATAACACCATAAAGGTTTATGATCTCTTATCAAATCAAAAGAGACCATAAACCTTTTGGTCATTATATCTGTTTTTTGATAAGCCGGTAATGAAACCAAAAAGATGAAGGTAGTATCATGGCAAAAAGAGATTTCTATGATGTGTTAGGCGTTGGCAAAGGCGCTGATGAAAAAGAAATCAAATCAGCTTATCGTAAGCTGGCTATGAAAAACCATCCTGACCGCAATCCGGATGACGAAGCGGCAGCTGACAGGTTCCGTGAGGCCTCCGAAGCTTATGAGGTGCTAAAGGATCCTCAAAAACGCGCTGCTTATGACAGGCTAGGCCATGCCGCTTTTGATCAACAGGCCGGCGGTGGTGGTTTTGGCGGCGGCGGCTTTGGTGGCGGCGGCGGCTTCTCTGACATTTTTGATCAGATGTTCAATGAATTTGCCGGTGGTAGAGGTGGCAGAGCCCAAAATAATCAGGGCAGTGATCTGCGTTATGAGATGACCATCTCTCTTGAAGAGGCTTTTACAGGTATCCAGAAAGATATCTCTGTGACTGTGGCCTCATCATGTGATACATGCGCAGGGACAGGCGCCAAAAAAGGCTCATCACCCAAACATTGTGATACTTGTCAGGGCGCAGGCAAAGTGCGTCAGCAACAAGGTTTCTTCACGCTTGAGCGCACCTGCCCGTCATGTATGGGTCAGGGTGAGATCATCTCTGATCCATGCACAAGCTGTTCTGGTCAGGGACGCGTTGAAAAGCCACAAACCTTATCTGTCACAATTCCGGCAGGTGTTGATACTGGCACCCGCATTCGCTTATCAGGCAAAGGTGAGGCAGGCATGCGTGGCGGCGCGCCGGGTGATTTATATATTTTTGTGGATGTGCGTCATCACAATATCTTTAGCCGTGATGGCAATAATCTTTACACAAGCGTGCCTCTTCCCATGACCACCGCAGCGCTTGGCGGCACCATTGATGTGCCAACCATCTCAGGCAAAATGGCACGCCTGTCAATTGAGGCAGGCACACAATCAGGACGCAAATTCAGAATGCGCGGCAAAGGCATGCCTGCTTTACGCGGCGCAGGCTCAGGCGATCAGATAGTCGAAATTCAGGTGGAAACACCCACCAAACTGACAGACAGGCAAAAAGAATTGCTACAGGAATTTCAGGATGCCGGAGATGTCAGCCCCGCTGCCAAAGGATGGTATGATAAAATCAAAGGCTTGTTTGACGAGGCTTAAAACAACGCTATGCTAAGCGAAACAGATCATCATAGCTTATCGCAAAAGGGACTTTTGGCATGACCGCAATTCAATTCGCTATTTCTGGTGCGATGGGACGCATGGGGCTGATGATCACAAAATTGGCAGACACCAGCACGGATATGGTGTTATGTGGCGGTCTTGAATATGCCCAAAGCCCTCATCAGGGCGCGGCATGCGGGACAGGACATATCACAGATGATATTGCCGGCCTGTCAGGTGCCTCTGTCATCATTGATTTCTCGCGCCCTGATGCGACCATGGCCTTAATCGAATCTGCCAAAATCTCAGGTCAGGCCCTTGTGATTGGCACAACAGGCCTTGATAATGCACAAGAAGCCGCTCTTTATGAGGCCGCAAAAACAGTGCCAATTCTCTATTGCGCTAACACTTCAATGGGCGTGAATTTGCTGATGAAGCTTGTCGAAAAAGCGGCCAGAGCGCTTGGTGATGAATGGGATATTGAGATTGTTGAAACCCATCATAATCAGAAAATTGATGCACCATCTGGCACCGCGCTTGCCCTTGGTCATGCGGCTGCCAAAGGCAGAGATGTGGATCTTGAAACAGTGCGCCAGGCGGCAAGAGATGGTATCACAGGGGCACGCCGCGCCGGTGATATCGGGTTTGCTGTTATGCGCGGCGGCAATGTGGCAGGTGAACATAGTGTGACCTTCTTTGGCGAAGATGAACGTATTGAATTAACGCATATTGCCAATCAGCGTACTATTTTTGCCAGAGGCGCACTGAGCGCTGCCCGTTTTATGTCCGGCAAGCCGGCAGGCCTTTATACAATGGATGATGTGCTTGGCCTGTAAAGGGCCGTCAGGCACGAAGGCGCGCCGCACCAAGGCGCTCATTAATCAAATCTTTAATAGCCGGTTTTTCAGATGGGGGCAGAAATGCCCCTATTTCATGATGATGGTGATGATGGCGAAGCGCTAATGTTTTGCGCTTTCCTCTATTGGCAATCAGCTCCGCGGTCAGCCAGTGAGAATCAAAGCTTTGCGCTTTGTGCGTTCCGTTTGGGGCAATGGTGACCACATCCACGCCCTTTTCATGAATCAGCACCTGTTCAGCTGTTTTGCCGTCCCGGTAATTCAGGTGAAACGCAAAATATAGCACAGCCAGCTCAAGCCCCATAAATCCAATCACAGGCCATGCGCCAATCAGGAAAAAACCAAGGCCAATCAAAAAGGCAAGCCCGGCTAAAATCAGCACTAAAATGGTAAAGCCGCGCCTGCTCAAAGAGCGATGCGGCCATAATGTAATAATGTCAAACACAGCCCGCTCGCCGGTTGAATCAAAATGCGTGTGATGGTCTGACAGTTTTGCCATAGGGATCATTTCGGTCTTTTTGTTACCTTATTTTACATGATATAAGTCACGAGAAGATGTCTGACCAGAGGGGGGGCAAAAAATGGCTGCGAAAATGAAACTGGCTGATATTGATACCGCCTTTGCCTTACTGTCAAAATCAATGCCAGATCCAAAGACAGAGCTTGAATTCACAAATCCCTATACATTATTGGTCGCTGTTGCCTTATCAGCGCAAGCCACAGATGTTGGCGTGAATAAAGCGACCAAAGGCTTATTTGCCGCCGCAGATACACCTGAAAAAATGGTATCTCTTGGCCTTGCCTCTATCAAAGATCATATCAAAACCATAGGCCTATTCAATATGAAGGCCAAAAATGTCCTGGCCTTGTCTCAGATATTAATCGACAAACATAACAGCGAAGTCCCCCGTGACAGGGCAAGCCTTGAAGCGCTGCCCGGGGTCGGGCGCAAAACAGCGAATGTGGTATTAAATGAAGCATTTGGAGAGCCTACAATCGCTGTTGATACTCATATTTTCCGCCTTGGCAATCGGACAGGCATTGCGCCTGGCAAAGATGTGGTGGTGGTGGAAAAAGAATTGCTGCGCCGTGTTCCTGAAAAATGGAAAAAAGGCGCTCATCACTGGATGATTTTACATGGCCGCTATGTGTGCAAAGCGCGCAAACCGCTGTGCGCTGACTGCATCATAGAGCCTCTTTGCCAGTTCAAAGCAAAGCAATATTAATTATTTTCAACCTCGAAAACACGATTACCAACAGCCTGATAACAAGCGCTCGGTAACAGATCTGTACCCAATAAAGGGGCTCTGATATCGACATGAAGTACGCGTTTATCATCTGGCCTGTCTGAGATAAACACCAATATCTGGCATGGCTTTTGTTTATAATGCCAAATCATAATGCCTTGTTCGGTAAAGCTGTAATCAGCCTGTCCTAATGTGGTTTTTACCATGTGGTCTGTTTTGCCAACCAGCTGCACAGGATTATAGGGATCAGGTAATGGCGGCGGCGGTGTTTGTTCTGCCAGTTTTTTGCCCACCTCTTCCCCCAAAGCAATATCATCTGAGGCACTATCATCTGAGGCGCTATCATCTGCGCTGATATCAGCCTGTGGCTGATCATCATGACTGGCGGCCTCATCATGTTTGCTTTGATTTGCCTGCGCCTCATCATCTGGCTGAGGCGCTTTTTCAGGCTCTTTTGGCGATATTGTCTGATTATCTGGGATGATGACAGGCGTCTTTGTCTCTGCCACCTTTTCTGTATCAGCGAAAATTGTCTGATTATCAGCTGGCACCTCCTGAGGCGGGGCCGCCGGCAATTGGCTGAGGTTAGTGACTGGCTCAGGTAATGGCTGACAAGCAACCAGATAACTGAACGCTGCTATAGGTAATAACAATTTACGCTGTATCACGTCATCATCCTCAGTCAAAAAACGCTCTAATGTTATGCAAGCAGTGCCTAACGAACGCAAGAGTCCTCAGCTTGCTTTTTTGTGATATTTTCGAATTTCTTTGCACAAAACAACCAACAAGGATAAAGTCGTCTCATTTGTCCTGAACATCATGCATATAGGTAAAAGACGAGAGTTAGGAAAGACGCGATGTCATTAGATGTGATTTATGTTGGTAACGCGATTGTGGATATGGTCTGTGTGAGTGATGATGCTTTTTTGGCAACACATGACATTGAAAAAGGGGGCATGAATCTCATTGATGAGGCAAGAGCGGTCTATTTAAGTGATCATCTCATCAACCCCACCAAAATGGCAGGCGGCTCTGCGGCTAATTCAGCTGTTGGCATGGCGCTTCTTGGCGGCAATTCGGGCTATATTGGCGAGGTTGCCCAAGACAGCCTTGGCGCTGAATTTGTCCAATCACTTGAGCAAACAGGTACAAAATTTTTAGGCAAACAAACCAATGATGGTCTTGCCACAGCGCGGTCTATGATCATTGTCACGCCAGATGCAGTGCGCTCTATGAATACATTTCTGGGGGCATGTATCCAAATGGGCCCCTCTCATCTGACAGATATGCCTTTATGTGATGTCTTTTATCTTGAAGGTTATTTATTTGATGCACCACAAGGCCCTGCCTTATTTGACAAAGTCGCAGATATCGCAGCGCAAACAGGCGCAAAACTGGCCTTATCTCTCTCAGATGCCTGGTGTGTTGAGCGTCATTTTGATGCCTTATCTGCCTTTATCAAAGATCATGTCTCTATCTTATTCTCAAATGAAGATGAAGCGCGCGCCCTGACAGGCAAAGATTATGTACAAGCAGGTGAAGATTTGCGCCACTATCTTGATGAGGTCATCATCACAAGAGGGGCACAAGGCGCCTATATCATAAAAAATGATGAGATAGCAGAAGTGCAGGCACAGCCAATTGGCAAGGTTGTTGACACCACAGGTGCTGGTGACTTATTTGCCGCAGGTTATTTATTCGCGCGCAGCAAAGGCAAAGATGCAAAAGAATGCGGCCTTATTGCCTCAGCCTTATCAGGAGAGATTATCTGCCATTACGGCGCGCGCCCTGAATCTGATCTCAAAGCGCTTATCACCCATCTTCTCGCTGCCTAAAGTGACTCATAAGCGGCCAGAGAGGCTGCCATGACCACATCATTAACAGACGCGCCCATCTGCACAATCTGAAACGGATGGCTTGCCCCTAATAACATAGGCCCTATCACAGATCCCCCGCCAAGCTGTTGCATCAGGTTAAATGAGATATTCGCTGAATGCAGACCCGGCATGATCAGAATATTGGCAGGGCCAGTCAGGCGGCTGAAAGGATAGCGATTTTGCATCAGATCAAAATCAAGCGCCACATTGGCTGTCATTTCGCCTTCATATTCAAAAGCTACCTTTTGTCTGTCTAAGACACGCACCGCATCCTGTGCGGCAAAGGTGATATCTGACTTTGGATTGCCAAAATTGGAAAAAGACAAAAAGGCCACACGCGGCACATTGCCAAGAGACGCTGCTTTGGCGGCGATGGTCTGGGCAATCGCTGCCAATTCTTCACCGGACGGGCGCTCATGAATAGAGGTATCACCAATAAACACAGTCCGCCCTTTTGATACAAGCATTGTGGTGGTCACAAAATGCCCGTCATCTACCGGGTCAATCACACGTGTGATATGCTCAAAAGTAGGCTGAAATGATCTTGTCAGGCCGGAGATCATCCCATCTGCATGGCCATTGGCAACCATACAGGCGGCAAACACATTACGGTCAAGATTAACCATACGCTGGCAGTCACGGTGCAAGGTGCCACTGCGCTGCATGCGCTGATATAAAAACTCGATATAATCAAGGTTGTGATTTGAAATCTTGGCATTTGTGATTTCAAGAGTCTCAGCCCCTTCAAGGCCAAGAGCCTCGATGGTTTGCTGAATGCGATGTTCACGCCCGACTAATATCGGCTCTCCATAGCCGGCATTACGAAAGACAAGTGCCGCTCTTATAGCGACTTCTTCTTCGCCTTCAGCAAAGACGATTTTCTTGCTCGCAGGTGCGATCGCATCAAAAATCACCTGGCTCAAAGACGCTGTGGGATCAAGACGCGCTGACAGGCGCTTTTTGTAATCTTCCAAATCGGTAAGAGGCTTTCGTGCGACACCGGATTCCATAGCCGCTTGTGCAACCGCTGCCGATACAGACGATATCAGGCGCGGATCAAAAGGCGCCGGAATGATATAATTTTCCCCATATTGCAGATTGCCGCCGGCATAGGCAGCGCTCACCTCATCTGGCACATCTTCACGCGCTAACATGGCAATGGCCTGCGCTGCTGCAATTTTCATCTCTTCATTAATCGCTGTGGCTCTGACATCCAAAGCACCGCGGAAGATATAAGGGAACCCAAGCACATTATTCACCTGATTTGGGAAATCAGACCGGCCTGTTGCGACAATGGCATCAGGGCGTACCTCTTTGGCTTCATCAGGCATGATTTCCGGCACAGGATTAGCCATAGCAAAAATAATCGGTCTTGGCGCCATTTTGGCCACCATCTCTTTGGTGAGTGCGCCGGCAACTGACAGACCTAAAAACACATCTGCCCCTTCAATTGCCTCATCAAGGCTTCTGGCCTCTGTTTTCACGGCATGGGCTGATTTCCACTGATTCATGGAGGTCTCACGCCCCTGATAAATCACGCCTTCTCTGTCGGCGATGATGATATTATCATGTGGCACACCCATCGCTTTCATAAGCTCAACACAAGCGATAGACGCTGCCCCTGCCCCATTAGAGACAATGCGGATATCTTTCATATCGCGCCCTGTCAGATGAAGCGCATTAATCAGCCCGGCGGCGGCGATGATGGCAGTGCCATGCTGATCATCATGAAACACAGGAATATCCATTACCTCACGAAGACGTTGTTCGATGATAAAACATTCTGGTGATTTAATATCTTCAAGATTAATGCCACCAAAAGACGGGCCCATCAAAGACACAGCATTGACAAATTCATCAATATCTTCTGTTGACAGCTCTAAATCCACACCGTCAATATCAGCAAATTTCTTGAACAGAACAGCTTTGCCTTCCATCACAGGCTTTGAGGCCGAAGCGCCAATATTGCCAAGGCCAAGCACGGCAGTCCCGTTTGAGATAACAGCTACCAAATTGCCTTTGGCCGTATAATCATAGGCGCGTGCCTCATCCTCAGCAATGGCAAGACAAGGCGCGGCCACACCAGGAGAATAAGCAAGTGATAAGTCTCTCTGGCTTGTCAAAGGCTTGGTTGGCGTGATTTCCAATTTACCCGGGCGACCAGATTCGTGAAAGGCAAGCGCTTCTTGTTCAAGCGCTGATTTATCATTCACCATTATCGAAGAGTTCCTTCTTGAAAAAACACTGTTAGACAGGTCCATAAAGCGGTAATATTGTTTGTAACACTTAAAGTGATTATGCGCAGTAACAAAAAACCGACAACCCCCAAGAATTATAAGATATTTTTTCATGACATCTGCCACAGCCATTCATACGTCAAAGGCCAGGAAAAATGGCCCGACACCGATGATTGCCCAATATTTGGCTGTCAAATCTGGCTATGAAGAAGCGTTATTATTTTATCGCATGGGTGATTTTTATGAAATGTTTTTTCAGGATGCAGAAGTCGCCGCCAAAGCCTTAAATCTGACCCTGACCAAAAGAGGGCAGCTTGAAGGTCAGGATATCGCCATGTGCGGGGTACCTGTTCATGCGATGGATAATTACCTGGCACGTCTGATAAAACAGGGTTTCAAAGTCGCAATATGTGAACAATCAGAAGATCCTGACAGCTTCAAAAAACGTGGTGGCAAAGGACCATTGCCGCGTGATGTTGTCCGTCTTGTCACACCCGGTACCCTGAATGAAGACGGGCTTCTTGCGCCTGAGCAGAATAATTTTCTGGCCGCTATTGGCCGGTCTGCCGGTGATTATGCGCTTGCCTGGGCTGATATGTCCACCGGCCAGTTTCAGGTGCAGGCCGCAGAACCATCTCGCCTTGAAGGCCAGATTTCGCGGCTGCAACCTGCTGAGCTGATTTGGCCTGACAGCATGGACGCCCCTCAGCTTGACAGCTTTTGCCTCACCCATCACATCACCGCCTCACCGCAATCTGATACTGATTTTGACAGCCAGAATGCGCTTGCAAGGCTATATGATCTTTATGATGCTTCACCTGAACAGGGGCCAGAAAAGGGTCAAAAACAGGCCATTGATACCAATGCGTTAAGCCGTGCCATGTTATCTGCGATTGGCGGATTGCTTTGTTATCTTCAAAAAACGCAAATTTCATCAATGCCGCGCCTTAGCACTGTCCAGATTGTGCAAGATGACGGCATTATGGAAATTGATCCAGCCACCAGACGCTCACTTGAATTGACAAGATCAATGACCAATGAGCGTAGCGGCTCATTATTGGCAGCGATTGATAAAACACAGTCCGCCGCAGGTGCGCGCCTGCTCTCTGCAAGATTATCAGCGCCTTTGACAAACCGGACTGTTATAAATGAACGCCTTGATTTGGCCCAGATATTTGTCGATCATGATCATTTCGGGGATGATGTGGCAAACCTTATCAAAGAATTGCCGGATAGTGAGAGATGTGTATCACGCATCACCATGGGCCGCGGCGGGCCGCGTGATCTTGTCTCTTTGCGCCGCTACCTGCTTGTGGCAAGGCAGATTCATGTGCTTTTGGCAGAATTTGTGCATGGTCCCTCATCTCAGATATATGGTGCCCCTTTTGTGAACAGCCTGACAGGCAGAGCAGATGATATCGTGGCGCCTATGGCATTGCTTGACCCTCTTTCAGCTGCCTTATCAGATGACGTGCCGCTTCTTGCCAGAGATGGCGGTTTTATCAAAGAGGGCTATTCGCCAAAATTAGATGAGCTTCGTGCCCTGCGGGATGAATCACGCCGTCTTATCGCTGCCCTGCAATCTGATTATATCACCCAGACAGGGATATCCTCACTCAAGGTCAAACATAATAACGTGCTTGGCTATCATATTGATGTCAGATCCAACTATGCTGACACGCTTATGGCTGATTCTCAATTTATTCATCGCCAGACCACAGCGCAAACAGTCCGCTTTACCACAACAAAATTGGCAGAATTAGAACGTGATATCTCATCTGCGGCTGATAAAGCGCTCGCTCTGGAATTAGAGGTGTTTGATTCGCTGATTGCACAAACCATTGCCACCGCTGATTTGCTTGGCTTATCAGGCCGCCAGCTGGCTGAAATAGATGTTGCCACCGCCACAGCAAAACTGGCGGTCCTCCATCATTATCACAGACCTTGTTTATATGATGATACACGATTTGAGATCACCAAAGGCCGCCATCCTGTGGTCGAACAATCTTTGAGTGCTGACAAGCCTTTTATGCCAAATGATTGCCATATGACGGAACATCAGTCTCTGTGGCTCCTGACAGGCCCGAATATGGCAGGTAAATCAACATTTTTGCGCCAAAATGCGCTGATCGCCATCATAGCGCAGGCAGGCTTATTCGTCCCTGCAGACCAGGCCCATATTGGTGTGATTGATAAATGTTTTTCCCGTGTTGGTGCCTCAGATGATTTGGCGCGTGGTCAGTCAACTTTCATGGTAGAAATGGTTGAAACAGCCACGATTTTGAATCAGGCAACAAACAGATCTCTTGTGATCTTAGATGAAATTGGCAGGGGCACAGCAACCTTTGATGGTCTTGCGATTGCGCATGCATGTCTTGAATATCTTCATGATCATAATGGGTGCCGCACCTTATTTGCCACCCATTACCACGAGCTGATTTCACTTGAGGCAAAATTGGACCGCTTATATCCTTGCGCTATGCTTGTCAAAGAATGGCAGGGTGATATCGTCTTCCTGCATCAGGTCGGACAGGGCGCCGCCGCCAGATCTTACGGGGTGCATGTTGCCAAATTAGCAGGATTGCCAGAGCCTGTTGTGACCAGAGCGGCCGCCATCTTATCATCTCTTGAAGCACAAACACCTGTCTCAGATGAGGCAGCGCCTGTGCAATCATCCATGATGACAGGTCATAAGCTTGATTCTCTGCCATTATTTGACATGGCGCCGGCACCGCCTGCCAGCCCTCATCCTGCTATTGTGCAATTACAAAATCTGATAATGGATGAACTTACCCCCCGCCAGGCTCTGGAACAGCTTTATGCCTTGCGCGATATGCTCGATGATGGCCATGACGACCAAAACAGATAGATAATATGATAACGCGCTCATCATCTCTTCAACTCTCCTCTCAAACCAAAGACTCATCTGGTGTGATGGCCATCTGGCAAGGATGGTTGAACCCTCTTGATGCCGCCATTGCCCGTCAGCAGGTGGCCTTTGATGAAAACGCGCTGATAGCTGACCTGAAAGCCTGTGCCGCCTCATCTCACAGCGCGGCAACATTCCGCCAACAAGCACTGGTGCGCCTCAAAAGCGCTCTTCATGATATGCGCCAGACATTGCAATCTGATCTGATAAAGACACAAGACGGGGCACGATATGTTGGCGCTCATGCCCATTCAATGGACAGGCTGATGGTTACCATCATGAAGTATCTTGTCACACCTGCCTTGCAATTTGACGACAATAATCTGCCATCTGATGATACCGCCTCAGGACGATGGGCGCTGATGGCCACAGGCGGATATGGCCGCGGGGAAATGGCGCCTTATAGTGATGTTGATCTGCTATTTTTACAAGAGCGCGCCAGTGATCCCATCAGCCAGATACAAATTGAATATATGCTCTACATTCTGTGGGATCTGGGTCTGAAAATTGGCCATGCGACCAGATCTGTCAGACAAAATATCACCGCCGCCAAACAAGATATCACCATCATGACAAGCTTGCTTGAGACAAGATTTATCTGCGGTGACAAGCAGCTTAGCGAGCAATTTGAACAGGCGATAAATGGCTTGATCGCGCGTGCCAATCCAATCGCCTTTGTGCATGATAAATTAACGGAAAGAGATCTGCGTCATCACCAGCATGGTGCCACACGTTATGTGGTAGAGCCGCAGATTAAAGAAGGCAAAGGCGGTTTGCGTGATCTGCATACCTTATTCTGGATTGCCAAATTTGCCTATCGCAGCGCTGATATTATGGCGATTTTTGAAAAAGGCATTATTCGCATATCAGAAGCGCGCGCTTTTGCTGCCTCACAGCGTTTTTTATGGACCGTGCGTTGCTTTTTGCACCTGCGCTCAGGGCGTGGGGATGACATGCTTGCCTTTGATGCACAAATTGATATCGCACCTCAGATGGGGTTTGTATCCAAAGGCGGCATGCGTGATGTGGAACGATTTATGAAACGCTATCATCTGGCAGCGCGTCATGTTGGTAATCTGACACGTATTTTCTGCGCGGCTATCGAAGATGAATTTGACACAAAATCAAGCCGCAGCCTGTCACGTTTATTTCATGACGGCCTGTCACGCTTTTCGATGTCTGTTGCACCTTTTATTCTGAAAAATGGCAGATTACATTTGCCGCCTGAGATGTTTTTTCATCAGGATCCCATCAGATTGATTCAGATTTTCTATTATGCGCAAAAATACAATCTTGATATCCACCCTGACAGCTTTAAGCGCCTGACCAGAGGGACAAATCGCCTCAGCCATGCTGATTTATGGAAACCTGATTTTCATGAATATTTTTTGGACATTCTTGGCCATAAACAAAGCCCGGAGCGTGTATTGCGCCTGATGAATGAATCAGGCTTTTTATCTAAATATATGCCGGATTTTGGGCGCATTGTGGGGATGATGCAATTTGATATGTATCACAGCTACACAGTGGATGAACATACCCTCAAAGCCGTTGGCATCATGAATGGCATAGAGCAGGGTCTTATTAAAAAACAAGCCCCTCTTGCATGTGAATTATTCTCAAAAATAAGCTCACGGCGGGCGCTTTATGTGGCTATTTTATTACATGATATCGCCAAAGGGCGCGGCGGTGATCATTCTGTTTTGGGCGCTGAGGTGGCGGCGAAACTCTGCCCTGAATTAGGGCTTGATGAAGAAGAAACCGAAACGGTTATCTGGCTGATTTATCATCATCTTCTGATGAGTAAAATTGCCTTTCGCTATGATTTGAATGATCCGAAAACCATCACTGATTTTGTCGCTGATGTGCAATCACCAGAACGGCTGAAATTATTGTTGATCCTCACAGTCGCAGATATCAGAGCGGTTGGCCCTGATATTTGGAATGGCTGGAAAGCAAGCTTAATGCGTGATCTTTACTGGCGGGCAGAGGCGGTTATTGGCGGTGCGGCTCCTGCTGAGGTGGCGCATATGGCCGCAGGCGAAGCTCTGTTTCAGGTCAGGGAAAAACTTATTAGCGATCATGGGTGGGATGAGGCTTCTTTCGAAGAATTTGCCTCACAATTCTATCCCTCTTACTGGACAAGCTTTGCGACATCGCGCCTTGTCAAACAAGCGCTTCTTGTTCAGGGATTTGCCAGAGATGATAACCCTCTGTCCATTCATTTCGATAAAGATGAGACTCATAACACCACCATCATGACTGTGATGGCACAAGATCATCCGGGCTTATTTTCGCGCATTGCCGGCGCGGTGGCTTTATCTCATCTGACGATTGTCAATGCCAGAATTAACACCCGCAAAGACGGCACAATCATTGATACTTTCCGCCTGCAGGATGAAAACAGGCAAGCTGTGCATGACGAGGACAGCTTATCAGCTCTAAGAGACAAGATTGCCAAAGCATTAAGAGGTGAGATGAATTTGCATATGGCGCTGGAGAAGAAATGGCACAGCCAGCCGGCACGCTTGCGGGCGCTTTCTGTACCACCGCGTGTGATTGTCACCAATAAGCGCTCAAAGACGCATACGGTGATAGAGGTCAATGGCAGAGACAGGCCCGGCTTATTATATCAGCTGACCTATCATATTGCCCAAATGGGCTTGCAGATTAATTCTGCCTCTGTTTCGACCTATGGTGAAAAAGCAGTGGATGTTTTTTATGTCAGAGATATTTTTGGTCTGCAGATTCCCACTGATACAGTGGCTGATAAAATCAAATCAAAGCTCATGGTTCTTCTTGATGACAGTAACGAGACATAGATGACGGATATGAGTCAAAAACGTCAGGATAAGGATTTTGACAGTCATTTTCGCCAGATTGGCAGCCTGACAGCTTTATCGCGTCTTTTGGGATTTGTGCGTGATATTTGTCTGGCGCAATTTATTGGTGCAGGCGCTGCGGCTGATGCGTTTTTGGTCGCTTTCAAATTGCCGAATTTATTTCGCAGGCTGACCGCAGATGGTGCCATGACCAATGCGTTCCTGCCTGTCTTTGCCTCTGTGCGCCAGACACAAGGCAGGCAGGCAGCTCTGATCCTGGCTGTTGAAGTTCAGGTGATGTTATTTTTATGCTTATCTTTGATTGTCATCATTGGTGAGATCTTTATGCCTTTTGTCATTGCCTTTCTGGCTCCCGGTTTTCGTCAGGATACAGAGCTGTTTGAGGCAACTGTCTCTTTGGCGCGCATTACGCTTCCTTATTTGCCGATGATCTCACTGGTTGCCTTATGGGCGGCGGTCACCAATGCGCATAACCGCTTTTTTGGCGGCGCAGCAGCGCCTGTTATTTTGAATATTTGTCTGATTGGCGGCACTTTGATGGTGCCTGTTTTATCTTATCAGGCGCCGGCCACTATGTCTCTTTTTGACCTTGTTATGCCTGTTTGTGTGGCTGTCCTTCTGGCAGGGGTGGCCCAGATGATGCTGATGCAGCGCATGTTAGCACGCATTGATGCAGTGCTTGTCTGGTCACGGCCGCGTTTATCAGATAACTCAAAGCGTATGTGGCGTGCGTTCCTTCCTGCCGCCCTTGGGGCAGGTGGTCTGCAATTAAATCTGCTCATTGATATGATTTTGGCCTCACTGGTCTCTGTTGGCGCGATATCCTGGCTATATTACGCAGACAGAATTGTGCAATTGCCTTTGGGCATTATTGGTATTGCGCTTGGCACCGCGCTTTTGCCGCAATTATCAAAGCTTGAATCAGAAAATGACACACAAGAGGTCGCAAGAAGAATTGCGCATTCCCTTCATATTGCCGCTTTTTTTGCCATGCCTGCCACAATAGCGATATTCCTGATATCTGATATTTTGATATCTGGTCTGTTCGGATATGGCGCCTTTACAAAACAAGATAGCGCTATGGCCGCCATGGCATTATCAGCCTATGGGGTGGGTCTGATGGCCTTTGTGGTCAATAAGGTGTTTCAGCCATCATTTTTTGCCTCTGAACGTGGTCATATTGTGTTCAAAATATCGATTCTCACAGTGCTTGTGAATATTGCCGGCTCTTTGTTGATGATGCCCTATCTGGGCCATGTGGGGCTTGCGCTTGCCACAGCGATTGCCTCCTGGATAGGTGTGATTGTGATGGCAGTTTTGCTTGCCGGAGAAGGGCGCCTGACAATAGCGGCTCTTGCGCCTTTATTACGTATTTTCATAAGCGCCTGTCTGATGGGGCTTGTGCTGTTTGTGGTGCAAATTGTGATGGCCTCTGTTTTGGGCTCATTGAAACTGGCTGATTTGATCATGACCATTGTGATGGTTATCACAGGTCTTCTCAGCTATTTTGGCCTCTCTTATCTGTTTGGGACAATTCCGCCCTTTTTATTCCGGCGGTTGCGCATATCACGAAAAGCTTGATTTTTCCCCGAAAAACAGGTCTCTTTCGCCCTGACAGATAGCGCTGTAGCTATAGGATAGATGACATAAAAAGGGTATCTTTGAAGATGACTGAAAAATTAGGCCGTATTTTCTCAGGTGTACAACCAACGGGCAATTTGCATCTAGGCAATTATTTGGGGGCTATCCGCAATTGGGTTGCCTATCAGTCATCTTATGATTCCATTTTTTGTGTGGTAGATCTCCATGCGATCACTGTCCCGCAAGATCCGCGTTCCTTGCGCCAGTCAACCAGAGAGGTCGCTGCCTGTCTGATAGCCTCTGGCATTAATATCGAAGAATCGATTTTATTTAACCAGTCTCAGGTCTCCTGCCATGCTGAATTATCATGGATATTCAACTGTGTTGCGCGTCTTGGATGGTTAAACCGCATGACTCAATTCAAAGAAAAAGCTGGTAAAAACCGTGAAAATGCCACAGTCGGCCTTTATGGTTATCCTGTGTTAATGGCAGCAGATATTCTGGCTTATAAGGCAACACTTGTGCCAGTTGGCGAAGATCAAAAACAGCATCTTGAATTAACCAGAGATATCGCAGCTGCTTTTAATGCCATGTTTGAGACAGATTTTTTCCCGCAACCAGAGCCAAAGATTGAAACAACCGCCGCACGTGTGATGTCTTTGCGCGATGGCACCTCAAAGATGAGTAAATCTGCTGAATCAGATATGACCAGAATCAATCTTACAGATGATACAGATCTGATTGCGCAAAAAATCAAAAAGGCCAAATCAGACGCAGATGTCCTGCCCTCAGAGCCAGATGGCCTCAAAGACAGGCCAGAGGCACGAAATCTTGTTGGCATTTATGCAGGCCTGTCTTCCAGAACGCCGCAAGATGTATTATCTGAATTTGGCGGTCAGGGTTTTGGGGCGTTTAAGCCTGCTTTGGCAGAGCTTGCAACACAGGTGATTGCCCCTATTTCTGATGAAATGCGCCGCCTGCTTGGTGATGTGACAGAAATAGACAATCAGCTTGCTAAAGGCGCCATGCGTGCACAGGCCATTGCAGAGCCTATCTTGGATGAGGTGAAACAAATCGTAGGATTTGTCGGAAAAAACAACCTGTCATAATGATTGTTTTTACAAAGAAAAGCAGGTGAATTTTATGATTTTACCGCGCTGGCTATTTTCAATCATACTTACCTGCCTTATATTAAGGGCAGCATGATTATTGCAGTGAGGAGCCGCCAATGTTTATCCAAACCGAAGATACCCCAAATCCGGCAACCTTGAAATTTATTCCGGGCACCCCTGTTATGGAACAGGGCACCGCTGATTTTCCTGATAAAGATAGTGCCGGCAACTCTCCTCTGGCGCGCCGTCTGTTCCAGATAGAGGGTGTTCAGGCCGTGTTTTTCGGATCTGACTTTGTAACAGTCACAAAATCAGATGATCAGGAATGGTTTACCTTAAAACCATCTATTCTGGCAGGTATTATGGAACATTATGCCTCAGGCCTGCCTGTTGTTGAAAGCACTGCCGGCGCTCAGTCTGATGATGAAGATGATGATGAGCTTGTCAAACAGATAAAGCATTTGCTTGATACCAGAGTGCGCCCTGCTGTTGCGATGGATGGTGGTGATATTGTCTTTCATGATTTTGAAGACGGTATTGTGACCTTATCTATGCAAGGTGCTTGTTCAGGTTGCCCAAGTTCAACAGCGACATTGAAAATGGGGATTGAAAATATGCTGCGCCATTATATCCCTGAGGTAAAAGAAGTGCGTCCTGCCTAGCAATCAGCCATGCGATACCAAAGGCGGGCGTGAATCCCCGAAAAGGCGCTTGATAAACAGCTCTTATAGCGCCGGCTGATTGATTTGCGCAAAACAGGTGAGTAGGAAAATCAAAACATTGTCTAAGCGCATAACACATAGACAAATTCTTGCTTTGCTTGGCCTTTTGATTGCGCTCAGCTATGCCATACCGACTCTGCTTGATATCAAGCCGCCACGCCTGACACCCAAAGATGCCCTCTCACCTTTGCAGCTAAAAGAGCTTGAGGCCAAACAGTTACAACAGGAAATTGCGCAGCTCGAAGACCGCCTTGCTGTTTTGTCTGCACGCAACAAACTGATTGATGAAGCGCAAAAACTGGCTGATGTGAAGAGCACCCAAGCTCAAAACGCAATGGAAAATGCCGAAGAAGAAGCTCGTCAGGCAAATGAGGCCTTTGATAAGGCTGATCTGAAAGAAAAAGAAGCCAAACAAGCGCTGACCTATGCCCGTATGACAGAGCGTCAGGCGCGTGAAGCATTACAATTGGCATCTCAAAAAGAACAACAGGCAAAAATGGCCTTGCAGACTGCTTTGAAATTACAGGATGAAGCCAACAGAGCTCTGAAAAACGCGCAGACTCAAAGCCGCCTTGCTGAACGCACACTCAAAGAAATTGAAGCCTTAGAGCAGAAAATCGCAGAATTAAACGCTGATCTGGCACAAGATGATCAGGATAAACAGGTCACAGAAAAAACAGACACAAACAAGAGTGAAAATGAGTATGCAGGGCGCCGTCTGCCAAATCCCGGCAAGCCTGTTCTTGTCTTTGAAGACGGGCTTGTGCCAACGCACAATCAATTGAAAATCCCGACTGATCTTGATTCGCTTGATGTGGCCTCACGCAAAGAACGGTTTATCAGCTTGCTTTTGCCTCTTATCATTCAGGCAAATGATGTCATATCGCAAAGACGAATGGCGCTAAAAGAGGCGATTGCCACTGATGATGAGCAGGTCATAAATCGGTTTGTGACCTTATATGGCCTGCGGAAATTTAACGGTACAAAATCAGAATTACATGACAAGCTTTTGAATCGAATAGCCCCTGTTCCGGCATCACTGGCACTGGCACAGGCGGCGGTGGAATCAGGATGGGGCCATTCACGCTTTGCCAAACAGGGTAATGCGCTGTTCGGGCAATGGGCATGGCGCGCTGATCAGGGCATAAAGCCGCTTGATGCTTCGAATGATCGCGCTGTTATACGCTCATTTGCCACCATTTATGATTCTGTTTTTGCCTATATGCATAATCTGAACACACACCCTGCCTATCAGGATTTTCGCGATCAGAGATCAGATGATATCAGCAATGGCAAAGCGGTAAGCGGCCTCAGCCTCGCACGATATCTCACAGCCTATGCAGAGCTTGGACAAAAATATGTCTATACTCTGCAATCTATGATTTTGCATAACCGGTTTGATATTTATGAAAACTATCAGCTAGCGCGTTAAGAACTGGCGGCCAAACCAGCGCCATCTCTGATCTTTGCCTGGCATGGTGCAGTTGATTCGAAAGCGCGGCCCGTCAAGAGGCCCTGGCAATCTTATCTCAGCGCGTTGCCCCAGTAATGAGACATCTAATTTTCCATAGCGCGCATTAAAACAACGCAGCTGATTTTTCGGCTCCATATCCTCAGATAAGGTAAATCCGTAAAAAGGCGGATTTTGCGAAATCACCATATCCGCAGGGGTGATTTGCGATACTTTCAAAGGCAGGCCATTGGCTGCCAGCGCCAAACGGTTCAAATCGCCATAAGTCTCATTAAAGGCAAAACGCGGCAGTTCAAAAAACAGATCATCTTTATGCATAATCCCTGAATTCTGACCAAAAGCAGCGATAAATCCTGCCTCTTTGACAGCCTCAATCACCGCCAGATTATATTCACCATAAGGATAAGCAAATAATTCTGGTCGCAGGCCAATCTCAGCTAAAAACCGCTCATTAGATAAAGACAGCTCGTCTTTGACAGCCTCCATAGAGATACGGTGCATATGAGGGTGGCTATTGGTTTGTGATCCAATTGTCACCCCTTTGGCCTGCAGGGCACGAATTTGATCCCAGCTCATATAGCCACGAAGGCCGCGATCAATTGGTCCTGTTGCTACAAATAATGTAATCGGAAAGCCGGCCTCTTCAAATCGTGGCCATCCTGTCTCAAACACGGATAAATAAGCATCATCAATGGTAATAGCGACTGTTTTATCAGGCACAGTTTGCCCTGATTGAAACCGCTCCACGATTTCCGGCAATGCCATGACCGTAAAATCACCTTCCTGCAGATAGGCGATATGAGAGTCTAGCTGCTCGATGGTTGTGTTGGTTGACGGGTATCTGCCTTCGCCGAATCTGTGATACATGATCACACTTGCATAGCTGACCCCTGCCTCATCCTGCGCATAGGCCGGCACAGTTACAATGGCTGATGACATCATCATGACGCCTGCAAGCACCATTTTCGACAGACGCGCTATGTGCTTTGTCACTGTCATATGCTGAACCCTTCCCCTTGATATCCTGTTGTGCCCTTTGTCTATCAGGGACAACTGCCTATATGAGGCAAATTAATATTATTTTGACCATTTAGGCAAGCATCGTTACACCAATAATCATGACAGACAGCCAGAATAAAACCGAATCACAAACAACAAAATCGCCTGATACCACTGCCCCGGTTATTCTGAGCCTTGAGGCAAGTGGTGAACATGCAAGCATAGCGCTTTTGCGCGCCACTGATATTTTGGCCGAGGCAAGGATTGATCAGCGCCATGGTCATGCGTCTCATTTTGTCTCACTGGCAGATACATGCGTCAAACAGGCAGGCTTGTCATTCTCAGCCATTGATCTTGTGGCCGGGGGTGTTGGCCCGGGGTCTTTTACAGGTCTTCGCGTTTGTTTATCCGCTGCCACAGGCTTTGCGCTTGCCGGTGGCCTGCCTTCGGTTGGGATTAATGGTCTTGCCGCCAGAGCCTTTGCCGCACGTCAAATGCTTCACCAGACAAACACACCTTTTGATCATATCATATCGCTTTGTGATACAAGGCGCGGTGTTTATTTTGCCCAAATCTATGACCGCCAGCTGAACCCTGTCAGCGATATCACAGAGGCAGATATGACAAAGGCCTCTGCCATGGCAGACACAACCAAAGGCATCACCTTTCTTGCCGTTCCCCCTTTTGAAGATGACAGCGCACAAAGCGCTCTTGCGCCATCTGCCTTTATCACACAGATGACCGCCTCTCATATCGGGCAATTGGCCTATCATCACTGGCAGGCGCACACAGACAAATCCGCAGATTTGCCGCCATTGGCGCCTCTTTATGTCGCCGCGCCCAAATTAGGCCCGCAAAAGACGCCCTCTTCATGAAACGCCCTCTCAGCCCTCTTGCTTTTACGATTCGCCCTGCCACAAATGATGATTTTGATGATTTGGGCCGTTTTTTTGGCGCCTTTGCTTATGGTGTTTTTGCGCCGGACAGCTTTGCAGCCCAATTTGCGCCGCCGCAATTTTCCGCCCTTATCGCTTGTGATGATAAAGGCACCCTTATCGCAGCTTGTTTATATCGCCATTTATGTGATGAAGCTGAACTCATTGAAATCGCTGTTATGCCCTCTTATCGCAGGCAATCTGTTGCGACCAGTCTGCTAGATAGCCTGACAGATATTCTGCGTCAGTCAGCCACCACCAGATTATTGCTCGAAGTTGCACAAACAAATGACGCCGCATTGGCTGTTTATGAGCGTTACGGATTCACCCCCATAGGCAGGCGCCGCCGGTATTATCAGCATAAAATCGATGCCATCATGATGGAATTATGGCTGTCAAAGATGTGATTTAATGCTACATAATAATCAGTAACAGAACTAACATATGATGATTGCTAAGTGCCATATGCCCGGCAGGTCACACTAATCGAAGAATTTCATGAAAAAATTATATATTAAAACCTATGGCTGTCAGATGAATGTCTATGATTCTGACCGTATGAGTGATGTTCTGGCGCCTCTTGGCTATGTTGCGCATCATGCTCCTGAAGACGCTGATATGGTTATTTTGAATACCTGCCATATTCGCGAAAAAGCCTCTGAGAAAGTCTTTTCTGAATTAGGCCGCCTGCGCCAGTTAAAAGAGCGTGCGCGCGATCAGATAGGCCGCGATATGATGATCACAGTCGCAGGATGTGTCGCACAGGCAGAAGGGGCAGAGATCACACGCCGTGCGCCATGGGTTGATATGGTTGTGGGCCCGCAAAGCTATCACAGATTGCCTGAATTAATTGCCAAGCTTGATCCCAAAGCGCGCAATAATGTCATTGATACCGACATGCCAGAAGAGGTGAAGTTCGATTTTCTTCCCGAAGAAGTGGCGCCTCGTGGTCCGGCAGCCTTTTTATCTGTTCAGGAAGGCTGTGATAAATTTTGCGCCTTTTGTGTGGTACCCTATACCAGAGGCGCTGAATTCTCACGTCCTGCCTCTCAAATCATAGAAGAGGCAAAAAAATTAATTGCCAGTGGCACCAAAGAGATAACCTTGCTTGGTCAGAATGTGAATGCCTATCATGGCGAAGGTCTGGATGGCAAAATCTGGGGTCTTGGCAGGTTGCTTCATGCCTTGGCAGAGCTTGATGGCATGGCACGTCTTCGCTATACCACCTCTCACCCTCTTGATATGGATGATGAGCTGATATTTGCCCATCGTGATATACCGGCGCTTATGCCTTATCTGCATTTGCCAGTTCAGGCCGGCTCTGATCATATTCTGACAGCGATGAACAGGCGCCATAGCACTGATGATTACAGGCGTATCATTGGCCGCTTGCGCGATATTGTGCCTCATCTGGCATTATCAGGTGATTTCATTGTTGGCTTTCCGGGTGAGACTGATCAGGATTTTGCAGATACATTGCGTCTGGTTGATGATGTAAAATATGCCTCTGCCTATAGTTTCAAATATTCTGAACGCCCGGGCACACCAGCAGCCAATGCAGCAAACCAGATTGAAGAGACTGTTAAATCTGAGCGTCTTGCCTCATTGCAACAGCTTCTTGATGCACAACAGATGGCATTTAACAAACAATGTGAAGGCCAGACAATGAATGTGCTTGTCGAACGAAAAGGTGGCCGCGATGGCCAGATGACAGGCCGTTCCCCTTTCATGCAATCAGTCTATTTTGAAGGCGCAGACAGCCAGTTGGGCCAGATCCTGCCAATGCGCATTATCGAAGCAAGGCAAAATTCGCTGGCAGCACAAATAATATAACGGACCAGATGTGAGCCAACAGATGATGATAAAGGAACAATAATAAGTGGCAAAAAAGGCACAATCAACAAGCGCACAGGCAACAAGCGCACAGGATAAGCGGCTTGTTCTGGCATTCGAAGATGCCTCCTTATTCACGATGATTTGCGGACAGCATAACCAGACTCTTGCCAAATTAGAGCATATATTAGAGATAAAGGCAGATAGTTTTGGCAATGAAATCACGCTTCAGGGGCCAAAAGACTCAATCACAAACGCTGCCAGGGCGATTCAGGCACTTTATAAAAAACTGGCCAAAGCTGATGTGGCAGATGAAAGCGTTGTGACTGATTTTATCGCTGATATGATGCGACAGGCCGAATTTGGCGCCTCACAGCCATCTGATGATCAAGATAGCGGGCCCATGGCCGTGACATGGAAGAAAAAAATTGTCGCCCGCACACCGAATCAAAAAGATTATTTTCGCACACTTAATGCGCATGAGGTTGTCTTTGGCCTTGGCCCTGCCGGCACAGGCAAAACCTATATGGCCGTTGCGATGGCGGTTGATGCGCTGAAAAAGCGTCTTGTAGAGCGCATTGTCTTATCTCGTCCTGCGGTCGAAGCAGGTGAGCGTCTTGG
>JBMHBX010000012.1:0-129499 GCA_049890215.1 Puniceispirillaceae bacterium (SeqCode) | reverse complement strand
CGCTGGGCATCATTGAAATAAGCAGGTACTGTGATCACCGCTTTATCAACACTCTCACCAAGATAGGCTTCGGCATCTTCTTTCATTTTGCGCAAGATGAAGCTTGAAATCTGGCTTGGTGAATAATCATTGCCAACAGCCTCAATCCAGGCATCACCATTTTTGGCGCCTTTGACAGCGTAAGGAACCAACTCAGAAAAAGCCTTGGTTGCCTTATCATCTGCACGGCGGCCAATCAGGCGCTTGACGGCAAAAATCGTATTTTCAGGGTTGGTAACAGCCTGGCGTTTTGCCGCCTGACCCACAAGGCGTTCTTCATCTGCGAACGCAACCATTGACGGGGTTGTGCGACCACCTTCTGAATTTTCAATTACGCGTGCTTCACTGCCATCCATAACAGCGACACAAGAATTTGTTGTTCCCAAATCAATGCCAATTACACGTCCCATAATTTTCTTCCTTTCTTCGTAACATCTTATTCGCGGCGCCCTGAAGGTTTGTTATTTATCAACGGGCGCGCCTGCGACCTTCACTTTTACGTCTTTGCTTTTTTGCTATCTTATCTCGCATATAAGTATTGATTTTTATGATGCAAGAGGGGTGGCACTTTCTATTTGCCTTTATCAGCCTTTGCGCCTGTTATTCTTTGGCAGCTTTGGCAACGCCGACCATGGCAGGTCTTATCAGCCTGTCATGAAGAACATAGCCTGTTTGTGCGACCGCCATCACAGTGCCGGGCTCTGCGTCATCTGTTGGCACTTCAAACATGGCCTGATGCAGATTATAGTCAAATTTCTCACCTTCAGGATTGATCAGCTTCACCCCATGTTTTTCCATGATTTTGGCGATTTCCTGAACTGTCATTTCAAGCCCTATCAGAATGTTTTTATAGGTCTCATCAAGATCATCTCTGTCGGCTGGTGCGGTATCAAGCGCTCTGTTCATATTATCAAGAGGCGTGGTCAGATCGCGTAAAAAACCAAGCGCGCCATATTTATGCGCCTGTTCCACATCACGCGCCGCACGTCTTTTGACATTTTCCATTTCCGCAACAGCGCGATACAGCTGATCTTTTAGACCATCACGTTCTTTTTCAAGACGCTCGAGGGGTGACAGATCTGCCTCATCATCTTGTATATCCTCATCAGATAAGGAGATATCTTGTTGAGTTGCCTCATCGCCTGCCTGATCTTGTATCTGATCATCTGTGATATCGTCTGGCTTTTCAGGCGCGGCTTCTTTGGTTTTTGTTTTGTCACTCACCGTCAACACCCCTTTTTGTCAAGATGGTTTTATTGATTGATGACACGCATATGGGCGTCATTTTCAAAAATCCAAGAGGCAGAACAGATTTTTTGCAGATTTAGGCGCTTTTTTTCCAGAAATCTTTATCAAAAATTAACGAAACCTTGTGATCATGAGGCTGAAAGAGAGCTGAAAATGCACCATAAGAAAGGGAGGCTATTTTCTGTTAAGCCATGGCACAACAACCATCACAGGCTGACCTGCAAACAAGACGTCTTTTCTTCAAAATCGAAAAACTGCTCTATGAGGCTGTGCATAATGAATTGGAAGATATCGTCAGAGGGTTGGTCATCACACAATTAGAAGAAATCAAAAAAGAGGCGCAGGACAAAGAGAAGACCGCCAGCGCCCCATCACAACCTTCGTCTTCAAATGATGATGACCCGGCAGGGCATATACGCCAGCTTATTCGCAATTATGTCATTACCTGCCTTGAAGAAGAGGCACCGAAAATGATTGCAAAAACATTATCTGTGGCGCTTTCACCTGTGGCGACAAGGCCTCCTCCAAGATAATGCCCCCCCTTAGAAGGCACTGCCTGCCCAGCTTAGGCCAAATGCCTGTCAGTCAGATAGATAACAGTCAGATGAAAGGAACGGTAACATCGAACATTTTTGTCCACATTGTCAGACCATTAGCTATTCACCCTTAAATGCCGTTCAAACAGATGGCTTTATGATAAGCTGTGGTTATTGTCATGGTGATTTATCATCACCAACACACACAACGTCTGCTTATCTGGCAGGATCTCAGCAAAAAATCTATGAAATATCCTGTGATGATTGTGAGCAGTTATTGCATATCGGGCAGGATGATTATGATATGCTGCGCCAATGCCATTTATTATGCCCGTCATGCCTTAGCACCATAAATCTGCCATTTTTGCCGGAAGCCTGGTGGAAGACTTTCGGAAAATTAGGGGTCATTTATGTTTTCTTACTCGCCTCATTGGCGTTGCTTGTCACACCGCAAGGATCGCAACTCATCCATGATCTGGTGCCTGCCTCTCCTGAGATTTATCATATGATCATCACCATTAAGGCTGCGTTTTTTGACAGTCTTGCTGTCATCAAAGGGCTTTTCTTATAGACGGGGCACCCTATTTTCCTTTACCAGTGATGTATCAGCAGTGATAGTCAGGGCTTTTGAGGCACAGGATAGGGGACAAGGATGTCGGCGCATAACAGACCATCAGGACGTAACGCAGATACGCTTCGTGATATTGAGATCTTACCACATTTCACCAAACATGCTGAAGGATCATGCCTTGTCAAAGCAGGTGATACTCATGTTCTTGTCACGGCCAGTATTGATGAGAAGGTGCCATCTTTTTTGCGCGGCACGCAACAAGGATGGGTGACAGCAGAATATGGTATGTTGCCACGGTCCACGCATTCGCGCATGGACAGAGAAGCTGCAAGAGGCAAACAATCAGGGCGTACCCTTGAAATTCAGCGCCTGATTGGACGCGCCATGCGAGCTGTCGTTGATTTATCCGCACTTGGTGAGCGCCAGATAAAAATTGACTGTGATGTCCTGCAGGCAGATGGCGGCACCAGAACAGCCTCTATTACAGGGGCATGGGTTGCGCTTGCTTTGGCTGTTGAAACACTAATGCAAAAGGGGCTTATCACCACCAACCCAATTACAGATCAGGTGGCTGCGATTTCATGCGGTATTTATCAGGGCAACGCGGTTTTAGACCTTGATTATGAGGAAGACAGCCAGGCAGAGACAGATGCCAATTTTGTGCTGACTGCCGGAGGTGGTATGGTGGAAATTCAGGGCACAGCCGAAAAAACACCTTTTACAAGAGCAGAATTAAATGCCCTTCTTGATTTGGCAGAATCAGGCTGTCGTACCTTGTTTGAAAGACAGCTCGAAGCCTATCATAAAGCGCGCTAATCTCGTCTTACAGATATCACGGATAAGGTATAAATACATGGAACAGTCACGATCATTGCGTGGTCAAAAGCTTATCATTGCCAGTCATAATCAGGGGAAGGTTCGTGAGATTGCTGATTTGTTAGCGCCTTTTGATTTGGATGTGATATCTGCGGCGGCGCTTGATTTGCCTGAGCCAGAAGAAACAGGGCAAAGCTATATTGAAAATGCAGAATTAAAGGCGCTTGCCGCCGCCAGAACAGCACAATTACCTGCCTTATCAGATGATTCAGGCCTGTCTGTGAATGCGCTTGGCGGGGCACCCGGCATTTATTCTGCAAGATGGGCAGGCCCGGATAAAGATTTTGACCATGCCATGAAGCGGGTCGCTGATGCGTTATTATTATCAGGAAGCCATGACAGGGGAGCTGAATTTGTCTGTGCGCTTACCCTTGCATGGCCGGACGGGCATAAAATATCATTTGAAGGCCGCGTGGCAGGCACCATCATATGGCCTGCGCGTGGTGATAAGGGATTTGGTTATGATCCTATCTTTATCCCCAACGGGCATGATATCACCTTTGGAGAAATGGCGCCTGACAAAAAACATGCGATGAGCCACAGAGCCGTGGCATTTTCAAAGCTTGTCCATCACCTAGAAACAGATGAGGCATAATGGCATCTGTTCGCGATAATGACCTAAATGATAGTGGCCGGAATGATAGTGGCCTGAATAATAGTGATGAGGCTGATAGGGATATAAGTGATTTAGGTCTTTATATTCACTGGCCTTTTTGTCTGGCAAAATGCCCTTATTGTGATTTCAATTCACATGTCGCCACCGCCATTGATGAGGCAGGCTGGGAACAGGCCATGCTGACAGAGCTGCGTTATATGGCAGAGATATCCATGCAGGCAAAAGATGGCAGTCGCCCTTTATCATCTGTGTTTTTTGGCGGGGGGACGCCGTCTTTAATGCCGGTGCGGCTGTTTGGCAAGCTGATTGAAGAAGCAGAGCGCTTATTCGGTTTTGCAGATGATATTGAGATCACGGCAGAAGCCAATCCCACCTCTGTTGAGATGTCTAATTTGAGAGGATTCAAACAAGCAGGGGTAAACAGGCTGTCACTTGGTGTGCAGGCTCTTGATGATTTATCACTGCAATTTTTAGGCCGCGGACATAGCGCTGATGAGGCGATTGCTGCTTTGGGGGTGGCGCGTGGTCTGTTTGACAGATTATCAATTGATCTGATCTATGGCCGCAAAGGGCAAAGCCCTCAGCACTGGCAGGCAGAATTGGCACGCGCCTTATCATTTGAGCTTGATCATTTGTCATTATATCAACTGACCATTGAGCAAGGCACACAATTTTATACAAGAGCAAGAGCCGGTGAAATTTTGAATCTCTCAGATGATGAAATGGCATCATTATATGAGATCACAGAAAGGCAAACATCATCTCATGATCTTAAGTGTTATGAAGTGTCAAATTATGCAAAGCCAGGCGCTGAATCGCGTCATAATCTTATCTATTGGCGCACGCAGGACTGGATTGGTATCGGGCCTGGCGCCTATGGCAGGCTGACGACACAAAAAGGGCGTCTTGAGACAGCGACAAGAAAATCACCACAAGGCTGGCTTGATCAGGTGCAGGCCTGTGGTCATGGTGTGGCTGACAGCCGCCTTGAGGATGAGCAAGCCTTTATAGAAGAGATTTTGATGATGGGTCTTCGTCTGGCTGAAGGTGTGCCACTGGCGCGGCTGAGGCAGATGACCGGCGTCTCATCATGGCCTTTTACAAAAGCGCAACTTGCCCCGTTTCTGGCTGAGGGATGGCTGTCAGGTGATGATGACAGGCTGATTGCTAATTTTGAGGGGCGCTTGCGTCTGAACTATATTTTACAATCTCTTTTGGCGGCATAGCTGCTTTTGTCAAATCACCATCTGTCACCTGAAAGACAGAAAACTGGCGATGATTAAGCCCGTTGGCAAGAAGACGAAACGCGCCTGTATAGCCAGAATAGCCAGATTCCGAGAGCAAATTTGTGATAACTGGTGATTGTAAATTATCTGTTTGGTTATCTGTTGTGGCTTGCGGCCTTGTGGCTGTGGCGGCGACTGCCAGTGAGTCAAAGCCAAGCTGGCTTAAAAAAGAACCTGCTGATGAGGTGCCGCGCCGGCTGTAGAGATCATCATATCTTTTGCCAAAGGCCTGACGCAATTCAGGAGATATGGTGGCAATATAGGCACCTTGCAAAGATGGCTCACCAATTAATCCGGCGCTTGCCCATAAATCTGTGCCAAGATAATGAACCCTGTCCGGCCCTAAATCATAATAAGATAATAAGGGGGCGACTTTGAGGATAAAATCAGCACCGCCTGCCAGAATCACGGCATCAAAAGGCGGCGGGACATCTTCGATAAACATATCATCTTCAAGTGGTTTGTAATCTGCAAAAGATTTCAGCTGGCTGACAAGCTGTTCATCATCTGCGCCGACTGTGCCATCTATGACCATGATTTTTGCAGGCAGAATGCCAAAATTGGATAATCTTTGGCTGACATGTGTTGTGAGCGCTTCACCAAAGGCTGACTGATCTGATAAAATGGCGATTTGATCATAGTGATTCAAAATGGTCTCAGCCAACAGGGCATCCATTTGCTGTTCAGGCAATAAGCCAAGCACCCATAAGCCGGAACGTGCGATCTTACGGTTATTTGATAAAGATAAAAGCGGGATATTTGCTTTTTGAAAATACGGATAGAGCGCGCTTGCTTTATCACTAAATAACGGGCCGATGGCAAAATCTATCTCTGCGGCAAAGGCGTCACCTGCCAGTACGCCCATATCCCCCTCTTTGGCGGTATCAAAATAGACAAGGTCAATATAGGGATCATTTAGCTGAAAATAGGCCATTTCCACACCATCTGCGACCTGATCACCATAGATGGCACGCGGACCACTGCGCGGTATAAAAATGCCAATGCGGCGCCTGCCAGATTGTTTTACAGGCAATATGATTTCAGAGGGCACCACGTCAACTTTGGGCGCGCGCAACATGGCAAAGGCAGCGTCAAGCGCTTCTTCTTCCAAAGAGGGATCACGCCCTTCGGGGATGAGTTCTTCAAATGATTTTGGTTCTGCCGGCGGCGGCTGTGTGCCGTCACTTTTCTCAATCTCCCAGATAATAGAGGCAATGATATCATCTGTGGCATTATCAGCCTGTCCGGTTTGTTTACGTTTGGCCTGTTTATGTGCCGCAAGCGCTTCATCCACCTCTTTGATAAGTGCCATGTTCGGGCCTGTCTCATCTGGCATTGTCTCATTATCTGATAAGGCTGTGGATGATGTGATGTTATCTGATTGTGTGTCTGGCTGTGGCGCTTTTGATATATCTTTCGTGATGGTGCTTGTGGCGGTGATATCTTGTGATGGCGACACATCAGGCTTTGGGACATCAGGATTTGGCAAAGGCGCACAGCTTATGATCAGAAAACAAATCACTGTCAAAGGGCCGTGTTTTGCCATGACTGGCATATTTTTTTGAAAATAACGTATCCACCACATGGCTGATATTATAATCATTACAAAGCGCCCTGTTAACCTTTCATTTTGTGATGCGTGATAAAGCTGTGATAGGATAGCCCTGCAAAGGGCGCTTTATTTTATGTTGATCTTATTCTTTCCAAGGCGGCCTTTTTATGTGGGATAGTCTTTTACAGGTGATTTCGTTTCATGCTGACATTGATCACAACACCAATTGGCAATCTGGCGGATATGGCGCCTCGTTCTGTGTCTGCCATTGAAGAGGCTGATTTGCTGGCATGTGAAGATACACGCCAAACACAAAAATTGCTGATGTTATTGGGGATTAAGACCAAAGCAAAACTGATTGCCTATCATGATCATAATGGCGAAAAAATGCGGCCGCGCATTATCAGCGCTCTTGAAAATGGTCTAAAAGTGGGTCTCATCTGTGATGCCGGCACGCCGCTTATCTCTGATCCCGGCTATAAATTGGTGCGTGAGATTCAGGAAAAATCTCTTGGTGTGACAGCGACCGCCGGTGCCTGTGCGCCGATATTGGCGCTGATTTTATCCGGCCTGCCAACTGACCGTTTTTTCTTTCACGGCTTTTTGCCTGAAAAGAAAAAATCAGCAAGCAATTTATTGGCAGAATGCAGGCATATTACAGCAACATCTCTATTTTTCATGAGCCCAAGCAACCTGTTAGCACAGCTGCCGTTAATTGAAGAGCATTGGGGCAAACGCCAGGTCGCGCTTGTGCGTGAAATCACCAAATTGCATGAACAGGTCATAAGAGGCGATTTGGCAGAATTAATCGAAATGATCAGCACACAAGACAAGCCTAAAGGAGAATTGGTGCTTGTGGTTGGCCCGCCTGAAGAAGAAGACTCTTTTTCAGAAGAGGATATCACAGCTTTATTGCAAGACAGATTAGCAAGCCTGTCAGTCAAAGACGCGGTTCAGGAAATTGCAAGCCTGACAGGCAAGTCACGCAAATCCATCTATCAGATGGCATTGTCAGTAAAAGGCGAAAGCGATTTGTAACATAAGATTGAGGTGAGATGACATATCATCAACCACATCATCGCAATAAACAAGCTTATCAAAAAGCAGAACGCGCCGGAAAACTTGCAGAAATACTAATATATTGTCGCTTTGCCCTGACAGGATGGTGGCTTGTCAAATGGCGCTATCAGACTGGTTTTGGGGAAATTGATCTGATTATGCGTCGGGGACGTGTTTTGCGCTTTATCGAGGTAAAATACCGGCGCCGGCTTAGGGCTGATGACAGCCCTGTGACACAAAAGCAGCTTGTGAGATTAGAGCGGGCTATCAGATATGCCTATGCTGAACTCTGCCCTCTTCAGGATAAGATATGTTGTTTTGAGGTCATCATTGTCACAAAAACAGGGCGCCTTTATCATTTTCCTCATCATTTTGATTGAACAAGACAGGCTTTTTAACAAGACAGGCAAGGCAAGAGAAAAGCTTCTTGTGAGATAATTATGAAATAGGGTATGAGTAGAAGAGACTTACAAGGTGAATGTCTTGCCTGATAATCAAAAGGGATCTTGGGTCACATGCGAATTTCTCATATCATCACAGCCATTATGTTGTCTTTGTCTCTGGCGCTTAGCGCTTGTGCGCCTGCTCTGGTAGGTGTCGGGACAGCGGCAGTCGCCGCCTCTTCGACTGAAAAAGGGTTTTCAACCTCAGTGGCAGATGGTGTTATCAAAACAAAATTATCAGACAGATATCTGCGCACAGATGTCGATTTGGTGCAAGGCGTGACCATCTCTGTCAATGAGGGGGCTGTGATTTTAACAGGGACAGTCGCCACACAAGAGAAAAAGATTCTGGCAACAAAGCTTGCCTGGGAAATCAAAGGGGTGCGCGAAGTGGTCAATGAGGTGACTGTTTCAGATAATGTATCACTGAAAAACCGGGCCAAAGATTTCGCTGCGGCAGCACAATTACGCCTGAAGATTATCGGGGATGGTGAGGTCTCATCTTTGAATTATTCTATCGATGTGGTTGATGGTGTTGTCTATTTGTCTGGTGTCGCTGAGAGTGAGGCAGAAAGAGCGCGTGTTGTGGCATTGGCACAAGAGCTGCCTTTTGCCAAAAAAGTGGTCGATTATATCGTCTTATCATCTGACAGAAGAGACTAAGTGCTATGTCGCTGAAAGTGGCGCTTCAGATGGACCCGATTGAGGCCATCGATATCACAGGTGATACAAGCTTTGCCTTTGCGCTTGAGGCACAGGCCAGAGGCCATGATTTATATTATTATCTGCCAGATAGCCTGACATTTGAGGCAAGCACGCTTTATGGCCGCCTGCGCCCTATTACAGTGCGTGATGAGGCAGGTCACCATGTTGATCAGGGCCCGCCATCTTATCAGCCCTTATCAGATATGGATGTGATCTTAATGCGTCAGGATCCGCCGTTTGATATGGCCTATATCACCGCCACCCATTTATTGGAGCATTTACCGCCAACCACCATGGTCGTTAATCATCCTGCTGAGGTGCGCAATGCGCCTGAGAAAATTATGGTTCTTGATTTCCCTGATTTAATGCCGCCTACGATGGTAAGCCGTGATATGAGTGCCATTGCCCAGTTCCGGGAAAGGCATAAGGATATCATCATCAAACCGCTTTATGGCAATGGCGGGGCGGGCGTGTTTTTGGTCACACAAAAGGATAAGAATTTTAATGCCTTGTTAGAGATGTTTTTCCAGACAAGCCGTGAGCCTGTGATGATACAAGCCTATCTGCCTGATGTGACCAAAGGTGATAAACGGATTATTTTAATTGATGGTGAGGCTGTTGGCGCGATTAACCGTATCCCGTCTGATGGTGAAGCCAGATCCAATATGCATGTCGGCGGCAAAGCGGTTGCTACTGAATTAAGCGCACGTGATCATGAGATATGCCGCACCATTGGCCCTGTTTTAAGGCAAAGAGGCCTGTTATTTGTTGGCATAGATGTCATTGGTGACTATCTGACTGAGATCAATGTGACCTCGCCAACAGGCATTCGGGAGTTTGAGCGCTTTACTGGCATTAATCTGGCGGCGAAAACCTTTGAGGCCATTGAAAAGCGCTATGCTGATTATAAGAGCAACCGAATTTTGCGATAAGCAAGCGCCTCTTGCAAATGCGGTTTTTCAATTTGTGGTGAATGAGCCAAATTCGCAATGGTGCGCGCCACACGGATGATTTTCTCATATCCTCTGCCGGTGATATCAAACTGATCAACCACCTTTTCAAGATAAGGGCGCATATCAGACGCAAAATCAGGGATTGTCTTATCTCTTTGGTGATCAAAGGCAATCGCATGATTGACGTGATTTGCTATCTCAGATGAGGGTGTGGCAGGTGTGTCATCAAGCAACTGACGAGGCGGCAAGGCAGCAACATCAATGATAAGATCAAATCTGTCCAATAAGGGGCCGGATAATTTTGCGACATAATTTTTGCCACAAACAGGCGCCCTGCTACAGGCTTTGGTGGCATCTGCCAGATAGCCACAACGGCAGGGATTCATCGCTGCGACAAGCTGAAATCTGGCAGGATATCTGATGTGATGATTGGCTCTTGCGATAATGACCTCACCTGTTTCAAGAGGCTGACGCAACGCATCCAGAACCGAAGGCTGAAATTCGGGTAATTCGTCCAAAAACAAAACACCGTGATGGGCAAGAGAAATCTCTCCCGGCTTTGCTTTGGCACCGCCGCCGACAAGAGCTGCCATAGAGGCAGAATGATGCGGGTCACGATAGGGTCTGTTTTTGGTGATTTTCGCGCCTTCATCACCAGTGCTATATAATTGACCACCAAGAGATTGTATCATAGAGACCTGCAATGCTTCGGCTGGTGTTAATGGCGGCAACAAGCCTGGCAGGCGGCTTGCCAACATAGATTTACCAGCACCAGGCGGCCCAATCATTAACAAATGATGGCGTCCGGCGGCGGCAATTTCCAGAACACGTTTTGCTGTTTCCTGCCCTTTAACCTCTGCCATATCTGGGTAATGATTGGTGGTATCAAGGCTGATATCAGGCGGGGTTGGCAATAGTGATTGTCCTTTGAGGTGATTTAGCAGGCCGACCAGTGACGGGCAGGCTATAACCTCGCCGCCATCAGCCCATTTTGCCTCAGCGCCATTTGCCTGCGGGCAAATAAGACGCATATTTTGAGACGAGGCAAACAGAGCCGCTGATAAGGTGCCTGTTACATTTGCCACCATGCCATCAAGTGATAATTCGCCGATGACAACGCTATCCATAACATCATCCTGAGACAAAAGACCCATGGCCACAAGCAGAGCAAGCGCAATTGGCAAATCATAATGCGCCCCTTCTTTGGTGACATCTGCGGGCGCTAGATTAATGGCTATGCGCTTGGCAGGCAAAGACAGGCCCATAGATGATAAGGCAGCTCTTATGCGTTCTTTTGATTCTGCCACCGCTTTATCTGCCAGACCCACAATCATCATAGCAGGCAGACCATTTGATAAATGCGCCTGAACAGATACAGGCACAGTATCAAGACCGCGAAAGGCAACTGTATGAATTAATGCATTCATCCCCTCATACCCAAAATAGACACCCCCCTTATGGCTTATCCTTTTGGATGAGAGGGCCCTTTATTATGGTTATGAGGTGCGTTAAGATTTTGATGCAAGCTTATTTGGCGCGTATTGGCCCCATAGATTCACCACCAAGAATATGAACATGAAGATGCGGCACTTCCTGATGGCCATTTCTGCCAATATTGGAAATGACACGATAGCCATCTTTATCAAGACCTGCCAGACGTGCAGAACGGCCAATCGCTGTGACAAAAGCAGCCTGTTCTTCGGCTGAGGCATTTGCCGCGAAATCTGACATATCAACATAGGCACCTTTGGGGATCACCAAGATATGTATGGGTGCCTGAGGGGCAATGTCAAAAAAGGAAAGCGTATGGTCACATTCATCATGTTTTTGACAAGGAATCTCACCTGATAGGATTTTTGCAAAAATATTCGTATCATCATAAGACATTATGTATCCTGCCCCTTTTTTCCTTATTGTTGACTTCGATATGACATCGATTTAAGGCGCACGGTTTGCTTTTTCAACAAGACCTGACGTGCCTTGCCTTTCAGCCAGAATCTGCCAGACATCTTCAGCCTTAATACCGGCTGCCTGCCAGACAACAAGCAAATGATATAAGATATCAGCTGATTCGCTCATCAATGCTTTCTGATTACCATGCATGGCTTCCAGAATCGCTTCTGTGACTTCTTCTGATAATTTGCGCAAGGGCAAATCGGGCGCTTTGGCAAGCAAGCTTGCTGTGTAGCTTTTGTCAGGATCACCTTGTGCCTTTGTTTGAATCTCGGCAAAGAGCCTGTCAAGAATCTCAGCAGTTTGAGTCATAATGACATCCTTTATATTATCCGTGCAGATATCTTATCGGTTAAGGCGCCTGACAGGAACACCTGCCTTAGCCATAGCCGATTTTGCCTCATCTATGGTCATTTGTCCAAAATGAAAGACAGAAGCTGCCAGAACAGCAGAGGCATGGCCTTTGGTTATGGCGGTGGCAAAATCCTCTGGCTTGCCAGCGCCGCCTGAGGCAATCACAGGGATAGAGACAGCGTCTGAGACAGCTCTGGTCAATGGCAGATCAAAACCATCTTTGGTGCCATCGCCGCCCATAGATGTCAGTAATATTTCACCTGCCCCTAATTCTTGTCCACGTTCTGCCCATTTTACAGCATCAATACCTGTGCCTTTGCGACCGCCATGAGTGAAGACTTCAAACATGCCATCATCATTCATTCTGGCATCAATGCCAAGAACAACACATTGAGAGCCAAAGCGATCAGCGGCCCTGCTCAGCAAATGCGGGTCAGCCACGGCAGATGAGTTCACTGATACTTTATCAGCGCCTGATAATAACATTTTGCGATAATCTTCAACCTGCCGGACACCGCCGCCAACGGTAAGAGGCATAAAGCAATGATCAGCCACTTTGGCGATCACATCATAAATGCTGTCGCGCCCTTCATGACTTGCTGAGATATCAAGAAGGCATAATTCATCTGCCCCTGCGGCATCATAGATCTTTGCCTGTTCTACGGGATCGCCTGCATCTATCAGATTGACGAAATTCACACCTTTGACCACTCGGCCTTCATGCACATCCAGACAAGGGATAACACGCGCGCTTAACATCTGCTATGCCTCCTTTGAGGCCTGAATGGCAGCTGCTAAATCAAGGCGGCCATCATAAATCGCCCGCCCTGTAATCACACCGGCTATCCCGCTTTGACGATAGGCAAGGCACGCATCAATATCTGCCATAGAGGCCACACCGCCAGACGCAATCACCGGAATAGAGACAGCCTGCGCGATTTTGGCAGTGGCTTCGGCATTCACACCGGTCAGCGCACCATCTCTTCCGATATCTGTGAAAATGACGGCAGCCACACCGCAATCTTCAAAACGGCGCACCAAATCTGTGGCTTTGACATCTGAGACATCAAGCCAGCCTTCAGCTGCGATCATCCCGTCTTTGGCATCAGCGCCAACAGCGATCTGGCCGGGGAATGTTTTGGCAGCCTCAATCACAAGGGTGGGATCACGCAAAGCAGCGGTGCCTAAAATCACACGTGCCACCCCTGCTGAGAGCCAGTTTTCGATATGGGCCATTGTGCGGATACCGCCGCCAAGCTGTATGCGGGCACCCGTTGCCAGTATGTCTGATACAGCTTGTGCATTTATGCCTGTCCCGGCAAGTGCCCCATCCAAATCAACCACATGAACCCAATTTGCCCCACTTTGCAAAAAAGAGCGTGCTTTTTGTGCCGGATCAGGAGCATAGATTGTCATTTTGGCAAAATCACCATGTAACAGGCGCACACCCTGACCATCTTTTAGATCAATCGCTGGATAAATTTCAAATTCTGACAATGGGATTCTCTTTTTTGACTGTTAACACTGACCATCACATGATTAGCGAATTTCTTTGGAATAATAATAGCCTGTGACATATTCACCATCAACAAGCGCATAATAAGGATTGGTGCCAAATCGTTTGAAACCGCACGCTTCAAAAGAATGAATGGCACGTTCCTGGGTAGCGCGGACATCAAGATTGATCACAGAAAAACCCTGACTTTTGGCAAAATCCTCTGCCTCATCAACTAATTTTTGTGCCAGCCCATAGCCTCTGGCCCATGGTGCCAGAAAAAAAGTGGTCAGCTGGCAGGCAAAAGCCTGTGCTTCATTAGCTTTGGGAGGCCGGACAATCTGGCATGATCCGGCAATCACCATATCGACTTTGCCGACAATCAGGCTTCGTTCGGGAATCAGCAAAACGCCGCGCCAGTAATCTTCGAGAATATTTCGGGGCGGTGCCTGCAACCATCCAAAACCACCACCACTTTGTATTGCTTCCTCGGCAGCGTCACATAATTCTGAAAGATCATTTGCACTTAGTGCATCCGCATTTTCCAAAGTCACGCGGGCTTTATTTAACGTTGAAAATTCTGTGCTCATCTTATCATTGCCCCGCCTTTTAGATTATGGCCGCCAATTCAGAAACCCACGCAAAAATGACTGTCCTTCTGCCTGGCTTTTTTCAGGGTGAAATTGCGTCCCAATCATCGTATCGCGTGCAATGATCGCTGTCACAGGATGACCATAATCTGTTGTTGCCACCACAGCTTGTGCATCATTGGCACGCATATGATAGCTATGGACAAAATAGACCTGTGCACAAGATGACATATGAGAGGTGACAGGGTGCGGCCTTGAGAAGGTGAGCGCATTCCATCCCATATGCGGAATCTTCAGGCTTGATGGGTCAGGTTGCAGTCTTTTGACATCGCCCGCAATCCATGACAGACCGTCAATCGCCTGCCCTTCATAGCCTGTTGTGGCCATCATCTGCATACCCACACAAATACCAAGAAATGGTCTGGCTTTGGCGTGCACCATCTCAGACAGGCTTTGTTCAAGGCCTGTGGCATTTGCCAAATTACGCCGGCAATCAGCAAAATGGCCAACACCGGGTAAGATAATCGCATCAGCTGATACCAAATCCTCACCTGTTTTGGCCAAAATCACCTTATCATCGCGGCCATCATCTGTGGCGGCGGCGCGCACAGCATTGACGACTGAACGCAAATTGCCAGAGCCGTAATCTATGACTGCAATTATGCTCACAAGCTGCCGCCCAAAGTACCTTTGGTTGACGGGATTCTGTCACCTTGTTTCTGGTCAATAGCCACAGCATCACGCAACGCACGCGCAAGCCCTTTATAAATGCTCTCAACGATATGGTGCGTATTGACGCCATAGAGATTTTCGACATGAAGCGTCAGCCCTGCGCCCATCGCAAAAGCCTGAAACCATTCGCGGAATAATTCTGTTTCCATATCGCCAAGGACAGGAGAGGGCAAATCTGCCCGCCAGACCAGAAACGGCCTGCCGGAAACATCAATTGCCACGCGGCTTAAGCATTCATCCATTGGCAAATAGGCATGGGCATAACGCGCAATTCCTCTGCGATCGCCTAGCGCCTGTTTCAGCGCGGCGCCGATTGCCCAGCCTGTATCTTCTGTGGTGTGGTGCGCATCAATATGCAAATCACCGACAGCTGATAGTGTCAGATCCATCATAGAATGGCGTGCCAATTGTTCCAGCATATGATCCAAAAAGCCAATTCCTGTGGTGATATCAGCTTGTCCTGTGCCATCAAGATTTACTGAAACAGAAATCTCTGTTTCATTTGTTTTACGCGTTATATCTGCCTGTCTCATTGAAACATCCTGTATCTGATCAAAAAGCCTGGTGAGGCGGATGAAATCTGTTTTTTATCATGTATCAGCTTTTTATGAATTTTGCCAGTTTGGCGTAACGCACAAAAGTGCAGATAATCAGTGCGAGAGACAAGACCTCAGCTTATCTGACAAAAGGCGGCAGTCATCTTCGCTAAGCCTGTCGATATTCTGGGCCACTAAATTGGCAAAGGCCACCGCCTCTTCTGACTGGCCGGATACATCAATAACCGGTTTTGGATGTGACAGGCTTGCCGCCTGACTAACAGCTTCTGCCTCATCCCAGATAAGATCAAAAAATACGCAAATCTGATCAACCATCGCAAATGAGGGCTTGCCTCTTTTGCCATGTTCCAGAGCGGATAAATAAGCAGATGACACCTCAAGATAAGCGGCTTGTTCTGCTAGTGTTATGTTTTTTTCTTTGCGCCAGTAACGCATTAATTTGCCAAAAGGAGTCATGTTTTCTCCTGTGGGGGTTATGGACCAGATTATCTCATGCGGCGCAAGCGTACATAATAAGCGCCGCCGCCACCATCTTTGGGGCTTGCCTGAGAAATCGCCAGAACATGTGATTTAAGAGGCGGTTCTTGCAGCCAGTCTGGTACTTTTTGGCGTAAAACACCCTGACCTTTTGCGCCTTTTCCTGTGATCACAAGCAATGTTCTGGCACCATTGCGGCTTGCGCTGAGAACAAATTGCACCAACGCCTTATGCGCCATCGCTTCGGTTTTGCCATGCAGATCAATCATCTCATCAATTGCAAAATACCCTTTGGTCAGCCGTCTGGCAGAGGCATTATCAATACCGGCGCGCTTTTGGGGCTCAGCGAAACGTAAATCAGCCGGTTTGACAGAGGTCTTTATGATAGGCGCTATTTTAGGCGGCGCAACCTGCTTTTGGCTGTTTTGTTTTTTCTGACTGCCGGGGCTTTTTAAGGGCGCTTTTTTGGTCGTATCAGCAAATAGCACATCCTCTCTGTTAGCAGGGGTGACTGTCTTTGTCACTTTTGCCCAGAGATCGAAATCATCAGATGGCGGCGTTTTTTTTGCCACTAGCCATCATCTCCGCCTTCGGTGGCTGTTTCCACAAGCTTCCAATTGGGATCTGTGATTTGTGTGTCACGCTCAAAAGTCCAGACATCAATCATGGATTCATTATCTGCCCCATCATCAATGATCTCATTGCCATCTTTATCAAAAAGATGACGTGTTTGACGAGACACAAAACGAACTGTCACAGACGCCATACCATCAACAAGCTCACCATCGAGAATTTGCACATCTTCAATATCATCAATGGTCAGGGACAAAGATTCATTTTCGGCATTGCGCTGACGGATAGCTTCTGAGAATTCATTAAATAAATCATAGCCAAGAAGCCGGCGCAATTGTGAAAGATCCCCTTCGGCAAAAGCGCTGAGAACAAGAGAAAATGCTGAGGCGGCACCTTGCATAAATTGTGTTTCATCAAAAGACGGATCTGCTTTTTGAATCGCAGCTATGCCTGAGCCTGAGCGCAATTCTGGTCGCAGCGGCACGATATTATCTTGTGCATCTGCCCTGTCCTGGCTGTCGTCTGCTTTGGCAAATCTCTGGCTTTGCTCTTCTGGTGTCTGTTCATAGCCATGTCTTGTCCCAAGGATGTTGCGCAAACGAAAGACAAGAAAAATAGCGATAATGGCGAATATCAAAATATCGACAAAGGGCACGGCAATCCCCATATGTTAAAAAGTGAAGCGTTTGTTGTGTCACAATCCTGTTTTTTTAGGATATCATGGCCCATAATAGCCTATCCACAATCTAAGAGATAGGGACAAACCACAAAAAGGGCAAGGAAGGAAGGCAAAAAATGGCACTCTATGGCATTATCGCATTTGTCATTTATGGATGGGTTGAATTTGAAGCAATGGCGCATGTCGTTGACGCAATTGGCGGCTTGCTTGCGTTTTTGGGTATTTTTGTCACCGCTATTATCGGCATTCGCCTGTTACGATCACAATCAGCGATCGTCATGGCCTCTTTTCGCGCTGATCTGGCAAAAGGCCAGATGAACAGCCATGCCATAGCCAGCTCTTTATCATTGCTTGCCGGCGCTATTTTAATGCTGATCCCTGGATATGTAACAGATGTTTTAGGGCTTTTATGTTTTATGCCGGGCCTTCGCGCTATTATTGGCAACTATATTGCGCGGCATTTTTCCGCAAGAGCCATGGCAGGGATGAGCCGCAATTTTTCAGGTGGGTTCAGGTCAGGCGGTTTTGGGCAAAACCAGTCACAAGACCATCCTTTTTCAGCGCCAAAGAGCATGCCCGATGAGCCAGGACAGGCGCGCGGCGGCATATCTGAAGGTGATGATATTATTGAAGGGCAATTCACAGAAAAAAAGTAAACGAAAAAAGTTAATCATGTTATTTAATGACACATAAATGTCATTGTCATTCGCCACAATAAAGGATCACTTTCATGGCAAAAAAGAAAGCAAAAGCAGGGGCGAAAGCGCCTAAGGCCAAATCACAAAATCAGCAGGATACAAGCCCGCAGGCAGAACAGCCAACACAGCAAAGACGGCCTCTTCAGGTGATGATTCATTCTCAATATGTGAAAGATTTATCATTTGAAAACCCAAATGCAGTCTCTGCCCATCTTGAGCCTGTGCAGCAGCCACAGGTGGAGATTGGCGTCAATGTGAATGCTGATAAAGTATCTGAGACGCAATATGAGGTGCGTTTGAATCTGACTGCCAAGGCAATCACAGATGATAAGCCCTTATTTCTGGTTGATTTGACTTATGCCGCGATTGTTTCTGTGCCTGAGGCAACACCGGATGAGATTAATCCTCTTGTGATGATAGAAGGGCCACGCCTTATTTTCCCATTTGCACGCTCTATCATCAGCAATATGACAAGAGATGGTGGCTTTATGCCTTTGAATTTACAGCCCGTTGATTTTGTGGCTGTCTATCGCCACTCTCTTGAACAACAACGCCAGCAACAAATGCAGCAGGCAGAAGAAGCCACCAAACAATAAGCTGTTAGCGGCGCCATATCGGGTCTTTTATTGTATCAAGAAATGCCTCATGTGAAGCTATCTCATCAGAGGTGGCTTCATGAGGGCGCGCCTGACGCAACGGCCCGGATATGATTTCAAACCCGTCATTTGCGGCCTGATCTGGTGACAAAGAGGCAGATGTTTCAGGCAATCTGTTCAAGCCTAAATCTGGCTGGCGCCCGCCTATGAGTTCAATATAAACCTCTGCCAGAAGATCAGCGTCTATCAAAGCGCCGTGAAGATCACGGTGAGAATTATCAATTTCAAAGCGCCGGCAAAGCGCATCAAGAGAGGTTTGCGCGCCGGGAAATTTGCGCCGCGCCAGTGCCAATGTATCAAGCGCACGATCATCTGGTAGAGGCGCATGACCAAGGCGCGTTAATTCTGCATTGATAAACCCCATATCAAAAGCGGCATTATGAATGATCATTTTATCATCTTTGATAAACTCTAAAAATTGATCAGCGATTTCGGAAAAAACAGGTTTATCAGCCAAAAAGGCAGATGAGATTCCATGCACTTTTTCAGCGGCTTCTTCTATGTCTCTTTGCGGCTGGATATATAAATGCAACTTGTTGCCGGTCGGCATATGATTAATCAGCTCAAGCGCGCCAATTTCAATGATACGGTGGCCTTCTTCGGGGCTCAGACCTGTGGTCTCTGTATCAAGCACGATTTCACGAATATGGTCAGCCATGTCACATTTAATCCCTGTTGATGTATTAGACTTTTGTTTTATCTGAGGCGCCATTTATGGCAAAGCTTATGTAATTGCCTTGTCATCGCCGCATAACCTATCCCTGTTGCTATCTTCTCATCCACCAATTTTGCTTTTTCAAACTGGCTTAGCTGATGGCTCAAAATAGCATGAAATTTTTCTTTCGTCATAGCAGGGCGCTGCATGGCCCGCATTTCAAGCAAAAACTCAGGTGCCCATGACATCATTGTGACATCACATAAATGATCTGTGCCTGTTTCAAATAATAAGGGCACATCAAGTACCATGGCACCAAAACGATGGCGCCGGCAAAAAGCCATATAATGATGACGGCTTTCTGCGACCAATGGGTGCAGGATTTGTTCCAGTTTTTGCAAAGACTCTTTATCACCAAAGACCTGAGCGCCAAGTTTTTGTCTGTCTATGCCTTCATCATGGCTGCCAACATTGCCAAAAGCAGACAGGACAGGGTCAATCGCAGAACCGCCCGGGCCAAGTAATGTATGCACTATCTTATCAGAATCAAATACAGGGATATGATGGCGCAAAAAATACCGCGTTATTGTCGATTTACCACTGGCAATACTGCCTGTCAGACCAATGATTAACATGCGGCGCTCTGTGACGTGACAAATGAGAGGCCGTGGCGTTTTAACTGGGGTAATAAGGCCATCATGGGAAGGCCTAAGATAGCGTAATAATCACCAAATATATCTGCGAATAAATGAATGCCCGGCCCTTCGAGAAAATAGCAACCAGGGCTTGATAAAGCCTGGTTGCCAAAATAGGCAAGATAATCATCAATTTGTGTTTCATCCAACTGGTGAAAGGTGATCTCTGGGCGGGCAATATGATGCCAAATGCGCCTGCCATTATCAAATAGCATGACAGCTGAGATTAACTGGTGACGCTTTCCTGATAGCTGGCTGAGCTGTGATTTGGCTTGTGTTATATCTTGTGCTTTTCCATAGATTTGACCCTCACAAACAAGGAGCTGATCACAAGAGATGATCATTGCATCAGGGTGCTGGCTTGCAATACGCTCACCTTTCATTTCTGATAATAACAAGGCGATATCATCAGCAGACGCACCTTCGCTTTGTGCGCTTTGTCTGACAGCTTCTTCATCTAAAGAGGCTGTTTTTATGTGGTACTCAATACCTGCCTGATCAAGCAAAGCCTGCCTTGCCTTGCTCTTAGAAGCCAAAATTAATGGCTTATGAGGTAATGTCCATTTATTCATAAATTTTTTCAGCCTTTATTCTTCATCATTTTGTTTTGCGCGCCATTCATTATGCAAATGTATAATAGAGGCAGCGGTCTCTTCTACAGAGCGTCTTGTCACATCGATCACAGGCCAGGAATGACGGGCAAACAGACGGCGGGCTTGTTTGATTTCCTGCTGAATATCTTCATCATTAGCATAGGTCTCATTGGTGCTGTCCAACATTGAGGACAGGCGCGAGCGCCTGATTTGAGATAATCTTTTGGGATCTGAAGTCAGACCAACCACAAAGACATTTTGCGCTTTAACAGCCTCTTCTGGAAATGGGACATGAGGGACAAGCGCATAATTGGCAACAAAATAACCGCGATTTGCCAGATACATAGATGTGGGCGTTTTAGACGTACGTGATACCCCCACAAGAAGCATATCAGCGCCCTTCAAATCATCGATATTTATGCCATCATCATGATTGACCGCATATTCAACTGCCTTCATGCGGTGAAAATATTTCTCATCAAGCCTGTGTTGCGCGCCAGGTATCTGATCAGCGTTTTTACCAAGCACCATTCCAATGAGATTCACAAGAGGATCAAGGATAGATAAATGCGGTATCGCATGCCTGACACAAGCGCGTTCAATTTCCTGCCTGATTTTTGGATTCACAACTGATAGCAGTAACAAACCACCATCTTTGGCAAGAGATTTTTCGAGCAAGGTAATATGATCTGTCGTGCGCACCAATGTCCAGATATGTTCTTTGATTTCAGCTTCGGGAAATAGAGCGATCGCGGCACGTGCTGCCTGATGGACAGTTTCACCTGTTGAATCTGAGACTAAATGGATATGAAGCATAGATTTTTGTCACTTATCAATAAATCGGGCCCACCTGCCTGAGATCATATCACGACAAATGATGGACCTTAGTCAAAAATGACGTGATGAGGCAAAATAGTCCATATTTTTTTCTGTAACACCTTATTTATTAACAGGGCTTGTGGATTATTTTTGAACAGGCGGGATAAATGTCACAAGCTGATTTGAATGTGCTGTTACACACATATTTTACCACGACTTATCCAGATCAGGATAAGCTGATTTGGCTAAGAGATGATTTATGGGGATAAGCTGACAGAATCGCGGAATTAAATAATGAATCAGCCTATATGATATGTGTATAAACTATGGGATAAATCTTGCGTCTATTTTATCCCCATGAGATAACTGCCCTACAACCACCACTATTTTTTTATTTATAAAAATCTTTTTATTAGTCGGATAATGCGCAATGCTTTTGAATGAGACTCTTGCGGGTAAAAAACAAAGTCAGACACCAATATGGATCATGAGGCAAGCAGGACGCTATCTCAAAGAATATCGTGATGTAAGAGCGACAACATCTGATTTTATCTCTTTTTGTCTTGATCCTGATAAAGCAAGTGAAGTGACACTTCAGCCAATCAGGCGGTTCCAATTTGATGCTGCCATTATTTTTTCAGATATTTTAATCGTGCCATGGGCTTTGGGCCGCGATGTTCATTTTATCACAGGTGACGGCCCTAAATGTAAGCCTTTGCAAACAGATGAGGTTATTGATCATAATCTGATAGAGACGTTTGATGATAAGATTATACCGGTTGCTAAGGCGGTATCTGCGACAAGAGGCCAATTGCCGCAAAATGTCTCATTAATCGGATTTGCAGGCGCGCCCTGGACCTTAATGACCTATATGGTGGAGGGCGGATCTTCTAAAGATTATGCTCTTAGCCGGAACTGGTTGTGGGGACACAGAAAACAAACTGATTATTTGTTAGAGATATTGGTTGAGACAATATCAAAAAGCCTGATAAGTCAGGCAAAAGCTGGGGCGAATGTGCTGATGCTGTTTGACAGCTGGGCCAGCGCTGTGCCATCTGAGCTGCGGCCATGGATTGTAGAGCGTCCTGTGCAAGCCATTATCGAAAAGGTAAGAGCTGCCGGAATAACACAGCCCTTTATTTGTTTCCCACGCGGTATAAGCGCTGATTTACCGCGCTTTGCTGATAGTGTGGATTGTCAGGGTCTTGCGCTTGATCAGGGTGTATCACCAGAATTTGCCGCACAAGCTATCAGGTCAGATGTCGCGCTTCAGGGGAATCTTGACCCTCAAGCCCTGCTTTATGGTGGTGATGAGATGAAGCGTTCTGTTGATAAGATTAAAAACGCATTTCAGGACAGAGCTCATATCTTCAATCTTGGCCATGGCATTACGCCGCCAACACCGCCGGAGATTGTCGCAGAATTGGTGGCATATGTAAGGAATTAGTTATGGATTATCAATGGGTTAAGGCATTACACCTGATTTCTGTAACCTCATGGATGGCCGGGCTTTTATATCTGCCTCGCCTTTATGTGTATCATTCACAAGTGGTCAATAACGGGGCGCAGGCTTTGACATTTGCGCTTATGGAAAGACGGCTGTTAAAAGCGATAATGAATCCTGCCATGATTTTGTCCTATGTGTTTGGTCTTTGGATGCTCCATATGAATCCCGGCCTGTTATCAGAGCCGTGGATGTGGGTAAAATTAGCCGCGATTGTGGTGATGAGTTATGCGCATATGTATTTCGGGAAATTGCGAAAAGAATTAGAGCAAGGTCATAGCCGGAATACCAAACATTATCGCTATTGGAATGAAGTGCCGACTGTGATGATGATCATCATTATTATCATGGCAGTGGTTGAGCCCTTTTAGGCTTGTCTTGACAATTTTTGATTTTGTGACTACCGTCAAATTACCTTCCTTTACACATAATCTGGTTATAGTGCCTGATTATGCTTCCGGCGAATTATTGAAAACACCTTCATAAAGATAAGACATGCCGGTCCTGCCAGTTAATGGCTGCCTTCGTCACAGGATTAGTCTCATGCATTTACAAGAGTTAAAAGATAAGTCACCTGCTCAGCTATTGGCATTTGCTGAAGAGCTGGAAGTGGAAAATGCGTCTACATTGCGCACACAGGATATGATGTTCGCGATTTTGAAAAACCTCGCTGAAAATGAAGTCACGATCCGCGGTGCAGGTGTGTTAGAGGTTTTATCAGATGGTTTTGGCTTTTTGCGGGCACCTGAATCAAATTACCTTGCCGGGCCTGATGATATATATGTCTCACCATCTCAGGTGAAACGCTTTGGTTTGCGCACAGGTGACACGGTCGAAGGTGAAATCAGAGCGCCAAAAGACGGGGAACGCTATTTTGCGCTTCTGAAAGTTGAATCGATTAATTTTGAAGATCCTGAGGCAGTTCGTCATCGCATTAATTTTGACAATTTAACGCCTCTTTATCCGAATGAAAAACTAACTTTTGAATTACCTCATGATCCTAATCGTAAAGATAATACGCCGCGTGTTATTGATTTGGTCTCTCCTATGGGTAAGGGGCAGCGCGGGTTGATTGTCGCACCGCCTCGTACTGGTAAGACAATGATGTTGCAATCAATTGCCCATGCGATTTCTGAAAACCATCCGGAAGTTTATTTGCTTGTGTTGCTGATTGATGAGCGCCCTGAAGAAGTCACAGATATGCAAAGATCTGTTAATGGTGAGGTCATTTCCTCAACTTTTGATGAGCCAGCAACGCGCCATGTGCAGGTCACAGATATGGTGATTGAAAAAGCAAAGAGGCTGGTAGAGCATAAAAGAGATGTTGTGATTTTGCTTGATTCTATCACAAGATTAGCGCGCGCTTATAATACGGTGGTACCGTCATCTGGCAAAGTGCTGACAGGTGGTGTGGATGCAAATGCGTTGCAACGCCCCAAGCGTTTCTTTGGTGCGGCGCGTAATATCGAAGAAGGCGGGTCTTTGACGATTATTGCAACAGCGCTTGTGGAAACAGGTTCACGTATGGATGAAGTGATTTTTGAAGAATTCAAAGGCACTGGTAATTCTGAAGTGGTGCTTGATCGCAAATTATCTGATAAGCGTGTCTTCCCGGCAATAGATGTGACCAAATCAGGGACACGGAAAGAAGAGCTTTTGGTGGATAAGGCGACATTGTCAAAAATGTGGGTGTTGCGCCGTATTCTGATGCAGATGGGGCCAGTGGATGCGATGGAATTCCTGGCTGATAAGCTGAAGCATTCAAAAGATAATAATGATTTCTTTGATCAGATGAACAGCTAGGCCATCAGTGAGCCTATTAGCCCTGCTTCAAAATCAAGCAGGGCTTTTTTGCGGGCAATATTGGCAGGAGAATTTGGCGCTGACCGGTCGCCGCCACTATAGCTTATGAAAGCGCCGTTTGTTGCGATAATACGGTGACAGGGGATAATCAGAGGCAACGGGTTTTTCTGGCAGGCATTGCCTGCGGCGCGCGCTGCTTTTGGATTGCCCCACAGGCTGGCCAGTTCACAATAGCTGACCGTTTTGCCAAAAGGCACAGACGAGATGGCAGCCAGCCATTTACTGAGTGCAGGTGTGGTGGCAGATGGTGAGACAGGCAGTGAGAAATGGGTAAGGGTAGCTGATAAATAGGCCTTTATCTGAGAGATTGTTTCACGTGAAACATCATTTTCTGCAGAATCATATGATAGGGGTGATTGTTGCCAGTCAAGGCGAAGCAGGCCGTCATTATCTGCAACGGCGCCCATATAGCCAAGCGGCGTGTGAATCTGGCTCGTAAAAATGGTCGCAAGGTCAGCTCTCATTATGTTATGCCTTTTCTTATAAGGTGTGGGTCACAAGGATGCCTTATTGTGCTGATGATTAATCTTTGATGTAAAGTGATAATATGACAGATACGATTTTTGCGCTTGCCACGCCGCCAGGTCAGTCAGCGATAGCGATATTCAGATTGTCCGGACCTCATTTATCAAAGCTTGCATCACAATTGTCAGGCGCTGAACTGCATCACCGTCAGGCGAAACCAGTGCGTTTATATGATGAAGAAGGCGCTGTTCTGGATGAGGTGGTGCTTGTCTATTTTGAAGCGCCTGCGAGCCCAACAGGCGAAGATGTATTAGAAATTCATTGTCACGGCTCTTTGGCAGTGATTGAGGCTATCACACAAACCTTAAGCAATATGGCTGATATGCGGCCGGCTCTGGCAGGTGAGTTTAGCCGGCGTGCTTTTGATAATGGCAAATTTGATTTAACTGAGATTGAAGGGCTGGCTGATTTAATTGAGGCACAAACAGACAGCCAGAGGCGCCAGGCGCTTGGTCAGTTACAAGGCATTATGCGCAAAAAAGCCACAAGCTGGCGTACTCAAATCATTCATCTGGCAGGACAATTAGAATCGCTTATCGATTTTGCAGATGAAGATCTGCCAGATGATGTGTATCAGTCATTTGTGTCTGACAGAGCCCAATTGATAGATAGTTTCAAGGCAGCTCTGGCAGATGGGGCGCGTGGGGAGATGATCCGAAACGGGGTATCTGTTGCCTTAATGGGGCCTGTCAATGCCGGTAAATCAACAGCTCTGAACGCGCTTGCCAAACGGCCGGCGGCGATTGTGTCAGATGAAGCAGGCACAACAAGAGATGTGATTGAGGTGCGGCTTAATCTGGAAGGTGTGGCTGTGATTCTACAAGATACAGCCGGTATCAGAGATGAAGCAGGCACGATTGAGGCGATCGGCATAGAGCGCGCTCATCAGGCAGCAGAAGAGGCTGATCTTGTGATTGTGATAGCTGACGGGGCGCATGCTGATTGGTATGAGACTGCGGAGGCACTTTGTCAAAGGCTGAACAGGCCTGTGATAAAAATTGTGAATAAAAAAGACAAATTACCTGAAGAATCGGAGATAAAAGAGTATCTCGCCTTATCTTTATATGATGAGGGTGATTGTGCGTTATTAGAAGCAGAGCTGCTGCGCTATTGCCGCCCGTTAAATAGCAGCGCTCATCAACCTGTCATCACAAGAGCGCGTCACCGGTTGCTTGTTGAAAAAGCACTTAGCGCGCTTGAGGCCTCATGCGCTGTTCAGCTACAGGAAGGTCCTGAATTAATTGCAGAAGAGTTAAGGGCGGCGGCAGATGCGCTTGGCCAGATGACAGGGCAAATCGATATTGAAGATATTCTGTCTGATATTTTTACCTCATTCTGTATTGGGAAATAGGGTGTTTCATTGTATAAGCGCATTTGTGATAAGGATGATAGGGCGCGTGATTGTTTCACGTGAAACATGAAGAGCAGAAGATGATTATGGATTATGATGTCATCATTGTAGGGGGCGGCCATGCCGGAACAGAGGCAGCGGCCTCTGCGGCACGCATGGGTGCCAAAGTGGCCCTTATCACAATGCAGGCAGATAAAATTGGTGAGATGTCTTGTAATCCTGCTATTGGCGGGCTTGGCAAAGGGCACCTTGTGCGTGAGATTGACGCTCTTGACGGGCTGATGGCCCGCGCAATTGACGCTGCTGGCATTCAGTTTCGCATGCTGAATAAATCAAGAGGACCGGCAGTTCATGGCCCGCGCGCACAAGCAGACCGATCTTTGTACCGCAAGGCCGTGCAATCTTTATTGGCAGAGCAGGAAAATCTGACAATCATTGAGGGGGCGGTGGCGTCCTTTCTGATTGAAAATGGCGTTGTATGCGGCCTGACAACAGAGGCAGGTGAGCGCTATCACGCCAAAGCCATCGTATTGACAACAGGTACATTTTTAGGTGGTCTTATCCATCTTGGGACAGAAAGAACACCTGCCGGAAGAGTGGGTGAGGCGCCGTCTAATTTATTATCTGAGGCGCTTCATGCGCTTGATTTGCCTCTTGGCAGGCTGAAAACAGGGACGCCGGCACGCCTTGATAAAAGGACGATTGACTGGGACAGTCTTGAAAAGCAGCCGGCAGATGATCCGCCTGTGCCATTTTCTATGATGACTGATAAGATCCGTGTGCCGCAAATTGAATGTGCGATTACAAGAACCACAGAAAAAACACACAAGATTATTTCAGACTCTCTGCATTTATCAGCTGTTTATTCAGGGCAAATTAAAGGTCAGGGGCCGCGCTATTGCCCGTCTATCGAAGATAAGGTCTTTCGCTTTGCAGATAAATCTTCTCATCAGATTTTTCTTGAACCAGAAGGTCTTGATGATCCGACCATCTATCCGAATGGCATATCAACAAGCTTGCCGCGCGATGTACAAGACGCCATGCTTGCCACGATCCCGGGCTTGGAAAACGCAAAGATTCTACAATATGGCTATGCGATTGAATATGATTTTATTGACCCGCGTGCCTTACGCCGGACATTAGAGCTGAAAAAACTGCCTCATCTGTTTCTGGCAGGCCAGATTAACGGGACAACAGGCTATGAAGAGGCCGCCGCGCAAGGGCTGATTGCAGGTGTCAATGCTGCCTTATTGGCAGGGGGCAAAAAAGAGGTATTTATTTTGGACAGGGCAGATGCCTATATCGGGGTGATGATTGATGATTTGATCACCAAAGGTGCGCCTGAGCCTTATAGGATGTTTACCTCTCGCGCTGAATACAGGTTGTTATTGCGGGCTGATAACGCTGATCAAAGGCTGACTGATAAAGCAGTGGCGATTGGTCTTGTCTCACATAAACGCCGGCAGGCCTGGGAGGCAAAAAAGCAGGCTCTTGAGGCGGCACGTGATTTGCTTGATAATCTGCGTGCCTCTACAAAGCAATTGGCAGAGGCAGATTTACCGCCGCCAAGAGATGGCCGTCAACGAACAGCGGCGGATATGTTAACGCTTGAAGGCATTACCATTGAGAAATGTCAGTCCCTGTGGCCGGAATTAGCAGCGATTGATAAGGCCTATCATGCGCAGCTTGAGACAGATAAACGATATCAGGGCTATTTGCGCCGGCAACAAGCTGATATTGAGGCCATGCGCAAAGATGAAAATGTTCTGATTGGTGATGATATTGATTTTGCCAAAATTGGTGGCCTGTCTGCTGAAAGTCAGGATTTACTGCGCCGGTATCAGCCTGAAACATTAGGTCAGGCAAGCCGTATACCTGGTTTAACACCAGCAGCCCTTGTCGCGGTTTTGCGCCATATCAGAGGTCATGATTCAGATAAAGTTCACTCTGAAAGCCGGTCTCAGGCAACGCCGTCTGCATCCCGGCGCTAAGAGATAAGGTGACAGAGATGGCGGCTTGTTATGATCATCAGACAAAATGGGACAGGCAGACAGTCTTATCTTATATTGAGGATGTCTTGCATGTTTCACGTGAAACATGTGATAAGCTTGATTGCTATGCCAGCTTATTAGAAAAGTGGCAGAGATCTATCAATCTGGTATCACCGAAAACAATCTCTCATCTTTGGGAGCGTCATATTCTTGATTGTGCGCAACTTGTGCCGTTTTTGCCGCAAGAGCCTGTGAAAATCCTTGATTTGGGATCAGGGGCAGGATTGCCGGCTGTGATCATTTCAGCTTTGAGCCATCATCAGGTCGAAATGGTGGAATCAGACAGCCGCAAATGTGCCTTCATGCAGACAGCTTTGCGTGAAATGGGGCTGAAGGCGACCATTCATAATCAAAGGCTTGAAAGCCTGCCGCATCTGGGCGCTGATATCATCACGGCCAGAGCTTTTGCCCCTTTGCCACGTCTGCTTGACTGGACAAAAGATCAGCATCAGGAGGGTCAAATTTTCTGGCTGTTAAAAGGCCGGGCTGTAAATGAGGAATTGACCAATCTGCCAGTATCAAACAAAGTAGTAACACAAGAATTTCCAAGCCTTGCATCTGGTGACGGGGTGATATTACGCCTGAGGCGTGATTTATCCGAAAACCAGTAGGGCAGAATCATCTTTGTCTTAAGCGTAAGGGCGGGAAAATGACAAAAATTATAGCTGTGACAAACCAAAAAGGAGGGGTTGGAAAGACGACCACCTCTGTCAATCTGTCTACAGCGCTGGCGGCTTGTGGCTATAAGGTGCTATTGATTGATTTCGACCCGCAAGGTAATGCAAGCACAGGTCTTGGCATCACAGATTTTGACCGTGAGCGTAATTCTTATCGCCTGATTGCCGGCCAGATCACTTTGTCAGAGGCGATTTGCCAGACATTGGTGCCAGGTCTTGATATTTTGCCAACCACTATGGATTTATCAGCAGCTGAAATCGAATTAAGTGAGCTTGACAATCGTGAACATCGCCTGAAAGACGCTCTGCAAGGGGCAAGAGGACATTATGATTTTGTGCTAATTGACTGTCCGCCATCCTTGGGTCTTTTGACAGTCAATGCCTTGGTGGCATCTGACAGAGCCATTGTGCCTTTGCAATGTGAATTTTATGCTCTTGAAGGTTTGTCTCAGCTGGTGCGTACCATTCAGGTGGTCAAACAGAATTTCAATCCTCATCTTGCCATACAGGGCATTATTCTGACAATGTATGACAGCCGCAATAAATTATCAGATATGGTCTCACAAGATGTAAGAGATTATTTTGGTGATATCGTCTATCAAACTGTGATTCCCCGGAATGTCAGAATTTCTGAGGCGCCGTCTTTTGGCAAGCCTGTGTTGATGTATGATATTAAATCAACAGGCGCACAAGCCTATGCGGCTCTGGCGGCAGAATTACTGGCACAAGAAAAACAAGCATCAGCGAATGAAGGATAAAAGATGAGTGAGACATCAGATAAAAAGCCGGCAAAAGGCTTAGGACGCGGCCTGTCTTCTTTATTAGGGGATACCGCTGTGGCTCTTGCCCCTGAGGGTGGCGCCTCACAGCAAGCAGCGCCTTCACAAACAGCGCGCGCCTCTGAAATTCGCACTGTACCGGTTGAATGGATCAATCCAGGACCATGGCAGCCGCGCCGCATATTTGATAAGGATGCTTTGGAGGAATTAGCGCAATCCATGACAGAAAATGGCATTGTGCAACCTATTTTGGTTCGTCCCAACCCGAAAAAAGAAGGCCGTTATGAGCTGATCGCCGGTGAGAGGCGGTGGCGGGCAGCGCAAATAGCGCGTCTGCATGATATCCCCACCATTATCCGTGAATTAAGTGATAAGCAAGCCGCTGAATTTTCGTTGATTGAAAATATTCAACGACAGGATTTGTCTGCCATTGAAGAGGCACTTGGCTATAAGGCGCTGATTGAGGCCCATAATTACAGCCAGGAAGATTTGGCGGCGATTGTTGGTAAATCTCGCCCTCATATCTCAAATATGATGCGCTTATTAAACCTGCCTGATGAAATACATCACATGATTTTAAGCGGCGCAATGACAGCAGGTCAGGCACGCCCTTTGATTGGCCATGATGAGGCGCTGAAACTGGCCCAATTAGTGGTCGAAAAAGGGTTGAGCGCACGCGAAGTTGAAAAGCTTGCCCGTTTTGAGGCACCAGAGGTAACAGACCAGAAAAAACCTGAAAAATCGTCTGATATCAAGGCTTTAGAGAAAAAGGCAAAAGATGTTCTGGGGCTAAGATTATCAGTAGACTGGAATGAGGCAACTGAAAAAGGGGCGGTGAAGTTCAAGATATCAAGCTTTTCTCAGCTTGATATGTTGCTTGAAAAATTAGGCCTGAATGATGATCAGGGATAGGCAGGAATAGGGCTATTTTGAGCGCAGCCTGAGGCAAAGGCCAAGAAGGCCCTGACCTAGATGTGTATATGGCTCTGAGATTGTACCTGATTTCAGCTCTTGTTCCATCTGGGTCAGGCGTTGCCAGAAACCAAGAGCCTGAGATCCTGTCATCCGGCCGGCCGTTGCAATGATAAGAGGCTTTGATTTGAAATGAACAGGTGGGCGCAAACGCGCAGCTGCACTGCTTGCAGATTCACCCTGTGCCATCAAGGCCCGTATTTCATAAATCTGACGCATTGAGGCGGCCAGCTGGCGCATAATCGCAATGGGTGCGATCTCTTCCTGACGCGCTTTATCCATCATCGTGCCAAGCAATTCAACATTTCCGGTCAGGACAGATTTCATAAAGATATCAATGGCTTGCGCTGATGAATCACCAAGAGCCTGTTCGATATCATCTGCCGAAAGAGTGCCCTTTGGCCCGGCATATAAGGCCAGTTTTTCAAGTTCAGAGCGGCTTGCAAGCCTGTCACCCCCAAGCCTGCTGACAAGAAGTGCCATTGCTTGTTTATCGAGAGAAATATTATCTGCAGCAAAGACAGATTGTGCTAATTGAGCGATATCTTTATCTTCATCAGCATAACAGCCAATAGAGGCAATTTGGTCATGCTGGTCACAAAATTTGACAATGGCATGTTTTGTGGTGGTATCGCTTGCTTCAATGATAAGCCTTGTGCCGGGGCGCAAATAGGGCGCCGCCTGTTTGACTGCATCAGTTATCTCAGCGCCTGTGCCGCGCAAACGCACAAGACGCTCATCGCCGAAAACAGGCAGGGCGGTCACCTCATCAACAAGACGAATGGGATCAGTTTTCACCTCTTCACCACGAAGTGAGACAGACTGGAACGGATCATCTATGTCAGAGACGATTTTTTTGGCCAAAGATAAAGCCCGCTCACGCATCAGGCCAATATCTGCCCCGTGAAAAAAATAGCCTAAATAGGTTGGTGAGGGCTGGGATAGGGTGCGCGTGATGTCTCTTGGCGGGATTTTCATCAAAAGGCCCTTTATGTGTCGAAATTTGGTCTCATTATGATAATGAGCGCAGCCAATCAGCCGTCCAAGAAAAATCGGCGAAGCCGTAAAACCAATTTATCAGCTAATTGTTTTGTGAGGCGTTCTGCAGCAAATTGTTTCGATTTATCCTGCCCATAATAAGATGACACTGTACCAGATGTGGCGGTAACCCTGATTTTCCCGGAGGTAATGACCTCTTTTGATATTTTATCATGCAATTCATATAATAAGGTCATCTGAGTCTTTGATAAGGTCGAAGACTGGCCCTTTACCGCGAGGGTAGATGAATTTGTGGCAGATAAATTTGTGTATAAAACCAAATCACGTAATGCCGGCCCCTGATTAAGGCTGTCAAGAAGCTGACGGTTGAAAATTTGCTCAAAACGTGTGTCTGCGTCTCTTACCTCTATACGATTTAACGCATCTTGTGTTCTGGCGGTGATTTCAGATGTCGAGATGGTCTGGCACCCTGAGAGGCCAATCAGCAAAAACAAAGCGATGATATGTTTTTTAGACAACAACATTGATGATCCTATTTGGTACCACAATCACCTTTTTCGGACTGTTACCTTCAAGATATTTCACAATGCTCTCATGCGCTAGCGCTTTTTCTTCTGCCTGTTGTTTATCACAATCAACTGGCAGGCGAATTGTACCGCGTAACTTGCCATTGACCTGAATGCCAATTTCAACATCATCTGCGACAAGCCATGCCTCATCCACTTTTGGCCATGAGGCGTTTGTCACAAGACCCTCACCACCAGAGGCCTGCCACAATTCTTCAGCAATATGAGGAGAGAATGGGGCAAGAAGCTGTGAGAGTGTGCGGATGGCAAAATCACGAACCTGATTAGCGCTTTGTGTCTCTTCTTTGAGATCAGAAATTGCGCCAACAAGAATATGAAGCTGTGCCACGCATCTGTTGAGGGCAAATCTTTCAATATCATTGCCAATTGAGGCAATTGACTGATGCGTGGTGCGCAGGCAGGTTTTGGCTGCCTCACTCAAAGACTCTGTACCATCAAGCGGGCCTGATTGTGATAATTTATCACGCAAGCGCCAGACTTTCTGAATAAAGCGATAAGCGCCTTCAACACCTGATTCTGTCCATTCCAAATCACGTTCAGGTGGTGAATCAGATAACATGAATAATCTGGCCGTATCTGCGCCATAGCTGTTGATAATCACTTCAGGATCAACCACATTGCGCTTTGATTTACTCATTTTCTCAATGCGCCCTGCGATAACAACTTCATTGGTATCTGCATGACAAAAGCCATCTTTGGTCTTTTTCACTTCATCAGGGAATAGCCAATGACCGTTTTTATCTTTGAATGACTGATGACAGACCATGCCTTGTGTTAAAAGGCCTGCAAAAGGCTCATCCAGGTCAAGATAGCCGACTTGTGACAGCGCTCTTGTGAAAAAGCGTGAATAAAGCAAATGCAGGACGGCATGTTCAACACCGCCAATATACTGATCAACAGGCATCCAATAGCTTGCTGCCTTGGCAGAAAATGCGTCTTGTGAGGTCGGATCTGTATAGCGCAGGAAATACCATGAGCTTTCGAAAAACGTATCAAATGTGTCTGTTTCTCTTATCGCATCTGCCTTGCAAGACGGGCAGCTTGTGTGTTTCCAGCTTGGGTGATTTGCCAATGGGTTACCATTTCCACCAAATGTGACATCTTTGGGCAGGGTAACAGGGAGCTGGTCATCTGGTACAGGGACCGCGCCGCAGCTATCGCAATATATAATGGGGATAGGGCAACCCCAATAACGCTGGCGTGAGACGCCCCAATCACGAAGCCGGTAGGTTGTTTTGGCGGTGCCGCAACCAAGCGTTTCCAGAGTTTCAATGGCTTTTGATTTACCATCTTCGACCGACAGACCATTCCAGTCGCCAGAATTGATAAGTGTGCCGGGGCCTGTATAGGCTTCATCAGCAATCGCAAAATCTGCTTCTTTGGTATCTTTTGGCAAGACAACAGGCGTGACATTACAATCATATTTACGGGCAAAATCCAAATCACGCTGATCATGTGCAGGACAGCCAAAAATCGCGCCTGTGCCGTAATCCATCAACACAAAATTGGCAATATAAACCGGAAGGCTTGCCCCTTCGATAAGAGGATGAGAGACTGATAAGTCTGTCTTAAACCCTTTTTTCTCTGCTTTTTCGATGGCAGCTTCAGATGTGCCAAGCGCCGAGCATTCAGCCAGAAAGGCCTCTGCTTGCTGATTGTCTTTTGCAATGGCAAGAGCGATCGGATGATTCGGCGCAACTGCCACAAAAGAGGCGCCAAATAAGGTATCTGGTCTGGTGGTGAAAATCTCAACAGACTCAAAATACGCATTGGCGGTGCTTGCCCTGAACGTCAGGCTTGCGCCAACAGATTTGCCAATCCAGTTATGTTGCATCAAGCGCACTCGATCAGGCCATCTGTCCAGTGTTTCAATCGCATCAAGCAGGTCTGCGGCATAATCAGTGATTTTCAAAAACCATTGTGATAATTGCTTGCGTTCAACCGCAACGCCAGAACGCCACCCTTTGCCATCAACCACCTGTTCATTGGCAAGGACTGTTTGTTCAACAGGATCCCAATTCACCCAGGATTCTTTGCGATAGGCAAGACCTGCTTTGAGGAATTCCAGAAACATCTTTTGTTCATGGCGATAATAATCAGGTGTGCAGGTCGCAATTTCGCGATCCCAGTCATAAGACAGGCCCATGCGCTTGAGCTGTTCGCGCATGGCAGCGATATTTTCGACTGTCCAATCACCAGGATGAACGCCGCGCTCCATCGCCGCATTTTCAGCCGGCAGGCCAAAGGCATCCCATCCCATAGGATGCAGGACATTATAGCCACATGCTTTACGATAACGTGCGACCACATCACCAAGGGTATAATTACGGACATGGCCCATATGAATACGCCCTGATGGATATGGGAACATTTCCATCACATAATATTTTGGCTTATCCGGGTCCTGAACAGATGTAAATGCACCTGTTTTTTCCCATTCAGACTGCCATTTTTCTTCTAGGTGACGCGGGGCAAATTCAGTCATGTCTTCAACTTGTGATTTAGATGTGTATCAAGCGGGCATAAGGGGCGTGTGTCAGACACCGCTCTTATTCTTCTGATTCAACCTGAGCAGAGGCTCTGATTTCTCTGGCTCTTGTAAGGATAAGTTCTTCAAGACGCAGACCCATTTCTGAATCCTGTCCTGCATCAATCCAGCTGACGCCGTCATTTCTTTGAATATAAACAAGCACACGAATGGCATCTGAGCGTAATTCGCGGTCAAGAACGAAAATCGCAAGCTTGATCCTCTCATCAGGACGTGACGGCAAAGAATACCATTCTGTCAGAATGGACCCGCCGAACGTGTCAACATCTGCCAGAGGTACAAAAGATGCAATATCAAGAGAGGCGCGCCATAACAGGGCATTGACCGGCAGTGATGAGCCTGTATTTGATTTCGGGCTACCAATATCTGAGATAACCACACCTTGTGTGTCTTTGCCTGTCAGGAAAGAGCCGGTATCTTCGCTGGTATCATTTTTGCGTGTATTCTCGCTAATTGTCACGCCTGAACAGGCGGCGAGGCTTGAAGCGAGCAAAAGAACTATGGCAATTCGTGTCATCTTCGTCTCCGAAAATCAGATGAAAAAAAAGGGGCCGGAATTCCGACCCCTTTCTTATACGATAACTTTCTAAAATTAGAAAGCAACCTTTAGGTAAGCTGTTGTAGCTGAACCAGTTGTCTTCGTACCAGTTGTGGTAGTGAAGCTTGAGTCTGTGTAAGCAACGTTTGCTGTTAGACCTGGAGCAACTGTGTATGTCAAAGAAGCAGCTGTTTCTGATGTGTCCTTCTTTGTGTTCTTTGAATCGTCTGATGAACGTGTGTGTGCGTTCAATGTTAGACCTTCCTGAAGAACGTAAGAAACACCAACACCTGTGCCTGTTTCGTCAGTTGAGCTGTCGTCTTTCTTCTGAGTGTTCTGTGCTAGTGTGATTGTTAGATCACCATAGCCGATTGTTGCACCCAATGAAGTTGCTGATGAACCGTCGTTAGCAGCAGTTGTTGTTGATGATGTGTCACGTGTTGCATATGAAATTGTGACAGATGCATCGCCAACGTCCTGTGAGTATGAAATACCCATTTCTGAAACGTCGTTGTTCTGTGATGAGTTATCACCAGCATCGCTCAATGACGCACCAGCTGAGAAGCCGTTGATTGATGGTGTGAAGTAAGACACTGCTGAGTTTGAACCCTTAGCTGTTGTTGGGTTACCAACAAAGTCTTTTGAACCAGCTGTCTTGTTCAATTCGCCGTCTGCAACAGAAGCGTTTGTGTCATATGCTGCACCAGCTGTGTCGCCACCGAAGCGAACTTCACCGAATGAACCAGCTACGTACAACTTCTGGCCGTCATTGTTGTTTGACTCATCAATTGTGTGTGATGTGCCGTATGTTAGGCCGTTGTCTGATGCAAATGAAGATGAGATTGTCAAATCATTTGTTGTTGAGAATGTGTTGTTTGACGCATTAGCAACATCGTTTGAGTTTGACCATGATGAGTATGTCCACTTTGCGTTGCCTGAGATTGAGAACTCAGCAGTAGCAGCAGAAACACCCAAAGCTACAAGAGCTGTAGAAGCAAGAAGAATCTTACGCATTTGTCTCTCCTAAGAGTTAGGTTTAACCATTATTGGCTACAGCTAAGATATTATTAAATTAGTTAAACACAATATATATAAGGGTGATATGTAACTGATTTTCTGAAACTGTGTCATTTTTGCAACAGTGTGACATATCACTTTGTGATGGTCGCTGCCCGGGCTGTGCATAAAAGAGGCTTGCCGGGCGGCAAACAAATACCGTAATTTGAGATGGACTGTCTGTCTGTTTTTGTGAAAAAGGAAAGAAAAACAATGCTGAATGCTCAGTTTGACATGATCAAAAATCAGATAATACAAGCGCAAAAACACAGTGCCGGCAGTGCTGACACCATCCATCTGGTGGCGGTATCAAAACAACAGCCAGATGAGAAAATCACACAAGCTCTGGCAACGGGTCATCGTCTTTTTGGTGAAAATCGTGTGCAGGAAGCCAGCCTGCGATGGTCTGACAGACGTGCTGAGTTTGCTGATCTCTGTCTGCATCTTATCGGGCCGTTACAAAGCAATAAGGCAGCTGAGGCGGTAGCGTTATTTGATGTGATAGAGAGCGTTGACAGACCTAAAATAGCAGCAGCGCTTGCCAAAGAAATGGCCCGTCAGTCACGCCACCTGCCCTGTTTTATTCAGGTAAATACTGGTGAAGAGCCACAAAAATCAGGCATTTCACCGCAAGATACCCCTGATTTTGTGCGCCATTGCCGCGAGGAGCTTGGCCTTGAAATAAAGGGTCTTATGTGTATCCCGCCGCAAGAAGAAGAGCCGGCTATGCATTTTGCACTCTTAAAAAAGCTCGCAAAGGAATGCGGCCTTGTTCATCTGTCAATGGGGATGAGCGCTGATTTTGAACAGGCAATTGCCTTTGGCGCTGATTATGTGCGTGTCGGATCAGCCTTATTTGGACAAAGGCTGCCACGCCAGTCATCGTGATATAAAGGGTGCTTTTGTGCCCCTTATTCATCAAGTAAATGGCCTGTGCGATCACGTTTTGTGGCCATATAAGCTTCATTATGCGGGTTAGAGGCCAGAATCAAAGGCACGCGTTCTGTGACATTAATACCATATTGTTGCAATTGTGAGACTTTGTCAGGATTATTTGTCATCAGCCTGACAGAGCGAACACCAAGCTGTTGAAGCATGGCAGCTGCCGGGATAAAAATGCGCTCATCTGTGGCAAAGCCAAGCTTGTGATTGGCATCAACAGTATCATGGCCGCTATCTTGCAGGCCATAGGCTCTGATTTTATTCATCAAGCCGATATCGCGGCCTTCCTGGGCAAGATATAATAAAATGCCGCCGCCTTGTTTGCTCATCTCTGAGAGGGCTGTTTGCAATTGCGGGCCGCAATCACATTTCAAAGATCCTAATACATCTCCTGTTACACATTGAGAATGTAAGCGCACATAGGGGTTTTGTGTCTCATCTGCCTTGCCTATGATGATGGCAAAGTGATTTTCATCACCACCTTCTGAGCGAAACATAATGATCTGGGCATCAGGGGCAGCTGCCAGAGGCAGGCTTGCCGCAGCGCCTTTTGTCATCTGCCAGTAAGAGGCGCTTTCATGATGATCGCTGTCAAAGGCATTCACGATGGGGAGCGCATACATAGTGGCAAGCCTGTTATGATGTTGCGGGTCATCTGAATTCAGCGTGGCAAGCAAGGCTGTGGGCAGTAATCTTGCCTGGCGTAAAATTTTTGTGCCAAGATCTGCCAGACTATCTTTTTGTTCGCCAAGAACAGAGACTGTATCAGGCAGCTTGTCAGTTTGACCAAGCGCGATGTCCAAAATCATATGAGTGGACAGATCATTCACGGGCATTGTAAAAACGGGCCGTGTTCCCGGCGCTTTTCGATTGAGTGATTCTACATGCTGGCGGCGCAGGCATAAAATCGTGGCAGAATCTGCTATTTCTGCCATCTGCCCATCTTCATAATCAGCAAATTCAGCGGCACGAAGCAACGCAGCGCGATTATTGCCGGCACGGATCAAAATCGTCTCACCGCGTCTGAGGGCTGAAAAAGCCTGTGACATGCGCCGATAAGAAGGTGATTGTGACTGTTTCATGTCGCTGCCTTATTTTGCCTAATCTCTTGCACTTTATTCATAGCATATTCTATTCTGAGTGAAAGATTTAGCCTAAAGGATGACGAAATGACAGCCTCATCTTCAAATTTATCAGCAAGTGTGCGTTTGATGATTGTTGATGATGATGAAGCGTTGCGCGCTGTCTTGCGTCAACAATTCGAAGATGAGGGCCTGTCTTATATTTTTGAGGCAGATTGTTGCAAGGCAGCTTATGAAAGCCTTGCCGATTTTGCACCTGATATGATTTTGCTTGATGTTCAAATGCCTGATGGGAGCGGGTTTGATGTGTGCCGCAGATTGCGTCAAAAGGGATTTGATAAACCAATCCTTATGCTGACAGGGCAGGATTCTGAGAGTGATATCATCAAAGGGTTAGAGGCAGGCGCCAATGATTATATCGCAAAACCTATGCGGATGGGTGAATTGCTGGCACGTATGAAAACGCATTTACGCCAGCATAAATTATCTGATGATGCGCCATTTGATATTACAGGTCTTGATTTTGTGCCGGGTCTGAAGACGATTTCATGTCGCAAAACAGGTGTGAAGGTTATCTTGACCGAAAAAGAAACAATGGTCTTAAAGCTGTTGAATAAACAAGCGCCAGAGGTGGTAGGCAGAGAGCAAATGTTGTCTGAGATTTGGGGATTTCAAAAAGGGCTGACAACACATACGCTTGAGACGCATATTTATCGTTTGCGCCAGAAGCTGGCACGGCTGACAGCGCACCCTGTGATTGTCACAGCGCAAGATGGCTACAGGCTAGCTGAGGATAACCAGTAGCATACTCATTTTCGCAAAAAAAGATGAAAAGGTTGGCTGGGGCGGTAGGATTCGAACCTACGATACACGATACCAAAAACCGATGCCTTACCACTTGGCCACGCCCCAAGAACCTGTCAGGACACATGATCGTTAAATCTGTGTTGGTGAGAATACATAACTATCTTATCGAATTGTTGCAACAAAAATGTCCAACTTTTTTAACCCAGATTTTCCATCCTTAAAAATGGCTCAGAAAAAATGAGAGATTTTTGCCCATATCCCTTTTTGCAAAAGCTTTGTGTGCATAAAAGACGCTGAGGATTCATCTGTAAAAAGAGCATAGCAGCTTGCGCCACTGCCACTCATATTAGCGCCCAGAAAATCATCCTGGCAATGTGCGCCTATGGCGGTGATTTCATCAAGCAGATCACCAATGGCAGGATATAAGCCTGTGGCAGTTTTGGTTAAATCATTGCCGATGGCACATAAATCGCGCCAGGCGCCTGTGGCAACAAGCTGTGTTAATCTGTCTGACTGAGGGTGCGAGAAAGGCGCGCCAGATTTGGCAAATGCGGCAAATACGGCCGCCGTATCTGCATGACAGCCAGGATTGGCAATCAGCAAATAGGGCCTGTTTTCAGACAGTGTCAGCCAATTTGCCTCCTCGCCTTTTTTGCTCATGATTTGTATATGGCTGTCAAAACAGGCAGGCACATCTGCGCCAAGGCGAAGGGCATTTTCACGCAATTGCCGGCGCGCCTGTTCAGGCCAGTCATCACTCAAGTAGCGCAACATGGCCGCCGCATCAGCGCTGCCACCGCCAAGACCACCACCAAGCGGGATCTGTTTGTCGATGGTGACATGATAAAAAGGCGCCGTATCATGAATTTGTGAGGCTAACGCGATGGCGCGCGCTACAAGATTATCTCCGCCTGCCGCCTCCAGAGCTGATGCAAAGGGGCCTTTGGTGTCAATGATAAGCTCTTTGTCAGATGGGGTGATGGTCAGATGATCACCAAATGCGGCAAAACAGGTAACTGATTCAAGATGATGATACCCTGCCTCATCTCTGCCAGTGACTTGAAGGGTTAAGTTGATTTTTGCAGGCGCAATCTGAGTGGCGGATAGATGAGGCATTATAAATTGTCATTATGTGACAAGGGATCACTTGTCGGATCTGTCTTAAATTTGAGAGCTTCATCAAGCTTTTTTTCAAGCCGCTCTGTCATCTTCGTATCATCAGCGCGATCCTTTGCGTGTTGCCATTTATAAATGGCTTCAAAATGGCGCCCGACAATCCAATAGGCGTCTCCTAAATGTTCTGTGATGATAGGATCAAGAGGCTCAAGCTGTATGGCTTTTTCAAGCCATTCAATTGCGTCATTATAGCGTTGTAAGCGAAAATAGACCCATCCAAGGCTGTCAGCGAAAAAACCAGATGACGGGCGCAGTTCAACTGCTTTTTGGATATAGTCAATCGCCTTATCAAGATTCCGGTTGCTGTCAGCATACCAATAGCCAAGATAATTTAAGGTAAAGGCATCATCTGGATTCTGATCAAGAGACGATAAAAAATAGCGCTCTGCTTCATCCATCTCAGCTTGTGTTGTGGCAGTTCTTTCAAGGCAAATGCCGATATTGCGATGCAAGCGTGCATTATCAAAGGCGCCGGCAATGAGGTCTTTATATAAGGGCAGAGCGTTTGCGCAGTCACCAATTGATCGCAACATATCAGCTTCCAAAAGCAATAAGCGCGCATTTTGCGCAAGCGCCAGGCGTAAATCTCGAACAAGTAAAAGCGCTTCATCCAGCTTGTCAGATCGCCTGAGATAAGAGATCATGACAAGCTGTGCAGGCAGATAATAAGCGCTTCTGGCAGCAATCATATTGAGGTGCGCCTTTGCAGGCTTATGTTGCCCAAGGGCCAAATATTCCTGGGCAATGACGAAATGCGCTGCATCAAAACCGGGGGCAATGATTAACGCAAGCTGGGCGCGTGCCAGTAATAATGAACGGATGGATTTTTCTGAATCAAGCCAGCTTGTATCAAGCAAAGAGTGCGCCAATCCGCGCTCAATCGTCATAGGGGCGATCAGGGCTGAGCTGTTATTTTCAAAAGCTGTGATGATGGCTGTTTTATCAAAGCTTGGTGATAAATGCGCCGCGATGATGTCTTTTGCCTTTTGCGCTTCGCCAAGACGATGATAGGCAGAGGCGATAGACAGCTGAATATGAGGGGGATAATTATCAAGCAAAGCCAAATTATCCAAAGATGATTTTGCCTCCTGCTTATCGCCTGCAAGCTCAAACAAATGCGCAATCTGTAATTCCATAAAAGCAGGTGTCAGCCCAACATCATTTTGCAACAGCAAGGCAGTTTCAGACATTTGCGCATAGGCACCGTCAAATTGACCGATGGCAAAAAGCGCCCATGCACGTGCGACCCCTGCTATGATAACAGAGGTATCAGATTGAGATAACAAATCTGATAAGGCGATCACTGCCTGCCAGTCCTTGCTTAATACAGCCTCAATTAAGGCAGGTTCTGAGGCAAGTGGCATGGTAAAATTTAATGATTCCATGCGCCGCGCAATCTCAGCGGCCTGTTCAATATTACCTGACTGATATTGCGTTAGAAAAGAATGGCGCAACAAAGACAGGTTTGAATCATCAAGCACAAGAGATTTGGTGAAAAAATCAGTCGCAGACGGCAAATCATTGCCATAGACAGCGTGGCGTGCCATCAGAAAATTACTTGATAAACTTTTGCTAAGAGGTGCAGGCTCTTTAGCTGGCGCAAGAGCCGCTGAGGGTGATTGTTGAACAGAAGGCGCGCAGCCTGATAAAAAAATGACACATCCTGCCGCCATCACAGACGTCAAAAAAGAAGGTATTTTTTGACGTGCCTGTGCGCTGATAGCGGTGGATGTGTCAGTATTTTGTACCATTAAAATGACAAAATGGCAGGGCTACATATTAGGATAATTTGGCCCGCCGCCCCCTTCTGGTGTGACCCATTGAATATTTTGTGTCGGATCTTTAATGTCGCATGTTTTGCAATGTACACAATTTTGCGCATTAATTTGCAAAGCAGGGTTGTCGCCATTTTCATCACGCACAATTTCATAGACACCTGCCGGACAATAGCGTTGTTCCGGTGCATCATAGAGCGCCAGATTATGGGCTACCGGCACAGAGCTGTCTTTGAGTCGCAAATGCACAGGCTGATTTTCCTCATGATTTGTCCCGGACAGATAGACAGATGAATTGCGATCAAAGCTGACAATATTATCAGGCTTTGGATAAGCGATTTTTGGTGCCTTATCAGCTGGTTTCAAATTTGTGTGATCAGCGTGATGAGAGAAAGTCCATGGTGCATTGCCGCGCAAAATATAGGTATCAAGCGCTGAATAGGCCATGCCAACCCACAAGCCTTTGTTAAATGACGGGCGGATATTGCGTACTTTATATAACTCTTTCCACAGCCAGGATTGTTCAATCTTTTGTGCGTAAGAGACAGGCTCACTACCTGCTGTTGCTGCGTCATTTGTGACCACATCAAAGACGGCATCAGCAGCAAGCATGCCAGATTTCATTGAGGTATGGGTGCCTTTGATTTTTGGCACATTCAAAAAGCCGGCTGTACACCCAACCAGACAACCGCCAGGGAAGGTTAATTTTGGCACTGACTGGAACCCGCCTTCATTCAGAGCGCGCGCGCCATAAGACACACGGCGTCCGCCTTCGAAAACATCTCTGACTTTCGGATGAGTCTTAAAGCGCTGGAATTCTTCGAAAGGTGATAAATGTGGATTTGAATAATCAAGACCAACCACATAGCCAACAGCCACCTGATTGCCATTTAGATGATATAAAAATGAGCCGCCATAGGTGTCTGTTGATAAAGGCCATCCCACTGAATGCCATACAGTCCCCGGCTTTGATTTGGCAGGATCAATATCCCATAATTCTTTGATACCAATGGCATAAGTCTGAGGGTCTTTGCCTTCACGCAAATCAAAAGTTTCAAATAAGCCTTTGGTCAGATGGCCTCTGCAGCCTTCGGCAAAGATGACCTGTTTGCCAAGCAAATCCATGCCAGGCATATAATTATCTGTTTTTTCACCATCTTTGCCAACACCCATATCGCCTGTGCCAACACCGATGACGGCCCCGTTATCATCATGGATAACATGCGCTGCCGGAAAGCCGGGATAAATCTCAACACCAAGGGATTCAGCCTGTTCAGCAAGCCAGCGACAAAAATTCCCAAGCGAAATGATATAATTGCCATGATTATTCATTTGTGGCGGGGTTGGCAGCTGGAACTGACCAGATTGCGTCAGGAACATGAATTTATCTGTTTTCACAGGCGTATCAAGAGGCGCGCCTTTTTCCTGCCAGTCAGGTATCAGCTCATTGAGAGCGCGTGGTTCCAGAACAGCGCCTGACAGAATATGGGCACCAATTTCGCTGCCTTTTTCAATCAGGCATACTTCAACAGATTTGCCTTCTTCTGCTGCACGTTGTTTCAATCTGATAGCCGCAGACAGGCCGGACGGGCCACCGCCAACAATCACAACATCAAATTCCATGGATTCACGTTCCATAATTAACCCTTTTCTGACTTTCTTGTGATAATGATCATCATTTGTTTTTCATAACGGCGCAAAGCTTTACAATATATAGGACAACCATCACATTGTATTATTGAATTTACCCTGTGTTCTGTCTATGTCACCATTAGATAAAATACTCAAATAAAAAAATGCCAGATGGAAGCCGCATTGACAATCAAACAGACGACAAAAACTGACCTGATACAGTCACTTTCTTGGCAGGTGGAAATGGGCTGTGATGAAGTGTTGCTTGATGATGTCTCAGATCGCTCTTCCTGGCAGGTCTCTCTGGCTGAGATTACAAGGTCAGAGATTACGGGGTCAGAGATTACGGGGCCAGAGATTACGGGGCCAAAAATAGTAGCGCCAGAGACAACAGGCGGACAATCAAAGATATCTGAGGTGGTACCGGCACAACAAAGCTCTGTGGCCCGCGCTGAGACATCACAAAGTGCCCAACCTGACTCTGTTTCGTCAGCTCATGATATTGTGGCAAATATCACGAATGTGAGCGCTCTTAAAGAGGCGCTTGCAGCTTTTGAAGGGTGTGAGCTGAAACGCACTGCAAGCAATCTTGTCTTTTGTGATGGTAATCCTGAGGCATCTGTGATGATAATTGGTGAGGCACCCGGCAAAGATGAAGATCGCATGGGCGTGCCCTTTGTTGGCAATGCCGGCCAGTTGCTTGATCAAATGCTGGCGGCGGTCGGTCTTGACAGATCATCTGTCTATATTGCCAATATCATGCCATGGCGCCCGCCGGGTAACAGGACGCCAACCGCTGAAGAAACGGCGATGATGCGCCCTTTTGTGGAAAAGCATATTGAGCTTGTGGCACCTGATATTATTTTAGCGCTTGGCGGTACAGCGGCAAAGACATTGCTTGAGACTGAGACTGGTATTATGAAACTGCGCGGCGCATTTCATGATTATCAGCCACGTATTTTGCCAAAAACTGAGAAGGCCCTGCCATTATTGCCTTGTCTTCATCCGGGTTATTTATTGCGCTCACCTCATCATAAGTCTCTTGCGTTTCAGGATTTGGTCCGGTTGCGCAAAAAAATGGCAAATGGATAAGGATATTTTATCCTTATGCCCGCGCGATTTTCACCCGGGCGATTTTCAATTGATCCAGCTTTGTGATTGCCTCATAAAAGAGACGCGGATATGAGATGTCGTCTGGCAGGAAATAAGACTGAATTATGTGGTGTCATAAAAAGATGTGGTTTCGGCAATATAATGTGGCCCTGTTTTGCAAAGCGGTGTTGGTTGCCACAGTGATATGTGCGTCTCAGATGATGGCGCCCAGGCAGGCTATGGCATCTTTTGATATCCTGTCTGATAAAGATGTTGGTTATTACAAACAGATTTTCGCCCTGCAAGAAGACGGAAACATAAAGCAGGCTGCCAAGGTTATTGCCAAAGTCGAAAACCCTCTATTAATGGGGCATGTATTATCACAAAAATATCTGCATCCGACTGCCTGGCGTTCAAGCTTCAAAGAATTATCACAATGGCTAAGCCATTATTCTGATCATCCGGCAGCAAGCCGGATAAGCTGGCTTGCCAAAAAGCGCAAACCGGCAGGCGCAAAATCACCGAAAGCGCCGAAAAAGGGCTATCTGAACGGAATTGGCCATTCCAATCTTCATAGTTATCGTGCGCAGATTCCTGCCTCTACAGCAGGGCGTGTCTCGCCGCGCCAGACACGGGCGATTGCCTCAAAAGTGCGCCGCTTTATCAGAAGCAGAGCGCCAACCGCCGGTAAAGCGTATCTGATGGAGAGATCAAGCCTGAAATATCTGACCAAGCTTGAAGAGGCGCAATTGCTTGGTGAGATTGCTCATGCTTATTTTATCTTTGGCCTTGATCAAAAAGCCATCCGCACCGCGCGTCATGCGATTGGCGCTGGCAGAGATAAGGCATGGATGGGATATTGGGCAGGTGGCCTTGGGGCATGGCGTTCAGGGCAATATGCACTTGCAAAGAGTTTTTTCACCACATTGGCAGAGATAGAAGAGGCACCTGCGCCTTTGCGAGCCGGTGCCGGATTTTGGTCTTATCGGGCGGCCATGAGAGATAAAGATATCGAAGAGGCAATGCGCTATCTTGATATTACCTTATCTTATCCGTCTTCTTTTTATGGCATGATGGCAATGCAAATTTCAGGTCAGTCTTATGAGGTTGATTTTTCCCTGCCTGCCTCTCAGGAGAAGGTTGTGGAATGGCTTATGCGCCATAAGGGCGGCAGGCGCGCATTGGCCATGCTGCAAATTGATAATCAGCATGAGGCGGCGCGTGAAATCAGATATCTGTATAATGATATGCCAGAGAATTTGCGCCGTGAGCTGATTTCATTTTCTGTTGAAAATGGTATGGCTGATCTTGCTTTCAGATTAGCAGATTATCATCGCTTTCAGACAGGTGAAGAAATATTCGGGGGCCTGTATCCGCGCCTGTCTCTGGAAACAGATTTTTATTTAGATGAAGCTTTGCTATATGCCATTATCCGCAAGGAATCAGGTTTTTCAGCAGGAGCCAAAAGCCGTGCCAAAGCAGCAGGCATGATGCAAATCATGCCGGCAACCGCTGCCTTTATCACCAAAGATCGGAAATTGCGGACAACCAAACGCTATAAATTATATGATCCTGCTTTTAATATTTCTCTTGGTCAGCGTTATATTGAGCATCTTTTCAAAGAGCCAATCATTGATCATAATATTGCCAAAATGCTGGCAGCGTATAATGGCGGGCCTGGCAATTTGAATAAATGGCTGAAAAAGATGAATCATAAAGATGATATTATGATGTTTATCGAATCTATTCCGGCCAGAGAAACACGTATTTATGTCAAAGCCGTCTTAGGCAATTTATGGATGTATCGCACGCAATTCTCTCAGGATATGCCGGCTTTGCGTGAATTGGTGACCAAGAACAGATCTGACCGGCAAAGTTTGTTTTTGTCTCAATTAGGGCAAGAGGCAGATAACCAGACAGGAGATCATGATGGGACTTGATGAAAGCCGCTCTTTTGTGCCTGTCTCAATCGCTGTGATGACTATCTCTGACAGCCGCTCTCTTGAAGATGATAAATCAGGTGATCTTCTGGCAGGGCGTTTGCAGGAGGCTGGTCATCATCTGGCTGATCGCTGTATCGTTACAGATGATGAAGAAAAGATTATCACTGCTCTTGGCACTTATATCGCTGATAAGCAAATTGATGTGGTGATCGCCACAGGAGGCACAGGCCTGACAGGAAGAGATGTCACGCCAGAGGCTTTTCGGGCTGTTTTTGAAAAAGAAATTGAAGGCTTTGGGGAAATGTTCCGGTTTCTGTCTTTTCAGAAGATTGGCACCTCAACCCTGCAAAGCCGCGCTCTTGCCGGTGTGGCAGGTGGCACCTATTTATTTGCATTGCCAGGCTCACCTTCGGCATGTCGTGATGCCTGGGATGATTTATTAGCCCATCAGCTTGATTATCGTCACCGCCCCTGTAATTTTGTTGAGATTATGCCGCGGCTGACAGAAACAGGTCTGCAGGGGCGTAAATCGTCCTGATTGATGAGATGATGCCATCTGATAAGCCAGATTTTACTGCTGAATCGCCCCTGATTAAACAGGGATATGTGATCGGCATTGATGAAGCTGGCAGAGGTCCGTGGGCAGGGCCTGTCTGTGCGGCCGCTTTTTGGATTGACCCAAGAGCCTTAGATATGTTGCCGCCTGGTCTGACTGATTCGAAAAAATTATCTGTCAAAAAACGAGCTGATATATATCACCATCTCACAAAGGGGCCGCATGCGTGTGAGGCGGCGTTCTCATCTGTTCAGATGATAGATGATATCGGCATATTACAGGCGAATTTTGCGGCGATGAAGATGGCGGCTGACACGCTTGCAAGGCGCCTTATAGAGCAAGACCCTCTTGGGCTGGCAACGTCTGGTAAATGTGAGGTTGCACGCGTGTTTGTCGATGGCAATTTGCTGCCGGACCTCAATTATCCTGCTGAGGCAGTTATCAAAGGTGATAGCAAAATACTGTCAGTTGCCGCGGCCTCTGTGATCGCTAAACAAAAGCGTGATGCCTATATGGCAGAGTTACATGAAGCCTATCCTGTCTATGGGTGGGATCGCAATCAGGGCTATGGGACCAAAGCGCACAGGCAGGCTTTATCTGATTATGGAATCACAGATCATCACAGGCGATCTTTTGCGCCTATTCGCAAGCTGAAAGAGAGGCAAATATAACGCCGACACAGCGGCAAAATCTGTTATCCGCTATCTCGCCGGAAAAGAGCATCAAAAGGCGTGATACTAAATAAGCTATGATGAATGAGTCTGAAAACACAATATATTGTGTGCGATAAAATTATTTATGTATTTCATTGACTTATAGTGATTCTTTGATGTTTGTTGGTAACATCAGAGTTAAAATAACAGGTTCACAGATCAATGAAAACAGATGTCATTTACCATGGTGATTGTATCGCGCAGTTACAAAAACTGCCTGATAGTTCTGTGGATTTAGTCTTTGCTGACCCGCCTTATAATTTGCAATTATCAGGTGCCCTTCATCGCCCTGACCAGTCATTGGTTGATGCGGTTGATGATGCATGGGACCAATTTGACAGCTTTGCCGCCTATGATTCAATGTGCAAAGCATGGCTGTCAGAATGCCGGCGTATTTTGAAGCCAGATGGCGCCATTTGGGTGATCGGCTCTTATCATAATGTGTTTCGTTTGGGCGTTCAGCTGCAGGATCTTGGCTTTTGGATGCTCAATGATATTATCTGGCGCAAAACCAATCCTATGCCAAATTTCAGAGGGCGCCGTTTTACCAATGCGCATGAAACGCTAATCTGGGCGTCTAAATCTGAATCGTCAAAATACACTTTTAATTATGAAGCGATGAAAGCCCTGAATGAAGGTCTGCAAATGCGCTCAGACTGGCATTTGCCATTATGCACAGGGGCAGAGAGGCTCAAAGGGGCAGATGGTAAAAAAGCCCATCCAACGCAAAAGCCGGAAAATCTGTTGGCGCGTGTGATATTATCGTCCACCAAAAGAGGCGATATTGTTCTTGATCCCTTTTTCGGGACAGGAACAACAGGCGCTGTTGCGAAAAAATTAGGGCGGCATTTTATCGGCATTGAACAAGATGAGTCTTATGTCAAAATTGCGACTGACAGGATCGCCGCTGTACAACCTGTCAAAGAGCATCAGTTGCTTGAGACAAAGACCAAGAAGGCAGAACCACGCGTGCCATTTGGCGCTCTTGTGGAACGTGGCTGGATTTCAGTTGGTGACAAGGTTTTTGATCAAAAACGCCGTTTTTCAGCGCAAGTCTGTGCAGACGGCACATTAAAAGCCATGAAAAAGAAAGCTGGCAAAGATTTGTCAGGTACCATCCATACGCTCGGCGCACAATTACAAGAAGCGCCAAGCTGTAACGGATGGACGTTCTGGCATGTTGAACAAAATGGCAAAGCCATTGTGATTGATGAATTGCGTGCCAAATTACGTGATGAGAATTATTCAGCCTGATCGTGATGTTTTGGCAGCAGCCAATAGCCCAGTAAAATAAGAATGATCACAATCGCCATGCCGGCGCGCTCTATGCCTGTGGCAAAAACAAGCCAGCCATATAAAAGAGGGCCGACAAAGCTTGTTGCCTTGCCAGATAGCATATAAAGGCCGAATAAAGAGGCTTTGCTGTGCGCAGGCGCGCGTCTTGCAACATAAGAGCGCGAGGCAGACTGGCAGGGGCCAACAAATAAGCCAAGTAAGATCGTAGCCCCCCAGAAGATCTCTTTGGTCGGGGCGCAAATAGCCACAATACCAAAAATCAGCAATCCAATAAGCGCATAGCGAATGGCAGGCAGAGCCCCAAATCTGTCATCAGCCCACCCGCCGCCAATGGCGCCAAGACCAGCTGCGATGTTAAGAGAGATCGCAAATATCAGTATCTCTGTCTGTGTGAAGCCAAAGACTTTGGCAGCGAAAATACCGCCCAGAGCAAATAAGGTGACAAGCCCGTCATTAAAGGCCATGCGCGCGATTAAAAAGCGCACCATATGCGGGATCTCTCTTGCATCTTTGATGGCTTGACTGACTTGCGAGAGATAGCTGCCTTGTTGCGGCGTGGCAGGCGGGGATTTGACAAAAAAGAACAAAGGCAAAGAAAAGAAAATCGCCCATGCGCCTGCAAAGATCATAGTCGCCCTGATATGTTCTGCTTGTGTTTTATCAAGGCCGAATGGGGCCTCATCAGGCAATATGAAAATCACCAATGCCAACCCAAGTGCAACAACAGCCCCGACATAGCCAACACCCCATGCAATCCCTGACAGGCGGCCCATCTTGTCAGCAGGGACCAAATGGACAAGTAAGGCATTATAGAACACAAAGGTGATTTCCATCATGAAGATAGAGAGCGCTGACATTAAAAGAGCAAATAAAATAAAGCTTTGATGAGGTTCGGCAAACCACAAGGCCATCACCGCAACAGAGCCGATCAGAAGGCTTGTTGTAAGAGCGCCTTTGATAAGGCCCCTGCTATCTGCAAGGCGGCCAAGAAAGACAGATGAGATTGCAATCAGCAAGGAGGTAAGCGCTGTCATCTGGGCCCACAGAACGGTGCCATTTTCAGGTGCAATGGTGGTCGAAAAATACACAGCAAAGACAAAAGTGGCATGCAAGGTCGGCACAGGTGATGAGGCCCAGTCAAAAAGCGCCCACCCAAAGCGCGCTTTTTTTGTGCTTTGTTGTGCTGTACTAGAATTCATAGGATTGCAAACTGACCACAGGGCAATTTTTTTCAGCCAGCAAGGCCCGCCCGCCAAGACCTGTTAATTCAATAAGACAGGCAGTGCCGGCGATGATGCCGCCTGCCTGCTCTATCAGATCAACTGAGGCAGATAGTGTACCACCTGTTGCCAGCAAATCATCTACCAGTAAGATGCGTTTGCCTTTCAGATCACGGCTGGTCTGCACTGACAGACGCGCTTCGCCATATTCAAGCGCATAGGATTTCTCAATCACCTTGCCTGGCAATTTGCCGGCTTTGCGTATCATCACCGCCCCGCAACCCATAGACAGGGCAAGCGGGGTGGCAAATAAAAAACCTCTGGCATCAATGCCTGCGACAACATCAGGCGCAAGCGGGGTCGCAATTTTGCACAAAGCATCAATCATCTGACGCAAAATCGTGCCATCTTCCAGTGCCGGGCTAAAATCATAAAAGGTGATACCGTCTTTGGGAAAATCAGGTGTCTTGGAAATATGCGCATCCAGATCAAATGTCATTTGAGCACGCTCCTTTTATGACCAAAGCAAGGCGCTATCACAGCTATTGTGATGTGTGCGCTGCCTTATAAGCAAGCCGTTTGCGGTGCAATACAGGCTCTGTATAGCCAGATGGTTGTTGTCTGCCTTCAAAGACTAAGTCACAGGCAGCCTGAAAGGCAACAGAATTGTCAAAATCAGCTGCCATCGGCACATAGCTGTCATCATCTTTATTCTGATCATCCACAATAGCGGCCATTTTCTTCATCACTGCCATCACCTCATCAGAGGTGCAAATGCCATGATGAAGCCAATTTGCCATATGCTGTGATGATATGCGCAAAGTGGCCCTGTCTTCCATCAGCCCGATATTATTAATATCAGGCACTTTGGAGCAGCCAATACCGGCATCAACCCACCGGACCACATAGCCCAATATGCCTTGTGCATTATTTTCAAGCTCTGCCCTGATATCACTTTGTGACCAATTTGGCCGTGATGAGACAGGGATTGTGAGAATATCGTTCAAATCAGCTCTGCCTCTGTTTTGCAATTCTTTGTGGCGCGCAAAGACATCTATCTGATGATAATGCATGGCATGCAAGGTGGCAGCTGTTGGTGAGGGTACCCATGCGCAATTGGCGCCAGAGGTTGGATGACCGATTTTCTGTTCAATCATCTCTGCCATCAAATCCGGCATCGCCCACATGCCTTTGCCAATTTGTGCCCTGCCGGAAAAGCCGCATTCAAGGCCAATATCAACATTCCAGTTTTCATATGCGCTGATCCAGGCAGCTTGTTTCATATCACCTTTGCGGATCATCGGCCCTGCTTCCATAGAGGTGTGAATTTCATCACCTGTTCTGTCAAGAAAGCCTGTATTAATGAACACAACTCTGTCTTTGGCCGCGCGTATCGATTCTTTCAGATTGACCGTTGTCCGGCGCTCTTCGTCCATAATGCCGATTTTCATCGTATTGGGCGCCAGATGAAGAACAGATTCAACAGCCTCAAAAATTTCAGTCGCAAAGGCCACCTCTTCAGGCCCGTGCATTTTCGGCTTGACGATATAGATCGCTTTTTTGCGTGAATTACTGGCAAGCCCCTTTTCTGCTCTGGTAAAATCATGCAAGGCGCCAATGGTTGTCATAAAGGCATCCATAATGCCTTCGGGGATCTCTGATTTATCAGCCAGTAAAATGGCAGGGTTGGTCATCAGATGGCCAACATTGCGCACAAGCATCAAAGACCGGCCAGGCAACTGCAACTCAGCACCATCTGGTGCGGTATAGCTGCGATCAGGATTCAGGGCGCGTGTGAATTGTGACCCTGATTTTGTCATCTCAACAGACAGATCACCTTTCATAAGCCCAAGCCAGTTACGATAGGCAAGCACTTTATCTTGTGAATCCACCGCAGCGACTGAATCTTCGCAATCCATGATCGTGGAAATAGCGGATTCCAATAAAATATCATTGATATAAGCTTTATCTGTACTGCCAATTGCACCATTGCTGTCGATTAGAATTTCAATGTGCAAATTGTTATTTGTCAGCAAAATTGCGGTCGGGGCCGTGGTCGCACCGCGATAGCCTTTGAATTGTGTTTGATCTTTCAAATATGTTTTGACATCACCCTGGGTAAGAACAAGTGTGCCATCAATAATGGAAAAGACAGTCACATCATGCCAGCTGCCAAGCGATAAGGGCGCTGACTGGTTGAGGAAATCGCGCGCCGCCTCAATCACTTTTTGACCACGGACAGGATTATAGGCTTTTTGCCTGTCAGCGCCGCCTTCATCAGAGATCGCATCAGTGCCATAAAAGGCATCATATAAAGAGCCCCATCTTGCATTTGCTGCATTTAACGCATAACGCGCATTCATGACAGGCACGACCAGCTGAGGTCCGGCAATGGTGGCAATTTCAGGATCAACATTCTGTGTGGTGATCGAAAATTGCGGGCCTTCTTCGACAAGATAACCAATATCACGCAAAAATGCCTGATAGGCTTCCTGATCAAAATCGCTGTCTTTATGCGCTATCAGATACTCATCAATTTTCTTTTGCAGCATATCGCGCTTTTCAAGCAAGTCCCGGTTTTTCGGTGCAAGCCTGTGCACGGCTTCATCAAACCCACTCCAGAATTGGTCAGCTGATAATGAGGTGCCTGCTAATAAGCTGTTATTGACGAATTCATGTAAATCGGCAGCAACTGCCAGATTGCCAACTGCGATATATCCCATGATGTATTCTCCTGCGCTTCTTGTGTTGCGTTATTATAGACAGAGATAATGCGAAAACGCACTCTTCTGTTTGTATTTCCGCATCGTGGAAACCGTTTCCAAAAATGGAAAATCTTACGGTAATACAAAGGCAGCTGAAAGAGTGACAGCTTGTTTTTTAAGGCCCGTCCCAGATAATGTTTTGGTCTGCCAGAAGAGATGAGACCTCAGCCAATTTATCCTGCAATATCTTTTGATTGCGCCCTTCGGCACGTACCACCAGACAGGCTTCGGTGTTAGAGGCACGGATAAGCCACCATCCGTTATCATCTTGTACTCTGATACCGTCAATTGTTATGATTTGTGCATCTGGCAAAAGGTCTCTGGCGGCGTGCGCTATTAGGTCCATGAGGCGGAATTTTACGTCCTCATCACAGGCAACACGGCATTCAGGGCTTGCAAAGCTTTCTGGCAGATTATCCATAAATTGCGTAATGCTTTGGTTTGTCTGTGCCATTGTCCGCAGCACTCTGAGCGCGACATATAGCGCATCATCAAAGCCAAAATAATCATCTTTGATAAAGATATGGCCTGACATCTCGCCGGCCAGCTGGCAGCCTGTTTGTGCCATGTGAGATTTCATATGGCTATGGCCTGTCTTCCATAAGGTGGCCTTGCCGCCTGCCTGTGAGACGATATCCATTGCCCCTTGAGAGGATTTGACATCAAATAAGATCGTCTGGCCCGGATGACGCGCCAAATAATCCAGTGCCAGATAGGCGGTTAAGATATCACCGGGGACAAGGCGCCCTTTTGCATCTATCACACCAAGCCTGTCACCATCTCCGTCAAAACCAAACCCGCATAACGCGTTATTATCAGAGCAGGCTTCTCGCAGAAATGACAAGGTGTGCGGGTCTACAGGATCAGGGTGATGATTTGGAAAGGTACCATCTACCTCTTCAAATAACAGATGATGTGTACCAGGCAGATGAGGCAGAAGCGCTGAGACGGCAGGGCCTGCTGCGCCATTTCCTGTATCCCAGATAAAGGCGCCATCAGGGCACAGTGCCTGACCGGCAAGCTGTGCGACATAATCATCAAAAATGCCCTTCTTCTGGATGGTGCCATTATCAGATAATACAATGCCCTGTGACAGTAATCTGCCCAGATTTTGAATATCATCATCAAAAAAAGAGCGATGGCCAATCACCATCTTGAACCCGTTATAATCTTTGGGATTGTGAGAGCCTGTTATCTGAATCGCGCCGTCACATTCAAGTGTGATATCAGCATAATACAGCATCGGTGTGGGGCCCATCCCTATCACAACCACATCAGCGCCAGAGGCAGACAGCCCTTTGGATAAGGCTTCAGATAAGGCAGGTGAAGACAGCCTGCCATCATAGCCAACTGCAATTTTGACAGACGTTTTTTGGCTTTGCTTTGCAACAATATGCGCAAAGCCTGCCCCGATGGCAAAGGCATCTTCGGCAGATAAGGTTGTGCCAACAATCCCTCTGATATCATAGGCGCGTAAGATAGACGGGTGAAAATCATGCGTAAACACGTATGAAACCTCTCTGCAATCAGCTACTTTGAAACAAGATTATATTTGTGTTTTCAGCCACGTGCGCAATTCATCTGCCATATCATCACGCTCAAGGCTGAAAGCAAGATTGGCTTTCTGGAACCCAATTTTAGACCCGCAATCAAATCTCTTTCCTTCGAAGCGATAACCGGTAAAAGGCGCTTTGCCAATGCGTGTGGCAAGCGCATCTGTCAGCTGAATCTCTCCCCCAACACCAGCATGTTGTGAGCCAAGGACATCAAAGACTTCCGGCTCTATAATATAGCGGCCAATCACAGCGATATTAGACGGGGCGTCCTGAGGTGATGGTTTTTCAACAAGCCCGTTAATGGTGACAATGGTGCCATCATCATCTGCGGGTGTGACAATACCATAAGAGGAGGTTTGATGGTGTGGTACATCCATGACAGCCACCATATTGCCCCCCTTATAATGGCGGACCATATCAGTTAATGTGGGTTTTCCAAGCACCAAATCATCAGCCAGAAGAACGGCAACAGGCTCATCTTTGACCAGATGGCGGGCACACCAGACAGCATGACCCAGACCTGCGGCTTCTTGTTGGCGGACATAGGCAACAGAGCCGGGCGCGCGCATCATATCACGCACTGTCTGAAGCGCTTCATCTTTGCCTTTTTGGGCAAGGACAGCTTCTAGTTCTACAGAATGGTCAAAGTGATCTTCAATGGCGGTTTTATTGCGTCCTGTCACAAAGATAAAATCTTCAATACCAGCATCAATGGCCTCTTCTAAGGCATATTGAATAAGCGGCTTATCAACAACCGGCAACATCTCTTTCGGCAAAGCTTTGGTCGCTGGCAGAAAGCGTGTGCCAAGGCCGCCTACAGGAAAAATTGCCTTTTTAACCATAACCATACTCCATCAGAGCCATAAGTGATTGCTTTGATGTTCATAAACCGCCATAAAGATGGGGTCAAGTTTGGCCACCAGAGATGAGGTGGTACATAGAGGCGTTGCCGGTAATTTTAAGTGAAACAAAGGTTTGGCCTGTGATGATAAAAGAGCTACTTCTGGCATCTGCTGCTGTCAAAGAACAGACAGCAGACACATTGAGTGAGGCAGCTGATAAAGCTGCCATGGCAATCACAAGCTCGTTAAAAAATGGCGGCAAATTAATGCTGTGTGGTAATGGTGGTTCAGCAGGTGACAGTCAGCATCTGGCAGCTGAATTTGTGGCAACACTTGATCACCGCAAACCACGTGACGGGCTGGCCGCGATTGCTTTGACCACTGATACGTCTCTTATCACGGCTTTTAGCAATGATTTTGGCTTTGATGGTATTTATGACAGGCAGGTGCAAACCCTTGGCAAGTCAGGTGATGTTCTGATTGCGATCTCGACAAGCGGGAATTCAGAAAATGTGATCAGAGCTGCCAAAGTCGCAAAAGAAAAAGAGATCTTTGTGATTGGTATGACAGGAGAAAGCGGCGGTAAATTAGGCCCGGTTTGTGATATTTTACTGAATGTGCCATCGTCTGTGACCATGCATATACAAGAATCTCATATTGCGCTTGGTCATGCGATAACAGCTGCGGTTGAACAGTATCTCGGCTTTCATTCTTAAAAGGCGTCATTTAAGCTCGATTTACAAGAGGATTAGAGATGAAGATTGTTGTTATTGGCACAGGCTATGTTGGCCTCGTCTCAGGCACTTGTTTTTCAGAATTTGGCTTTGATGTGACATGTGTTGATAAAGATCAGGGTAAAATTGACAAATTACGCCGGGGTGAGATCCCCATTTATGAGCCGGGTCTTGATGATCTTGTGCGCCGCAATCTGGAGGCAGGGCGTCTTCATTTCACAACTGAATTAAGCGAAAATGTCCCTGAGGCAGATGTGATTTTCATCGCTGTTGGCACACCAACAAGGCGCGGAGATGGTCATGCTGATTTATCCTATGTCTATGCTGCAGCAGAAGAGATCGCGGCCTCTTTATCAGGTTATAGTGTGATTGTGACCAAAAGCACGGTACCTGTTGGCACTGGCCGCGCCCTTGATAAGATCATTGCACAAGCGAATCCTGAGGCTGATTTCGATATTGCATCTAACCCTGAATTTTTGCGTGAAGGGTCAGCCATTAATGATTTTATGCGCCCTGATCGTGTGGTGGTTGGCACTAATGCTGAGCGCGCTATTGAGATGATGCGCCAGCTTTATCGTCCTCTTTATTTGATTGAAACACCGATATTATTTGCAGATCTTGAAACGGCAGAGCTTATTAAATATGCCGCAAATGCGTTTTTGGCTGTGAAAATATCCTTCATCAATCAAATCGCTGATTTATGTGAGGCGGTAGGCGCTAATGTGCATGAGGTGGCCAAAGGTATGGGCCTTGATAAGCGTATTGGCAGTAAATTTTTGCATGCAGGCCCGGGCTATGGCGGCAGTTGTTTTCCCAAAGATACGCTTGCTCTTGTGAAAACCGCTGAAATGCATGATGTCCCAGTGCCGATGGTTGAGGGCGTTGTGCGTTATAATGAGGAGCGCAAAATCGCAATGGCCTCAAGAATCAAAAATGCTATGGGCGGGTCTGTCAAAGGCAAAAAAATCGCTGTCCTTGGCCTTGCCTTCAAACCTGAGACAGATGATATGCGTGATAGCCCTGCTTTGGCCATCCTGCCGCAATTAGTGGCAGATGGCGCCATTATCTCAGCCTATGATCCTGCGGCTATGACAGAAGCAAAGCCCTTATTGCCAGACGCAATTTCCTATGTTGCAAGCGCCGCAGATACGCTGCCAGAGGCTGATTGCTGTGTGGTGATAACAGAATGGAACGAATTCAGAGCTTTGCGGCCGGAGATTTTTACATCCAAGATGAAAGGCCGCGTGATGGTTGATTTGCGCAATCTTTATGACGGGGCGCATATGCGTGACCATGGAATTGTCTATCATTCCATTGGAAGACCGGACGGCGCTTAGGATTCATGTCTGTGATAGCAGGGGAAAATCACAAACCGCTTTGACAGCTTTGTGATTGGATTTTGGAGCGGGTGAAGGGATTCGAACCCTCGACCCCAACCTTGGCAAGGTTGTGCTCTACCCCTGAGCTACACCCGCATAACCAAAATGTTCCCATCTTATAGTCGAAGCCAAAGAGGCTTGCAAGTCTTTTAGTGGGATGAATTTATCAAAAAATCACACCATGTTTGTGTCTGGATTATGAGGCCTCAGCAAGTGCGCTTTTTACTGCCTGTGAGATAATGTCAATCTGCTCTTCGCCAAGATAAGGGTGCATTGGCAGGGCAAGCACGATATCACATAATGTATCTGTGATACCAAGTGCGCCATTCGCCACAGGATAACGCTGATAAGGGCGCTGTTTGTGCATTGGAATAGGATAATAAATCATGGTTGGCACCGCTTTGGCGGCCAGGCTGTCTTGTATAGATTGACGGTCTGTATGTTGTGGCAATTTGATGGTATATTGCGCCCATGCTGAGGTTGCGCCTTTGGACAGGCGCGGCGTGGTGACATGCTCACAAAGCCGCTCATTATACTGTTCTGCGACTTTCTGGCGTCTGGCAAGCTCATCTTCGAAAATGGTTAATTTTGATAATAAAACCGCGGCCTGTATTGTATCAAGGCGTGCTGTCATGCCGATTCTGTCATTATGGTATTTGGTCTTTCCCATGCCATGAACACGGCAGGATATTGCTATTTCTGCGACTTCATCATCATCTGTGAATAACGCGCCGCCATCACCATAGCAGCCAAGAGGCTTGGCAGGGAAAAAGCTTGTGCAGGTCACATCTGCCAGCTTGCCAACCGGCACATCATGTAAAGAGGCACCAAAGGACTGCGCCGCATCGTCAATCACCCATAGCCCGTGTTTTTGCGCAAAATCCCTGATGGCAATCATATCAGCCGGCATGCCAAACAGACCAACCGGCATGACCCCAACCATCTCAAGGCCAGCGTCAAGCCCTGACTGCATTGCCGCTGATAAATTGCGCGCATCAAGATTAAAGCTGTGAGGATCAACATCAGCAAAGACAGGGGAGGCACCAAGAACCGCAAGTGATTCAGCGGTCGCTGCAAAGGTAAATGAGGGGCAAATCACACCCTGTCCCGGGCGTAATTTTTTGCCAAGCAACGCCAATATCAGCGCATCAGTGCCAGAGGCGCAGCTGATGACATGTTTGCTGCGAGACCATTTTCCAAGCTCTGTTTCAAGCTCTTTAACTTCAGGCCCCATAATATAAGCGCCATGATCAAGCACGGATGCCAGCCTGTTATCAATATCGTCTCTGAGACGGGCCTGTTGGGCCTTCAAATCGATAAATGGGATCATGATGATACACTCAAATCACGTAATTGTGACTGCATTTGTTCAAGGACATGTTGAACAGCAAGTCCTTCGGCTGAATCTGTTGGTGGTATGACCCCCTCGTCACAAAGGCTGATAAAGGCAGACATCTCATCCAGTAACGGTTCTGATTCCGGCACAGGTAAGGGCAAGGGGCTTGCGCGCTCTATGACAAATAACGAATCAGCTTGTGTGATCTGATCCTGATATAAGGTCAGTTTTTCCTGCCATGGTTTGGTGTCATCAAAGACAAGTGAGCCTGTCTCACCTGTGACAGTGAGCCTGTGTTCTTTATAAGGGGATATCCAGCTTGTCTGCATATTGGCAGACAGCCCGTCCGGAAAGCCAAGGCCAGTTGATAAAATATCAACCACACCTTTGGTGATATGGCTTACACCATGGCAGATCACTTTATCAGGCATATGGCTGGCAAGCGCCAATATCAAAGATAAATCATGAGGGCACAGATCAAATAAGACAGATTCAGTGTTGCGAATACGTCCCATAGCCAGACGGTTTGCCTGAATATGTTTGACCCTGCCAATCGCGCCTGAGCGGATTTGATCCTGCAGTGCCATAAAGGCCGGATGATAGCGTATCAGATGACCTATCATCACCTGCTTTCCGGCTGAGATGGCATGATCATGAACCTCTCTGGCATCCGCAAGGCTTAACGCCATCGGTTTTTCAATATAGACATGTTTGCCAGATTCTAGTGCCTGCAAAGCAAGATCTTTATGAGTTGACGCATTGGTGGCAAGCAAAACGCCCTGTATTGTCTTATCAGCGAGAATGGCCTCAAAAGACATGGCTTTTGTATCAAATTGATCTGCAAAGCTTTGTGCTTTTTTATGTGAATGATCACAAACAGCAGATAATGAGTTGAGCCGGCTTAGGTTACGGGCAATATTACGCCCCCACATACCACAACCAACTAAGGCAAGATGTGCCATCAAATTTTGCCCTTCACCAAATAGCATAATCACCAATTGCTTATCCTATAGGGGCACAGTGACCATTGGTCAATTGTTGCTTTTTGTAACATTTTTGTGTGATTTATAAGGGATTTTTTCTCCTTTGGCTTTTGTCCCTTTTGATTTATGACACAAAGGCTATATCTATAGCATATCTGTATTTCTTTATTGCCTGCCAGAAAGTCACGACCATGGATGCGTCTTCTGAATTTCAAGAGAGTTTGCCTGTTCACCCTGAGGCGCTGATCGCTTATATTGATCAGTTGGGGATATCTTATTCATCTTATACTCATCCGCCATTGCGGACAGTCGCTGATTCCAAAACAGCCAGAGAGGGTCTGTTATCTGCCAAAGAAGGCGGCGGCCATATCAAAAATCTGTATTTGCGTGACCGCAAGAAACAAAATTTTCTGGCGGTCATTCAAGAAGATAAGCAAGTTGATCTGAAGGCTCTGGCAGAGGCTCTGTCAGCGCAAAGGCTGTCTTTTGGATCAGAAGACAGATTATTTGAATATCTGGGTGTGCGCCCGGGGGCGGTAACCCCTTTGGCAATGAGGCATGGGGCTGATAAGGACGTTACTATCGGCATTGATAAAGACCTTATGATGTGCCAAGAAATTTATATGCACCCTCTGGTCAATGACCGCACCATTGGGATGGCACCACAAGATTTGATGCGTTTTTTATCAAGTGTTTCGGTAACACCATTGCTTATTAATATACCGTGATAAGCAATTCGTCATGTAAGGCGCGCTATCGCCACAAGGTCAATTATTTTTATAAAGGGCAAATGTAATGGACATAACACAAGATCTATCCGCAATGGGCACATCATCTGATGGCGGTACTGCGGCTGTTATTGATGTGACAATGCAGAATTTTATGGCAGAGGTGATTGAGGCATCATCATCTGTCGCTGTGATTGTGCAATTTTGGGCACCATGGTGTGGTCCTTGCAAGCAGCTTGGCCCTGTGCTTGAAAAAGAAGTCGCTAAAAATGACAGAGTGCGCATGGTGCGCGTGAATATTGATGAAAATCAGGAAATTGCTGCCCAATTGCGCGTGCAGTCCGTGCCAACAATTTATGGTTTTGTTAATGGTCAGCCTGTCGATGGTTTTGCCGGCAATCAGCCAGGATCTGCAGTGGCTGAATTTGTGTCTAAATTAGGAGCGATGGCACCCGGCGCACCTGATATATCACCTTTATTGGAGTCTGGTGAGGCAGCGCTTGCGCAAAATGAGGCAGAGGCGGCTATGGAAGCATTCCAACAGGCAATGGCTCTGGTGCCAGACTCACTGGAGGCGCTTGCCGGGCTTGTCAAAGCAATGGTGGCATCAGGTGATCTTGAAAATGCCAAAGAGATCATTGACGCATTAGAAGAAGAACAGCTTGAAAAACCCTCTTTGCGTGAAGCACAGGCAGCGGTTGAGCTGGCACTGAAAACAGGCGCCGTGGCAGGTGATTTGGCCGCGCTGCAAGAGGCGGTTGAAAAAGATGGCAGTCATCTTCAAGCACGCTTTGATTTGGCAATGGGCTTATTTGCCGCAGGGAACAAAGAAGAGGCGATGGGGCATTTGTTGGAATCCATCCGCATTGACAGAGATTTTGATGAAGGAAAGGCCAAAACACAGCTTTTGGAATTCTTTGAAGCGATTGGTGTTGGCGACCCTATGGTGATGAAGGCCAGACGAAAATTATCATCCTATTTGATTTCTTAAAAACTGCTCTATATCGACAAAAGAACAAAGAATAGTCAGTTAAAGTAGGATTGGTTAAGATGAGTCGCGGTCCCTTTGAGCCACTTTTGCAAGAACTTCCGGAAACAATTGCCTTGTTTCCCTTGCCCGGCGCGTTATTGCTGCCAGGAGGGCGCCTGCCTTTGAATATTTTTGAGCCTCGCTATCTTGCTATGGTGCAAGCGGCTATGGCCACACCGCATCGCATGATTGGTATGATTCAGCCTCAGGCTGATAACGGGCATTATTTTGAAATTGGTTGCGCAGGTCGCATTGCCGAATTTTCTGAATCAGATGACGGGCGCTTTATCATCTCACTGGCTGGTACAGCGCGTTTTACCTGCCAGAAGACAGAGCTTCAGCCAGCAGGTTACCTGACAGGCGCGGTTGATTTTTCGGCTTTTGCACATGATCTTGAGCCAGATACAGGGCTGATTGATCGTGATAAATTATGTGCAATTTTGAAATCTTATTTTGATGTAAAAGGCTTCTCAGCTGACTGGTCTCATATTGAGGAATGTGAAGATGAAAGGCTTGTCACCACCTTGTCTATGATCTGTCCTTTTGGTAATAGTGAAAAGCAAGCTTTGCTTGAATCACAGGATCTGGTTGCCAGATCACAATTATTGATCGCTATGCTTGAGATGTCTGTTTTATCGCAAGACAGATCTGGTGCAGACACACAGCCATCAGAGGCAGGGCAGACGCACTAATCAAAAAAGCAGAGACCAAAAGGGCTGATAATTTTTCCGATGACCATTGAGACAAAAGCAAAAGCGTCACGATATTTACTAAATTATCTGGTCTGTCCTGTCACAAAAGGGCCGCTTCATTATGAAGCAGAGGCACAATATCTGATCAGTCCGCAAATCAATAAAGCGTATCCGATACGCTCTGGTGTGCCTATTTTAGTGCCTGATGAGGCGGTAGACTGGCCACAGGATCGTGATAACAGGGCGCAGGATGCACGATAGCAACAGACAGGATATGATGTGATGACAAATGCCTCTTTTTCGCCGCCATCTGTCACGTCTTTGCGTGTTTCGGCTGATAAAAAACATCTGACAATCTGCTTCAAAGATGGGTTTGAGACAAGCTTGTCAGCAGAATTATTGCGTGTTGAATCGCCCTCTGCTGAGGTGCAGGGTCATGGCATTGATCAAAAGCAAATTATCTATGGCAAGAAAGATGTGCAAATCAGCGCCATTGAGCCGGTTGGCCATTATGCGGTGCGTCTGAAATTTGATGACGGGCATGATACAGGTATTTATTCCTGGGCCTTATTTTATGATTATGGCCAAAGAGCTGAGGAGATGATGGCAGCTTACCGGCAGGCCACAAGCTAGCTTTTTATCATCAGTGCTGAGACGGCCTGATCCCTTTTAGCAAGCTTGCAGTGGATAAAGTGCCACCCATCGCCACATCACGTAACGCTGTTTTGACAGGTAATTTATCCATCACAGACATACCCATTGCCATGAATTGTGATAGGGGGCCAGATGGTCTGCTTAATATCTTATTAAGAGCAGATGTCACAAATGTGAGTGACTTGATTTCAACCTGTCTTTGGCGTGCATAGCGCATGCTAAGAGATATATGATCACAAGGCAGGCCTGTCTTTTGTAAATCATGCAGGATATCAAGCAAGACAGCTGCATCGCTTAATGCTAAATTATAGCCCATACCTGCCAGAGGATGGATAGCATGGGCCGCATCTCCGGCAAGCAGAACACGCCCCTTGGAAAGGTGCCTGTTCCTCTGCGGATGTAACGCAAAAGAGGTGATATTTTGTTGCAGGCGAAGCGCGCCTAATTCAAGGCCGAATGCGTTTGTGATCGCCAGTGAGGCATCCTCATGAGAGAGGTTTTTCACTTGTTCTGCCTGTGTATCTGAGGTTGACCATACCATGGAGACTTCTTTTTCAGGCAAAGGCATGAAGGCGATCGGGCCTGTTGGTAAAAACCGTTGAAAGGCAGTGTTATCATGAGGCAATTCACATGACAGATTGGCAATTAGCGCGGTCTGGGCTGTCTTTTCTATTGTGGGTGTCAGACCAATTAATGAGCGCATTTTACTGCCGGCACCATCACAGGCAATAATGACAGAGGCGCTGATGGTCTGGCCTTTATTGGTGCCGATTATGCCGGCAGACGATGTCTCATCATAGCTGATAACATGATCATCAATGATGGTCACAGATTGCGCAGATGGTAATTGTGCAAGAGCGGTATCAAAGGCAGCGTCAAGCTGGCTGTTTTCAATCACATAAGCCATTGGCATATGCGCAGATGACCAGTTCAAAAGCCAGTCTGACCTTTGTCCTTTCTCTGGCCCAATTGCAACACAAATGCGTTCAACCGGGGTTTTATGAGGCGCCAGCATATCCGTCATGCCAAGAGCAGACAGCATTTGTGCGCCTGCCTGATGAATGGTTGTTGAGCGTTTATCTCTTTTTGGCTGTCCTTTTGGTTGCGGTGCCATCATGGTGACGCGAAACCCGCTATAAGACAGGGCCAATGCCATCATTTTGCCTGTCAGGCCGCCACCAATAATCACAATGGGAAGGATGGGAGATATGCTGTTTTCTGTCATTGTCTTTGCAACCATTATGAGGGCATATCACTGAAATGGGCCTCTATCACCTGATTGACAAGCGTATCAAGGCGCATTGAGGGATCATAAAGATAAGAAAAAGTACCTGCCTGTTTGCCGGCCTCTATATCAGAGGCTTTATCACCTATCATAACGCTGCCTGAAAGTGTGATGTGCCATTTTTCAGCCAAATCAAATAGTAATTTTGGAGATGGTTTGCGGCAATCGCAAAGACCCTGTGGATCAGGGGCCTGCGGGTGATGGGGACAAAAAGCGATATCTGTAATATGTCCGCCTGCTTTCTCAGCCATGAGGCAGAGATGATTATGAAAAAGCACCATATCAGAGTGGGTGAATAACCCTTTGGCAATGCCGCCTTGATTCGTGACAATAAAAACAGGGATTTGGCGTTCATGCAAAGCACGCAACGCTATCTCAGCGCCCGGCATCCAGGCGAAATCTTCAACCTTATGACAATAACCTTCATCACAGGTCAGCGTGTTATCTCTGTCAAAAAACACAGCGCGCATGGCGATTTGCTATCCTTTTGGGCTTATCATAACCTTTTGTCATGATTTTGCCGTTTTATGATATTACGTTTCGATTGTTTGAGTATATTGCGAAGCTATGTGTTTTTCGATAGATTCTTTGCAGTTCTGTCCTGTTTTATTCTGCCGCGCGTGAAATGATCTTAAATGCTCAATCCTGATTTTTCGATTTTTGATGATAATATGTTCATGCAACTGCGTGCGGCGATTGATGATATTGTGCCGCCTGCTGACCTGCCTGTGCTGAATTTGACCATTGGTGATCCTCAATTACCGGCACCGAAATTGCTGACCAAAACCATCTCTGAACATGATGATAAATGGCATTGCTATCCCAAAGCAGACGGCGATCCTGCCTTTCGCGGTGATGTGCATCATTATCTAGGCTATCGCTATGGTGATAAGGTCGCACAGATGGTTGACCCTGACTGCCATATCGTGCCTGTGGTAGGCACAAGAGAGCCTCTTCATCTGTTGGGGCAGATGGTCCGGGGTGCCAAGCCAAATAGCGCTGCTTTGTTGCCAAATCCGTTTTATCATGCCTGGCGTGCCGGGGCGCTTGGGGCAGGCGGTGATATCATTATGCTTGATGCCTCACAGACAACTGGTTATCTGCCTGATCTGTCGGCCCTTGATGAGGACTTATTGGCAAGAACAACGGTGTTTTATATCTGCTCGCCGACCAATCCGCATGGTGTATTTGCCTCTGCTGACTATTTGCGCAGGCTGATATTACTGGCCAGACAATATAATTTTTTGTTGTTATCTGATGAATGTTATAGTGATGTGTGGCGGCAAAAACCACCTGTCGGGGCATTGGAAGTGGCAGCCGATATCGGGGACGGCCTCTCTCATCTGGTTGTGTTGAATTCTTTATCAAAACGATCAAATGCCGCAGGGCTGCGCGCAGGCTTTCTGGCAGGTGATGCACAGGTGATTACCTTATATAAAAAGATGGTGGCAAATGGGGCTGCTTTATTGCCAACCCCCTTATTGCGCGCCGCAGGCGCCTTGTATCGTGATAAAGATCATGCTGAGGTGATAAGAGCGCATTATGAGGAGTCTTTTGCCATCGCCAAACGCTATTTGCCGTCATTCATAGATGAAAGTGAGGCAAAAGGGGGCTTTTTCCTCTGGCTGCCTGTGGGTGATGATGTGGCCTTTGCCAGACGCGCTTATCAAGAACAGGCTTTGCGGGTGATGCCTGGCAGCTTCATGGCGCTTGACGGTCAAAACGGCAATCCGGGCGCTGGTTTTGTGCGTGTGGCGCTTGTTCATCCTCATGAGGTCATAGAACAGGCTATGGGACGTCTGTCAAAATTATGTGAAGCAGAGAGCGGCGCAAATTCATGAGCCAGGGTGATGCCATAAAACCAGTCATGTCAGAGGTGGTGAAACGATTTATCGGGCACCGGATTTCTGAATTATTTGGTCTGTTTTTGCTGTTATGCGGGGGCGCTTTGATGGTTGCTCTTATCACCGCCAATGAAGGTGACCCGTCATTGAATAACGCTGTTGGGGATGTGGAGATCCAAAACTGGCTTGGTTTATCAGGTGCTTATATTGCGGATTTTCTTAATCGTATCTTTGGCATTGGTCCGGCGTTTTTGATGCCACTTGCCTTGATGAGCTGGGGTCTTCGGTGGGTGGTACATGTCGGTCTGCCATCCTGGTATTGGCGCATGCCTTTTTTAAGTGTCGCCATTGCATTTCTGGCAAGCTCTGTGGCAGCTGCTTGTTATGTCTGGGGATTGGATAATCAGGCTACGACCAAAGCGACCGGCATCATCGGTGTAACGCTTTTCCAAACAGGTGAGGCTGCTTTATCATCTTTCGCATTGCCAGAGATGATGTCTTCATCTGTGGTGGTGGGCGTTGTGTGCCTTATTGCGGGGGGCTGGCTATATATCTGGTCAGCCGGATTATCACGTGCGAAATGGGGTTTGGTTCACCTCATCACAAAGCCTGTCTTTTGGCTGTTATTTTTGCCTTTTGCCTTATTCAGAAAAAGCGCGCCTGCCAAGCCTGTGACAGTGAGTGATGATGAGGGTGATATTGTCAGCAAAGCTGATGTGAAGGCAGATAAGAAGGCGAAAAAACAGGCTGAAAAAAAGGCCGAAAAACAGGCACTCAAAGAGGCCAAAAAACAACAAGCCGCCGCCAAGAAAGAAGCGCGCAAATTAGCTAAACAGCAAAAAGCAACAGGCCGGAAAGAGCCTGTTCTGGTGCCTGGCGCTGAGACACTGGCAGAAGAGCCAAAAGGCACAAAGCGCAAAAAAGCAACTGCCGTGCCGGAGAATCAGACCAGTTTTGATTTTGAGTCACAATCAGGATTTCAGCTGCCAAGCCATAATCTTTTGAAGCCGCCAAGCAAAGCATCTGAAGGCCCTGGTGATGAGATATTACAGCAACATGCGCGTATGCTTGAAGGGGTGTTATCTGATTTTGGTGTTAATGGTGAGATTAAAGATGTTGCCTATGGCCCTGTGGTGACACGTTATGGTCTGAACCCTGCCGCCGGTACCAAATCGCAGCGCGTCATCGCTTTGGCTGATGATATTGCGCGTTCTATGTCAGCCTTGTCAGTGCGTGTTGCGGTCGTGCCGGGGCAGAATGTGATCGGTATTGAAATGCCAAATGATGAGCGCGAAACTGTCTTGTTACGCGATATTCTTGATCATGAGGCATGGTATCAAAATGAGGATTCTCTGCCTATTTGTCTTGGCAAAGATATCGCTGGCCTGCCTGTGGTGACAGATTTGGCAAAAATGCCGCATTTATTGGTGGCAGGGACAACAGGATCAGGCAAATCAGTTGGGATTAATGCGATGATTTTATCATTGCTATATCGCCATACGCCAGAGACGTGCCGCCTGATTATGATCGATCCTAAAATGTTGGAGCTGTCTGTTTATGACGGGATTCCGCATTTATTATCACCGGTTGTAACAGACCCTGCAAAAGCGGTGACCTCTTTGAAATGGGCCGTTCGCGAGATGGAAAACCGCTATTTCAATATGTCTAAATTAGGGGTGCGCAATATCACAGGTTATAACCAAAGACTGGCAGAAGCACGCCGGTCAGGTGAGGTGTTAACACGGCGTGTCCAGACAGGCTTTGATGCGGAAACAGGCAGACCGACTTTTGAAGAACAATCACTTGATCTGGCGCCTTTGCCTTTTATTGTGGTGATCATTGATGAGGTTGCTGATTTGATGCTTGTTGCCGGCAAAGATATCGAAGCTGCCGTGCAACGGCTGGCACAGATGGCACGCGCGGCAGGTATTCATGTCATTATGGCAACACAGCGCCCGTCAGTTGATGTGATCACAGGCACGATTAAGGCGAATTTCCCGACACGTATCTCATTTCAGGTGACGTCTAAGATTGATAGCCGGACGATTTTAGGTGAACAAGGCGCTGAACAACTGCTTGGTCGTGGTGATATGTTATTCATGGAAGGTGGCGGGCGTATCAAACGTGTACACGGACCTTTCATGGAAGATCAGGAAGTGGAAAAAGTGGCAAACTTCCTGCGTGCGCAAGGTGAGCCTGAATATGATGACAGAGTGACAGCAGAACCAGAAGAGCAGACAGAACAGGCAGGCGGCGCCGGCGCTCAGCCAACAGGTGAATCACTCTATGACCAGGCAGTGGCTCTTGTGGTGCGTGAACAAAGAGCTTCGACAAGTTTTGTGCAACGCCATCTGAAGATTGGCTATAACCGCGCTGCCACCATCATTGAAGAGATGGAATCAGCCGGGGTCATAAGCAAAGCAAATCACGCAGGCAAAAGAGAGGTTTTGATCCAAAATGATTAAGCATCTTTTTATCACATGTCTTGCCGGGATGATGAGCCTGTCTTGTGCTTATGCGCAGTCACAAAATGGGTTGTCATCTCAGGAGATCATCGTAAAGGCAGAGAATTGGTTTGAAAAAATCAGCACAATGAGCGCTGAATTTATTCAGGTATCAAGTGATGGAAGTGCTGCCACAGGAAAGCTATATTTGCGCCGGCCGGCACAAATGCGCCTGCAATATGATGGTGATGGCAAAGTGGCTATGATTGTCTCTCAAGGCTGGCTCCATATTGATGAAGGTGCTGAAAAGCGGGTCAATAGCTACCCTATAAGCTCTACGCCTTTTGCGCTGATGCTCAAAGATGATATTCAGTTTCGCAGCCCGTCATTCAAAACCAGGACGGCAAGTGACAAAGGCGTTGTGTCTGTTACCTTAATTCAGGAAACAGGAGAAGCCGCCGGGCGGTTGACGCTGGAATTTAGTGAAACACCATTTCAGTTGCGAAAATGGATTGTCGAAGATGCTGTTGGTGTGACAACCAAAGTGACTATCCAGAATCCGCGCTTTGGTGACAGCTTTAATAACTTTTTATTCACTGTGCCGCCTTATTCTTCGCCATAAGTATGCCTGCCGGTCCTTTTTTATTGCTACAGAAGATATGATATTATGAAGATTACCAGTTGGAATATTAATTCAGTCAGGTTGCGTTTGCCTTTGCTTGAGGCGGTTTTGGAGCAGATTGACACAGATGTTATCTGTCTTCAGGAAACCAAATGCCAGGATATGCATTTCCCGCAAGAAGCGATTGCGAAACTAGGCTATCCTTATCAGGCCTATCGTGGTGAAAAATCCTATAATGGGGTGGCTATTTTATCACGTATCAAGCTTGAGGATATTCAGTTTTCCCTCTGGGCCGGCAAAGATGATTGTCGTCATATCAGCGCTATGGCAAATGGGATCAGGATACATAATTTTTATGTGCCCGCAGGCGGAGATGAGCCTGACAGAACCATCAATCCAAAATTTGGCCATAAGCTTGATTTCATAGATGAGGTCACCCGGTTTTTTGAAGCGCAAAAGCCGCAGGCCTCTGTGATGGTGGGTGATTTGAATATCGCGCCAGAGGCAGAAGATGTCTGGTCAACAAAGCAATTGAAAAAAGTTGTAAGCCATACAGATATTGAACGCACCAAATTGCGTGATCTGATTGCCAGAGGCGGATGGGATGATGCTATCAGATCTTATTTTGGATCTGAGGAGATTTTATATAGCTGGTGGTCCTATCGGGCAAAAGATTATCTGGCAAGTAATCGTGGCAGACGCCTTGACCATATTTTTGCAAGCCGCGATCTGGCGCCAAAAGTTATAAAAGCAGAGATATTTTCTGAGCCAAGAGGATGGGAAAAACCATCAGATCATGTGCCGATCTCTGTTATGATTGATGAGCGTGCCTAGCAAGAAACATAATAAGAGATTGCCTTTTTGATGTAAAAGGCGCCTTTATTGGGTTTTTGATAATTTATGGTATAACAGGCGCATGATGATACCCTTTTTGAAAATGCATGGTCTTGGCAATGATTTTATTGTCTTTGACGCCAGAGGCACAGGCCCTTTATCCGGCATGGCGCTTGACAGTGCGGCAGCGCGCCTTGTGGCTGACAGGCGCTTTGGCATTGGCTGTGATCAAATCATGATTTTGCGTGAGGCAAAAGGTGAGGGTGACCTGCTTCTTGATATGCGCAATCAGGATGGGACCACCACCGGTGCCTGTGGCAACGGGACGCGCTGTGTGGCATCCCTCATCATGGCGCAGACAGGCAAAGATAAGGTGGCAATTGAGACACAAGCAGGGCTGCTTCATGCCTATCAGGATGATGATTTGATTTGTGTTGATATGGGGCCTGCTTATCTTGAGTGGGATGAGATCCCCTTATCCGGCCCTTGTGATACTCTTGAAATTGACCTTCGCCCTTATGAGCGCATTCAGGCTGTTGGGGTGTCGATGGGTAACCCTCATGCGGTGCTGTTTGTCGAAGATGTGATGGCAGTTGATGTGGAAAAAAGAGGTGGCGCTTTGACTCAATGCGAGCTGTTTCCGCAAGGGGCAAATATCTCATTTGCGCAGATAATAGGTGACGATAAAATTCGCATGCGTGTGTTTGAACGCGGGGTCGGTATCACATCTGCATGTGGATCAGGCGCTTGTGCGGTGGCGGTGGCAGCGCGCCGCAGAGGTCTTGCTTCGCGTCAGGCAGAGATTGTACTTGATGGCGGCTCATTATGGATTGACTGGCAGGATGATGGCACACCGCAAGGGCGCGTCTTTATGAAAGGCCCTGTCGCAACAAGTTTTTCAGGTCATTTATCCGGCGCGTTACAAGAGGCGGTTATGGCAGCGCAAAAGGCACAGTGATCTATGAGTGCAAATCGTCCGCAAATTGAGACTTTCGGTTGCCGGCTGAATATCTGGGAATCTGAAGTTATGCGCGAAAAGGCTCAGGAAGCCGGTCTTCGTGATGCGATTATTTTCAATACCTGTGCTGTGACGGCTGAGGCAGAAAAACAAGCGCGACAATCGATTCGCAAATGGCGGCGTGAACGCCCGGATGCCAAAATCATTGTCACTGGATGTGCCGCGCAAATTGATCCTCAGTCATGGCATGATTTACCAGAGGTAGATCATGTGGTTGGTAATCATGACAAGCTTGATGGCAAGAGCTGGCAGGCCTTGCAAGATGGCATGCTTGCCCCTGTTCATGTCAGTGATGTGATGACAATCAAAGAAACAGCCAGCCATTTTATCGAAGAGTTTGATGATCACAGCAGAGCGTTTTTACAAGTGCAGCAGGGATGTGATCATCGTTGTACTTTCTGCATTATCCCTTATGGGCGTGGCCCGTCCCGATCTGTGGGTGTGGGCGCGGTTGTCGAATCTGTGCAAAAACTGGTTCAGGCAGGTACCAATGAAGTGGTGCTGACAGGTGTTGATATCACAAGCTGGGGGCATGATTTGCCGAATCAGCCGCGTCTTGGCTATTTGGTCAAACAAATCTTAAAATTTGTGCCTGATTTGCCGCGCCTGCGCTTATCTTCACTTGATCCTGCAGAGCCTGATCATCAGCTTATGGAGGTGATTGCCACAGAAGACAGGCTTATGCCGCATTTGCATTTATCTGTGCAGCATGGTGATGATTTGGTCCTCAAACAGATGAAGCGCCGTCATCTGGCGCGTGATGTTGTCCGGTTCGTGGAAGAAGTGCGGCGCCGGCGCCCGGATGTTGTCTTTGGTGCTGATTTGATAGCCGGATTTCCAACCGAAGATGAGGCAGCGCATGAGCAAACAATCGCTCTTATCGAAAAATTGCAGATACCCTTGCTTCATGTGTTTGGTTATTCTGCGCGCGAAGGAACGCCGGCAGCCAAATTGCCTCAGATAGACGGCACCATAATCAAAGCTCGTTCTAAGGCGCTTCGTGAGTGCGGTAAAAAAGTACTTCATGACAAGCTTGATAAGATGATTGGCAGTCAGGATGAGATTTTGGTTGAGGCTGGTAATCAGGGCCATTTGCGGTCTTTTTATAATGCAAGGCTGACAGAAAAAACCTTATATGATGCTGGTCAGATTTTGCGTGTCAAAATCACAGGGCGGCAGGGTGATCATCTGCTGGTAACGCCGCTTGGCGGCTCGTCAGACAGCTGACAGATGATATGATATGAACAAAAAGCCGGAATGCAGGGCAGATACATTATGAGTTGGTTTCGCAAATTAACAGATGGCCTCAAAAAATCATCTTCCAAGATGACATCCGGGCTTTCTGGTTTGTTTTCAGCAAAGAAAATAGATGCCGGATCTCTGGAAGAGTTAGAAGAGGCCCTGATCGCCTCTGATATGGGGCCAAGGACAGCGATGGCACTTGCCAAAGAGCTGTCAGACATCAAATTTGACGGTGAGCCGTCAGAAGATATGTGGCGCGTGTCTCTTGCGAAATTGTTGCAAAAAAGGCTTTTACCTCTGGAGGCGCCGCTCCAGATTAATCAAGAGAATCGCCCTCATGTCATATTACTTGTGGGGGTCAATGGATCTGGCAAGACCACAACTTGTGGTAAATTAGCACGCAAATTTCAGGAAGATGGCAAATCAGTGATGCTTGCTGCGGCTGATACGTTTCGGGCAGCTGCGAGCGAACAGCTTCAGGGATGGGGGTTGCGCACAGATACGCCCGTCATCTCCGGTGAGGCAGGTGGTGATGCAGCAGCGCTTGCCTATCGGGCTATGGAACAAGCCCACAAAGATAAGACAGATGTTTTGATCATTGATACAGCAGGCAGATTGCAGAATCGCACAGAATTAATGGATGAGCTTGCCAAGATTCATCGTGTGATTGGCAAATTTGATGAGACAGCCCCTCATGACAGTATCATTGTTCTGGATGGCACTGTGGGGCAAAATGCGATCGCGCAAACAAAGGCGTTTCAGCAGGCAGCTGACGTGACCGGTATGATCATCACCAAGCTTGACGGATCTGCCAAAGGCGGGGTGGTGATTGCGCTTGGAGATGAATTTGGCTTGCCGGTACATATGGTCGGGGTTGGCGAATCAGCAGATGACCTTGAGCCGTTTTTTGCAAAAGATTATGCAGCCGCGCTGGTCGGCATTGAACGTGATGCGCTTGATGATAGCATTGAGGCGTCTGCCTGAGGGCAAGCTGTATTGACATAAGGGTGTGTGTCAGAGTAAAAGGTGGCAACAAATCAGAGATATCATCTGACCAACTGACCCTAGCGGGTTCCGTCCGTCCTTGAAGTTTTCGAGCACGGGCGCTTTGATCGTTTGATTTTATCATCTGATAGACAACATTTTCCGGCAGAGGAATCATATCTGGGATGTTTGACCAGTTAAAAGATAAATTTCAGTCCGTTTTTGACGGGCTATCAAAAAAAGGCGCTTTAAGTGAGGCTGATGTTGAATTAGCTTTGCGTGAAGTCCGTCTTGCTTTGTTAGAAGCTGATGTGTCTTTGCCGGTTGCCAAGCATTTTATCGCCTCGATTAAGGAAAAGGCGATTGGTGCGGCCTCTATTAAATCTGTGCGCCCCGATCAGCAGGTTATCAAAATTGTTCATGACGGGCTGATTGAGATTCTTGGTGGTGATGCAGCGCCTCTGGCAGTCGATGTGGCGCCGCCTGCTGTCATATTAATGGCAGGTCTGCAAGGCTCAGGTAAAACAACCACCGCAGGTAAGCTCGCATTGCGCTTAAAAGAGCGTCATAAAAAGAAGGTGATGGTGGCCTCTCTTGATATGACACGGCCTGCTGCGCGCGAACAATTGCGCCTTCTTGGTGAGCAGGCTGATGTCGGTGTGCTGCCTGAATCAGATACGGAAACACCATTGCAACTGGCAAGCCGCGCTTTGCAGATGGCAAAGCTGAAAGCTTATGATGTTGTGATTTTGGATACAGCTGGTCGTCTGTCTGTTGATGATGCGCTTATGGATGAGCTGGTGCAAATTAAAGCCGCCACAAATCCGCATGAAGTCCTGCTTGTCGCTGATGCGCTGACAGGTCAGGACGCCGTTCATACCGCGTCAGCTTTTCATGAAGCTGTCGGTGTAACAGGTATTGTGCTGACCAGAATGGATGGTGATTCGCGCGGTGGTGCTGCTTTGTCTATGCGCCATGTTACCGGCATGCCGATTAAATTTGTGGGCATGGGTGAAAAGCAAGAGGCGCTTGAAGAATTTGTGCCAGACAGGCTGGCAGGCCGCATTCTTGATATGGGTGATGTGGTTGCGCTTGTCGAAAAGGCTGCGGCTGCGATCGAAGAAGAAGAAGCAATGCGCATGGCAAAGCGCATGGCAGCTGGCAAATTCGATATGAATGATTTCCTAAATCAATTGCGCCAGTTGCAAAAAATGGGTGGCCTGAGCGGTATTCTTGGCATGTTGCCGGGGATAGGCAAAATGCAAAAGCAGCTCAATGCGGCAGGCATGGATGATACAATGCTAAGACGCCAGGAAGCGATTATCCTGTCAATGACAAAACGTGAGCGCCAGTCAGTCGGCTTGTTAAATGCGTCACGGCGTAAACGGATTGCGGCAGGTTCTGGTACGTCTGTCCAGGATGTGAATCGCCTTGTGAAACAATATCAGGAAATGGCCAAAATGATGAAACGCATGGGCTCTAAGGCAGGTGCGGCAGGTCTGAAAGCGATGATGGGCGGTCTTGGTGGCAATATGCCGTCTCAAGGTGGTGGCAATATGCCGTCTATGGATGCAGAGGCACTTAACAAATTATCGTCACAACTCCCGCAGGGGATGGGTGGCGGACAGCTATTTGGCAAAGGCGGGCTTGGCGGTATGCCAGGTCTTGGTGGCCTGCCCGGATTGGGTGGTCATGGCGGTAAGCCAAAGCGCAAAAAATAATCATAACGAATTGCTGGATTCAACAAAGGAAGGTTTGAAAAATGGCTTTGAAAATTAGATTGGCACGCGGTGGCGCAAAAAAGCGTCCTTTTTATCGTATCGTTGTCGCTGAGGCATCAGCACCACGCGATGGCCGTTATGTCGAAAAATTAGGGCATTATAACCCAATGGTCGCAAAAGATAATGATCAGCGTCTTGTGGTCAATGGTGAGCGCGTCTCTTACTGGCTTGGTCAAGGGGCACAAGCAACTGAACGTGTTCAGAAATTGCTTGCATCTGTTGAGATGATGGCAGCTGTTGAAATGCGTGATCAGCCAAAGAAGTCAGCTCCTGGTAAAAAGCGCGCTGAAAAAGAAGCCGCTGAAGCTGAAGCTGCTGCTGAGGCCGCTGCCGCTGCAGAAGCAGAAGCCGCAGAAGCCGCTGCCGCCGCTGAGGAGGCACCTGCTGAAGAGGCATAAGTTGCTGTAAAAAAAGCATGCTTATGTTGCAATAAGACGAATGGCAGACAGGCGCGTAGAAATGGGGGCGATAGCCTCAGCTCATGGCATAAGGGGCCAGTTTAAGGTGAAAGCCTTTTGCGAGGATCCCATGGCTTTGACTGATTACGGGCCATTGTTCCTTGATGATGGGCGCGTCTTGTCTGTGAGGGCGCATAGCCAGTCCAAGGGGCTTGTGTTATGTTCTGCGTCTGAGGTGACGTCCCGCACACAAGCAGAGATGTTGCGTGGCAGCTTGTTATATGTCAGCCGGGCGCATATGCCAGAGCCTGATGAAGATGAGATTTATCACGCTGATCTGATAGGATATGAGGTAAGCGCCTCATCTACCGGACAGCTTGTCGGTCACATTATTGGTATCTTTGATTTTGGGGCTGGCAGCGTGCTTGAGATAAGCAGGAAAGGCAAAAAACCAGTGATGGTGCCTTTTGGAGATGCCTATCATCCGCAGATTGATGAGACGGCAGAGCATGTGAGGCTTGATATCGCTGATGAATGGCTGGATGACAGCAAGCCTGAAACAAGCTGATGAGGGCAACTCTTAAGAAAGCTGATGGCTTATCATCGTCAATGAGAGATAAGACACCGAGCTTTGTGAAGGATCATCTGATGCAACCGGATAGTGGAGATAAAAAAGAGCAGACACCTCAGCGCTTTGAGGCAAGCATTTTGACTTTGTTTCCTGAGATGTTTCCTGCCAGTCTTGGTCATTCACTTGCCGGGCGTGCGCAAACATCAGGTATCTGGTCTTTGGATGTGCGCCAGATAAGAGACTATGCCACTGATAAGCACCGCACAGTTGATGATGCGCCTCTTGGCGGGGGGCATGGTCTTGTGATGAAGCCTGATGTGGTATCTGCGGCGTTGGATGATGTGGCAAATAAGCCGGGGCCACGGCTTTATATGTCACCGCGCGGGCGCCCTTTATGCCAGTCTTATGCAAGAGAGCTGTCACAAGAAGATGGTGTGGTGATTGTGTGCGGACGTTATGAAGGTCTTGATCAGCGTGTGATCACACATCACAAACTGACAGAAGTGTCTGTTGGGGATTATATTTTATCTGGCGGAGAGCTGGCAGCGCAAATTCTGCTTGATAGTGTGATAAGGCTTTTGCCGGGTGTGATGGGCAAAGAAATTGGCCATTTGCAGGAAAGTTTTGAGACTGGCCTGTTAGAACATGATCATTACACGCAGCCGCGTGTGTGGAACAAGATGGCAGCGCCGGATATTCTGGCGTCCGGCCATCATCAAAAAATCGCTGCCTGGCGAGAAGAACAGGCAAAGAAGCTGACCAAAGAGCGCCGTCCGGACCTGTGGAAGCGTTTTTTGGCCAAGAATGTTGAAAATAGTGGCGAATCAAGTTGACAAAACAGGGCCCTGTCTGTCAAAAGAGCCAACGTATGGAACCCAAGATAGGGGAGATGGTAAGATGAATATCGTAGACCAAATCGGCCTAGACGCCGTGAAGGCCTCTGAAGAACAACGTCCTGTGCCGGAATTTGGCGCTGGTGACACATTGCGCATTAGCGTACGTGTGGTCGAAGGCAGCCGTGAACGTATCCAGGCATTTGAAGGTGTTTGCATTGGACGTAAAAACAGGGGCATTAGCTCTTCTTTTACTGTCCGTAAAATTTCTTATGGTGAAGGTGTTGAACGTATCTTCCCACTTTACTCACCACAGGTGCAAAAAATTGAAGTGCTGCGCCGTGGACGTGTTCGCCGTGCAAAGTTATATTATTTGCGTGGTCGCACTGGTAAAGCAGCTCGTATCGCTGAAAAGACAAGAACTAGCGGCGCCGCAGCGTCTTAAATTGCACATTATTTGAAGGCCTCCGGCCTGATACTTGCAAGGCTGCTGCCCCGCGGATCAGACCATAAAAGGAGGTCTTCTGTTATGTCCGCACCAAAGACACTTTTTGATAAAATCTGGGAAGCCCATCTGGTAAACTCATCAGATGACGGCTCTGCTTTGATCTATATTGACCGCCATCTGGTTCATGAGGTCACAAGCCCGCAGGCATTCGAAGGTCTGCGCAATGCCGGAAGAGGCGTGAAAGATACAAGCCGCACTTTGGCGGTTGCTGATCATAATGTGCCAACCACAGACAGATCATCTGGTATCGCTGATGCCGAATCACGTATTCAGGTTGAAACGCTTGAGGCTAATGCCGCTGAATTTGGTGTGCCTTATTTTGCGATGGATGATATCCGCCAGGGTATTGTGCATGTGATTGGCCCTGAACAAGGCTTCACACAGCCTGGCATGACGATTGTTTGTGGTGATTCTCATACAGCGACTCATGGGGCATTTGGTGCTTTGGCCTTTGGCATTGGCACCTCTGAGGTGGAACATGTGCTTGCCACCCAGACATTGATTCAACAGCCTGCTAAAAATATGCGAATCACAGTGGATGGCACAGTCGGGCCTCTTGTGACTGCCAAAGATATCGTGCTTGCCATTATTGGTGAGATCGGGACAGCCGGCGGCACAGGTCATGTGATCGAATTTGCCGGTGAAGCGATTGAAGCGCTGAGCATGGAAGGGCGCATGACTGTCTGTAATATGGCGATTGAAGCTGGCGCGCGCGCAGGCATGATTGCCCCTGATGAGAAGACATTTGCGTATTTGGCAGACCGTCCTATGGCCCCGAAAGGCGAGATGATGGAAAAGGCGATTGCCTGGTGGAAAACACTGCCATCTGATGAGGGTGCACGCTATGATAAAGAAGTGGTGCTAAAAGCGCAGGATATTATGCCAACAGTCACATGGGGCACAAGCCCTGAGGATGCGCTTGGTATTCATGATGTTGTGCCAAACCCTGCTAAGATTTCTGATCCGGCAACCAAAGCTAAAGTTGAGCGTGCCATTGATTATATGGGCCTTGAGGCTGGCCAGAAACTGACAGATATCAAGGTGGATACTGTCTTTATCGGGTCATGCACAAATAGCCGTATCGAAGATTTGCGCGCCGCAGCGCAAATCGCAGATGGGCGCAAAGTGGCAGATGGTATGCGTGCCATGGTGGTACCGGGATCAGGTCTTGTAAAAGAACAGGCAGAGGCTGAAGGTCTTGATAAGATTTTCACCTCAGCCGGCTTTGAGTGGCGTGAGCCTGGTTGTTCTATGTGTCTTGCGATGAATGCTGATAAATTAAGCGAAGGTGAGCGTTGTGCGTCAACGTCAAACCGTAATTTTGAAGGTCGTCAGGGACGCGGTGGCAGAACCCATCTTGTAAGCCCGCAAATGGCGGTGGCCGCCGCGGTGACTGGCTATCTGACAGATGTCAGAGAGTTAGCATAAAGGAGCTGGGACAATGCAAAAATTTGATACATTAAAAGGGATCGCTGCACCGCTTGATATTATGAATATCGATACAGATATGATTATCCCAAAGCAGTTTTTGAAAACCATCAAACGCTCAGGTCTGGGGGCAAATCTGTTCCATGAAATGCGCTTTGATAATGATGGCAATGAGATTGGTGATTTTATTTTGAATCAGCCTGCTTACCGGTCATCTGAGATTATTGTGGCAGGTGATAATTTTGGTTGCGGGTCTTCGCGTGAACATGCGCCATGGGCGTTGCTTGATTTTGGTGTGCGCTGTGTGATTTCAACAAGCTTTGCTGATATCTTTTATAATAACTGTTTCAAAAATGGTATTTTGCCGATCAAGGTAAGCGCCGCAGATCGTGACGCTCTGATGGCCGATGCCAAAGATTCAGAAAATCCGGAATTGTCAATCGACCTTGTGGCACAGACCATCACACGACCAAATGGTCCTGTGATTTCCTTTGAGATTGACCCGTTCCGCAAACAGTGTTTGCTTGACGGTCTTGATGATATCGGCCTGACTTTGGCAAAAGAAGATAAAATCACAAGCTATGAGACGGCGCGTAAAACAACGCACCCATGGTTATAATCTGGCAGGTCTGAACGATCATATTTTTTCAAGGAGCCAGAGATATTTTGGCTCTTTTTTACTTTTTACCTAATGTCATTCCCAAGATGAAGGAACAAGATGATGAGCTCAAATCGTAAAGTAATGATTTTGCCAGGAGACGGTATTGGCAAAGAAGTCATGAATGCCAATTTGCAACTCATTGAATGGCTGGCAAAACACAAGTCATTGTCATTTGATATTTCTGAAGATGAGGTTGGTGGTGCTGCTTATGATAAATATGGCACGCCTTTGGCTGATGAGACATTAGCAGATGCGATGAATGTGGATGCTGTTTTATTTGGCGCCGTTGGCGGGCCGCAATATGATTCGCTTCCCTTTGAGCTGAAGCCGGAGCGTGGCTTGCTTGCCTTGCGCAAAGAGATGGCGTTATTTGCTAATTTGCGCCCTGCGATGGTGTTTCCTGAATTGGTCGAAGCCTCGACTTTGAAGCCGGAAATTGTCTCTGGTCTTGATATTATGATTTTGCGTGAGCTAACAGGCGGATCTTATTTTGCTGAGCCTCGTGGTATCGAAGAGATGCCTGATGGCAGCAAAAAAGGATTTGATACCAATCTTTATACAACGCACGAGATTGAGCGTATCGGGCGCGTTGGTCTTGATTTGGCGCGCAAGCGTCAGGGCAGGCTGATGTCTGTTGAAAAATCAAATGTCATGCATTCAGGTGTTCTCTGGCGTGAGGTGATGACGGCTTTGCATGAGGCAGAAGGTGACGGCGTAGAGCTTGGCCATATGTATGCTGATAATTGTGCCATGCAGCTTGTGCGTCAGCCAAAGCAGTTTGATGTGATTGTCACTGATAATTTGTTTGGTGATTTGCTGTCTGATTGCGCGGCGATGCTGACAGGGTCTCTTGGCATGTTGCCTTCAGCCTCTTTGGGAGCGGTTGATGAGCCAACAGGTATGCGCAAAGCGTTATATGAGCCTGTTCATGGGTCTGCGCCTGATATTGCAGGACAAAATCTGGCCAATCCATTGGCACAGTTTTTGTCATTTGCCATGATGCTTCGCTATAGCTTTGATCAGGGTGCTGAGGCTGATTTGGTTGAAAAGGCTGTTGGTATGGCTCTTGGGTCAGGCAAACGCACCGGCGATATTATGGCTGCCGGTTGTGAGCAGGTTGGCACAGATGGCATGACCAAAGCGGTGCTTGATGCACTTGATAGTCTGACACGTTAATATCACAGATAAAAAGGATACTATCATGGGATATAATGTAGCTGTTGTTGGCGCCACAGGCGCTGTTGGCAGGGAAATGTTGCGCACGCTTGCAGAACGCAGCTTTCCGGCTGATAAGGTTTATGCGCTTGCGTCACAAAAATCAGCCGGACGCGAAGTCTCTTATGGTGATGATGATGTCTTAAAAGTACAGGCGCTTGACAGCTTTGATTTCTCTGAGGCGCATATTGCGTTATTTTCCGCCGGCGGGGATACATCCAAAGCCTATGCCGAAAAAGCAGGAAAGGCCGGCTGTATTGTCATTGATAATTCATCAGCTTTCCGGATGGAAGATGATGTGCCTTTGATTGTGCCTGAGGTGAATGGTCCTGCCGCAGATGGCTGCCTTATCAAGAATGGCGGGCGTAATATCATTGCCAATCCAAATTGTTCAACAGCCCAACTTGTGGTGGCATTAAAGCCGTTACATGATGAATATGGGGTTGTGCGTGTGATTACCTCAACCTATCAGGCAACATCCGGGGCCGGTCAGGCTGGTATGGATGAGCTGTTCAGCCAGACAAAAGGCATTTTTGTGAATGATGAAGTCGCGCCGGCAAAATTCACCAAACAGATTGCCTTTAACGTGATCCCGCATATTGATGTCTTTATGGATGACGGCTTTACAAAAGAAGAATGGAAAATGCGCGCTGAGACCAAAAAAATCATGGATGAGAGCATCGAAGTGGTGGCTCATGCAGTGCGTGTGCCTGTGTTTGTCGGCCATAGTGAGTCTGTGTTTGTTGAAACGCAGAAAAGCTTTGATATCAAAGAAGTGCGTGAATTGCTTCGTGAATCAGATGGTCTTAGTGTGATCGATCACAGAGCTGATGAAGGCTATGTCACGCCAGTTGAATCAGCGGGTGAGGATGCTGTCTTTATCAGCCGCTTGCGCCGTGATCCATCGATTGATAATGGCATGGTGTTCTGGTGCGTGTCTGACAATCTGCGTAAAGGGGCAGCGTTAAATTCTGTGCAAATCGCAGAATTAGTCGTTGAAAGAGGCCTTATCGGCTAGGCTCTGTCATTTGTGTTTCGATAATTTCAAGCCCGCTTGCTATATTTAAGGTAAGCGGGTTTTTGCTGTTTTGCAGCATGAGATAGGTGATTTGTGAGGCATTGTGCAATGCTTGTTCAGGGGTCATGTTTTTGTGCAAACAGGCAAGAAATAAAGCAGCAAAGGCATCTCCCCCGCCGCTTATGCCATGTGACAGTGCAGGCGCTTTATGCGTGATGATGTCATTGTGACAGATAAGGATATCACAGATATCATCAGGGGGTGTTTTCAGACCTGTGACTATGGCCATGATATCAGGGGCCATGATGTCAGGGGCCATAATGTCAGACGTAAGGCCCAATTTCTGGAAAGCCCGGCGGGCCTCCTCGGGGGTATCTACGCTCATATCAGACAGATAAGATATCTCAAACTGGTTTGGTGTGATGATGGTGGCAAGAGGCAGTAAGTCACGCCTTATCGCTGTGATGATGTCTTCAGAGATATAAAGGCGCCCATTATCACCAAAAACAGGATCTATCAGAACGGGCAGTTGTGGCTGTTGTTGTTTTACTCTGGTGATGAAGTCAGCCACAGGCGCAATCTGATCAGCCTTTCCGAAATAGCCTGTGTGAATGGCGCTAAGAGGCGGTCTGTCTTTCAGTGAGAGATAATCTGAGAGGATGGCCGCCATATCCGGGGCAGAGATCACATCACGCGCTGTTGTGCCATGTCCCGGATGAGCGGCAAGTCTGACGGTGTCCAGATGACTGACTGGAAGGCCGAATGCGTGATAAATCGGAAGCCCTGCGCCATTGCCGACATGGCCATGCATCACATTCGAATGAAATGATAAGATCATGATAATTGCCCCTTCATCCGGCCCACTATACCATCTTCCATTCCAAGATGTTATTCCATCATGGTAAAAACAAGCCTGTCAGTAATTGATTATAGCAACAGATTTTTGTATATAAGCCCTCAATGATGGTTATCTGATTGTTCTTGGGGGAACATATCTATGGCGAAAACACGCCCTTTATCACCGCATCTGCAAATTTATCGCTTGCCTCTTCCTGCGGTTTTATCAATCACGCATCGTATCACAGGTGTGATTTTATCAACCGGCACTTTGTTGCTTGCTTTGTGGCTGATTGCATTGGCGCAAGGCCCTGATATATTTTCCATGGCTATGATGATTGTGGGGCATCCTTTGGGCCAGCTTGTCTTATTTGGCTATAGCGCTGCGCTTTTTTATCATATGTGCAATGGCATCCGGCATTTGAACTGGGACAGAGGCCAGGGTCTTGAGATTGAGGCTGTTTATCGTTCTGGCAAAATAAGCGTGGCTGTTGCCATTGGTCTGACCATTTTGCTGTGGTCTTATATTTATCTGGCTTAGCAGAAGAGGCGTTTTATGAAACAAGTAAATTCCATGCAAACTCCCCTTAGCCGTGTACGTGGCCTTGGCTCAGCGAAATCAGGCGTTCATCATTGGTGGCATCAAAGACTGACCGCGCTTGCGATGGTGCCTCTTGTGGTTTGCAGCCTTATTATTATTGCAATGATGGGCCAGCTTGATTATCAGGGCGCAGTTGATTTGTTGGGCAACCCGCTTGTGGGGGCGTTGTTATTATTGCTTGTGCTTGTCGGTTTTTATCACGCCGCGCTTGGCCTTCAGGTTGTCATAGAAGACTATGTCAGCCAGGAAGGGGTGCGCATGGCAATGATTATCTTTGTAAAAATGGCCTTGTTTGCACTGGCCGTTGTTACAATTTTATCTATTTTGAAAGTAGCCTTGTAGAATATGAACATGGCAATGATGGGACTGGTTTTAAACATCCAAGATAAGGGTAAGGATTTCACATGAGTGCTTATGATATGACTGACCATCATTATGATGTGGTTGTTGTGGGTGCCGGCGGCGCAGGGTTGCGTGCAACGCTTGGTATGGCGACATCAGGGCTCCGTACGGCTTGTATCACAAAGGTATTCCCAACCAGATCTCATACTGTGGCAGCGCAAGGTGGTATTGGCGCGGCGCTGAATAATATGGGTGAAGGTGATAATTGGCGCTTTCATATGTATGATACAATCAAAGGATCTGACTGGTTGGGTGATCAGGATTCGATTGAATATATGTGCCGTAATGCTATCCCATCTGTGGTTGAGCTTGAAAATTATGGTGTGCCTTTTTCACGTACAGAAGAAGGTAATATTTATCAGCGTCCCTTTGGTGGTCATACGCTTGATTACGGAAAATCAATGGCAAGGCGCGCTTGTGCGGCGGCTGACAGAACAGGCCATGCTATCCTGCATACCCTTTATCAGCAATGTTTGCGTCACAGGGCAGAATTTTTCGTGGAATATTATGCGATTGATCTGATCATGGATGATGATGGCAGCTGTCGTGGTATCCTGGCGCTCTGTATGGAAGATGGCTCTATCCACCGCTTTTTGGGTCAGCGCACTGTGCTTGCCACAGGTGGTTATGGGCGTGTGTATTTCTCTTGTACATCTGCGCATACCTGTACAGGTGATGGCAATGCAATGGCCCTTCGTGCCGGCTTACCACTTCAGGATATGGAATTTGTGCAATTTCATCCAACAGGTGTTTATGGCGCTGGTGTTCTTATCACCGAAGGCGCACGCGGCGAAGGTGGCTATCTGACTAATTCAGAAGGTGAGCGTTTTATGGAGCGCTATGCCCCAACTGCCAAAGATCTGGCAAGCCGTGATGTGGTTAGCCGCGCAATGACCATGGAAATTAATGAAGGCCGCGGCGTTGGCCCGAATAAAGATCATATCATGTTGCATCTTGAGCATATTGCACCAGAAACATTGCATGAACGTCTGCCGGGTATCACAGAGACTGCGAAAATTTTCTGTGGTGTTGATGTTACAAGAGAGCCAATCCCTGTATTGCCAACTGTGCATTATAACATGGGCGGTATTCCGACAAATTATCATGGTGAGGTCTTATCGCCGACTGCAGATGATCCCAACCGTGTGGCACAAGGGCTGATGGCTATTGGTGAGGCGGCTTGTGTGTCTGTGCATGGCGCCAATCGCCTTGGGACGAATTCTCTGCTTGATATTGTGGTATTTGGCAGAGCGGCAGCGCACCGCGCGGCTGATGTGCTGACACCCGGCGCATCTCATGCACCATTATCATCATCTGCGACTGATAAGATATTGGATCGCTTTGACAGAGCGCGTCATGCCAAAGGCAAAACATCTGTGGGTGATTTGCGTCTTGATATGCAAAAAGCCATGCAAAAATATGCCGCTGTCTTCAGATCAGGTGACAGCCTGACAGAAGGTGTCAAAGAAATGGATGGAATCGCCGCACAGATGAGCGATATCGGCATTCAGGACAGATCACTTATCTGGAATACAGATTTGATTGAATCATTAGAGCTTGAGAATCTGATGAGTCAGGCGCTTGTGACAATTCGTTCTGCTGATCAGCGCAAAGAATCACGCGGCGCGCATGCCCATGAAGATTTTCCGGATCGTGATGATGAAAATTGGATGAAGCATACAGTGATGTGGCTTGATGAGCATAATAAATCCACGCTTGATTATCGTGATGTCACAATGACAACCCTGACAAATGAAGTTGAACCAGTGCCGCCAGTGGCACGTGTGTATTAGGACGCTTTGCTATGGCGCAATTTACTCTGCCGAAACAGTCTCAACCGCAAAAAGGGCAAACCCACCCTGCCCCTGAAGGCGCGGTAAACACAAAGAATTTCCAGATTTATCGCTGGTCACCTGATGATGAAGATAATCCGCGCATAGATACCTATGAGGTCGATCTTGATAATTGCGGGCCTATGGTTCTTGATGCGCTGATCAAAATCAAAAATGAAATAGACAGCACTGTGACCTTCCGCAGATCATGCCGTGAAGGGATTTGTGGGTCATGCTCGATGAATATTGACGGGCAGAACACACTTGCTTGTCTCAAATCAATTGATGATATCAAAGGTGATGCTGCGATATATCCTTTGCCTCATATGCCGGTCGTCAAGGATTTGGTGCCTGATCTCAGCCATGCTTATGCCCAGCTGACTTCGATTGAGCCATGGCTGAAATCACAAACCCCTGCGCCAGAAGGCGGTGAGAGAAAACAATCTCCTGAAGAGCGCGCTGAGATTGATGGTTTGTGGGAATGTGTGTTGTGCTTTAGCTGTACAACCTCCTGCCCGTCTTATTGGTGGAATGGGGACAGATATTTAGGGCCGGCTGTGTTGTTGCAAGCTTATCGGTGGATTGCAGACAGCCGCGATGATCATACAGGTGAGCGTCTTGATGCGCTCGAAGATCCGTTCCGTCTTTATCGCTGCCACACCATTATGAATTGTGCCCAGACATGCCCGAAAGGCCTGAACCCAGGAAAGGCGATTGGGGAAATCAAAAAATTGATGGTTGAACGTCAAGGGTAACGCCTTTGGCAAAGGACACGCACCTCACCCCAAAAGAGCGCTATGAGGCTTTGATCGCAACTGGCAAGCTGACACAAGATGACGGTCAACGCCAGATTGTTGCAATGCTTGATGAGTTATATCACAAGGTGACGGCCCGTCAGACACAAAGCATGTGGCAGAAGCTGCGTGGCCGCCAGAGACAGCCCGTAAAGGGTCTGTATCTTTATGGCGGCGTGGGTCGCGGCAAATCCATGATGATGGACTTATTTTATGACTGCCTGCCAAAGGGCTATGGTCTGCGTGTGCATTTCCATGATTTTATGGTGCAAGCGCATGATAAAATGAATGAGGCGCGTAAAGCAGGGTCAAAAAATCCGGTAAAAGATACCGCGGTCGCGCTTGGCAGTGGCATTGATTTATTATGTTTTGATGAGATGGAAGTGCGCGATATCGCAGATGCCATGATTGTGCAACGTCTGTTTGATGGTCTGCTCTCACAAGGTATTATTGTGGTGGCAACTTCGAATCGTCATCCGGATGAGCTCTATAAAGATGGTCTGCACCGAGACAGATTCCTGCCCTTTATTGCCCAGATAAAACAAAGCTGCTCTGTTCAGGAAATTGCAAAAGGTCAGGATTGGCGCAGTCGCCTTCTTGGCAAAGATCCGCGCTGGTATGTCCCTGCAGATGAGAGTGCTATGGTGAATATGAAAGCGCAATTTGCCAAGGTCACCAATGGCGAGGCGCCACACAGCTTGTCTCTGAAGGTGGCAGGCAGAGACCTTATTTTGAAAAAAACGGCCCATAATATTGCGTTTTTGTCTTTTCACGATTTATGCGCAGAACCATTGGCAGCACGCGATTTTGTGGCGATTGCAGACAGGCTGACCGGCCTGTTCATGACCGATATTCCGCTCCTTGGCAATGATCTGCAAAATGAAGCACGAAGGTTTATGTGGCTGATAGATGCGCTTTATGATCGTGGCCGGTTTTTGGTGGCAAGCTCTGATTGCCCAATGGATAGCCTGTATCATGGCCGGCAATGGGCATTCGAATTTGACAGAACAGTGTCTCGTCTGTCTGAGATGAGTCGCCTAAGCTAGCTGTTATATCCCGTTATTCGCAGGTCTGTTCTGCGGCAAACAGGTCATTTAAGCATTGTTTTTGCATGTCAAATTCGCTATAAATCGCGACAAATAATGTCGCTTGTGTGGAATTACACAATACAGGCACAACCGGTTTTAATGACAAAAGATGAGGACGTCATGGCACGTAACAAAATTGCGCTAGTTGGATCTGGCAATATTGGCGGTACGCTTGCGCTTTTAGCAGGCCTCAAGGAAATGGGTGATGTGGTTCTGTTCGATATCGCCGAAGGCATTCCGCAAGGCAAAGCGCTTGATATTGCGCAAGCAAGCCCTGTTGAAGGGTTTAATGCGGCTGTTTCTGGCGCGAATGATTACAGCGCACTCAAAGATAGTGATGTGGTGATTGTCACAGCCGGTGTTGCCAGAAAGCCTGGCATGAGCCGTGATGATCTGATTGGCATTAACACAAATGTGATGAAGCAAGTTGGCGCCGGGATTAAAGACCATTGCCCAAATGCTTTTGTGATTTGTATCACCAATCCGCTTGATGCCATGGTTGGTGTTTTGCAACGTGCCGCCGGTCTTGCAACAAATAAAGTTGTGGGTATGGCAGGTGTTCTTGATTCGGCACGTTTCCGCTATTTTTTGGCTGAAGAATTTGATGTGTCTGTGCAGGATGTCACAGCCTTTGTTCTTGGTGGTCATGGCGATACGATGGTGCCTTTGACACGTTATTCTACGGTGGCTGGTATTCCTGTGCCTGATTTGATCAAGATGGGATGGTCAACTGAGGAAAAAATTGCTGAGATCGTGCAACGCACAAGAGATGGCGGTGCTGAAATTGTTGGTTTGCTAAAGACAGGGTCTGCTTTTTATGCGCCTGCCTCATCTGCGATTGAGATGGCAGAGGCTTACCTGAAAGATAAAAAGCGTGTCTTGCCATGCGCTGCTTATGTTGACGGGGCTTATGGTCTTGACGGGCTCTATGTTGGTGTGCCGGCTGTGCTTGGCGCAAATGGGGTCGAACGTGTTGTTGAGATTGCCCTAAATGAGGAAGAACAAGCTATGTTTGATCATTCAGTTGCGGCTGTCAGAACATTAAATGAGATAACTGAACGGGCTGAATAAGCCCGTTTTTTTTGAAGTGATTTTCTGCCCCGATAAGGTGGGAAGTCGCAGGGGAAATGACGACTAAGTGGGGTTAAAAGATGAATATTCATGAACATCAGGCAAAAGCACTTTTGGCTGGCTATGGGGTGAATGTGGCACGCGGGCAGGCTGCTTTTTCTGTTGATGAAGCTGTGCAGGCAGCTGAAAAATTAGGTGGTCCGGTTTATGTGGTCAAAGCACAGATTCACGCAGGCGGGCGTGGTAAGGCAGGCGGGGTTAGCGTTGTTAAAACCCTAGATGATGTCAGAGGTGAAGCAGAACGCATGCTTGGCATGACGTTGGTCACACATCAGACAGGCCCGTCAGGCAAAGAAGTCAACCGCCTTTATATCGAAGATGGCTGTGATATCGCGCGTGAATTATATCTCTCTTTATTGGTCGACAGAGCCTCTTCTCAGGTGACAGTGATTGCCTCTACAGAAGGGGGGATGGATATTGAAGAAGTGGCAGCTGCAACGCCGGAAAAAATACTGACTTTGTCAATTGACCCTGCAACAGGCATGATGCCTCACCATATTCGCCGTATTTGTGATGAGCTTGATTTGCGCGGTGACACTGCGAAAAAAGCAACAAGCTTTATGCGTGGTATGTTCCGCGCTTTTTGTGAAAAAGACGCTGCGATGATCGAGATTAACCCGCTTGTGGTGACAGGTGACGGTGATCTGATGGCATTGGATGCCAAAATTGGTTTTGATGATAATGCACTTTATCGCCATCCTGATATTATGGAATTGCGCGATTTGAGCGAAGAAGATCCAGCAGAAGTGCGCGCCTCTGAATTTGATCTCAACTATATCAAATTAGATGGTGATATTGGTTGTATGGTCAATGGCGCAGGTCTGGCAATGGCCACGATGGATATCATCAAGCTTGAAGGTGGTGAGCCTGCTAACTTTTTGGATGTTGGCGGCGGTGCGACCAAAGAAAAAGTCACCGAAGCTTTCAAAATCATCCTGTCAGATGACAATGTAAAAGGCATTTTGGTCAATATTTTTGGCGGCATTATGCGTTGCGATATTATCGCTGATGGCGTGGTTGGCGCGGCGCGTGATTTGGGGCTGACAAAGCCGCTTGTTGTGCGTCTTGAAGGCACAAATGTTGAAGAAGGTAAAAAAATCATGGCCGAATCAGGCCTTGCTATTATTCCGGCAGATAATTTAGCGGATGCGGCAGCCAAAATTGTGTCTGCTGTGAAGGGGGCGTAAAGATCATGTCAGTATTAGTGAATAAACAAACCAAAGTCATCTGTCAGGGTTTTACAGGGGCACAAGGCACCTTTCATTCAGAACAGGCCATTGCTTATGGAACCAATATGGTTGGCGGGGTCACACCTGGTAAAGGGGGGCAAACCCATCTTGGCCTGCCTGTCTTTAACACTGTGGCAGAGGCTGTCATGCAGACAGGGGCGAATGCGTCTGTGATATATGTCCCGCCACCTTTTGCAGCTGATTCTATCTTAGAAGCGATTTCAGCAGGTATTGAGCTGATTGTTTGTATCACAGAAGGGATTCCTGTGATGGATATGGTGGCCGTCAAGCGCGCACTTGCAGGAAGTCAAAGCCGTCTTATCGGCCCGAATTGCCCCGGGATTATTACACCTGGTGAGTGTAAAATTGGTATTATGCCAGGTCACATTCACAAAGCAGGTAAAATCGGGATTGTGTCGAGATCTGGTACATTGACTTATGAGGCGGTGGCGCAAACAACGGCAGCCGGTCTTGGCCAGTCAACTTGTATCGGGATTGGCGGCGACCCTGTAAATGGCACCAATTTTATTGATTGCTTATCATTATTCCTTGATGATCCGCAAACAGAAGCCATTGTGATGATTGGTGAAATTGGCGGATCTGCCGAAGAAGAGGCCGCTGCTTATTATGCAAGCCATCCGCATAAAAAACCAATTGCCGGATTTATCGCTGGTCAAACAGCGCCTCCTGGCAGGCGTATGGGCCATGCAGGCGCGATTGTGGCAGGCGGTTCTGGTGCAGCGTCTGATAAGATCGCTGCCATGCAAGAGGCCGGATTTGTGATGGCAAAATCGCCTGCTGATTTGGGAGATGCGATTCAAAAGGCAATCGCCTCTTTTTCATCATAAAGAACATCATGCTCTGATGGTTTGGTAATCAGTGAAAACTGCGTTACTGTAACCATCGGGGGCCTGGTAAAACAGGAAAGCGTCTTGATAATAAGGCGCGGATAAAGAGGAATTCTGGAAGACAACTCATGGATAGCACTCTTCTTTCTGGCGCAAATGCCACCTTTATTTCTGAGATGCATAAAGCATGGTCTCAAGACCCGAAATCTGTTGATGCTGACTGGGCAGCTTATTTCGCCACAATGGGTGAAATGACCGCCGAGGTTGAGGCAAGACCAAGCTGGGGCAAAGAGCCATCACAAGTCATTGGCGCTCATGATCCTGATGCGTCTATCAAGGCGGTGGCAAAGGGCATTGCCGGCAACCGTGATCTGATAGCAGGTGATGTGCGCTCTGCCACTTTGGATTCATTGCGCGCGATTATGCTGATAAGAGCCTATCGTATCAGAGGTCATCTGTTGGCAGAATTGGATCCTCTTGGCCTGACGGAAAAAGAGATTCACCCTGAGCTTGACCCTGCGACTTACGGCTTTGGCCAAGATGATTATGACCGCCCGATTTTCATCAATTATGTTCTGGGTCAGGAAATTGCCACTTTGAACGAAATTATGGCGATTTTGCGTGCGACCTATTGCGCTACGATTGGTGTGGAATTCATGCATATTCAGGATCCTGCGCAAAAAGCATGGATTCAAGAACGCATAGAGGCTGTCCATAATCGCACTGAATTTACCAAACGTGGCAAAGTTGCTATTTTTGAAAAGCTAGTTCATGCAGAAAATTTTGAACAGTTTTTACATAAAAAATATATTGGCACAAAGCGCTTTGGTCTTGATGGCGGTGAAGCACTTGTTCCGGCGCTTGAGCAGATTTTGAAGCGTGGTGGTCAGATGGGTCTCAAAGAGGTCGTGATCGGCATGGCCCATCGCGGGCGTTTGAATGTGCTCAATAATGTCATGCGCAAGCCGTTTCGCGCGATTACCTCAGAATTTCTGGGAAATCAGGCAAATCCGGAAGAAGCCGGCGGCTCTGGTGATGTGAAATATCATATGGGGGCGTCTTCTGACAGGCAGTTTGATGAAAATGAAATTCATTTATCATTAGCGCCAAATCCGTCTCATCTTGAGATTGTCGATCCTGTGGTGATTGGACGTGTGCGCGCCAAACAAGAACAGCAATCAGATACTGATCGGCGCAAGGTGCTTGGTGTGCTTCTTCATGGAGATGCCGCTTTTGCAGGCCAGGGTGTGGTTGCTGAGACATTTGCCTTTTCCGCTTTGCGCGGCTATCGCACAGGTGGGACGATACATATCATCGTCAATAATCAGGTTGGGTTTACAACAAGCCCGCATTATTCACGCTCTTCGCCTTATCCGACTGATGTGGCGAAAATGGTGATGGCACCTATTTTGCATGTCAATGGTGATGATGCTGAGGCAGTTGTTCATGCCGCGCGTATCGCAATTGAATTCCGCCAAACTTTTGGGGTAGATGTGGTTCTTGATATTTTCTGTTATCGCCGCTTTGGGCATAATGAAGGTGATGAGCCATCATTTACACAACCGCAAATGTATCAGAAAATTGCGAATCAGCCCTCTACCAGAGAGATTTATGGTAACCAGCTGATAGCTGAAGGTCTGTTAACACAAGATGAAGCACAGGCCATTATTGACAGCCATAATGCCCATTTGAATGAAGAATTTGAAATTGGTGCGACTTATAAGCCGAATAAAGCAGATTGGCTTGAAGGTCAGTGGACCGGTATTAAAATTGCCAAAGGCGGACCAAGGCGCGGTGAGACTGATGTCAGTGAAGATATATTGCGCCAGATTGGTGAGGTTATCACAAATGTGCCGTCTGATCTGAAAATTCACAGCAAATTGCAAAGAGTGATTGACGCAAGACACAAAGCTATCTCATCTGGCACAGGCATTGACTGGTCAACGGCTGAGCATCTTGCATTTGGATCCTTGTTGCTTGAGGGTAATCCTGTGCGCCTATCAGGCCAAGATTCCTGTCGTGGCACCTTTAGCCAGCGTCACGCTGTCTTTATCGATCAGCAAGATGAAAGACGCTATACGCCTTTGATGAATTTATCATCTGACCAAGGCGCTTTTGAAGTGATTGATTCGCCCTTATCAGAAGCCTCTGTCATGGGCTTTGAATATGGATTTGCACAAGCAGAGCCAAATGCCCTTGTCATGTGGGAAGCGCAATTTGGTGACTTTGCCAATGGCGCTCAGGTGGTGGTTGACCAATTTATCTCATCTGGTGAGGCAAAATGGCTGCGCATGAATGGTCTTGTTCTGTTATTGCCACATGGCTATGAAGGACAGGGTCCGGAACATTCATCAGCCAGGCTTGAGAGATATCTTCAGCTTTGTGCCGAAGATAATATGCAGGTAGTGAATTGTTCGACTCCTGCGAATTATTTCCATGTGTTGCGCCGTCAGCTAAAGCGGGATGTCAGAAAGCCTCTGGTAGTGATGACACCGAAATCCTTACTGCGTCATAAAGCGTGTATTTCTGATTTATCAGATATGGGGCCTGGCACTTGTTTCCATCGCATATTGGATGAGGCAGATGCGCACATTCAGGATAAGAGTGTTGATCGGATCGTGCTGTGTTCTGGTAAGGTCTATTATGACATTGAGGCTATGCGCCGCGAGGCAGGCCAGAAAAATGTCAAAATCATTCGTGTTGAGCAGCTTTATCCTTTTGCCGGTGATACGCTGACAGAGATTTTGAAAAAGACGCCAAAGGCAGATGTGATCTGGTGTCAGGAAGAGCCACAAAATATGGGCGCCTGGCATTTTGTCAGAGATGATATTGAACAGGCAATGATGGCAGCCAAGATGAAGGCGGGTCGTCCGGCCTATGCTGGCAGAACAGCAGCAGCGTCTCCGGCAACAGGATCTGCTTCTCGTCATGCCAAGGAACAAACAGATCTGGTCAAAGAGGCTTTGGCACTCCGCTAGGATATGAATGATAGTCATAACAGGCATAAGTTAAAGGTAAATGACGCAAATATAGCGTTGGCAGTAATAAAGTAGGCAAAGAGAAGGAAAACCATCATGGCGATTGAAATCACAGTCCCTGTATTGGGGGAATCAGTTGTGGAAGCAACCATCGCACGTTGGATGAAACAGGCAGGAGATGCAGTTGCAGCAGATGAGCCTGTGGTAGAACTTGAAACAGATAAGGTCACTCTGGAAGTGCCTGCCCCTGTGAATGGCACATTATCAGATATTATCGCAGCTGAAGGGTCTACAGTTGAGGTAGGCGCTCTTCTTGCCATGATGGAAGAAGGCGAAGCACCGGCAAAGACAACAACAGCTGCCCCAGAGGCAACAAAGCCACAAGCCGTGACGCCTGTTGCGCCAGTGCCGGCACCAGAAGCACCAAAAATGGATGCGCCAAAAAGGGATGCGACCCAGACATTGTCGCCTGCTGTGCGCCGTCTGGTAGATGAACATAACCTTAATCCTGCGGCGATCCCTGCCACAGGAAAAGACGGCCGCCTGACCAAAGCAGATATCCAAAATGCGATTGAAAAAGGGATTGGCAAAGCCGCTGCGCTATCTGCACCGAAGCCGGCGGCGCCACGCAAAGATGATGTGCGCGAAGAACGTGTGCCTATGTCACGTTTGCGCCGTATGATCGCCCAACGCCTGAAAGAAGCGCAAAATACAGCTGCCATGCTGACCACCTTTAATGAGGTGGATATGACTGAGCTGATGAAATTGCGGGCTGAATATAAAGAAGATTTTGAAAAGAATCACGGCGCGCGTCTTGGTTTTATGGGCATGTTTGTCAAAGCCTCTATAACAGCGCTTCGTGAATATCCTGCGGTGAATGCCGAAATTCACGGCGATGATATTGTCTATAAGAATTTCTATAATATCGGTGTTGCGGTTGGCACGCCGCAAGGTCTTGTTGTCCCTGTTCTCAAAGATGCACAGGATATGAGCTTGTCAGATATTGAAAAGACAATCGCTGATTATGGCCTGCGTGCGCGTGATGGTAAATTAGGGCCATCTGATATGATGAATGGCAGCTTTACCATTTCAAATGGGGGTGTCTATGGCTCTTTGATGTCAACGCCGATCATTAACCCGCCGCAATCTGCGATTTTGGGTATGCATAAAATCCAAAAGCGGCCTGTAGCGGTAGGGGATAAGGTTGAAATTCGCCCGATGATGTATCTGGCCTTATCATATGATCACCGTATCATTGATGGCAGAGAGGCTGTCTCTTTCCTTGTGAGAATCAAAGAATCAATCGAAGATCCACGCCGTTTATTGCTGGGAGTATAACAGATGTCATCATTTGACTTGATTGTGATTGGTGCTGGCCCCGGCGGCTATGTGGCTGCTATCAGAGCGGCGCAATTAGGCATGAAAGTAGCCTGTGTTGATAAGCGTGAAACACTGGGCGGTACATGTCTGAATGTGGGCTGTATCCCGTCTAAGGCATTATTGAATAGTTCTGAGACCTATGCACAAGCGGCAAGCGGTCATCTTGATGATATGGGTATTTCATTTGGTAAGGTGTCTCTTGATCTAAAAGCGATGATGGCCTCAAAAGATAAGATTGTCTCATCTCTGACGGGCGGCATAGATTTATTATTTGCCAAAAATAAAATCAAACGCCTGATCGGAACCGCGATGATTTCAAAACAAGGTGAAGTCACTTTGACACAAGGCCCTGATAAGGGTGTGTATCAGGCTGAACGTATCCTGATCGCATCAGGGTCCGTGCCGACAAGCCTGCCAAATGTCGAAATTGATGAAGCAAAAATTGTGTCATCAACAGGGGCACTGGCTTTGTCTGAGGTGCCAAAAAAGATGGTTGTGATTGGCGCAGGCTATATTGGCCTTGAAATGGGATGTGTCTGGTCTCGTCTTGGCGCTGAGGTTGAGGTGGTCGAATTCCTGCCACGGATCCTGCCTGGCATGGATAATGAAGTGGCCACAAAGTTCAAATCCCTGATGGAAAAACAAGGTCTGACATTTACGTTATCAACAGCTGTTAAATCAGCCAAAACCACTACCAAAGGTGTGACGTTAACCCTGACAGATGCTAATGGTGGTGATGAGCGCAGCTTGTCTTGTGATGTGGCGTTGGTATCTGTCGGCCGCAAGGCAGCAACCGAAGATTTGGGCCTTGATGCGCTTGGTGTGACGCTGAATGAAAGAGGTCAAATCCTTGTGGATGAGGATTTTGAAACCAATATCGAAGGGCTTTATGCCATTGGTGATGTGATCGAAGGTCCGATGTTAGCGCATAAAGCAGAAGAAGATGGCGTGGCCGCCGTTGAAATTATGGCTGGTATGGCAGGTCATGTTGATTATGATCATGTGCCGGGGATCGTCTATACAAGCCCTGAAGTGGCGACTTTAGGTATGACAGAAGAGGCCCTGAAAGAGGCAGGCATTGCCTATCATAAGGGCAGTTTCCCGTTCCTTGCCAATAGCCGTGCAAAGGCCACAGGTCATACAGATGGTTTTGTGAAAATGCTTGCCTGTGCCAAGACAGATAAGGTGCTTGGTGTGCATATTATTGGTCATGAAGCAGGAACGCTCATTCATGAATGCGCAACCGCTATGGCCTTTGGTGCTTCATCTGAGGATATTGCAAGAACCTGTCACGGCCACCCGACCATGAATGAAGCTGTCAAAGAAGCTGCTTTGGCCGTGGATAAAAGAGCTATCCATATTTAGTAGATTAAGATGACTTTGCCCGGGGGTGCGTCTGGTGATGCACCTCTGCAAGGCGCGCTTTATCAATATGGGTATAACGCTGTGTGGTCGATAAGCTGGCATGGCCAAGAAGCTGTTGAATAGCGCGTAAATCCCCACCACCTGACAATAAAGATGTCGCAAAGGCATGGCGCAAGGCATGCGGTGTTGTATGGGTAGGCAAATTTGCCGATATACGAAGTGATTCGACTAATCTTTGGACGGATCTGGGGCCAAGTGCTTTGCCTCTGCTTGACAGAAATAACGGGCTGTCAGCCGGCCTTGCCTGATCAAAGGGGCTTTGGTCAAGATATGCCTGCACAGAGGTTGCGATAACAGGCAATATCGGGACTTCACGTATTTTTCCCCCTTTGCCGGTGATGCGCAGCCATTGTGAAAGAGGAACATCTGCCATGGTCAGGCTTAAGGCTTCTGATAAGCGCAAGCCGGCGCCATATAGAAGTAACAATACCGCATAATCGCGTTGTTTTTGCCAGGCGTCACGATTGGCACTTGCCAGATGATGCAGCATGTCATTTGCCTGATCAGCTGAGATGGCTTTGGGCAGAGGCGCAGGCACTTTAGGTGCTTTCATCCAGCTGATATCTTTTATATCAGCGCCCTTTATGCGCAGACCATATCGATAATAAGATCGCAAAGTCGAAATGCGCCGCGCGATGGTGGTGCGTGCCAGCCCCTTTTTTTGTAAATGGGCAAGATAGCGGCGATAATGTGTCCTGGATGGTGGCAAAAGGGCAGCATTATGATGTGCCAAAAAGGCAACATAATCGTCAAAATCGCGCTGATAGGCAAGTAAGGTGTTTTCAGGGTAGCGGCGTTCATTTTGCAACCAGCTCATCCACTCTTCCTGCCAGTGATGTGTCATAACAGTCGGCCTACCAAGCCTGATGTTTTGTAGCAGAAGGTGACTCAATTAACCGGAGCAGGCATACCCCCACCATTTCAGACAGGTGAAGCAATAATGAGCGGCCTTTGCCTTGGGTAAAACTATCTTTTTGACGGCCGCCCAGAATAAGGACAGATCCTGCAATTGGCAAAGGAAGCTGATCTGGCAGACGCATGATGGCGAGGCTTTCTGACGGGGCAGATATCACAGACAGGCATGCCTGTTTGACTGCGCCCATATAGATGAGATCTTCTGCTATCATGGCGTTGATATCTGATTGCGGCAATGTGATAAAGCCAAGCGCCTCTGCATTGCTGATAGCTGATTCGCGCGGCATGACCAAATTTGAACTGGCCAGACCAAATATCAATGGTAATTCTTCATGCACCATTTGCGCAAAGCCTGCTAATTCCTGACAAGCAAGAAAGCCAAGAGTGGCGTGATGCAAATCACGCCAATGCAACATATTTTCCGCTGCCACATTTAATAAAGACTGATTTGTCTCAGTTGCTTTGCGTGCCTCAAGACGCGCTTTATTTGCAATCTTGCCTGTCACGTCAATGATGTTGGCATTGTGCGGGTTGTTTTCATCTTGTTGGCCAGGCGCCGGGAACCGTACCCCTGCGGCCAGAAGGGCGTCATGGTGGCGAAGCAAACTGTCAGGATGGTCTGCTAAATATTGCAGAAATGTATCCTCATCCATCTTTATTGCTCCGCCTTAGAGGTGTCCTTGTTTGCGTGCCTGTGGCTATAAGATTGACTGACCTGTCTTTTGCCAGTCAGCAAGGAAGGCAGCAAGGCCATTATCTGTCAGAGGGTGATGATACATTTTATCAAGTGTAGAAGGTGGCAATGTGACGACATCTGCACCAATCAGGGCAGCGTCAACCACATGTTGCGGCCCTCTGGCTGAGGCGACCAGTACTTCTGTATCAAAATCATAATTATCATAAAGTGTGCAGATTTCCTGGATAAGATTCATGCCATCTTGTCCCAAATCATCAAGACGACCCACAAAAGGCGAGATAAAGGCTGCGCCTGCTTTGGCGGCCAATAATGCCTGCGCTGCTGAAAAACATAAGGTGACATTCACCATAATGCCCTGATCAGATAAGGTTTTGCATAATTTTAGCCCGTCCACAGTTAGTGGCACTTTGATAGCGACATTATCTGCCAAATCAGCCAGTTTCAGGCCCTCTTTTAGCATGGTATCATAATCTGTGGCAGTGACCTCAGCGCTGACCGGCCCTTGTATTTCGGCGCAAATCTCTTTGATAGTCGCCAGAATATCTGTGCTTGATTTGGCAATTAATGACGGGTTTGTGGTCACACCATCAACCATGCCAGTTGGCGCAAGGCGCCTAATTTCAGAAATGTCAGCTGTATCGAGAAAAATTTTCATAATCATTTGCCTTTGATGCTTGCGCCTGTTGTGATGGCAACTCATATTTGAGAGCCTAAAGAGGTGGTGTTCAAGGTGGTATTGACGGCTTTTATTTTGACAGACAATACCTATGGTTAAAAAATACGTTCCCAAACGCAGCAAGGCAAGCGCAATCATGATGTCACAGGATGAGACCGGATCTGAGAACAAGTCAGAAGACCGCCATGGCAAGACAAGCCAAATCGTCCAAGTCGCTGTCCCTTTGCCGATTCGCTCTGCTACGCCTTTATGTTATGATTACAGCCTGCCAGAGGGCATAAGCGCAAAGCGTGGCACGATTGTAGAAGTGCCGCTTGGCAAGCGTCATGTGTGGGGGGTTGTTTTATCAGCCAAAGCCTCTGGCCAGATTAGCACATTGACACTCAAGCAAGTGGTATCTGTGGCAAGCCTTCCTTGTTTATCTGAGTCGCATTTGCGTTTTTTACAGCAATTATCAGACTGGACCATGGCGCCTTTTGGCATGGTTATGCGCATGATGCTCTCAACACCCAAAGCCCATTTGCCGCCCAAAGCCCGAATCGTCTATGGCAAATCAGAAGAGGGGCAGGCAGAGGCGCTGTCTGATGTGAAGCTGACACCGAAAAGGCAGCGTGTTATGCGCTTTGTGGCAGATGGCCATGTGATGAGCGCTACTGACCTTGCCAAAGAGACAGGTACGTCTGTGCAAATTGTCAAATCAATGGCGCAGCAGGGTCTTTTGGCACGTCATGAGATCATCAAAGATGAGCCAATTGGCTATCAGCATATGACAGGTACAAAAGCAGATGTGATTCGCCTAACAGATGATCAGCAAGATATCGCAGATAAGCTGTGTGCACATAGTGAAGATGGCTATAGCGCGCATTTGCTGGATGGGGTGACTGGCTCTGGTAAGACAGAAGTGTATTTTTCTGTGGTGGCACAGATGATGGCACGCGGCAAACAGGTGCTCATATTATTGCCTGAAATTGCCTTAACAGCGGCATGGCAAGCGCGTTTTGAGGCTCGTTTCGGCATGCGGCCCCTGATTTGGCATAGCTCTGTGTCATCTGCGCGCCGCCGTGATTTATGGCGTGCCTGTTTGCGTGGTGAGCCGGTTGTGGTCGTAGGCGCACGCTCAGCTATTTGTCTTCCTTTTGCGAATCTTGGTCTGATTATTGTTGATGAAGAACATGAACAGGCCTTTAAGCAGGAAGATATGGTGATTTATCATGCGCGCGATATGGCGGTCATGCGTGCCCATATTGAATCTGTGCCTGTGATTTTGGCAACGGCGACCCCGTCATTGGAAAGCTGGGTCAATGCTGGTCAATCTGCGGGCGCTTTGCCAACCAGATATCAGCATTGGCGCCTTGAGGCCCGCATTGGTGAGGCAAAATTGCCAGAAATCACAATGATTGATCTAAAAAAAGACAGGCCAAGTGCCGGCAGATGGCTGTCAGGCCAGCTGATAAAGGAAATAGAGGCACGGCTAAAGGCAGGTGAGCAAAGCCTGTTATTCCTGAACCGGCGCGGCTATGCCCCTTTATCTATTTGTGAGCAATGTGGCACCAAAGCAACTTGTCAGTCTTGTGATTCCTGGCTTGTCACTCATCGTTTATCTGGCACAAAGCAATGTCATCATTGCGGGTTTCGCCAACCACTGCGCAATCAGTGCGACAATTGTCAGACAGAGGGCCAGATGCGTGCCTATGGCCCTGGTGTAGAGCGTCTGGCAGAAGAGGCAGGCTTGTTATTCCCAGATGCGCGTATGTGCATTTTTTCATCTGACACCGCTGCCAGGCCTGAGGTAGCGCAGGAGATGATAAGAAGCATTACAGATGGTGAGGTTGATATCATTATCGGCACACAAATGGCTGCCAAAGGTCATCATTTTCCCAATTTGACACTTGTTGGGGTGATTGATGCTGATTTTGGTTTGCAAGGCGGTGATTTGCGGGCCGCAGAACGCACCTATCAGATGTTATCTCAAGCCTCTGGCCGCGCTGGCCGCGCCTCTGCTACGGGGAAAGCCTTTTTGCAGAGTTATGAGCCGGATAATGCGGTGTTCAGCGCCCTTGCCTCAGGTAACCGGGATGCCTTTTTAGCGCTTGAGACACAAATGCGTCAATCCGCCTCAATGCCGCCATTTGGCAAATTAGCCGCGGTGATTGTCTCAGGGCCAGATGAAGGGGCGGTAATGGCCTTTGCCGTTGCCATTGCTGAAAACAGGCCTGCCTATCAGTCTGTTCAGATTTATGGGCCGACTCCGGCACCCATAGCGCGTTTGAGAGGGCGCTATCGTGTGCGTTTTCTGATAAGCGCGCCAAAAGACGTTCATGTGCAAAAAATAGTGCATGAATGGCTTGATGAGGTACGCGTGCCAAGCCAAATCTTTCTCCAGATTGATATAGATCCCTATAGTTTTCTGTAAAATATAAAAAAGCCGGCAGGTGCGGCACTTTCTGCCTGCCTTCACGCTTGCCTTTCTGACAGGGTTGTGATAATTCCCACTTGCAAAATACAGATGCGCTCTGGATGACACGCCAATCAGGCAAAATCCGCGCCATTATTTGCGTAAGAAAAAGGAAAAAGCGTCCTGATTTGGTAGTCGACATCAAAAAGAAGCGCTTTTTATATGAATGAGGGATTAAAAAGGTGAGCTCTGTTACTACAGGTCTGGCAGCCAGATACGCCGGCGCCCTTTATGATTTAGCCAGTGAAGCCAAAGCAGTGGACGCTGTTTTAGGTGATCTTGAGACACTTGGCTCTTTGGTCTTAGAACATGATGATTTGGCAAGGCTTATTTCATCTCCTGTGCTGAGCCGCGCTGAACAGATGAGCGCGATGACAGCGATTTTGGAAAAAGCCGGCGCTCATGAACTAACAGTCAAATTTATTGGTGCGGTGGCTGAAAACGGACGTCTGTTTGCTCTGACCCGCATTTCTCAGAATTTCAGCGAATTGGTAGCGAAAAAGCGTGGCCAGATTTCAGCTGAGGTGGTATCGGCGGTCGCTCTGGATAAAGAGCGTCAAAAGCTGGTGGAAAAAAGCGTTGCCAAGATGGCTGGCAGCGACAAATTATCTCTTTCGATGCGTGTTGACCCGTCTTTAATAGGCGGTCTGGTTGTGCGTATCGGCTCTCGTATGATTGATACGTCAATCAAAACAAAACTAAACCGGCTTGAAGCCGCTATGAAGGGTGTTGCGTGATGGATATCCGTGCAGCTGAGATTTCTGCGATTTTAAAAGATCAAATTGCTAACTTTGGTTCTGAAGCCGAAGTAGCAGAGGTAGGCCGTGTACTGTCTGTTGGAGACGGTATCGCGCGTGTCTATGGCCTTGATAATGTTCAGGCCGGTGAGATGGTCGAATTTGACGGTGGCATCAAAGGGATGGCACTAAACCTAGAATCTGACAATGTGGGTATCGTTATCTTTGGCGATGACCGCGGCATCAGAGAAGGTGATGTGGTCCGCCGGACAGCTTCGATTGTGGATACACCTGTCGGCAAAGGCTTGCTTGGCCGCGTGGTAGACGCTCTTGGCAACCCAATTGACGGCAAAGGGCCTTTGGAAGATGTCAACAGAACTCGTGTTGAGGTCAAAGCGCCTGGCATTATGCCGCGCCAGTCAGTGCATGAGCCAATGCAAACAGGCCTGAAGGCGATTGACAGCCTTATCCCTGTTGGTCGTGGTCAGCGTGAATTGATCATTGGTGACCGTCAAACAGGTAAGACAGCGATTGCGATTGACACATTCATCAATCAGAAAGCCACAAATGATGCGGCAGGCGATGATGATTCGAAAAAGCTTTTCTGTATTTTTGTGGCGGTTGGCCAAAAGCGCTCAACTGTGGCACAAATTGTTCGCACATTAGAAGAAAATGGTGCGATGGAATATTCAATCGTTGTGGCTGCCACAGCGTCTGATCCGGCACCAATGCAGTTCCTGGCACCATTTACAGCGGCTGCGATGGGTGAATATTTCCGTGATAATGGCATGCATGCGCTTGTTGTTTATGATGATTTGTCAAAACAGGCTGTGGCTTATCGTCAGATGTCACTATTGCTTCGCCGCCCGCCAGGTCGTGAAGCTTATCCTGGTGACGTGTTCTTCTTGCATTCACGCCTTCTTGAGCGCGCAGCGAAACTAAACGCTGACAACGGCTCTGGCTCACTAACAGCTTTACCTGTGATTGAAACGCAGGCAGGTGACTTGTCAGCCTATATCCCAACAAATGTGATTTCAATCACAGATGGTCAGATCTTCTTAGAAACTGAGCTATTCTACAAAGGTATTCGTCCTGCTGTGAATGTGGGCTTGTCAGTGTCTCGTGTGGGCTCTGCAGCGCAGATTAAGGCCATGAAACAAGTGGCAGGCTCAATCAAGCTTGAACTGGCACAATATCGTGAAATGGCCGCTTTTGCGCAATTTGCCTCAGATATGGATGCCTCAACACGTCAGTTGCTTGAGCGCGGGTCTCGTTTGACTGAATTGCTGAAGCAGCCACAATATTCACCTTTGACAGTGGAAGAGCAGGTTGTGGTCATCTTTGCAGGTGTGAAGGGCTATCTTGATGCGTATCCTGTATCAGATGTGGGCCGTTTCGAAGCAGGGTTGATGGAGCATATCCATAGCGCAGGCAAGGATATCCTGAAGACCATTCGTGAAGAGCAGAAAATCTCTGATGAGACAGATGCGAAATTGCGTGCTGAGATTGAGACTTTCGCAAAGTCTTTTGCGTAAGTCTCATAACCGTAGCTATCAGATAGGGCTGGAGACAACTCGATGCCAAATTTGAAGGATCTAAAGACGCGTATTGATAGCGTCAAATCCACGCAGAAAATCACATCTGCGATGAAGCTTGTTGCGGCTGCAAAGCTGCGGCGCGCTGAAGAAGTCGCACAGGCCTCACGTCCTTATTCAAACAGAATGAATGATGTGATTGCGTCTTTGGCAGCAAAGGCTGATGCGTCATCTGCGCCGGAATTACTGGTCGGGCGCAATGAGGTGAAAACACATCTGCTTGTGATTATCTCTGCTGATAAGGGTCTTTGTGGTGGCTTTAATGCCTTTATCACAAGAGCGGCCCGCAAAATCATGGCTGAGAAGCAGGCAGATGGCCAGAATGTGATGGTCTATGTGGTCGGCCGTAAATCGGCAGACGCGCTTGGTGATGAAATCGCTGATAGGACCTATGCCCGCATTGAAGGTATTCAAGGCAAGGCTGTCTTTGGTGACGCTGAGGAAATTGCCTCAAAAATCATCGAAGGCTTTGAGGCAGGTACCTTTGATTCTGTATCCATGTTGTTCAATAAGTTTGTGAATGTGATCAAACAAGATGTGACACACAGCTCACTTATCCCGGCTGAGGTTGGTGAGGTTGAACAGGCTGAGACAACAGGATTGCAAGCCTCTTATGAGTATGAGCCGGATGAAGAAGAAATCCTGAATGCTTTATTGCCGCGTAATGTGGCAACACAGCTTTTCAGCGCATTATTGGAATCATCAGCCTCAGAATTGGCTGCCAGAATGACAGCGATGGATAACGCAACTCGTAATGCGGGTGATATGATCGACCGCCTTACCCTTGTTTATAACAGAACCCGTCAGGCAAACATCACCAAGGAATTGATTGAAATCATTTCTGGTGCTGAAGCTCTGTAACGAAACGTTAATTTTGAAAAGAAGCCCGGAGTAAGAAACCCATGGCAAATGCAGTTGGAAAAATCTCTCAGGTCATCGGCGCGGTTGTCGATGTGGAGTTTGAAGGCACAATCCCTGATATCCTGAACGCGATTGAAGTTGATAATAACGGCAACCGTCTTGTTCTGGAAGTTGCGCAGCACCTTGGTGAGTCAACCGTTCGCACAATTGCGATGGATTCAACAGAAGGTCTTGTTCGCGGCACAAAGGCAACAGATACAGGCGCGCCAATTACAGTGCCAGTTGGCCCGGAAACACTTGGTCGTATTTTGAATGTGATCGGTGAGCCTGTTGATGAAGGTGAGGCTGTTAAGACTGACACACATTTCCCAATTCACCGCCCGGCACCTGATTATGTTGATCAGTCAACAGAATCAGAGATTCTGGTGACAGGCATTAAGGTGATTGACCTTCTTGCCCCATATGCCAAAGGTGGTAAAATTGGTCTGTTCGGTGGTGCCGGTGTTGGTAAGACTGTGACCATTATGGAACTGATTAACAATATTGCGAAAGCGCATGGTGGTTATTCTGTGTTCGCGGGCGTTGGTGAACGTACACGTGAAGGCAATGATTTGTATCATGAAATGGTCGAATCAGGTGTTATCAAAACAGATGGTCCGGGTTCAAAAGCAGCGCTTGTTTATGGTCAGATGAATGAGCCTCCGGGTGCACGTGCGCGTGTGGCGCTGACAGGTCTGACTTTGGCTGAATATTTCCGTGACGAAGAAGGCCAGGATGTTTTGTTATTCGTTGATAACATCTTCCGCTTTACACAAGCAGGCTCTGAGGTGTCAGCGCTTCTTGGCCGTATCCCGTCTGCGGTGGGTTATCAGCCAACATTGGCAACAGATATGGGTGCCTTGCAAGAACGTATTACATCAACCAATAAAGGGTCTATTACATCTGTTCAGGCGATTTATGTGCCTGCGGATGACTTGACTGACCCGGCACCGGCTGCGTCATTTGCGCACCTTGATGCGACAACTGTGTTGTCTCGTCAGATTGCTGAGCTTGGTATTTACCCTGCGGTTGACCCGCTTGATTCAACATCACGTATGCTTGATCCGCGTATTATTGGTGAAGAACATTATAATGTGGCTCGTTCTGTTCAGGAAGTGTTGCAGCAATATAAGGCGCTTCAGGATATCATCGCGATTTTGGGTATGGATGAATTGTCAGAAGAAGATAAGCTGATTGTGGCGCGTGCGCGTAAGATTCAGCGCTTCTTATCTCAGCCATTCCATGTTGCTGAAGTCTTCACAGGTACACCTGGTGTTCTTGTGTCTCTTGATGATACAGTCAGCGCATTTAAGGACATTGTTGCTGGTAAATATGACCATCTGCCTGAGGCTGCTTTCTATATGGTTGGTACCATTCAGGAAGCTGAAGAAAAAGGTAAGAAGATGGCTGCAGAAGCTGCCTAAGAGGGATAGCTATCTGTTAAGAGGAGTGTTTGGCTATGGCTGAAACGACACAATTTGAACTGGTTACCCCGGCCAGAGTGATGGTCTCACAAGCGGTTGAGATGGTAACAGCGCCAGGGTCAGAAGGTCAGTTTGGTGTGCTAGCGCGTCATGCGCCTGTGATTGCAAATTTGCAAATGGGGCGCGTTGATGTCTATGAAAACGGGCAAATCACGTCAAGCTATATGATCGATGGCGGTCTGGCAGATGTGACTGGTGAAAAGGTCGTCATTCTGGCACAGCGCGCAGAAGATTTGAATAAAGTCACTGCCGCTGAATTGCAGGCGCGTGCCAAAGAAGCATCAGAGGCAGATGCCGCCTTTTTGAACGCTGTGGAGCAAGCTATCTCAGCCTAGCAACAAAGCGATAAGATACAAAAAAACCCGCCTTTTTAATTAAATGGGCGGGTTTTTTGTTATGTAAGGATAAAAACGTTAGCCTAAATGTTCAGAGAATGAGGCCATAAGCGTTTCGTAAACATCTCTTTTGAATGGCACAGCAAGAGAGATAAGATCTTCAGGCGCCATCCATTGCCATGAGGCAAATTCCGGTTCTTCTGTGTTGATATTTATATCAGAATCCTGACCTGTAAAACGAAGCAGCATCCATTTTTGTGTCTGGCCGCGATAGGTGCCTTGCCATAATTTATTCGCAAGCGCCTCAGGAATATCATAATTGAGCCACCCAGGATATTCAGTCACAAGTTCAGCGCTGTTTGTGCCGATTTCCTCTGCCATCTCGCGGAAACAGGCAGTGATGGCGCTCTCGCCCTCATCAATACCGCCTTGCGGCATTTGCCATGCTTCTGCCCTGTTATCTATGCGTTTTCCGGCGAAGATCTTGCCATCGTCATTCATCAGACAGATACCAACACAAGGCCGGTAGGGACGTTTTTCATAATCTAACACGATCGTTATAGCCTTTCTGTCTGTGCTGGGCATTCACCTGTTATCATTATTGTGGCTGTATCTGGCCAAACACGCTAAGCCCCTGAAGCAGGTCAATGGCGCGTGCAAGCTGAAAATCAATTTTTGTGATATCAGTCTCTTCAGCTGTTTCCTGCTCATCCTGATTTTCACCCTCACTTTCCTTGGATGAATCAAGAGCGCCGCGCAGATCTTCTTCGCGATAACGACCGCCATCTAATTTTTCAATCCGTGCCAATTCAACTTCAATATCAGGGCTGACCCCTTTGGCCTGAATAGAGACGCCTGACGGGGTGTAATAACGCGCTGTGGTCAGGCGTATGGCGCCATGGCCGGGCATAGGGATAATTGATTGCACAGACCCTTTACCAAAAGATCTGGTGCCCATCAAAATCGCTCTTTTGTGATCTTTGAGTGCGCCTGCTACGATTTCTGAGGCAGAGGCTGAACCGGAATTAATCAGTACAATCACAGGCATGCCGCGTGCAATATCACCCGGGCGGGCATAGGCATGTTGTGTCTGGCTTTCTTCTCTGCCTCTGGTAGAGACAATTTCGCCGCCTTCCAAAAAGGCATCTGATACATTAATGGCCTCGCTTAACAAGCCGCCCGGATTATTACGCAAATCAAGGATAAAGCCCTTCAGAGACGCGCCCTCTTCTTTGAAAATGCTATCAACAGCGTTGACAAGGCCGGGTGTGGTTTGTTCTGAGAAAGTGGTGATCCTGATATAGCCAACATTGTCATAAATCTCATGGCGTACAGATTTGATTTTAATCTCATCACGGATGATGGTGACATCAAAAGGCTCTTGCAGGCCACGTTTGACAGTGATGGTCACTTCTGAGCCAATGGGACCGCGCAACACATCCACAGCTTCAGATAAGGTTTTGCCAAGTACAGAATCACCGTCAATGGCGATAATCAAATCTTCAGGCTGCATACCAGCCGCAGAGGCAGGGGTATCATCAATAGGCGAGACAACTTTGACAAACCCATTTTCCATGGTCACCTCAATGCCAAGTCCGCCAAAACGACCTCTTGTCTGAACTTGCATTGCTTCAAAATTATCATCAGGCAAATAGCCTGAATGCGGGTCCAAAGAGGTCAGCATGCCATTAATGGCAGCTTCGATAATTTGTTTATCTGTTTTTTCTTCGACATAATCGTTACGCACACGTTCAAAGACATCGCCAAATAAGGATAATTGACGATAGGCCTCTTCATTATCCTGTGCTTGTGCCTTATGGGGCGAGGGGAGCGTAAACCCAATAATTGTGGCTATGGCGACCACGGCGGTGGCACGCAAAAATAGCTGAGTTGTCATCGAAAAAGACATGTTATCATACTCACGCGAAAATGGGGACCTGTTACAGACTTATCATGCCTGTCTAGCTGATGGTAAGCAAGCTTTTCCCTGTCATGGCTTTTGGTTGAGATAAGCCAAGCAGGCCAAGTAAGCTAGGGGCAAGATCAGCAAGACACCCATCTGTTATACCAAAAGAGGTTTGTGATACCAAAATGGCAGGTACTAAATTAGTTGTATGGGCGGTATGAGGGCTTTGTGCCTTGAAATCCCACATCACCTCACAATTGCCATGATCTGCGGTGACGATCATCGCCCCATTGGCTTGGTGAACAGCATCGATAAGGGCGCCGACACAGCGATCAACTTCCTCAACCGCTTGTCTTGCCGCCGCAACATCACCTGTATGACCCACCATATCCGGATTGGCAAAATTGATGATCACCAGGTCATGAGACTTGTTAGAAACAGAGGCAAGAGCTGTTTGTAAGACGCCGTCAGCGCTCATTTGCGGGGCTTTATCATAGGTGGCCACTTTTGGTGACGGGATCACCTTGCGCTCTTCATCAGAAAAAGGTGCCTCATCACCGCCATTGAAAAAATAGGTCACATGAGGATATTTTTCTGTTTCTGCCAGACGTAACTGACGAAGCCCTGCCTGTGCGACAACCGCGCCAAGCCCGTCTGATAAATCCTGCGGGCCTATCAGAAAGGGTAATTTTGGTCCCTGAGAGAAAACAGGTGTCATGGTCAGGTAACTTATCATGTCAGGCATGGCAGAGTGAGGCCTGTTAATACCATCAGGTGATAAGAATGCGGACAGTATTTGGCGCGCTCTATCAACACGAAAATTTGTCATCATGACCCCATCACCTGAGGCAAAACCTGTATAGCCATCTATAATCGTAGCAGAGATAAATTCATCGCTCTCACCTCTGTCATAGGCAAGGTCGATTGCGGATGTGACATCCGGGGCGGTAAAATCAGCCTTACCAGTTGCCATCGCATCAAAGGCACATGCGGTGCGTTCATGGCGATTATCTCTGTCCATCGCGAAATAACGCCCTGTGAGAGTGGCTACTTTGACATAAGAGTGCGCTTGGGCAAATGCCTGCCACTGGGCATGAGCGACTTTGGGAAGTGTGTCTCTGCCATCTGTGATAATGTGCAGCAGCACTTCGATATTATGTGATGAGAAAATCTTCGCAAGTGCCAGACTATGGTCCAAATGCGCATGAACGCCCCCGTCAGAGAATAAGCCAATCAGATGGACACGCCCGCCTGTTTTTTGCAAATTGGTGATGAAATCGCGCAACTGGGGCAGTGATTCCAATTGATGATCAGCTATCATCTGGTGAATGCGAGGCAAATCTTGTAAGACACAACGTCCGGCACCGATATTCATATGCCCGACTTCTGAATTGCCTGGCTGGCCTTCTGGCAGGCCAACCGCCGGGCCTGAGGCTTGTAATGTGGCATTTGGATAATCTGCCATCATTTTATCAAACACCGGCGTGTGGGCAGATGTCACGGCATTGGTATCATCAGCAGGCGCCAATCCCCCCCCATCCATAATGCATAAGACAACAGGACCATGAACAGGGGCGCTTTGAGAAGATGAATGAGTGGATGATGACATATGAATAGCCCTGTTTTTTGATATAATTAGCTTTTGTGATAAGGATGATTGGCAATGATGGTTTCTGCCCGGTAAAGCTGTTCTGCCAGCATAGCGCGGAAAAGCATATGAGGCCAGGTCGCAGCGCCAAATGACAATATCTCATCAGCTTCAGCCCGCAAATCATCACTGTGACCATCAGCGCCGCCAATCGCAAAATAACAAGCGCCGATTCCCTGATCACGCCATGATGAAATCAGCTCTGCCAAATCAGGTGAGGCGATATTGCGACCTGTTGGATCGAGGGCTATCAGACGTGCTGATTTTGGCTTTTTACTGTGATAAAGGTGAAGTAGTTTGTCGCTTTCATCACGCATGCGCGCCTGACCTTGCGGCAGGCGTGATTCTGCTTCGTAAAGCAGACTTCCCTTTGGAAGACGGCTTATATAATCAGATGTCAGGCGTGATTCTGCGGCCTGTTTCTTTGCCCGTCCAATGGCCAAAATATGCAATAACATGGCAAAAGGCACTCCGGCAGGCTAGGCAATTTACGCATCAGCGCCAATGGTCATCACTTCATCTGCGGCATCCTGAGACCACATTTTTTCAAGACCATAAAATTCACGTACCTCAGGTCGGAAGAGGTGAATCACCACATCCAGAGCGTCTATGACAATCCAGTCACCCTGGCTTTTGCCTTCACGGCCAAAAATCTCAGCGCCTGCCTTTTTTAATTTTTCTTCCAGATGATCACACATTGCCGCAATCTGGCGTCCGGATGAGCCGCTTGCGATAATCAGATAATCTGCAATGGAAGATTTCCCTTCAAGAGGGATATGCATGATATCCAGGCCTTTATCGTCATCAAGGGACTGCAGCACGAGATCTTTGATCTCATCGGCACTGGGCTGCTTTTTTACGGTGCTAATTGTCATTCTCCTTATTGTGATATGAGGCTTAGCATGATGGGGTAAATATAGCTAACTATCACTCTTGTGGCAATGGGGGGTAAGGCTGCTTGCTATTTTATGTCTTGTCTTTGGCTTTGTTGCTGCCAGAAACCCTGCCGGCGCAAGATGGTAGCTGATTGCGGCGCATGAAACGCTCTTATGATTGTTAAGCCTTTCTGAGCTGATATGGCATTGTTTCTGCGGAAATAAGATCTGCCTTTTGAGGCCATGGCAGCGTAAAAACTGCCTTTGCGTGCCAGCACCACAAAGGGCAGTAAATGTGCCATTTTTCGTGCTTTATACCAGTCAGAAAATTGCACAAGATTATCTGTGCCCATGATCCAGCTATAGCGCACTTTTGATGATCTCTGTCTTAAAAACCGTATGGTATCATAGGTATATCGGGTGCCTGATTGCGATTCTAAATCCAGTATCTTGAGCCAGGGATAAGGCGCTGCTATTTTGCGGGCATAGGCAAGTCTTTGGCTGAATTCTGCCATATCCTTATCTGATTTTAAGGGATTTTGCGGACTGACAAGCCACCAGATTTCATCACATTTTGTGCGTAATCTGGTTGTTTTTGACAAGATTAGATGACCATCATGTGCCGGGTTAAAAGACCCGCCCAATAACCCAATATGGCGCCGATAGCGATAGTGAAATACCCGTGGCTGATTATGACGCTGATAAGGCCATTTAGGGGCGCGTATGGCCATTGCCTGTTACCACATATTTGAAACTGGTTAATTGGGCTGCGCCGACCGGGCCTCTTGCATGTAATTTGCCTGTTGCAATGCCGATCTCAGCGCCCATACCAAATTCGCCGCCATCTGCAAATTGTGTAGAGGCGTTGATCATGATGATGGCAGAATCAATCGCGCTTACAAATAAAGAGATAGCATCCTGATCTTTTGTAATGATGGCTTCTGTATGACCAGAGCTAAACTGTTTGATATGCGCTATCGCCTCTGTGATATCTGAGACAATTTTGACAGACAGGATCGCATCCAGATATTCGGTTGACCAGTCATCATGGTTTGCAGGCACCATATCAGGGCATAATGAGAGGCTTTGCTTACAGCCGCGCACTTCACATCCGGCTGACTGCAAAGCGCTCACAAGATCTGGCAGGATATCTGAGGCTATTGCTTTATCTATCAGAACGGTTTCTGTTGCCCCGCAAATGCCGGTACGGCGCATTTTGGCATTCAAAATAATATCAAGCGCGGCCTGTTTATCAGCGCCGGTGGCAATATAGCTGTGGCAGATCCCCTCTAAATGGGCAAATACAGGCACACGTGCCTCATTCTGGACACGCTCCACCAGTGATTTTCCGCCTCTTGGCACAATCACATCAATCTTACCGACAGCGGTTAGCATATGCCCGACCGCGCTTCTGTCAGTGGTCGCAACAAGCTGAACGCCATCTTGGGGCAAGCCGGCACCGGCAAGACCATCTCTCATCGCCATGCCCAATAAAGCCGCGCTATTGGCAGAATCACTGCCACCACGCAAAATCGCAGCATTGCCTGATTTGATACAAAGCCCGGCCGCGTCAATCGTCACATTCGGGCGTGATTCATAAATAATACCAATCACCCCAAGCGCCGTGGCAATGCGGGCGATCTCAAGGCCGCTTGGCACCTGCCATTTTGCCAGTGTTGCGCCCACAGGATCAGGCAAATCTGCAATAGATAAAAGGCCCGTTGCCATCGCATCAAGACGCTTATCATCAAGTGTCAGCCTGTCAATCATGGCAGGGCTTAATCCGTTTTGAATGGCCTTTTCGACATCTTTGGCATTTGCAGCCAGAATGGCCTCAGCCCGCTCTTTGATAAGCGCAGCTGACAGGCGCAATGCCTGATTGCGCTGTGCTTCATCTGAGCCACCTAATATAGCTTGTGCCAGACGGGCATTATCAGCCATCTCAGTAATATAGGCATCAAGGTCAGTTATCGTCATCTGGTCTGTTTTCCTCAAAATTGCTTTGGCATCAAATTTTCTATGGCATCAAAGTTGTTTTGGTCTCAAATTTGTTTTTCTTAGCCTTTGTTGCTTTCAGTCTTTGTGAGCCTGACGAGATCATCTGCATGGACAAGCTCTGCCCTGCCATCATAGCCAATAATGGCATCAAACTGGTCACTTTTCTGGCCTTTTAGCAATCGGGCTTCTTTGTCAGAATAGCCAGACAGGCCGTGGGCAATGATTGTACCTTTCTTATCACAAATAGCAATCACATCGCCTCTTTCAAAATGACCCCGGACATCTGTTACCCCTGCAGGCAGTAATGAGCGCCCTTTGGACAGGGCAATCGCGGCGCCATCATCTATGGTGACAGTGCCGGACGCATCCAATGTGCTTGCAATCCAGTTTTTGCGCGCCGTGGAGGGGGCTATCATGGCTGTGAAGATGGTTGATTTTGCCCCTTGTGATAAGGCATGTAATGGCCTGTTTGTGCGGCCATCACAGATCATCATGGCAACGCCGGCACTGGTTGCCATACGCGCTGCGGCAAGCTTTGTTGCCATCCCGCCAGAGGCAAATTCCGCATTTGCACTATCACCCATCGCCAAAATATCATCTGTGATCGCTGAGACAACAGGCACATGGTTGGCATGGTCATAGCGGCGCGGATTTTTATCATAAAGCCCGTCAATATCAGAAAGCAGAATCAATAAATCAGCTGACATCATGGCAGCCACTCTGGCGGCGAGCCTGTCATTATCGCCAAATCTGATTTCATAGGTGGTGATGGTGTCATTTTCATTCACCACAGGCACGCATCCGTAATTCAGCAATGTCTGCATGGTCGAACGTGCATTGAGGTGTTTTCGTCTGGTTTCTGTATCATCCGGCGCCAGCAGAATTTGTGATGAGGTGATCTCATGGGCTTTTAAGCTGTCATTCCAGGCTTGTGCTAAGATAATCTGACCTGTGGCAGCGGCTGCCTGTTTTTCATCAAGTCTGATACGTCCTTTGGCAATGCCCATTTCGTCCCTGCCAAGAGCAATCGCACCAGATGAGACCAAAATCACCTGTTTACCGGCCTTATGGAGCTGTGCAACATCTTGTGCAAGCCCGGCAAGCCAGCTTGTCTGAAGACCGCCCTGATCAGGGTTAAAAAGCAAGGCTGATCCGATTTTTATCACAATGCGCTGTGCTTTATCTATCAGCGCTGAGGCATTTTGTGCCTCACGGAGACCAAGGTTCGTCATCTTGTTCCTTTGCCAGTTCATCTGCTATGTCTTGTGTTATCACGGAATAAAGCGCCCGCAAAACAGTGCGCACCCCGTCACCTGTGACAGAAGACATCACCAAAATCTGTTCAGCGCCTTCATGTTTTAAGGCATCTTTCAAATCATCAAGATAATCAGACGGGGCCGAATCAGCTTTGGATAAGACAATGATTTCCTTTTTGCGTGCCAGACCATTTGCATCATAGGCTTTTAACTCATCTCTGATGGTATGATAGGCCTCAATCGGGTCGGTCCCTGTTGAATCGATCAAATGAAGTAAGACGCGGCAACGCTCTACATGACCAAGAAAGCGATGGCCAATACCAGCACCTTCTGAGGCGCCTCTGATAAGGCCCGGAATATCTGCCATCACAAATTCATGACCATCAATGCCCACAACACCCAGATTAGGGTGCAAGGTGGTAAAAGGATAATCTGCAATTTTAGGACGGGCAGCAGAGACCGCTGATAAAAAGGTTGATTTGCCGGCATTTGGCATACCAAGCAAACCAGCGTCAGCGATAAGCTTCAGGCGCAGCCAGACCCAAAATTCAATGCCCTTGACGCCAGGTTGTGATTTGCGAGGCGCGCGGTTGGTGCTTGATTTGAAAAAGGCATTACCTTTGCCGCCCATGCCGCCTTGCGCAAGGATGATTTCCTGGCCTTCTTTTGTCAGATCAGCCAGAATTGTCTCGCCATCTTCTGCCAGAATCTGAGTGCCCACTGGCAGACGCATTTCGATATCGGTGCCTGAATGGCCGGCCCGGTTTTGACCTGCGCCCGGGCGGCCGGAACTTGCTTTGAAATGTTGCTGATAGCGGTAATCAATCAGTGTGTTCAATCCCCCAACACAGCGCGCAACAACATTGCCGCCACGCCCGCCATCGCCGCCATCAGGTCCGCCAAAGGGCACATGAGCTTCGCGGCGGAAACTGACCGCACCTGGTCCGCCATTTCCTGAACGTACAAAAATTTTCGCCTGGTCTAAGAATTTCATAATAAAATATGTGCGCGCCTGAAAGGCAATATCCTGTGTTATGGGCCGCTATGTTGCAGGCCTTTTTTATATGGTTGGCACCATCTGATTAAAAAGGCTAATAAAAAAGCCTAATAAAAAAGGGAATAACTTATGGTGCAAGTCATTCCCTTCGCATTCGATAATAATTGGTTATCAGATGTTTGTTATTCTGCAGCCTCTGCGTTTGCGACAACATTTACATACATTTTGCCGCCTGCTTTTTGTTTGAAGGCTACTTTACCTGCTACCAATGCAAAAAGGGTATGGTCTTTGCCCATGCCGATATTTTCGCCCGGGTTATATTTTGTGCCGCGCTGACGAATGATAATATTGCCAGGGATGACTGATTCGCCGCCAAACTTCTTCACGCCAAGACGGCGACCTGCGGAGTCACGACCGTTTCTGGAGCTACCACCTGCTTTTTTATGTGCCATAAGTCGTTCTCCTTATGATTTCGCTTTTGGCGCTGCTTTTTTCGCGGCTGCCTTTTTGGTTGTCTTTTTTGCAGCTGCTTTTTTCGCTGCTGCTTTTTTCGCTGCAGGCTTTGCCTCAGCGTCTGCTTTTTTGGCAGCGGCTTTCTTTGCAGCCGGCTTTTTGCCATCTGCCAGAATGTCTGTGATCTTCAGCAATGTCAGATCCTGACGATGGCCTTGTGTGCGGCGGTGGTTTTTACGGCGCTTGCGGCGGAAGATGATGATCTTCGGACCACGTGTCTGTTCAACCACTTCGGCAGCGACTGCTGCGCCTGCGACTTGCGGTGTGCCAACAGTGACTTTGTCACCATCTACAAGCATCATCACATTATCAAGCTGCACAGATGTGCCAGCATCACCCTCAAGGCGTTCTACGAGGATTTTGTCATCTTTTGCAACGCGGTACTGCTTCCCGCCTGTTTTCACCACAGCATACATGGCGACACCCCAATCTTATCTATCTTGATACCGTCTTTGTCTTTGCTGGTTTTCACCAAAGGCAAGCGGCCATCATGAATCCTAAAACCTGTTATAATCTGACTGGTGATCTCGCACTGTAAGCTACCATATAAGACGGCCTCACAATGGCGCACCATTCTGATCGTGGACGGACTATACTCACCAAAAGAGAACTGTCAAGTAAAAGCCGCCTGATATCTGGCTGAAAAGAGGCAAAATCGTGATTTGAGGCCCCTCGTCCGGCAGATTTATCGAACCACCTTATCTAACCGCCTTATCTACCCGCCCGGGAAATAGCGATGTTTATGGGCATCAAAAGGCTCTTGCGCCATCTCCAGATGATATTTTTCCCCCTCATAAGGATGGGCGCGCGCCACCTCTTCATTCAAAGTCACCCCTAAGCCGGCTTCAGTCGGGACTGTCAGATAACCATCTTCGACTTGTAACGGCCTGATAAGTAATTCTGCATGAAATCCCTGCATTTTTTCGATTGATTCAAGGATGAGAAAATTAGGCAAAGTCGCTGCAAGTTGGGCATTAGCAGCCGCAACAAGGGGGCCACAATAAAGGTGAGGTGCTATCTGGCAATAATGTGCTTGTGCAATGGCGGCGATTTTCTTGCCTTCTAACAGACCCCCTGCCCGGCCAAGATTCGGTTGCCAGATAGAGGCAGCTTTATGGGTGGCAAGACGCTGAAATTCATAGAGTGTACAAAGGCGCTCTCCGGCAGAGACAGGCACAGAGCCTGATTGCGCCACAAGGGCCATTTCCTCTGGCAGATCAGGGGGGGTTGGCTCTTCAAACCATAAAGGGTCATAAGGCGCGATAGCCTGTGCCATGCGAATCGCTCCTGACGGGGTGAATTGGCCATGTGTGCCAAATAAAATATCAGCCTTATCGCCTACCGCTTCTCTTATCATCTGACAAAAACGCGCAGAACGGGTGAGGGACTCTCTGTCTGGCTGGCGTGGGTCATAAATCGAATATTGGCCTGCAGGATCACATTTGACGGCCGTAAAACCCTGAGATAGCTGATAGGCTGCTTTTTCACCTGCTCTAATGGGATCAGCGTAAAACTGCCCTGCATCTTCTCCGTCATCAGGGTAAAGATAGGTATAGGTGCGCAAGCGTTCGTGTATCATGCCGCCAAGCAAATTGGCCACAGGCTGATCAAGCGCTTTGCCGATGATATCCCACATGGCCATTTCAAGGCCGCTTGCCACACCCATCATGGTCGGATCTGGTCTGTGCAGAAATCCGGCACCATGCATTTTGCGCATAAAGGCCTCAATATGAAAAGGAGACTGGTCACATAAATGGCGGGCAAAGCTGTCCTTTGCGATATCACAGATAAGATGAGGCGCGATATGGCCGGCATAAATCTCACCATAGCCGATAATGCCGTTATCTGTGGTTAATTTGACAAAGATAAAATAGCGTCCGCCATTGCCGGGCGGCGGCGTGCCAACAACAAAGCTCTCACATGCAATTAATTTCATAAAGGTCCCTTAATTAATGTTTGTTTGTTATGGACTTCACAGATTAAAGCCGGTTACCTTGAGGCAAATCAAGTTGAAATCTCATCTTTTCAGAATGGACATATCATGAATAAGTTGATTCACAATGTAACAGGCCCGTTATTGGGTTGGGCGAAACGCCATCTTGTGTTGTTCGGCGCGTTGAAATTTCTGGCTGGGCTGATTGTTGGTTTTGGTCTTGGTGTGTATTTTTTACCAATTCTGACAGCTGAAAAAGGCCTTGATAATGAGGCGATTGCCAATTTGTCACAAACGATTGAGCGTTCAGGCTCATTTGTGCGGGATTTGGCTGATTCTGATGCCCTTCATTGGGGTGAAGGCACCATTAATGTGTCTGCTGATATGATCTGGCTTGACGGCAAAATTGCGCCCGGTCCTGATTACCGTCTTTATATGACACCCTATTTTGTGGAAACTGAGGCAGCTTTCCGTGCCATCAAAGATCAGTCAGTGCAAATAGCGCCTATCAAAGCGTTTGAGAATTTTGCTGTTGACGTGCCGGCAGGTGTGGATGTGTCGCAATATCCGGCATTGCTGATTTGGTGTGAGGCCTTTGGACAATTTATCACAGCGGCCTCTTTATCATCATAATGATAAGCGCTTTAGCGCAAGGCCAGAGCGGCCCGTCTGCCGGACAGATAGGCTGATTCAATGCGGGCAGTGCCAAAATAATCACCTGCCAGTGCCAATGTGTGATCAGAATTGATAAAGGGATGATCATCATCTGCGGCTTTGGCAACGCGGGCATATAACCATCTGTGGGCAAGGGCAAATTTGACAACCATCTCTTGCCCGATAGCCGCAAAATAGGCCTCAGCCAGTGTGTCAATGACATCTTGTTTATCCCAGTGAAGCATTTTTTGACTATGCGCAGGATTTGCCTGAATGGTGATAGCCGGCAAATAGGGAGATGTTGCTTTATCTGGCAGGCGTGAAGGCTCAAAATTTGCCCAGCCGATGATGGTATCATCTCTGACAGGCAAAGGCAGTATCGGGGCTTTTTTATAGGCCTCTTCCTCAAGCGCAAGCATCACTGTCCAACAGGGATCATAGATGGCTGTTTGTGCTGTTTGTGACAGATGAGTGTCACAATCTGCGACTAAGATGGCAGCTTGCGGGGCAGGCGCTGTGATGATCACATGATGTGCGCTATAGTGCGTTCCTGCCTCATCTGTCAGGTGATATAGATCATTATCTTTGGTGATATTTGTGACTTTGACATCTTGGCGATGGTCAAAATCCCGGCCAAGAAAAGAGGCAAAATCGCGCATTGTGGGCATGCCGATATAGGCAGGGCTGTGATGGCCAAATGACCACAGGCAGGCTGATTGTCGTTCAGCTGCTTGTATTGTGAGTGTGTGGAAATCGCTATCTCTGGTGGTGAAAAACTGGGCGCCATGATTAAAGCAATAACCATCTTTGCGTTTGGTACTGCACCGCCCGCCAATGCGCCGCCCTTTATCAAGAATAAGTGGCTCTCTTCCTGATTGTTTTAAGGTGCGTGCGGCGCTTAATCCTGAAATGCCAGAGCCGATGATGATCACATCACGAACAGATGAGGCGCTGGTCTGGTGCATGGTCTAATCAATCCTTTATCTTGTCGCTTTTGGTAGCGAGGCTTATAATTGCGTTACGTGCCAGATCTGTGATTGGTTTGGTTATTCTGGCAAAGATATGCTGATAAAGATGAGAAAACAGATATGGCAGCTGATATGACAGCACAACCGGCAGAAGCGCTTTTTCGGGCTGATGAGCCGATGACAGCTGAACGCACTTTGGCATTATATGAGGCATTTTATGCGCAGAACGGGCCAGAGATTCCGGCAGGCAATCCTGATACTATGCGCTTTGTTGAAAATTTGTCAGATTCGCTTGATGGCATAGAAGGCCTGATCCTTGACAGTTACGGTGTGATTGGTCTTGGCACCGCCCCGATTGAGGGTATCACAGATTTATTTGCCAAAGCTGAGGCAAAACAAATTCCGATTGTTATTTTAACAAATGGCGCAAGCCAGCCGGCAGAAATGCGCGTGCAAGGTTATCAAAATTGGGGATTAAATGTAACAAAACAGGATATCATCTCGTCACGTGATGCCTGCCATCTGTGTTTGCAGAGGCTTAAAGCCCAAAATCCACAAGCACGCTTTTCTTACCTAAGCCATGCTGTGAGCGCATTTGAAGATGTGCCTGGTGTGATATATGGAGAGGCTGATTATCAGGCCAAAGGCTGGGCGCAGGCTGATTATTTTGTGTTCCTCGGCGCAATTGGATGGTCAGAGCAAAATCAGGATGAGCTTGAACAAGCCCTGAAAAAGACAGGGGGAGCCCTTATCATTGGTAATCCTGATGTATCTGCGCCTGTCACAAACGCCTTTACCTTTGAGCCTGGTTATTGGGCCATGAAGGCACAAAGACAGACTGGCGCAGAGCTGATTATGACAGGAAAACCCTATGGGGAGGCCTTTGAGATTGCCTTTCAGGCGCTTGAAAAAAAGGCTGGTAAATCTTTATCTAAACAAAAAGTCGCTATGGTGGGTGATTCTCTTCATACTGATATTTTAGGGGCGAAAGATTTCGGCCTCAGCGCTATTTTATTATCAGGATATGGGCTATTGGCAGGACAGGATGTCAAGGCGCAGATAAAGCGCTATGATATCTATCCTGATATGATTGCCACCTATCTTTGAGATTGGATATGTAATGACAAATAAAGCTCAGCCAGAGACAAATCTGCCAAGTCGCCGGTTTTTTGTAACAGAAATCGAAGTTGTGGCGTCTATTGGTATTTATGATCATGAACGCAAAAACAAACAACGCGTTGTAATTGATGTAGAGGTGGTGCTTGATCCACGAACAGAGCCGAGAACAGATATCATTGGTGACGGGCTTGATTATGATATGATTCGTGACAGTGTTATGGCGATTACAAGTGCCCGTCATTTTGATTTGCAGGAAACATTGGCGCGTGCTCTTTTTGACAAGATGTTAAGCTTGCCGGAGGTCATTCAGGCATCTGTGCGCACATCTAAGCCGGATATTTATGATAATTGCAAAGAAGCGGCCTATCAGCTATCGAATATTCAGCGCTAGCCTAGCGATCCCATTTGGCAAAAGCGGTTGTTAATTGCCTGAGCGCAGAGCGTATCTCTTCAATCGCCTTTTGGTTCTGATGATCTGTGTTAATAAGGCTGTCATGTTCTTCATCAAAGCGGCTAAGCGCTTCGTCAATATAGGCTGAAAGCGCCATGCGCGTCTCATCTTTATCATAGGCGATCAGCAAAGACAGAGCGGTTGGTGACAGGATTCTGGTGCCCTCATTATGAATTTCAGTCATGATTTGAAGCAAAGTCGCACTTGTCAGATCTTCGCCTGTTTTGGCATCGCTAATCTTGACCTTGCGGCCCTTTTGGATGAGGTGAGCAACATCCTGCAACGTAATATAGCTTGAGGCGGCCGTATCATATAGCCGGCGATTAGCATATTTTTTAATCTCGGTAACAGGCATGACAGGAACAAAGCTGCTTGGTTATTGAAGTGGTTGCACGTATTTCTGAAAACACGCTAGCATGCAAAGACAGGTTTTTGCAAAAGAGTAACTCATCATGGCCAGCATTTTGCCAGAACAAGATAAAATACCTCAGTCAAAAATAGAGGCTATGTCTGAAATCGCTTATCTTGATGATTTTTATCATAGCGCGGCAGGCCACAGGGTGGCGTATTTTTTGCGGCGGATCATTCAGCCCGCGCTTCATCTTGAGGCCAAAATTGACAGATTAGGATTTGGGTATCCTTTTATGTGTTTGCCATCGGCTGTGCCGCCTGTGCTGATACCGCGTGAAATGGGCGCATTGGCGCATGGCGGCAGTGATGGTGTGATGAGTGCTAGTGTGGCCTCTGATGCCTGGCCAATCGCAACCGAATCACTGAATCAGGTCATCATGTGTCACGGGCTTGAATATTGTTTTGACGGTGAGGCGTGTTTATCAGAAGCCAATCGCGTGTTGGTCAGCGCAGGTGAATTATTGTTGATGGTGCCTAATCGCGCCAGCCTGTGGGTCAGAGATGACAGCACGCCTCTTGGCCATGGGCGACCTTTTTCCAAGGGACAGATTGGTAAATGGCTCTCAAAAACAGGCTTTCATATTATTGATGTCAGACGTGGTTTATTTGTGCCGCCACGCCTGCTTCACCTGCCTATGAAGCTGGCTGATTTTACAGATCGGTGCGGCCATTACGGGTGGGGCTTATTTGGTGGCATGATCATCATCAGGGCAAGCAAATTACGTTATGCAACAAAGGCCAGAGACAAAGCTGTGCTGATACCCTCGCTCTCTCCTGGTAAGGTGCCTGCGATCAAGCCTGCTATGTCCTCTTCTTATGTGACAGGCTGTGATGACGGCTAGTCAAATTTCTGGTCAAATGGCTTGTTTTCTGGCAGATTATTGTGGCAAGTGTCAGCTGCAATAAGCAAAACAGAAAGTGCCATTATCTTATGTCAGACCATTCATCAAATGCAGAAAAAACCGCGCCTGAGACGAGTTTAGAGTCGTTGCGTGGTAAAATTGACGCCATTGATAATGAGTTGTTGCAAAGATTAGAGGCGCGTCAGGCATTATCGCGGCAAATTGCGACCAAAAAGGTGCTGGGCTCAAATGTGTTTCGCCCTGACAGAGAGGTGAGTTTATTGCGCAATCTGATTGCCTCTCACCCTCCTATTGACCCGCGGCTTATCATGGGGTTGTGGCGCCATATCATTTCAGCAAGTATCGCTGAACAAAAACCAGATTATACCATTGCGCACAGCCATGAGGCAGGCCAGTTGGCAGATTATCACAGCGCTGGTTATATGCAATGCCTGCCAAAGGCTGATGTGTTATCTGCGCTGGCATGTCTGAAAAGCAAGCAAGCTGATTGTGTTATCATAACGCAAGATGAGCTGCCAGGGATCATTACTGAGTTAGGGGAAACAGGCACAGATGGGACAGGCTGTTTCATCGCTGCTTCCATTGGGTTTTTGCAGCTGCCAGCCGCACAGCGCGGTTATATTATCTGCCGCGATATGCCGGCAGATTCCGGGGATGATATCATTGTGATATATGGTGAGGATGGCAGTTGCCATCATCTTGGTAAACAAGATAGTGATGGCACTTTACCTTGCGGGGTAATCGTGGGACAATATCCGCGCCCACTAACAATCTCATGATTCCTGTCTTGGAATAAATAATGGTGAAAATAGATGGTCACTGTAAAACCAACACCAAAAAATGCGGTTGCATCACTTGCGTCTTATCGTCCTGCGCTTGGCAAAGTTGCGGATGTGAAACCAATTCGCTTATCTGCCAATGAAGGTGCCCTTGGATGGTCTCCTAAGGTTGAGGAGGCTTTGCGCAAAGCGCCATTTCAGATAAATCACTATAATGTGCCGCAATCAGCTGAACTTCATAATGCGATTGCCGACCGCTATGGCTTGTCTGCCAGCCAGATTCTGACGGCGAACGGGTCTGATGAATTAATTGGTCTGATTTGTCTTGCTTATCTTGATAATGGTGATGAGGCGATTCATACCCAATATGGCTTTTTGGTATTCCCGCAGGCAACAACGATTGCAGGCGGTGTGCCGGTCGTAGCAGCAGATGACGGCCTGACGGTGAGTGTTGATAATATATTGGCCGCGGTCACAGACCGGACAAAAATTGTGTTTCTTGCCAATCCCAATAATCCGACTGGCACAATGATAAGCGAGGCAGAGGTGCGCCGTCTTCATGCCGGCTTGCCGGGCCATGTGATATTGGTGCTTGACTGGGCTTATGCTGAATATGTGGCTGACGGGATGTCTTATGCAGCGCGTATGGTCGAAGATAATGACAATGTGGTGATGTTCCGGACTTTTTCAAAAATGCATGGTCTTGCTGCTCAGCGTTTGGGATGGGGCTATTTTCCGGATGATATTCGTGATGTGCTTGCTTCTATCAGGCCACCTTTTTCGATCAATTCAGTGGCAACTGCACTTGGTATTGCAGCGATAGAAGATGTGGATTTTCAGGAGAAAAGCTTAGCTCATAATGCAAAATGGCAAGACGCTTTTCCAAAGCGTATGGCAGAGATTGGCCTGACGGTTCACCCGTCTTCTGCGAATTTCTTCTTAATTGATTTTACAGCTCATAACGGGCCAACCGCCAGTCAGGCTCTGGCCTTTATGGCAAAGCGCCATATTTTATTGCGCGAAATGACTCCCTATAAGCTGGGTGATTATCTGCGCATGTCGATTGGTACTGATGATGAAATGGAAGTTGTGCTGTCTTCTTTTGCTGCCTTTATGAAAGCTGATAATGAATGATAATTTATGACAAAGTAGCGGTCATTGGGATTGGTCTTGTAGGCGCGTCTGTTGCCATTGCAGCAAAACATAAACAATTAGCGACTATCATTAGCTGTTATGATATATCAGCGAGCGCTCGTGATGAGGCGCGCGCGCTTGGGATTGGTCATGAGGTCTCAAATAGCATAGCAGAAGCAGTGGCAGAGGCTGATTTTGTTATCATGGCAGTACCGGTGGGCGCGATGCAAAGCGTCATGAAAGAGATGGCTGCCCATCTGAAGCCTGAGACAGTTATCACTGATACAGGCTCTACCAAGAGATCTGTCATTCGTGATGTGTCACCCTTTGTGCCAGATAATTGCCATTTCATCCCAAGCCATCCTATGGCAGGAACAGAATTTTCAGGTCCGTCTGCCGGCTTTGCGAGCTTGTTTGAGGGGCGCTATTGGCTTGTTGTGCCAGAAGGGGCACCAAGAGCAAAAATTGATGAGATGTCTGCGTTTCTGACCAGGCTTGGGGCAATGGTCGAAGAGATGGACTCGCATTATCATGACCGTGTTGTTGCCATAACCTCTCATTTGCCGCATTTGATTGCTTATACCATTGTGGGCACCGCGGTTGATTTAGAATCAGATCTCAAAGAAGATGTGATTCGGTTTTCTGCCTCTGGCTTTCGCGATTTTACGCGCATTGCCGCCTCTGATCCTGTGATGTGGCGTGATGTGTTTTTGAATAATGATGAAGCTGTTCTTGAAATGCTGCAGAGATTTAATGAAGATCTCAGCTATTTACAACGTGCGATCAGATGGCAGGAAGGGGATAAATTATTTGATTTATTCACCCGCACAAGATCGATTCGAAAATCCATCATCGAAGCAGGGCAGGACTGATATCATCATTTTTGATGTCTGTATCAGCCAAAGAGAAGCGCGCCGCGCCGCCAGCTATATTTTAAGAATTCGCGCAAATAAAGCCTGAAAGTCGCCCAATCACTATACCATGATGTGCCGATCAGGTCAGGTGCGACCACAGGAAAGGCAATGATGGTCTTATCTGGCATAAGAGCGGAAAATTCCAGAGTGGCGCGTGGCATATGATAGGCAGAGGTGACAAGGAAAAACCGGTTCACCTGATGGGTTTGTGCCCATTGCCTTGTGGCGATGGCATTGCCAAGCGTATCACCTGCCTGAAATTCAAGTGTCACACAACAATGCAAAGCCTGTTTGTCCGTGGCAGACAAGGTCATTGATTGTGCAATCATCTGTTTTGTAATTCCCTGACCAACCCCGCTTAATAATAAATGTGGGGCTTTGCCGGCCTGCAAAAGGTCAAGGCCTGTGCGCAGGCGCCCCTGTCCTCCTGTGGTGACAACGATGCCATCTGCCTTTGTGGTATGCAAAGGCTGTTTTGGCAAAGTCAGCACAAAATGCTGAAGGGCGCTGATAAACAGCCCTGAGATAATGAGCAAAGTGACAACACTCATCATCATCTTTTGTTGTGTGTTTTTTTGCATATTCACAACAATGCCCTTTTTTGACAAATTATTGTTTTATTTTTGGGATTTGGGCTATCAAGGCACAAACCATAAAACCATCTAGCCTTTATGCTAAATGGTAAATATACTCAACAGAAGTAAAAACAGGCAAGGTCGTGAAATGCCCTTTCACTATGTTGCCTTACTCAAGCAGATGGTTTTTGATAATGCTGTTAACATGCGAGAATTGTGAGACAATTTTCCGAATCGAATCGGCGCAGTTAAAAACACCCGGACAACAAGTCAGATGTTCAGTCTGTAAACATGTCTGGGCACCTGATGTCGGCGCTGAAGATCCTGTGGAACCGCGCCTGATTCGTGAGTCTTTTTCCATCTTAAGATGGCCGGTCATTTTATGCGCCGCTCTGGTTTTATGTGTCAGTTTGCTTAGTTTTAATCGCGGAGTGATCACCGCCTATGTGCCATCAACGATTGGTATATTTGATATGACAGGCCTTGCGATACGCCCTGATCTTGACAAGCTTGAGATACGCGACCTCAAAGCAAGCTATGCAGGTGATACTTTGCGGATCAGTGGGTTTTTGGCCAATATATCAGGATTGCGTACACATGCTGCGCCATTGCAATTAACGATTTCAGATGCAGATGGGGTGATGCTTCATACACAAAGAATGCAACCATCACAGGCATTTATCGAAGCAGGGGAGGCGACTGATTTCTTTTTGCAAATCACCATCGAAGAGACAGAACAAGCTGAGATCACAGTTGTGCCTCTGGCGATCAGGCTGACAGATTCATCCGGCTAGTTCTGAAACGGGTTATATTCATCTTCCAGCAATTGTTCGATGGCCTTGCGCGGCTTGATGACATGCACCTTGTCCTGATGAATCAGGATTTCAGCAGGATGCGCTCTGGTGTTATAATTAGAGGCCATCACAGAGCCATAGGCGCCGGCATTAAAAACAGCGATCAGCTCGCCTGATTCCATCTGCGGGAAATCGCGCCCTTTGGCAAGATAATCACCTGTTTCACAAACCGGACCGACAATGTCACTTATGCGTGATGGTCTGTTTGACTGCTGGACAGGCTCAATGCGGTGATGCGCTTCATATAAGGTTGGGCGAATCAAATCATTCATGGCCGCATCAATGATGATAAAATCTTTATCCCCGCCAGGCTTTGTATAAAGCACAGAGGATAGTAATAAGCCATTATCTGCCGCAATAGACCTGCCAGGCTCAAAGCCAAGTTCATAATCAGTACCGGAAAACAAAGAGGTCACCAACGCGCCATAGCTCTCAAAATCAGGTCTGCCATCATTGTGGTAATCCACCCCAAGGCCGCCCCCTAAATCAAGAGATGGCACATCAAACCCTTTGGCACGATATGAATCAGCCACCTCAATTAACGTCTCATAGGCCTTTTTGAAAGGCGCAAGGTCAGTTAATTGTGAGCCAATATGGACCGCAAGCCCTCTGGCAATCAGATGGTCTGAGTGGTGAATATAAGCATAAATCTCTTCTGCTTCGCCTGTATCAAGCGCAATGCCGAATTTGGTTGATTTTTGGCCGGTTGATATTTTCTCATGGCTCTTGGCATCAATGTCAGGGTTCACGCGAATAGCCACAGGCGCGCGTAAGCCCCATTCTTTGGCAATGGCCTCAATACGGTGAATTTCAGCAATAGATTCAGCGTTAATCTGGCCGATATTGCGTGACAGGGCCAGACGGATTTCATCATCTGTTTTGCCGACACCTGAAAAAACAATATTTTTGGCAGAAATCCCGGCACTTAATGCGCGTAATAATTCACCGCCAGAGACAATGTCAGCGCCGGCACCTTGTTCTGCCAATAACGATAAAATGGCCAGATTTGAATTGGCTTTGACCGCAAAATGCACTTTGCCATTCACAGGCGATACGGCTTTTTGAAAGGCGTTAAAATAATCTGTCAGGCCATCAGCTGAATAGACATATAACGGGGTGCCATAATCTTGTGCCAATGACGCAGCCTCAATGCCATCTATCAGCAAGGCGCCGTTTTTATCATAGGAAAAAGCCATCTGTTATCTCTTTTGATGATAGGGGTTATGAGGCCTGTTCGACCTCTGACGGGCGCACCGGGTCACCACGTTTGCCACAGGCAGAGACGCTCAGCAATAAGCCTAATCCCAGAAGGGCCGTTATGATGGTTTTTGTGATTGTCATTTTACGGGCTCCTTTATTTTATATATCAAGGCGATATTGTTTACGCGCTTGTGCAATTTGGCGTCTGACTTCTTGGGGTGCGGTACCGCCAAAGCTTGTGCGGGCACTTGCGGCGTCTTCGACTGATAAACAGGCCATAACAGCCTTTGTTAGCCGTGGTTCAACCTCAGCCATCTCCTCATAGGATAACTCTTCTAAGGTGCATCCTTTTTGATCAGCTAAGGCGACAATTGAGCCGGACGCATGATGCGCATCACGGAAAGGCATGGCAAGTTCACGTACCATAAAATCCGCTAAATCTGTTGCGGTTGGATGACCCGCTGTCAGCGCGGCGCGCATTGCCTGCGGATTGGCAGTCATATCAGAAATCATGCCTGTCATCGCTGTAATTGCCAGCATCAGATTAGCTTCTGCATCAAAGACAGGCTCTTTGTCTTCCTGCATATCTTTTCCATAGGCAAGTGGTAGGCCTTTGAGAATCGTCAATAATGTGACAAGAGCGCCCATGATACGACCTGGCTTGGCACGCACTAACTCTGCAGCATCCGGATTACGCTTTTGTGGCATAATAGAAGAGCCTGTTGTGAAGGCATCTGATAAGGTGATAAAGGCAAATCTGTCTGTTGACCATATCACGATCTCTTCTGCAAGACGTGACAGATGAGTGGCGCATATCGCACTGGCGCTGAGAAATTCGATGGCAAAATCACGTGATGAGACCGCGTCCATGGCATTTTCCATTGGCCGCGAAAAGCCAAGTGAGCTTGCTGTCATATGACGGTCAATGGGAAATGAAGTGCCTGCAAGCGCTGCTGCGCCAAGCGGGCTTTCATTCACACGTGCCCGGCAATCAGCCATCCGCCCTCTGTCACGGCCAATCATCTCAACATAGGCCATCAGATGAAAGCCAAATGTCACTGGTTGGGCTGTTTGTAAATGCGTAAATCCCGGCATTAAGGTATCTGCATGCGCTTCTGCCTGAAGGAGCAAGGCTTGCTGCAAATGGCCAAGCGCATTGTCAATTTCATCGAGCCTGTCTCTTAGCCACAGGCGCAAATCAGTTGCTACCTGATCATTGCGTGAGCGCGCAGTATGAAGGCGGCGCGCTGCATCACCAATCAGCTCAGATAGCCTTGTTTCAATATTCATATGAATATCTTCAAGCGCGCTATCAAACAAAAAGGCGCCAGATTCTATTTCTTGTTCTATTTGCGATAAGCCCTTCAGTATGGCGGCTTCATCTTGAGATGACAGAATGCCTGTAGCGCAGAGCATGGTTGCATGCGCTTTTGATCCCCTGATATCTTGTGCATAGAGTTTTTGATCATAGCTGATAGATGCGTTAATATCCTGCATAAGTTGCGAAGGACCACCAGCAAAGCGTCCACCCCAAATCGATGATTTACCTTTTTTGGTATTTGACATGACAAAGGCTCCTTATCTGGACATGATTTATAGGCAGAATTTCACATTTTACCAGAAAAAAACAGGG